>LNBW01000032.1 GCA_001567255.1 Bacteroidetes bacterium OLB9 | reverse complement strand
AAACCTTGTAATCCAGACTTTTAAAATTAATATTAGGTTAGAAAATAATAATTTTGGATAATTCAGAACTTATTCCAACACATCCTTGTTTATTACGAAAGTATATTTTTCTATAAATACATGGAACTGAACAATATTAAAACAAAAGCGAAATCATTTGGAAAGAAATTACTGCTCATAGCCTTTTTAGGCCTTTTGTTGTTTGCAACCGGATATTATTTTTACAGAACTTATACCATTAGTGAGGGCTCCCATGCCGGCGTGCTGTATAAAATTACTAAAACTGGTAAACTTTTTAAAACCTACGAAGGAGAATTACAACTGGCAGGAACTGCTATCATGAATAAAACTAGTACGTTTACCTTTTCTGTCATAGACGAGGCTACTTTTAATCAAATGCAGAAAATGGAAGGTAAAAACATCAGAGTGTATTATAGGGAAAAGGTAGATGCCTTTCCATGGCAAGGCGAAACCGATTTTTTAGTTTATAAAACTGAAGAAATAAAATAAAGTACTACTTGAAGTGATTTGCCCAATTCTCTTGCATATCAGTTAATTGTTCATTAATCCAATCGTGGGCCTTTTGGTGTAATTCGTCGCCGTTATCACTAAATAATGGTGTGCCAAATCTAACTTTTACATTTGTGCGCCATTTTGAAAATTGATAAAAATATTGTGGTACAAATTTTTCTTTTATCCACAAGTCTTTTGGTGAGTCATACTCTATAGCAATGGGTACTACAGGGATATTGTTAGCTGCTGCTTCCATGAATGTCCCTTTGCGAAAGGGTAAAGTATGCCTATGCGTTCCTACTGTACCTTCGGGATAAACTAGTATATTATATCCGGATTTGAGGACTTCTATCATCTTGGACCGCGTGTCTGTACGTGAAGCCTTACTGTCTCTATCAACCCAAATTACACCGGTGAGCTCTGCGCCCTTACTGATGATAGGATAACCTGCCACCTCAGCTTTGCCTATTACAAATGCCTTTAAATATCTGCAAATTACCACCGGATCAGTAAATGATCGGTGATTGCTTACATATAAAGCAGGAGTAATCTCAGGATAGCCAGACTTTTCAATTTTAATATTCAACAACGGGATGCCTACATAAGTCAGGAACATTTCACGAAGGCGTAGAGCTCTATCTTTGGAGTGTGGTATAAAAAAAGTAGTCAATAAATAAATAGTGATAAATATCGACATCAGGCCAAATACGGCAATTAATCGCAATAGAGCTAATATATTTAGTAAAAGACTCAAAGCGCTGACGGGTCTTTACGCTCCGGCTTCATCTGTGGAAAAAAGAGCACATCTTGTATTGAATTCTGATTAGTCATAATCATCGCAAGGCGATCCATGCCTATACCGAGACCAGCAGTCGGTGGCATTCCATATTCAAGAGCTCTTAAAAAAATCTTCATCTAGTACCATTGCTTCTTCGTCTCCACGCTTACCTAACTCTAATTGAGCTTCAAATCGTTGCCTCTGATCAATAGGATCGTTTAACTCAGAAAATGAATTACATATCTCCTTTCCATTGCAAATGGCTTCGAAGCGCTCTACAAGTCCTTCTTTAGATCTGTGTTTCTTAGCAAGAGGTGACATTTCCACAGGGTAATCTGTGATAAATGTAGGTTGAATCAACTTGCCCTCACATTTTTCACCAAATATTTCGTCTATCAATTTGCCTTTACCCATTGTCTCATCTACGGGTACATGAAGAGACTTTGCAGTAGCTCTCAGTTGGCTTTCATCCATTTCACTAATGTCAATGCCAGTAAAGTGTTGAATTGCTTCGTACATGGTGTATCTCTTCCAAGGGCGCTTAAAATCAATGATATTTTCACCTACTTGTACTTGGGTCGTGCCATGTATGTCGATCGCTACTTTTTCAACCATTTCTTCTACTAGATCCATCATCCAGTTGTAATCTTTATAGGCGACATACAGTTCTATTTGAGTGAACTCCGGATTGTGAAATCGACTCATTCCTTCATTTCTGAAATCCTTGCTAAACTCATAAACTCCATCATAGCCGCCTACTATTAATCTTTTGAGATACAGCTCATTAGCTATTCTCAGATAAAGTTTCATATCAAGCGTGTTATGATGGGTCGTAAACGGCCTTGCTGCGGCTCCTCCATATAGTGGCTGAAGGATAGGTGTTTCAACTTCAAGATAACCTCGTACATTCAGATACTCACGGATAGAATTATACATTATAGAACGCTTAACAAATACATCTTTTACATGGTCATTGACTACAAGGTCCACATAACGCTGTCTATATCGCTGTTCTGGATCAGTGAATGCATCGTACACCTTGCCTTCATCATCTTTCTTAACCACAGGGAGCGGTCTTAGCGATTTACTGAGCAATGTCAACGATGTGACATGAATGGAACATTCTCCTACTTGGGTATAAAAAGCGCGACCTTTGATGCCAATAAAGTCGCCTAAGTCAAACCATTTTTTGAAGGCTTCATTATACAATGTTTTATCCTCATCAGGACAAATTTCATCTCTAGATACATAGATTTGTATTCTGCCTGTGCTATCCTGCAATTCAGCAAATGAAGCTTTACCCATGATTCTTCTGGACATTAGCCTTCCGGCCAAAGAAACTTCCTGGTAGTCGCTGGATTCAGGTTTGAAATTGGCTTTTATTTCTGCTGTTGTTGCATTGACTTCAAAAGTTTCACTTGGATATGGATTGAATCCTGCTTCTATCAATTTTTGAAGGTTTTCTCTTCTTATGATTTCCTGTTCGCTAAGCTGGTGCATCGTGTTGTATTTAATAGGAACGTTACCGTTTTGCAAATAAAACTGCAAAAATAGACAAAACTACCGAATTATGCATAATGATTTATGTCTATAATATCTTTGTGAAGTATAGAATAAATTCAAAAAATCAAAGATTATGATTTTTCAATATTTGCATTTCATCTGATAGTTGATGATATAAGTCATTTACCCAGTCGGGATGGACCTTTGGTGGTACTGGTATTTTTCTGAAGTCATGAGGCGTGATGATGACTTTTACCTTGTTCATCCCGAGTACATATATCATATAAAACACCTCTTCCATTGCACTATCACCGATTGCAATACAGCCTGTAGATTGTTCCTTGCCATGAATAAATATGTCAGAACCTGGATGTAATCTTGCTTCTTGAGTAGCATAGAACTGGTCAAAATCATTAGGGTAATTGATTTTTGCGGATAGATAAAACTTGCTATTGGGATTAAGATATTCTAGTCTGTAAATGCCTTCGGGTATTTGTTTGTCACCTTCAAGAAGCTTTGGCCCTAATTTGCCACTGTAAGCGAGAATAGGGTAGGTCTTTACCATCATGAATCTATCATTGTACTTAAACCATACTTCCATCTTTAATGTATCCTTGATGGCAACTAATATCATTTGGTCCGGATTTCCGGAATACCTTGTTTTAGCTATCAAGTCAGCAAATATAGGTTCGATTTTGTCTTTTAAAGATGCTATGACTTCCTCTGAGGTGCGTGACATAAGATAATGAAAATCATTAATTGTCCAGGTTTCTAAGCATGTCAGAAAGTGGATCTCCAAATTCCATGCTGTTATCTAGTACGTTTTTGCCTAGGACTTCACATTCAGACAGACCAAAAAGAATAAGCTCCATCATGGCATAAACATCCTCGTCGTGCCGGAGATAATCGTCGGCTAGTCTTTTCAACCCAGCTACCTGATCAAGTTTTTTTCGGAAAGTCTTATCAGGATCGTCATTGAGCAATTCTATAATATTACCTCCTGAAAAATATGCCTTTATGACACCATATTCGTCTTTGTCGGTCTTAGTTGATTTATTAGGATTAGGGAAAATACTCAAAAATAGTTCTTTGACACTTGAGAAGATTAAGTGCATAGCAACATGGTAGGGTCCTTCTTGTTCGCCCTCATACACTAGCTCTACCTTGCCGGTGATGGCCGGCACAATACCTGAAAAGTCGCATATTCTGGAGGTAGTCTGCTCTTCACCATTGACGAGACTCCTTCTTTCGGCAGTAGAATATAGATTTTCAAGTGCTGTAATGCTCAACCGGGCTGAAACACCGCTTTTAGGGTCTGTATATTCGCTTTCACGGGCATTAAAACTGATCATCTCTATCAATTGTCTATGCAATAATGGAATGTTGACAGTTTTTGCAGTTGTAGGGTGAATACTTGCTTCCTGAGCAGTAATAGACATAGATGTTTCGATATTGTGCGGATAGTGGGTTAAAATCTGGCTTTCAATCCTATCCTTCAATGGTGTTATAATACTCCCGCGGTTAGTGTAGTCTTCAGGATTGGCAGTGAATACAAAAGATATGTCTAAAGGCAATCTGATTTTAAATCCCCTTATCTGGAGGTCACCTTCTTGCAATATATTGAATAGTGATACCTGAATTCTAGCTTGTAAATCTGGCAACTCATTGATTACAAAAATACACCTATGCGACCTAGGAATTAACCCATAATGAATGACGCGTTCATCAGAGTAGGGGAGTTTTAAGGTGGCGGCCTTTATAGGATCCACATCGCCAATTAAATCTGCAATACTCACATCGGGTGTAGCCAGTTTTTCTACATACCTTTCTGATCTATGCATCCACTCAATAGGCGTATCGTCTCCATTTCCTTTAATTAGATCTTGGGCAAATCTTGATATCGGCATCAATGGATCATCATTAAGCTCTGAACCTGCAATAATGGGAATATACTCATCTAGCAATTCGGTCATGTGGCGTGCTATGCGCGTTTTAGCCTGACCTCTAAGCCCAAGTAAAAGGATATTGTGCCTAGACAATATGGCTCTTTCCAGTTCTGGCAGTACGGTATAATCATATCCAATGATACTATTTAGAATCTTGTCGCCTGATTTAAGCTTTGATACGAGGTTGTCCCGTATTTCATCTTTGATTGACTTAGGACGATATCCTGATGCTTTTAGAGCACCTAGAGTGGTGAGGTTCTGATGGTTAGTCATAATAAATCCGCTGTTTGATAATTAACGCCGATTTATCCAACAGATTTTACTAAAGATAGTTCAGGATACGCTTATCAGCAATAATGATTGTTATCACAATTTATTCTCATTGATCATGCTAAGCAATTCATCTCTATAGTTTTTACCTACAGGCAACTCTTTTACTTTACCTGATTCAGTAATCTCTACAACATTGCCAACAATAGCGTTGATTCTCTTGAGGTTTACAATATAGGAGCGATGGATTCTAATGAACATACCTGGAGGAAGACGTTCTTCCAGACTTTTCATGGTTTGAAGTGTTACAATACGACCAGATTCTTGACGGATGATTACATAATCTTTCAGTCCTTCAATGTAAAGTATATCGTCGAAATTGACCTTCATAAGTTTTTTATCGGCTTTTACAAAGAAAAAGTCTTCTGATTCTTCAGTTGTGGAATGGTCATTAATACCTTTTTGGGCTGCAAGCCTGTCAGAAACCTTATTGACAGCTTTCAGAAATCTTTCAAATGAAATCGGCTTCAGAAGATAATCAACTGCATCTAGTTCAAATCCTTCCACAGCATAATCCGGATATGCAGTAGTAAATACAACACAAGGCGGATTTCTGAGTGTTTTTAAAAACTCAATGCCTGATAATTGTGGCATTTGAATATCTAGAAACATCAAATCAACATTTCCTTTTTTAAGGGCTTCATTGGCTTCTAGAGCATTTTCACACTTTTGTATCAGCTGTAATTCAGGCACTTTACTGACGTAGGTCTCCATGATTTCCAGTGCGAGCGGTTCGTCATCTACTATAATGGTTCTTATCATTTCGTTTATATTTTTATTTTGGTTCAATTATTTTTTAAATCTAACTGAAGTTCAATATGATATGTATTTGGACTTTCTTTAATGTCTAGGAAGTATCGTTCAGGATATAGGATGTCCATCCTTCTTTTCACATTAATTAGGCCAATACCTCCTGATTTGACACCGCTGGTTTTAGGGAGCGAGGGTGCTTTTGAATTTTCAATATTCATGATGAGATGATCTCTGTCCACATCCATACTTAGGTTGACAAATCCTTGCGACACTTGGTTGTTTAATCCATGCTTAAAAGCATTTTCTATAAATGGGATAAGTAGTAAAGGTGCTATGGTTTGGCCGTTGATTTCGCCATGGATATCCAGATTGATTAGCATTTTATTGCCATATCTGAGCTTTTCCAGCTCAAGGTAATTTTCCATATAATTGATCTCCTTGCTAAGCAATACTTCCTTTTCGTTGCATTCGTAAAGCATATATCGCATCATTTCTGACAGCTTGAGGACAATCTCTGGCGCCAGATCAGACTTTTTTAAGGTCAATGCATAGAGACTGTTAAGTGTATTGAATAAGAAGTGAGGATTGATCTGTGATTTTAGAAATTTTAATTCGGACTGTAGCGTTTGGCTTTCAAGGTCAATTTTATTTCGTTGCTGTACAAGCCAGTCATTTGTTATCAAATATAGTGTCATGACTATGCCCGCAATAAACATAGTGAAAAAAGCATCCCATTGGTTAGATATATAATTATTTTGTAAATCTTCACTGCCAGTTGCAGACCAGAAAAGCAGGACGGTCTTAATCGGCGTAAGTACTAGTGAAGCAAGGAGTAGGGCAGCAATATGCCAAATAAAATTTCTGTCTTTAAGATACTTTGGAAAGAGATAAAAATAATTAAAATAAGCAATGATTGCGTAAAACAATACTGAAATGGATACAACAATGATGGTGTGAGGCAAGGAAGCATCGGAAACATTGGTTAGCAATAATATTAAAAATAACACCGCCCAAAATGCATAGTGATACATTTTATTTTTAGGCGAGTGGCTACCCAACTTATATTTGATGACTTCTGTTAGGTCATCCATGTTGTATATGATTTATTGCTAAAAAATACTGGTGCTGCATAAAGTAAACAACAACAAAATTATGGATTTCTTCATCTTACAAGGTATTTTATTAGATAAATATGATGAAAATTAGGACTAATCAAAGGAATAAGAAGGAAGGAATGAATCAAAATTAAAATTACAAAGTATTGTCTATCTTTGCAGCATGAATGATAAGAAACATTTGCTTTCCTACCTGGTGGTAATTTATGAAGATAATCATCTCATAGCGGTCAATAAACCGGCCGGCATGCTAGTACATGGTGACAATACAGGTGACGACACTCTAGCTGATGCGGTCAAGGAGTATATTAAAATCAGGTACGAAAAACCAGGAGAGGTCTTTCTTGGTGTTGTTCACCGACTGGATAGGCCGGTCAGTGGAGTGGTTGTGTTTGCGCGTACATCTAAGGCACTGGCGCGCATGAACAAGTTATTTCAAGACAAAACTATAAGTAAAAAATATCTGGCCATTGTGGACGATAGACCCCATGAGCTAGCGGCTAGGCTGACACATTATATACTCAAAGACGAATCTAAAAATATTGTAAAAGCGTATTCATCACCTAAATCCGGTGCAAAAGAAGCTATCTTAGATTATGTCCAAAAAGGAGAATTGAACGGGAAGGTCTTGCTTGAAGTACAACCGATTACAGGTCGCCCACACCAAATCAGAGTACAGCTCAGCAAGATTCATTGTGCTATACTGGGAGATTTAAAATATGGAGCTAAATACCCGTTACCTGACAAATCTATTGGCTTACACTGTAAGGAAATGTCATTTATTCATCCGGTGTCAAAAGAAAGTTTAACTATAACTGCTACGCCACCTCAAGGTTTTCCATGGGATACATTCTCCTATGAAGACTAATCGCTTAGTTACTTACACTGGTTGAGGCTCTCTTGTATTTCTTTGATGGAGAATTCTTTAAAGTCTGGATTCCACTCATAATTAACAAAGTTTACAATATTAGCAACTTCGGTGGGTGATAATCCCGAAAAAGAAGGCATTTCCTTGACCATAAAGTCATTACCGTTCCATAAGGTATCCATCATGCCATTTTTGATGATACATACCATATCTGCATTGCCCATCCATTGAGAACCAGGTAGGGAAGGAATGAGTTTGTTGAGCCCTTTTCCATCTTCCATATGGCAGTTTTGACAATGCGCAACATAAAGATTTCGCCCTTGTACATAAGGATATGGATTGAGTTTACAACTGACTACCGTACTAAAAATGAATATGACAAAAAAATACCTCATGCATCTTTATTATTGGTTTGACTCATAAGATGAAAGCAATGTATTAATATCCTTTATCATTTGTGGGGTGGACTCAGGATCCGTTCCTTCACTTACAGCTCTCACATGACCTTCTTTGTCAATGAGCACTATTTTGCCGGAGTGGTCAAAGCCTCCTGGACTTTCTTCGTCTTCCAAAGCGGCTACAAAGTAGGAGTTGGCTAGTTCAAAGGTTTTATCTTTGTCACCGGAAAGAAAATACCATTTATCGTGATCTACCTGAAGATTATCAGCATAAAGCTTTAATGCCTTGGGCGTATCTCGCTTCGGATCTATAGTAAAGGAAACAATTTTTACATTAGGATTGTCTTTGAATGCTTCATAAATTCTATGCATCTCTTTAGTGACTCTGGGACAGATAGAAGGGCAAGACATAAAAAAGAAATCCGCAACATGAACATATTTATATAAATCCTTATTGGTAATCAATACACTATCCTGGTTGTAATGATGGATTTCGCCTATGGTGTGTTCAACTTCCTTTCCATCAACTACTTTTTTAAATCCATAAATAGGAAGCTCTTCGTGTTTTTCAGAGCAAGAAACCAAAACGAAAGTGAATGAAAATAACAAAAACAATAATCTGCTCATGAATAATGTATTTTATAAATTACTGATTCAAATCAGAATAATTGACTGATAAGTTAGGCGCTGTGATCAACCATGTAACCTTTCTTTACGGGCGAGTAGCACCTCCACTGATTCTACTCTGTCAGGATCTGGCACACAACAATCTACCGGACAAACGGCAGCACACTGGGGCTCTTCATGAAATCCTTCACATTCTGTACATTTATCCGGTACTATATAATAGAAATCATCCTCAATGGGTGTCTGTTTTGCATCTACATCAATAATACTTCCATCTCCCAGCTCGTAAGTACCTCTTAAGGTCGTACCATCAGCCATACGCCACTCAATACCACCTTCATAAATCGCATTATTAGGACATTCCGGCTCACAAGCACCACAATTTATACACTCATCAGTGATAATAATTGCCATGACAACTTTAAAAATTTATTCTGATGCAAAAATACAAATAAAAGCTTAGATTTTGCTCTTTTCTGCCTTTTTCGCTGTTAATGTATTGATAATTGAAAGGATGACGTAGGCAATTACAAAGTAAGAGATTGCCTCGTATTTGAATAGGATTACAAGTAGGATTGCTACCACGACTGTTATGTATTGGAAAATATTTTCGCGCCAGTCTTTAGTAATCCCTTTTGTGGTAAACATTTTTTAAATTAAAACTAACCATGAGTAGGCTCAATATGACCGGAGTTATAAAATAATTGACCTTGTCATCGAAAAAATGATTAAAAGTAGTACTTCCTTTTTCAATTGCAATCGCTACACCGATGTAAAAGAGTGCACTTGCAGGTATGGGCAAACCCATAAAATAGGGTAGAGAAGGCGAAATGTTAAATTTTGCTAGTCGAATGGCCCCACATACTACTATAAATGAAATGGCAGTAATGGTGTACAGATTGTTTTCAGGATCGGGAGATAGTAATGAATACAAATATGCCGGCGCTACGCCAAAACTAACCACATCAGCGATTGAATCTAATTGTTTTCCAAATTCACTTTGTACCTTGAGCAAACGAGCAACGAGACCATCAAGGCTGTCAAAAACAAAACTAGCGAGCAACAATATCGAACTCCAGAAGAAGTCACCAATCATAATTGCTGTAAATCCTGCGATTAGGTTCAAAGAAGTTATTGCAGAAGGTATATATTTCTTCACGGGTAAAAATTTGCTGCAAATGTAATTCTTTTATCTGATTTTAATTCTATGGTAGATATTCGATAAAGAAGAAATCATCAGCTTAAAAAAGAGATTGTGACCGATACAGTAGGAGTAATTAAATATTCCTATTTAACATAATATTAATTATAGGAAAAAAAGTTCTTTTATTTTGGGCTATTTACCGATGATCATATCAAGCCAAACAACTATATAAATAAAGGAAGCCCATTTAAAGACTTCCTTTTTTTTGTATTTGTAAATTCAAATTAGAATCCGCCCATATTACCCATAGAATTTTTAAATTCTTCCATTGTCATTTTTTTGTATCCTTTCGTATCGATATTAAATTTACTTTCATCAACAGTATCTTTAATGTCAACCGCTCTGAAGGTCATTGAAAATTGTGGATTCTTCATAGTGAATTCCATATGCAAACCATCCAAACTAACGGATTGAAATCCCTGCATCATATTGCCGCTTGCCTTAATGTCAGGTGTTACATAAGCGATGATTTCCATATCTTTATCCATTTCGGGATTAGTGATGGTAGCTTTGTAACATTTATAGCCCAAGATTTCCTTAGTGTCATTTTTGTCATAAACAATTTTAGTATGCTTGGCTATTGCTGCTTCTTCAGGCGTTTGGCTCTCGTCTAGCTTAGATTCTACCCACATTTTATTGCCCATAGCATCCATAAATAGATCAAATGCATTTTCTTTTTTGTTGATGCGCACCTTAGTATTAACCATGCCGCCCATCATGCTAGAAATGGTCATATACTTGTCCTGATCAAATATCATCTCAGTTTGTGATCCTTTCAATGCAGAAAGTCCCATTTCCATCTGAGGATCTTCCGCAGAAATTTTTGTGATTTCCATAGTTAAAGACCCTTTTTCAAGTGTTTTTTGAGCTGAAAGTCCATAACTCGCTGTTAATAAGGCTATTAACCCAAATAGAGAAAAAAATTGTTTCATGTGTATTCGAATTATTATTATGAAAAATGATAAAAATTAATGTTGACTATATAATGAAAATTTAGTATAAAAGTTACAAAATACTCAAAAATATTATAAATAATTTTCTTCCTTCTTTTTAGATGCACAAATGTAAGAATAAAATCAGATAGAATGGTTATAGCTGAGACGAAATCCAAATGGTTGTTACTACCCTACCTTGCTAGAATTTATAAAGCGCATCTAGTCGATTCATAATTTATTTGGAGAAAATCTAGTAAAATTTATTTTTTTTATAACTTTCGCCTTGAATTACCATTCAACTCACTTTATATATGCAGCATAGCCATACATTTGTTTTATTTTTCTGTCTTTTACTCATATGTAATGGATGTAAAAATCAAGGGGATAAGACACTTGTATCAATTGATTCCACATCAGAAATAGAGCAAGATACTCTTGAGTCTATATATGATGAAGATCCGATGTTTAACAGTAGGGCTATTTGGCAAAAACCTGAGTTAGTGATTCGTAAGTTGGGCGACCTTGACGGGAAGGTCATTGCTGATATTGGTGCAGGTTTTGGGTATTTTTCTTTCAGGTTCATAAAATCTGGAGCGAGTGTCATCGCCATAGAAATTGAGCCATCATTAGTTAAATACATCGATTCAGTAGGCACACTCCTGCCTGCTGAAGAGCAAAAGCGGCTTCAAACCCGTCTGGCAGAGAGTGATAACCCCGGATTACAGCAAAATGAAGTGGATATCGTTGTGATCATCAATACTATCGCATATTTGCCCGATACAAAGGCATACATTCACAAGATTAAAAGTGGACTTAGAAACGGTGGAACGATAATGATTGTGGATTACAAAATGAAGCGATTGCCCATTCAAGCGCCACCTAAGTCTGAGCGTATTTATCTCGACAAACTGGAAGATATTTTGAATGATGAAGGTTTTAGTCAAATCGTATCAGATGATGTGTCGCTGGATTATCAATACATTTTAACGGCTAAAAACAATAAGTAGGAAAATAAAATCAATAATAATGAGTAATTTATCAGCACTGGATACAGGAATTGTTATCGCTTGGATAGCTTTTATGATAATAATAGGATTGTGGATTTCTTACACTTCGAAAAAAGAAACAGCGAATGATTATTTTCTAGCCTCAAAAGCCCTACCCTGGTGGGCTGTAGGTGGTTCGTTGATTGCAGCAAATATATCAGCAGAACAATTTATTGGTATGTCCGGCTCAGGCTATGTCATCGGTCTGGGTATTGCAGCTTACGAATTGATGGCAGCGGTAACGCTTATTATTGTAGCTAAGTATTTCCTTCCGGTTTTCATTGAGAAAGAAATATATACAATGCCTCAATTTCTTGAAAAGCGTTTTGATTCACGAGTGAGGACTGGCTTAGCATTTTTTTGGGTTTTATTGTTTGTTCTTGTCAATATCACCTCAGTGCTATATCTTGGGTCACTGGCTATTGTGCAGATAGTAGGCATACCTATGATGTATGCCATTATAGGTTTGGCGATATATTCTGCTT
This sequence comes from Bacteroidetes bacterium OLB9, assembly GCA_001567255.1. Lineage (GTDB taxonomy): Bacteria > Bacteroidota > Bacteroidia > Chitinophagales > Saprospiraceae > OLB9. Next base: position 126,282 of record LNBW01000032.1, on the reverse strand, counting down.
CGTTTTCGGTACTAGGAGGTTTGAAGGCAGTAGCTTTAACAGATGTAATTCAAGTGGTCGCTTTGATACTGGGTGGTCTTGTGGCTTCCAATATGGTTTTAAATGCTGTAAGTGACGGAGGAGGCATTCTGGCTGGACTAGGTCAGTTAATAGAGCGTGCTCCTGAAAAATTTGACATGATTCTTGATAAATCCAATCCTGAGTACATCAATCTTCCGGGTATCGGAGTTCTAGTTGGTGGAATGTGGGTAGCTAATCTATATTACTGGGGAACCAATCAATACATTATACAGCGTTCACTCGCATGCAAAAGTCTAGAAGAATCGCAGGTAGGAACGGCTTCGGCGGCACTGATAAAGGTGATCTTACCTTTGATTGTAGTGATTCCCGGTATCGCAGCTTATGTGCTAGGTGCTGATATCAGCAAACCTGACGAAGCCTATCCATGGGTCATTAGCAATTATGTTGGTGTAGGGTTTAAAGGGATTGCTCTTGCGGCCTTGATAGCTGCGATAGGTTCTTCAATCGCCTCTATCGTCAATAGTGCTGCCACGATTTTCTCACTAGACTTATACAAGCCACTGGTCATGAAAGTTAATAGTACAGATGAAGATACTCCTGATAATTTAGCTCAAAAATTAACTCCGTCACAAGAGAAGCAACTGGTAAAAGTGGGTAAGTGGTCGTCCCTAATCTTCATCATAGTGGGAATGATCATCGCTCCACAATTAGGCAACCTTGAGCAGGCTTTTCAATATATTCAGGAATACACTGGCTTTATCAGTCCGGGCGTCTAGCTATTTTTGTGCTCGGGTTGTTCTGGCGCAGAACCTCAACGAATGCTGCTTTAGCAGGAGTTATCCTAGCTATCCCGCTTTCGGTAGCTTTCAAATTTCTTACACCGGGTGTACCTTTTCTGGATCGAATGGGTTACTGCTTTTTACTGATCTCTCTCATGATGATAATTATCTCCATGATGGAAAATAAAGGTGACGACCCTAAAGCTATCATTTATGAAAGAAAGTTATTCAAGACCAATTTCTTGTTTAACTTTTTATCTGTGGTGGTAATTGCACTCGTAGCTTTGATATACATCATTTTTTGGTAGAATGCATTAATATAAGGTTTGCAGTTTGATGGGAATTACCTTTTTTTAAAAAGATAATTCCCATCCATTTTCATAGAAACTTCTATTCAACCAAGAATATTTGATGGTTTGTTTCGCTCTACAACATGTACTTTCGCCCCTATCCGATCTATATTGAGATGTTTAGTGATGTGGATTGTGTAAAGATTGTCGCTGAAATAAAACATTTGATCAAACATTCCATTAAATTAACCCAAAATTGTCAAATTACTTTGTGAATAACGTTTATTACACATCAAAATCACAGATTAAAACTCGAGGATAATTCCGCTGTTGATCTGACGCCATCCTGTAGGCATAATACCTGACTGACCTCTATTGAGCCTTGAGCCTACGACAACTTGATTTGTTAAGTTTTTGCCTACGACGAAAAAGCTGCATCTTACAGAACTAAGGTTAAAGTCATAATTTAAGTTGGCATCTATAGTGGAAAATGCCTTTACTTGGCCAAGTCCACCATCTCCGGATTCGTTAACAAAATTAGCAAATTCACTAAACTGATTAGATACGTAGTTATATGTTAGTCCAAAATTGAATTTTTTATATCCATAATCAGCATTGACAGAATATGAAAATTTAGGGGTATTTGGTGTTTCGCCATTTTCTATTCCACCTTTACCAAATTTATAGACTGTCTTCACTACATTACCTATTTGGTCCACACTAATCGGATAATCGAGCAATTCTTCCTTACCTTCACTGTTTTTTACATAAAATGCGTAACCACCGGGATTAGAATTAGCCTTATCAACCATTTCTTGTTTAGTAGCTTGTGTGTGCTTGATTTGTGTAAACAAGTGTCTGTCCACTAGTTCTCCTGACTTAACTTTTGAACTAATTAGTGTCACACTCGGTTGAATACTTAGACTATGTACATGATTATTAGGCATCAAATCAATATTTAGAGCCAATTCAGCTCCTCTTAAGCGAATATTTGCAAGTTTGTCAAAAAATTCATTCCATCCTGCAAGGTAAAAATTACTGATTTCATTATTGTACACAGCGATTTGACCTCCTATTATATTTTTATAAATATTGCCTCTCACCCCTAACTCTGCATTGATGCTTACTTCTGGCTTAATATTGCTGAGTTCTTCAGGTGAAAGTGGATTGACAAGTACGCCATCTCTCTCAACTAGGAAGCCGTAGTATTTAGATGGAGCAATATATCCCTTATATATACTTCCAAACCATTTCATATTGCTTTTTTGATAAGATAATGTTATACCTGGCTGAAAAATAGTATAGCTATTGGCTCTGTCATTTCCTTCATCTGAAGTCAGATTTGGGTTGTTAGCATTAGCAATATTATCAGTTCTGAACATGTGCACATTTTCGAGTCTAAAAATAGGAATAATATCCAGATTCCCATAAGTAAACTGATTTCTTAAATAACCTGATATCGAATAAAGAGAATACTGAAGGTCTGTTGTAAATCTACCAGTTCTAGCCCACCTTGACGAATCTGCAGCAAGTACTCTATCGATATAAGTTTCCTTATATAACTTTGCCTGTACTTCAATATTGTTTTTCCATCCATCACCCTTGAATGTGTGTTCGTATGTTTCATCAAAAGATGCAACAGTAAAATTCCATCGACTGTCTGTTGTTGATTCTCTACCTTTGCTGTTGATTTTGCCCACTCTCACATAATCTTCATCGGTAAAAGATCTACCTTCAAGATACTTGTACTTTTCTGAAAAAATCTCTTCTCCTACATATTGTCTGACATCAGCAGCTTTTATAACCGTACTGACTTGTCTCCACCAGTCTCGTGCAAAATCAGAGGCAAAAATTCTGCTTGTAAAGGAAGAATTATCATCCGGTGTGTATTTGTGAATGATATCCATACCATATCTGTGCATAGTAAAGCGGTCTGCATCAAATGGATGCTTAGTAGGATCTATTGAAAAAGTATATGGTGTCATAGAACTAAGTGTAGCCTGATTATCTTCAAATTGTCCACTCACTTTAAAAAATAAAGACTGATTATCTGCAAGCTGGGCATACACTTTTGCATTAAGGTTAATCATTTGAACGGAAGAATTATCCGTAAATCCATCAAATTTTTTAAATACACCCTCGATTTGAGCCCCTACTCTATCCCAGGTACCACCATAAGACATGAGTCCTGTGAAATAACCTCTCTGCCCTCCGGTGATTTTTGCCTTTAGAGCAGGCCGCTGAGGTGGTTTAGGCGTATTGTAATTAATCATGCCAAACATATTATTTGGACCATATCTCAGCAAATCAGCTCCAGTCAGCACCTCAATGCCTGAAATTCGATCACTAATCGGATTGTAATAAACTCCGGGAGCAGTATAAGGTGCAGGAGATATAGGAGCACCATCTTCCATGATAAGAATTTTTTCAGACCTTCGGTTCCATGACCCTCGAATACTTACGTTGAGTCGGTTTGATATCCCCATGTCGGACAAAACATTTACTCCAGGTAGTGCTTTTAGCATCTCTTCTGTAGAAATGGGTTGCACTCTTTTCATTGTCAGAGGGTTGACATAGTAGTTGGTGCCCTGAATGCCGCTTTTATAGGGCATCGAAGTGGTATTTACACTCACTTCCTTAAGAATAGTGCCTAGCTCTTTTAGTCGGATATTGCCCAAATTTATATCTGAATTCGTGACATTAACCGTCACTACAGAATCCTGCATACCTAGATACTTAATATATATCTTATTGATACCTCTTTGAGATTCAAAAGAAAAATTGCCATGCTCATCGGTATAATTCAATACATTTTGCTGATTGGATACCATGACAGCAGGAAGTGGTTGATTATACATGTCTGTAATTTTACCTTTGATGGTGTATTCCTGCGCAATGACATTGACAGCATACATAGCCACCATTAGAAACATCAGAATTAGTCGTGATTTACTCATGAAAATTATTTTAGATCATTATTTAATATCCGCAAAATTAATATATCATAAATCTTGCTTATCAAATATTTGATTAGAAAAGGCTTAGATTTTATGTAAGACTGCAAAATAATATTTAGGTTTGGCACCACAACATATTTATATTTTATTGATTTATTGATTTATTTATGGCACTTTGAGTCAGGTGATTGGCCATTGGGCATTAATTCCGTTATATTCAAAAAACAAAAATGATATATGCTGTAACTCATATCGGTTTAAATTGATAGCTTTGCAGAAAATAATTTTTTAAAATGAGATATGTAATTTTTTTCCTCTCAACATTCTTGATCATAGGATGTAAAAATGAGGCAACTCAACCAGCACAAGAAACCGTAAAGGATGGAACTGAATCACCATTATATGAACAAGTCATGGAGATACACGATGCAGTGATGCCTCAAATGTCTAAAATTCATGAATTGAAAAAGCAGTTAACGGCCATCAGGACAGACCAAAATGCAGCTGAAGTGGATGAGAAAATCAAGAAGCTAGAAGAAGCAGATGAAGCGATGATGTCATGGATGGCTATGTTTAAACTGCCTGAGCAAGTCAATGAACAAGAAGCTTATTTGAAAAATGAAAAAGTTAATATTGAGCTGGTTGCTGAAAAAATGAAGATAGCCATGAGCGAAGCATCGCTTTATCTCGCTCCTTTGGATACATCGAGTGGTCAATAAATTTTAAATATCGATTCAAATAAAAAAAGTCAGAATGGAAACCAAGACTGGAAACATTCTGACTTTTAAATCTCTAGAGCTATCAGCTAATTTTGGGGGGTACTAGGTACATTAACTGATTAAACTCCAATAAATAAATCATGCTCTTCCTCCTGAGGAAAAGTGATTACCCTTTTCGATCGACTAAATAGCCTTTCGAAAAAAAGACGGGTCTTTTTCCAAAAAATATTCATGGGTTATAATGTTTATATAATATAGACGTTAAAAATATGGAAATGTTACATATTTCTAATGAAAAAATTATAAAAACTATGAAAATTAGGGGTTTACCCTTGAATATTTTGTAATGAGAAGATATTATTTAACTTTTTCTGATGAATCTTTCAATCTCATCCTCTTCTTCTTCATATATATCTTTCCAGAATTTTTTTGATTTTAAATTTACCTTTGAATCGGCAGGAGCCATTTTTTTCTTAGGGGCTTTTTGAGGAAAATTCTCCCCTTCTTCAAAATGATCTTTTTTGAAACTTTTTTGGTCTATTGCTTTTCATGACAAAATGACAACGATCTAATTTAGTTTAAAATATCAATGGTTTTAATGTAAAATAAAGTACAAATATTAAATAGAATTTAAATATGGCAAAATTTTTCAAGAATTTTTTGATTTTTCAATCTCATTTTCTTTGATAGAATTAGCTATTACCCTGATCGTTTTTCTTCGGATCATTCGCTCTGCTTCCCTATTTACTTCTTTAAGTTTATACTGAAATTTTAGTGAAAGATAGTCGTGGTACAGATTGACAATTTTGATATTAAATGAGTCATCTTCGATATATTCTTTGTAGTCCTTAAGCGCATCGATAAGTTTTGCTTCCAGCATTTCGATAGTGGTGTGATACTTAGCATCCAACTCAAAATCTACACTTACTTTCTTTAATTCCTTTTTAGTATAATTGATCACCTCTGATTGATAGACCTTATCATTAGGTATATAGATGATATCATCATCATCGTTGAGTAACGATATTTTTGTCAAAGTAATATCAATGATTTTTCCTTTATGGCCACTAATTTTAACATAATCATCAATGTTGATTTCTTTCGAAAAACTGATGATGATTCCACTTATTATACTATTGACATATTCCTTTGAAATAATAGCTAGCGCAGCTGCCACGATACTCAGTGATGTCAACAAATCTTTGATTTCTATATCCCAGAATCCTAATATCATGAGAATCACACCAAAGGTGACAATTAGGTAATAGAGGTTGTTGATACCATTGATGACGTTGTCTGTAAATTTGTAAGGGATATTCTTCCTGAGTCGGTACACCATGACCAAAATGGAAGTAACAATATTGATTATTGTCAAAAAAATAAAAAAATGTCAGCACACTGTGGATAATACTGAATGTATTATTCAAAAGTTTTTCGTTGACTTCGGCGAGTTGTCTCAAGTAAATAAGGCCAGCGAGTAAGGAGAGACGTATAATATATTTTATAGTGATGTATCCCATCTGTTTAATTTATCGGATAAAATGTATAAAAGCACCATCCTCTTTGATATCATGGATACGAATATTCAATTCAGCCTGCAAATTTAGCCATTTTGTTTTATATTTTCGTCTCATATTGGGGCTAAGAATAATCTTGTCTGAACATACATAATTAAAAATAATTTCCGGAGACAGCCGAGTATTTGCGGGAATATACAAAATGTCAGGAGATTGCTCTTTGAAAAGTAGTCGATTATATAAGTGATCATTCCAAATTAAAAATGAATAATCGCTCCATTCAACATAATAATATTGTAGGCTATCTATGTTCTGAATTCTGTGCTTGAGTAGGAAATTAGTGGATGCAAACTCCATTCTTAAATCATTGAATCCTTCCGGAACATACCTATAAACAGTTCTTCCACTGACGACATCAACTGCATCTATGTCAAATAAGTCATAAATAACAATGCCTTTTTGACCAGAGGCTTTTATTTTATTGAGTGTTACTATGCTTACACTAGTCAATAGCGCAAAAGCAGCTAATGGTAGCGCATATTTTACCATTGTTTCATTCCACAATATCCATAAGGAGATGCTTATTATTAATAAAAACAGTACCAAATCTGAAATATATAGATTCTGAATTACACTACCGGGTAGGTAGCTTATCCACTCTATACCAGCATTCATTATCACTATACAATATTCAATGATCCATCCTAGAAATTGGGCGACAGGTGGCAAACTGCTTAAAATGATCATCAAAGTACCAAGGTAAATAACTACTGATACTAATGGGATGGCTAAAATGCTGCTCAGTGCAAAACTGAGTGGCATCTGATGAAATATATAGATGCTAAATGGAAAAATTAGGATCTGAGCGGCAAGGGATACATTTACCATCGTCCATGTAAACTTCAGTATTTTGTTGTCCGGATACCACCATTTTTCGATGATGGGTTGGAAATATAATATACTCAAAAGAGAGATGAAAGACAACTGAAAAGAAACCTGAAACAGATAATAAGGGTCATACATCAGCATGAGTATGGCAGTGATGGAGAGAATATTGTAAGTGCTCGCTTTGCGAAATAACTCTTTGCCTAAGATATAAAAACTGACCATCATACCAGCCCTAAATACAGAAGGTGACATGCCAGTCAGGAATACATAAAACCACACAATAATTAGTAAACAGCTAACTTTAATGATACCTATTGTTAGATTATGACTCTTCCATAAGCCAAAAAGATAAATAAAAATAGCTATAAAAATGGCCACGTGCATACCAGATACAGAAAGTACATGGACAGCCCCAGTGTCTGCATAACTTTTATACACTTCGGGCCTGATATTTATTTTCTTACCTATGAGTAAGGCTTCTGCTATGCTTATCGCTTGTTCATCATGAATATACTGATGAATTACTTTCTCAGCATAATAAGCTGAAGATGAGGCTAGTTGCTGAAAGAAATGGAGTCCACCGGATTTGATAAGATGATGATCTCCAGGGAGTACAAAACCCATTTGAAGAATACCCTTGTACTTAAGGTATTTTGAATAATCAAAAGCATCAGGATTTGTATTTCTTTTGACATTCTTGAGTTTTGTCTTGATGTAAATAATATCTCCTCTTTTGTAGCGTTGAGCGATTGAATCATTTATTTTGAATGAAATAATCAGTTGATTGTCAACGGGTATTTGCATACTATCATTAACAAGCATACTGCTGCGTATTTGAAATCTTATTGTATTCTGGGATTTTAGATGCTCGATGATTGTTCCTGAAATATATTTATAAGTATCACCTGAAATTATCGATTGGTCAAGTCTGGATGCAGCTAATTGTGTGCGTATCATCCCAGTTAGAAACACAACAGTCAAAATAAATATCCCGCTGATGATAGGTTTTAGCGCTATATTTTGAGCTATTCTTTCATATAAAAGCCAGCTGATTATCAAAAGACCTACTAAAATGGGGGCAAAATTGCCATTAACTGCGAAGTATTCTTGTACAAATATACCTGCACAAAACACAAGAGCTATTCTGAAATATGGAAATGGTGCCCAATTCATAGATAAATTAAGGCAGTTTTAAGTTGCCATGAGCCAAAAATAAGAAAAGAGGAACACAATTGCTCCTCTTTCTTCAATAATTATGTTTTATGACTAGCGAATGAGGGTTACATCGCCAGTTAATACCTTTACGCCGTTAGGAGTTTCGTAATGGATGATGTAAACATATACGCCCTGAGCTGCATTTCTGCCATGGAAACTTCCATCCCACCCTTCGGAAGGAACATTAGGCTTGAAATTTTCGTTAAGAAAGACCAGATTGCCCCATCGATCATAAATGGCCAGTTTTTCTATATTAACGATGCTTTCATTGCCAAAGACAGAGAAATACTTGTTAATAGTACTACCTGGATTGAAAATATTAGGTACTGTTATGATCACATTTTCATCAACTCTAATCACAATTTTAACGCTCTGAGTACAGCCGTTGATATCTGTGATGACAACCTCATAGGTGGTGTTTTTAATACCCGTAACTGTTGTAACCAGACAATCATCACAAGAAAGGTTATCTGATGGTGTCCATACTATGGAGGCTATTTCATCAGGTTTGAGATTAGTGATGATCTCTAGTATTTGAGTATGGTTGTAAATCAAGTCTACAGGAGATGTAGCAAATAACTGTACTTGATGACCCGCATTAATCACAAAAGAGGTATCCAGTACACATCCATTAGCATCTATAACTTCAAGTGTGTACTTTCCTGGGGCAAGCGGACTAAATTGACCGGTAGTATTGCTCAATCCATTACTTAACTTAAATGTTATGGGCTCTTTGCCACCTGAAACCGATGCTACCGCTATCTGTCCATCTATTTGTTGTTCACACGTTTCGTCATTTACTACTACTCTCATATCTACAGGATAGTTGTCATCGACCGTAACCGTAAGACTTTCCTTCGTTTTGCACCCTGAAACAGGATAAACTACATCGACTTGGTATGTCCCTGAACCTTCTATCTCAATGCTGGCTTTAGTTGGGTCTGACAAAATATTACCATCAGGAGTACTCCAGGTCAACACAATATCTGAAGTAGGGTTGATAATTTGTGCCGTGAGCGATGCGGTGTTTTCTCCACAATATAAACCTATGTCTTCCGGTAGTTTGACTTGTGGAAAATCTCCTATTCTTTCCACTTCAAATGTATCCCGATTTGAACAATGATTTAGGGTATCAGTCAAAACGACATAATATATTCCCGGAGAGGTAACATAAAGTGAATCGGCATTTTGTCCTTTGATTTCTTTGTTATTTACATCAAACCACTGGAACATTAAGTTGGGGCCGCCTGGTGATAATCCTGCGGAAATATACACGCCATTGTTCAAGCATGTAATAGGCTCAGCTGGTTTAGTAATCAGGATAGGATAATCTTGTAGGTCTATAATGTCAATTGTAGCCAAATTATCACAACCGTTGATAGTGTCAATGGCAATCATGGTAATCGTTCCTTCTTTAGAAATCACGATAGACGGCTGATTAGAAATGTGCGTTTCTCCAGTGTTCCAATTGAAAATAACGTTTGCAATAGGTTCTCCGGATAAAGTGACAGTACCAATAATACAATCCAATACAGGACCTGGGTCAGCATTGATTTGGGCTAGAGGTTTTTTGATATCTTCAGTAACCCTAACTTCTGATTTGCCTGATGAGCAATTGGTCTCTGTATTTATCACTTCAAAATAGTAAGATCCAGGTTGGTTGACCAGTAATCCTGTAGTGTTGCTGATAATATTTCCGCCGGCATCGGTCCATTGGAAAATGAGATTGCTTCCCTGAGAAGTGGTAGAGCCTGTCAGCATTATTTCTGTTATAACACAATTGAGTGTCTGATCTTTCCCTCCAAAAGCATCAGGAATATTAGCATCCTTCGTCACAGTGACTTGATCCGTAGCTACACATTGGTCAGGAAATGTTACCGTAACGATATACACACCTTCGGTATTTGTAGTTATGGTTTGTCCTGTACGTGAGAATCCATTTGGCCCTGACCATACAAATATACCGCCTGTCTCTGATGCTGTTGCAGTAAGTGTAGCGGTATTTTGACTACATGTTAAGACAATATCAGTGCCTGCATCCACTGTCTGCTTACATGATGAGCATGGATTTTGTATGGCTGTAAATGATAATGTACATCCAGCATTGATAGCATCCGTCACTATGAATGTCAACTCTTGACCATTGGCCGGTAAACCTGTTATGTTTGCAACCTGACCGTAGTTAAATGGCCCATATGATTTGCCAGCATAGGTTACATTATAGAAATTTGTACTTCCACTTACCACATTTACCTTAAATGTTATGTTATAGGTATCATCTGCATCTGTATCACCAGTTTTATTATCATCGCAAGCACTTATTTGTAAATCCGAAATACTCAATACACATGGAGTGCTGCATGGAGGTGGTGCAGGAATAGTGATAAATTTACTACAACTAGGATCAGCCTGATCATGTATCGTCAACGTAACATCTCCACCGGATACAGGAAATGGGCCTAATGTAATCTTAGTATTGTATTCATACAGTTGGTTGTTTCCCTCAATTTGCCAGAAAGCAGATGTGTTAAATCCATTGACTACAAGAGCAAAGGTAAATGTATCATCGTTGGGATCATTGATGGTGCCATTGTCATTGCATCTGACATCACTTACATCTGCAACAATCAGACAGCTACCTGAACAACCCAGTAAGGTGCCCACTTGAATCGATGAAAAACACTGTAAATTCAAAAAGTCTCTTACTCTGATATCTGGTGACGAACCATCAGCAGGCATAGTGAAAGTAACGGTCTCTCCATAATTGTAAGTACCTGTGATTACATTGTTAATCAAAAGTGTAAATGATGTTGAAGCACCTTGATTGACAGCACTAGCCACAAAGGTTATAGTGTAAATATCATCCGCAGGGTCAGCATCTGTACCACTATTATCACAGCTGATATCTAGCCCGTTGATGTCAATAGCACAATTAGTAGAACATGGAGTTAATGGGCCGGCATTTCTAGTGATTTTACATCCCGTTGCATTGTCAATTATCTCAATGATACCTGATGAACCGTCAGCAGATAATGATAAACTATGTTGCACTCCATATGCTAATGACGCATGAATAGTTTGTCCATTGTAAACAATCCTATAGGTACCGTTAGATGCAGGATTAGAGGATATATTCATTACTAAGTTATACACATCATCGTTACCATCACTCAGCGTTCCTTTGTTATCACAATTGAGGCTGAATTCTTCAAATTTAAGATTTTGGCCAGGAGTTATAACCACTGAATAGGCATTGGTACATCCGAGTGTGTCACGAACTTGTAACGTGTATGATCCAGGCTGTAACCCTGATATTTCTGTATTGTTGCTCCATGGTAAAGCACTCAATTTGAATTGAAGATTGTCATACGGAGGATTGATAATAATCTTGCCATCTTTTGATCCTGAACAAGTTTCATTTTCTACATTATAAGTTATTGAAGGTAATGGTGATGTGCTTAAAGTCACCATAACTATCTTTTTACAACCATTGACATTTTTTACTGATGCATAAATGACTTGGTCTGGTACTGTATTGGTAAAAGGGCTGACCAGAGGATTCATTTCGTTTTCCGCATCAGCCTGGTTTAGATAGTAGGTAAATGTCAGTCCGCCTCCTGAAGATATGAGTGCATTAGCATCAACGAGATTATACTGAGCTATCCCATTTTGATTGATATTACAAACCTTCAAGACAGCATTATTAGCAACTGGCAATGGCAATACTTCAAAGGTGATCGCTTGTCTTTGACTAAAGCAACCCGTGACTGGGTCAATAGCTTGAACATAATAAGTGAATAATCCCACAACATCAGTTGGAGGTGCAAATGAGGTCGATCCATCTAGTAATAATGTACCGCCTCTATCAGCAGAATACCATTGAGCAGTGAGACCATTCTCGACTGTGACATCGAGCGTGATACCTGTCTGATGAAGGCACGCTTTTTTATTGCCTCCAGATATAGGTTTAGGTATTACATCACAATTGCATTGAGGTGGATCGATGACTAAGGATTGGTCAGCACAATTGCCTGAGATAGGTGTCAATGTGATGGTGACACTTTCTGCAATCGGAATATTGGAAATAGTGGTTAGGCCGCCAATAGTTGAAACATTGCCTGCTGAACTAGTAATTGTAAAATCACCGGTAATAATTTCTACAAAATAAGTATTGAAATCAGGCGCACACTTCACTAATCCTACATCATAAATACCTGATTCTAGTAAGGTTACTGTTGCTTCTACTAAAATGTCGGGGCAAACACCTATACTAGGAATGACATAAACAAATGTGTAATCACCTGCAGGTTGACCGGCAAAACTTACTGATGTAGGATCATCGATATTGATGCCTGTACCATACTCATCACTCCAATACCCATTGTTATTATAACCCGGATACAGCAAATCATAAAGGCTGATCGGTGGACTATCCACACACAAAGAAAGGTTTTTGCCAAAAGCACCATCCGGTGGTAGTTGGTTATGGAATCTAATTTCAATTTCATCCGTGCATCCATGTTCATTAGTGGCAAGGATATAATATTTGTCAATAATGTCGGTTAATACAAGGGTTGAAAAAAGCTGATTAGCGGATGTAGCAGGTGTTCCGTCATGATAAGATAGCGTAATATTAGTACCGTTCAAATCCGTTACTACAATATCTGCAAGGTCATAGATATCTCCATAACAAATATCAATATCCACAGGGTCAGCAACGAGATCGGGTACGGGGCTGATGGTTACTGTTTGTTGTTCTGTTATTGTAGTTCCAGTACATTGATTAGTGTAAGTCCATATAAAGGTACGCGTATCTCCATCATCTGTGTAAGTAGGCATCACACTGCCATCTATTCCACAATTGCCCGGAGCCAGATTAGTATAAATTAATGGATAAGGATCTGGAAAGCCAGCATTACAAGGTGAGAATTCATCCTCAGGGTCAGTTGTAAACCAAGGGTCATCTGCTGGAAGAATAGTCACATCTTGATTATAAATGATTGATCTGTTACATGCATCTGTAAATTGCCATGTGTATTGAATGATTCCACCACAAGCCGTGGCGCCCCCTGTTTGAATCGGCGTTATTGTACCATTGATACCACAAAATCCAGATTCGCCATTGGAATATTGTAACGGAGGTGGGTTTGACGGAATTTCAGTGCAGGCGATAACTTGTGAAGCTGGTGGTGGGTCTAGAAATACAGCAGGTGGTGTTGGTTCTATCGTGATACGCTGTGTGTGATTCAAACTAGTACCACAACCATCATTAGCTTGCCAAGTGACGGTAGCTGTTCCTCCACATAAAGTCACACCTGCATTATTGAGCACGCCCTGAATTCTACCTGATCGCTCGCAATTACCTGATTGTTCATTACTATAATCAAGTGTTATAGCATATTGGTTAAGATCTTGACATGATACAGTTATATCTTGTGGTAATGGCGTTGTGATAACTGGTGGTGGAGCAGGGTTGACAATAATAATTTGAGAATAATTCAGTGGTCTGCCACAAGCATCCACTCCTGTCCAATCTATATTTATAGTACCTCCACATGCATTATAGTTTGATACTACAGTCGGCGATAAAGTACCTGAGATATCACACACAGAATTATTGGAATACTGTAAGTCAGGTACTTGTAGATTATCTGCGTCTTCGCAAGACATACTAGTATAAACTGGTGGATCTATAAACACTGCAACCGGAGGTGGTTGTACATTGACTATTCGTGAATATTGGATAGTCCTATCACATGGATCAGTAAAATTCCAGGTGTAAGTGTAAATTTTTGCACATCCATTATCTTGAATATCAAGCCTACCTGGTGCTTCACCTGCTATTAAACATGATCCTGAACTATTATTAGTGTACATTAAGGTAGGAATATTGTTTGGGTCAGGCTCGTTTTCGCAAGTTACATTGCTCACTGGTGGCGGCAGATTTATAAAGGCTGGTTCATCAGGCGGATTGACAGTGATGATTTGAGTATGCTGAATGGTCCGACCACAATTATCTGTGAATTCCCAAACTAACTGATATGATCCCTGACAACCATTGCTATTGTCAGTTATGGTAGCTGGAACAGACCCTGATATTTCACATGTTCCGGTCAAATTATTTGTATAGCTTAAAACTGGTGGATTAGATAAATCTGGTGCGTCTATACAGTTTAAAGTTGTGTTGGCCGGAGGGTTGATAAATTGAGCTTCTGCAGGTGGTACTATTGTCACCGTTCGCACATGTTGTATGGTTCTTCCACAATTATCTGAGAATGTCCAGGTATAGGTATAAACACCTTGGCAATCAGTCACAGAACCTGTACGTACTGGTACCTCACTACCTGCGATACCACAGTCTCCCATAATGCCATTATCGTAATTTAATGGTGCTAATTCATCTACATCAAACCCATCACAGGATTGTACGGTAATATCAGCCGGTGGATTGATAAAGACGGCTTCAGGTGGTGGGTTTACATTGATAGTTTGTGTGTGAGTGATGGTTCTTCCACATAGATCGGTAACCATCCACTCGTATGTATAAACTTTAGAACAATCGCTATTTTCCTGCACAGTGGGTACAGCTGAAACTGTACCAGACATCAAACACATTCCACTGCTCCCATTAGTATAGTTGAGATCCACAGCTGATGCATCTGGTTCATTAACACATTCTACGGTCATGTCAGCAGGTGGATTGACCCATGCAGCCTCATCAGGAGGAAGCACCGTAACCGTTCTGGTATGCGTAATAGTACGTCCACATTTGTCTGTAAATTCCCAAGTGTAAGTATATGCTCCTTGACAATCATCGATACTACCGGTTCTTACTGGTGTTACATTGCCAGTTATTTGACAATCTGCACCAGTTCCACCGTTGTCATAATTGAGTGGTGGTAGATCGTCATAATCAAATCCATCACAAGATTGAACCGTGATATCTACAGGTGGATTGATCCATGTAGGTTCATCCGGTGGACTCAATGTATAAACCTGAGTATGAGATATCGTCCTACTACAAGCATCTGTAAATTCCCAGTAAAAGGTCACTGTGCCTTCACATCCAGTAATATTGTCTGTGCGTGTAGGCGTAACTATTCCTGCTATTTCACAAAATGAACCTGCGGTAGCTCCATTTGAATACGCTAAATCCGGCATAAAAGCCGGATCTACCGTTTGCCCACATGGTACGGTAACATCTGCAGGTGGATTGATCCAGGTGGCTTCGGGTGCAGGCTCTATATTTAATGTTTGTTGATAGCTGATGGACCTTCCACAGCTATCTGTCTTTTCCCAAAGATAAACGATGGTACCTCCACAGATGTCATAATTATCAGTCCTATCTGGAATAACCGTGCCTTGAATCAGACATCTACCACTACTACTGTTAGTGTACTGGAGTGGTGGCAATACACTTGCTGCTGGTATATCAGAGCATACCACTGTAAGCTGATCAGGTGGCAAATCTACAAAAGCTATTTCTGCAGGTGGTTCTACTGTGTAAACCTGAGTTTGGGTGGTTGTACGCATACACACGTCGGTAACACTCCAGGTATAGGTCACGGTACCCATACATGCAGTTGTATCAACCACTCGAGTGGGTATAGCTGTACCGGATATTAGGCAACTTCCGGTTTTACCATTTGTATAGGTCAATGGCGGTAAAAAAGACGCCTCGGGAAACATCTCACAAGAAACAGTTACATCATTTGCAGCTTCAAATATAGGGACGGGAATAGGCTCAATTGTGATAGTCTGTGTAGCTGATGACATATTGCCACAAGAATCTATTGCATTCCATGTGCGAACCAGACTACCTCCGTCGCAATTAGTATAGTTAGCTACTTCAGTTCCTGTAGCCATCCCTCCATTTATACAATTGTCTGTAAAGGGTAGATCTGCTAGCGCTGGTATGTCGGCATAGCAACTCACGGTGATATTAGCGGGTACATTATTGATCGTAGGAGCGACATTATCCTCAAAACTTAGTGTCACTGAACTAAGATCGCAACAATTACCACTACAAGAAGACGATGTAAAGGTATCACCCAGATTAGGAACGGTCCCTTGCCCGTCAACAATATTGTAGCTATAAGCGGTGAAAGTGGCACAATGATTATGTGTAAAAGTAGTGCTATTAGCTTGCTCTATTTTGACTATCGTATTTGAAGCATCAGTGATGATGATGTATTGCAGTATTCCGGCATCTGTATTATTGCCTGAAACTGTTATACTGATTTCATTGCCTGGGCATGTGGGCGTAGGATTGGCAGTGATAGTGCCAGCTTCAGGAGCTACTACCGTTATGGTCTTACAATTAGGAGCAGGATTTTCAGTTACTGCAACACATTCGTTTTCAGTATCTACGCACAATTGATAGGTGCCCGGTGTTGAAAATACTTGACTATAACAAGTCTGACCTGATCCATCAATACTATATTCTGAACCTCCAATAGTTGTCCCATCCAGCATCCATTGATATTTTAATCCACCCGGAGCCTCAGCTACGCAAAACTCAACCAAATCACCGGCACAAATATTCTCAGGCCCCATTATATCACCCGGCCAAGCTCCTATCTCAGGCGGACAAGGTGATGAAACCAAATCTATCCTTACATGACACGCAGAATTACAACAACCGTCCACTATCATAGAATAAATCTGACCAATAACAAGATTGGTCATGGTGAGCGTGAAGCTTTGTGATGTTCCATAAGTACAATTATTTACCTCACAAGCCACCGCATTGCCCGGGTCTTGCCATTCACATTCAGGAAAAACTGCAAGTTGGACACCCCGTGAATTACAAAATCCCCAAGGATGATTACAATTTGAAGTAGTAACCTGCAGAGTGATGTCAGAACACCATGCTAAAAATCTAAACCAAGTAGGATTGTGAGCTGTAGTGCCACCGCCATTCGGTGTACACATTGGGTTATCAGGTCCATCATTTGGGTGCAAGAAATTAGTCATATCATATTCAAAGCCATCTAGTACGTCCATCGCACATAAGATGGGTGAGCTTTCGCACTGACAGGTATTCTCATTACCGGTATTGCATGGATCAGGTGGTGCATTGATTTGACCATTAATGTAGTTTGAATAGCTTAATCCAAATAAGAAAACAATGGTTGCTATTATTCGGAACATCGAAGAAATTATTTTGGTAAATACAAGATTGACAATGCAAATAAAATCAAATCAAATTGAATAATGAAAATATTCTTAATGAATTTTAAATAATTGTTAATTCACGACATTTGCTTGATAAAAATTTTACGCAACGAAATGAATATTTAGATGTTCATAATGTATAATCAAGTTTATACTTTTCATGAATAGCGTACCATCAGATCGACAATTTTCGGCATCCAAGCCAGATGACAATCGAGTTAATCTTTATAAAAGAGCAGATTTTAAATATTGCAGGTCATGCTATAATCATCCTGCAGGTAAAGTAGGTGTTGCGTTGACTGATGCAATGATACAGCATGGATACTTACAGGTAAAAGATCATGGATTTGAAATCACTTCAAAAGGGCATACTTTTTTCAATAACCTGGGTATAGATATTGACAGTTTGAAGACAACACAACGACCTCTTGCACGTATTTGTACAGACTGGAGCGAAAAAATGCCCCATCTAGCTGGTAGCCTTGGTGATGCTTTTTTAAGCCAGCTGCTTAAAAGGCAATATCTGACTAGAACAACTGTGCGCCGAGTGCTCAGGGTGACAGATGCCGGAAGAGATTGGGCTAAAAAAACCTTACATATTGATCTATAAAATACGAAACGCATGATAAGTAGCGGAGCTATTTTGCTGAGACTGGGTCTTGCCGCTGTTTTGGGTGGGCTCATTGGGCTGGAGCGAGAGCGTAAAAACTGGGCAGCCGGGCTGCGTACTCATATGATGGTATGTGTCGGCTCATGTCTGATTATGATTGTGTCTGCTTATGGATTTGCTGATGTGCTGCATGATGATCATATCAGTCTCGATCCATCACGGGTGGCGGCACAGGTGGTCAGTGGGATAGGTTTTATCGGCGCAGGTACCATTCTCTTTATCAAGCATGAAACCATACGCGGATTGACTACAGCAGCCGGATTATGGACGGTAGCCGCTATCGGCCTAGCGTCGGGTGGTGGATTATATTTTGCCGCTATGGCTACCACTGTCATTGCACTGATTATCCTTTGGGCTATTCAACCTCTGGAGTCCTGGGTATATCGAAAGAAGAAAAGGTGGCTTTTAAGAATAGTAATACAGCCGGATGGGATGATCGGCTCTATTATCCAGCAAATGATGGACACAAAGCCATCAATAATAGAAAATTTAGTATTTTATCAACAAAGTGAGGAATCGATTTATGAGTTGAAAATCACCAATGCCACTTCACAAGACATACAAGTATTTTTAGAGCAAATCCAGTCCCACCCGGGTGTTAAACAAGTGTCCTTGACTGATTAATAACCGTTAATGAGCCTGCTTATGTATGGAAGCAATCAAGAAATGAACCTATTTATTTAAACAGAACATAGACAAAATACGTATTTACATGCCAGCTACTTTTGCCGAAAGCGTAATAGCATACAATAGTCATCTTCAATACGATGGCACACTGCCTCAAGGATTTAAAGTACTCAATCCTTATCTTGAAAATCCGGAGACGATGGAAGTGATGACACAATTTTACCAGAAATACTACAATGACAATAACAAGCGCAAATTTATCATCGGCATCAATCCCAGTCGACATGGCGCTGGTGTCACAGGCGTGCCATTTACCGATACAAAACGACTAGAACAAGTTTGTGGTATTTCGATGCAATCTGCCCACACCCATGAAGTTTCTTCTGTATTTTTATATGATATGATCGAAGCCTATGGTGGTGCGGCAGCATTTTACAGCCGATTTTACATTAATTCTCCATTTCCATTAGCGATCGTGCGGCATACCCAAAACGGTGTATGGCTCAATGCTAATTACTATGATGACCCAGCATTATTTGCATCGGTCAAGGCATTTATGATAGAATCTCTCATAAATCATATCAATACTGGACTGGATACCTCCGAAGTTTATATCCTGGGCAAGAAAAAATGCGTCCTTCATTCAAAAACTCAACCAAGAAGCCAATTTGTTTGACAACATAAAGGTACTAGAACATCCTAGATATATACAGCAGTACCAGTCAAAAAACAAACAAACTTATATTGATAAATACATCCTTACGCTTAAAGGATTGATATGAACACATTAAATAATAAGATAATATATACTATCGGACATTCGACGCATACTGCATCAGAATTTCTGTCGATGTTGCAATCATTTGATATCCGATTACTTGTAGATGTCCGTAGCCTACCGGGTTCAAATAAATTTCCGCAGTTTAATAAGGAAAACCTACAACCATGGCTGGAAGTACACGGCATCACTTATATCCATATGGCCGACCTGGGCGGTAGAAGGCGTGTACACAAGGATTCGCACAATGATCGATGGCATAAGGATGCTTTCCGTGGATATGCAGACTATATGGAAAGTAATGAATTTAAGGCCGCAATACAACATCTAGAAGCACTGGCACTACAGCAATGTACGGTTTATATGTGTGCTGAAGCGCTCTGGTGGCGATGTCATCGATCTATGATATCAGACTATCTCCTCAGTAAAAGCTGGCTTGTTAGGCATATCATGGGTATAGGAAAAATTCAAGAACATACCTATACACAGCCTGCTATTATTGTGAATGGCGTACTCTCCTACTCTAATGACGATTTAGGCTAATGCTGACTTTAGCGCAATATCTGTAGAAATAATTCTTTGCACGCCTGCGGCTTCCATTTCTTTCCAGGCAGCGGCTACAGAATCATTCAGATCGATACCAGCCACAGCATCTTCCACAACGTAAACACTGAATCCTTCTTTGATACCATCGAGTGCGGACCATTTCACACAGAAATCAGTCGCAAGGCCACAAATGTAAAGCGTATCCACTCCTCGATTTTTAAGATAACCACTCAGCCCTGTGACCGTAGTCTGATCATTTTCATAAAAAGCTGAATAGGAGTCGATCCCTTTTCTAAAACCTTTGCGTAGGATGAGTTGTCCTGCTTGTTGCTCAAGGTCAGGATGGAAATCAGCACCACTAGTACCCTGCACACAGTGGTCAGGCCATAAAACCTGGGTGCCATAACTCAGTTCTATCGTTTCGTATGGCTGCTTACCCGGATGTGATGATGCAAACGAAGAATGCCCATCAGGATGCCAGTCTTGAGTTAGCACGACGGTATCAAACTGGAGTACAAGCTTATTAATCACCGGTATAATCCTATCACCATCATGGACAGCTAGCGCTCCGCCGGGGCAAAAATCATTTTGAATATCTACGATGATAAAAGCGTTCATTTGTATGTTGATTTTGAAAGATTAATTTTCAATATTGAGTACAGTTCTGGCAAGATTAATCATTTTCGGATGGCCGGTATATTTGTTATGTTCATCAGAAAGTTTGACCACACCGATCCAGTGACCACCTTCTGGCTTTGCTTCAGACATTTTAATCACTATATTCATAGGTTTGAGGCCTACATCATTGGTCAAGTTTGTACCGATACCAAATGACATACCGATTTTACCTTTGCAAAACTGCGTGATTTCATCTACTTTTTTAAGGTTGAGCGCATCAGAAAAGATGATGGTTTTGCTCAGTGGATCTATATTTAGAGATTTGTAGTGCTGGATGGTTGCTTTTGCAAATTCAATCGGATCACCACTGTCATGTCTCACACCATCAAAAAGCTTAGAAAATTTACGGTCGAAACTCTCAAAAAATACTTTAGTGGTGTAGGTGTCTGAAAGTGCAATACCTAAATCACCTCGATACACATTAACCCAGTTTTCAAGCGCTAGAATATTGGACATTTTAAAACCATACCTTGCACCGTGAAACATAAACCATTCGTGAGCATGCGTACCGATAGGCTTGACACCGTACTGATGTGCTAATGCTACATTACTGGTGCCGGTAAAAGTCGTACCACCGTTTTTCTTCAATGTATCGATGATCATGTCATGCACTGCAAATGAATGCCGCCTCCTAGTGCCAAAATCTGCAATCTTGACACCCATATCCCTATAGTGTAGTATTTTATTCTTAGCTATTTCTTTTACTTCCTCATCTGAAAATCGCTGCTGTTCAGTCAGCTTATAGTATAGCTCACTGATAAGAGAGAGAATAGGAACTTCCCATAGGATGGATCTGTACCAGTTACCTTCTATAAATACGTCAAGATCCTCACCCATTTGAGTGATTTTCACTTCTTGAGGATCGTACCTAAACCCCATTAAAAAGTCAAGATAAGTCGGATCAAGATAGGGACAGTTTTCTCTTAAAAATTCCTTTTCTTCGACGGTTAAACTCACCGTGGATAAATAGTTGATTTCCTTTTGTAAGGCCTCACCAAAACCAGGAGGAAATTTGTGCTCGCCACGATTGATGAACTTATATCTCGCCTTTGCATAAGGAAATAACTTCACTACTGCATTTTGCATTGTGAACTTGTAAAAATCGTTATCCAGCATCGAGCGGATTATAGGATCAGTTGGTAAATTCATTATTGCTTTGAAAATAAGTGATTTGCAAAAATATAAAATTTTATTTGACGTTGATACCTGCGAAAGAACATCACAAATAAATAGGTGCTGATTGGAAACAACCAAATCAGCACCTTATATGAAAATATTATCTCAAATATACGACTTCTAATTTTGCTAATGGTGCCATTCTGGCTTTATGCAAATACAAGTATTTACCATCAGTAGCATAATTATCTACCATGCCTATGACCTTCATAAACTCGTCTTCAACACTCATGTCATGACAAGCTTTTAAGGTAGCAGCAACTTGATCAAATCTCAGTCTGAGATGACCTTCGTTCAGTTCATATTTACCATTGAATGCATTACATCCGCCATTGCCAATCACGCGATTTTCGTCCGTCTTAAGAATTAAATGAGGCTCACTCATTCCTTCTGCGACTTTCACCGGTTTACCATTGATTTCCACCAATTTCCAGTATTTCTCTACGATAGACAAGTCGGCTTTATGTAATTGAAAATTACCATTACCGACTTTTTCTCCTTTTTTAGAAACTTGTTGAATGAAATTTTCACCTACAAAGAAGTGAAGATCTGAATCCTTACCGGAAAGGTTGATTTTTTGGCCATCTTTACTCCATGCAAAATTACCGGTGGACTTGGCCTTGCCCTTGATGAGTTCATAAGTTTTATCATTATTCAGCGTCAATGTAGCTTCTACATCTTGACCAGCCTGAGAGATCATTCCTGTGTACTTGCCCTGCCAGTCTAGTGAATTCATGCTGTTATGCTCATCGTAAACTTTTTTAGAACAGGCAGAAAAAAGTATAAAAGTGCCTAAAATCAAGATTTGTTTCATTATAATAAAATTTTGTAAAAACAATTATAACAATTATAAAAACGAAAATATTCTTAGTAATGTTTCTAAAACCAAATAATAATTTTCTTAATAAAAAATTAAAGTTTACTGCTTCCTATATGATTCATGAGGGTATTTTGCACGCCAAATCTATGAAGTTTTAAAAAATAGTATTAATTTTACACATCATGATTTAATAACCAGTGCATTGGACAAACGCTTGATCATATTATCTGATTTGTGGGGAAATATCGGTAATGAATGGACTGAGCATTACTTACAGCATTTACGTCCACTCTTCAATTCGGTTCATTATTATAATTCTTGTGATCTGGGTGGCGTCCTAATATATCCGAGTGATAGCGAGATCATGCACCACCAATTTGTCAATGGAGGCATTAAAAAAGCGGTGGACAGACTCCTACTTCGTGAGCAAGCTCCATTGTATATTTTAGCTTTTAGTGTTGGAGGAACGATTGCTTGGAAAGCCGCACTTCAAGGATTAAATTGTTCTTATCTTTGTCTGGTATCAGCCACGAGGCTTCGGTTTGAGACTACCAAGCTAAATATTCCCTTAGATCTACTTTATGGATCAATGGATATTTATAGGCCTACATCAGACTGGTTTGTACATATGGGAATCGCAGAAAATATTATATCAGGTGAAGAACATCTCTTCTATAGAAAACAAAGGGTAGCTGAACACATCTGCAACCTTATGAAGGAAAAGATAAGACCATATTAAATACATAGATCTTTGCATTCATCGGAAAGCCTACAGATATGGCGGCGAATCAGAACTTCTTATGGATAAACTCGTTTATATAGAAGCAGAATTGTAGTGCAAAATATGACACTTTATATCAAAAACATGGTTTGTGACCGCTGTATAATGGCTGTAAAAGACATCGTCCTAAAGCATGGTTATACTATTAAAAGCATCCAGCTGGGTGAAGTTAAAATAACTGAAACGCCCAATGCAGATGAATTAAAGACTATTGAATCAGCGCTAGTCCAATTAGGTTTTGAACTTATGGATGACAAGAAAAGTCAAACTATCGAAAAAATCAAAAGTACCATTATTGAAATGATACAAAGTGATATGACCTTATCAGGGCAGAACCTCTCCGATGTGCTGAGTCGTAAATTACATCATAATTACAATTATTTGTCTAATCTATTTACGGAAGTAGAAGGTACGACTATTGAAAAATACTATATAGCTCAGAAAATAGAAAAAGTCAAAGAGTTGCTGGTGTATGATGAGCTGTCACTAAGTGAAATAGCTGCAAAGTTGAACTATTCAAGTGTTGCTTATCTGAGCAATCAGTTTAAGAAAATAACTGGATTATCACCAAGCCATTTTAAGCAGATCAAGGAGCAAAAAAGAAAGCCACTGGATAAAGTGTAAATATTACAATACAATATTAAAAAACTACAACTCTTTCAGCTGGGTGGTTTGTTACCTTTGTATAACTTTATAATAATCCGAAAAATTGTTGTCAATGAAGACAGATACCTTACAGAAATTATACTTACCACTTGAAAATGTAGATAGTGAGCATTGCGCTATGATTGTGGACAATGGTCTTAAAAATATAGCCGGAATAGAAGAACATCATGTCGAAGTCAATAATCGACAGGCAAAAATTGTAATCAACGACACAGATGCGCTAGGTGATGCAGTGCGGACTATTAGAGCATTAGGTTACGGTGTCACCACCATCAAAAAGACAGTGCCGATACTCAATATGTCATGTGCTTCATGTGCTTCCAGTGTTCAAAACCTGGCGGCAATGACTGAAGGCGTAGTCAATGCGTCCGTCAACTTTGCTACTGGACAACTTACTGTGGAGTACCTGCCTAACATGACCGATTTGAGAAAAATACAATCAGTTATTCAAACTGGAGGTTATGATCTTTTGATCGTCGAAAGCGAGCAACAGGAAGCAACGTTGGAAGCCATTCACGAGGCCAAATACAATAAACTCAAACAACGTACTTTATGGGCATCGGTATTAGCATTTCCAGTGATGTTGATCGGCATGTTCGTTATGGATATGCCTTATGCCAATTGGTTGATGTGGATACTGACTACACCCATCGTTTTCTGGCTAGGTAGAGATTTCTTTATCAATGCATGGAAACAAGCACAGCACCGTTCTGCTAATATGGATACGCTGGTGGCACTGAGTACAGGTATTGCTTATATTTTTAGTGTATTCAATCTGTTTTTTGCATCATTCTGGACTTCCCGTGGGCTTGAAGCACATGTCTATTTTGAAGCCGCAGCAGTGATTATTGCCTTTATTCTGATCGGAAGATTACTTGAAGAGAAAGCTAAGGGCAATACCTCAGAAGCTATCAAGAAGCTCATTGGGCTACAGCCAAAGACGGTAACGGTGATCAGATCTGATGGTCGAGAAGAAATAGTAGATGCCATGGAAGTGTATGCAGGGGATCTTATTTTAGTTAAACCCGGAGAACTGATTCCTGTAGATGGTGTGGTTTTACATGGCAATTCCTACGTTGATGAGAGCATGCTCACAGGCGAATCCGTACCTGTACTCAAAAATAAGGACGAAAAGGTCTTTGCAGGTACCATCAATCAAAAAGGAAGTTTTCAATTTGTTGCCACTAATGTTGGAAAAGAGACTATGCTGGCGCATATCATCAAGACTGTACAAGATGCGCAAGGCAGTAAGGCCCCGGTACAAAAGTTGGTCGATAAGATTGCAGGTGTATTTGTTCCGATTGTAATCGGGATAGCCATTCTTACCTTCATATTATGGTTAATTTTAGGTGGGCAAAATGGTCTGGTACATGGGTTGCTCACGGCTGTATCCGTTTTAGTCATCGCTTGCCCTTGCGCACTTGGACTAGCTACACCTACTGCTATTATGGTAGGCGTGGGCAAAGGTGCAGAAAATGGGATTCTGATTAAAGATGCTGAAAGCCTGGAGCTATCTAAGAAAGTCAATGCCATGATACTCGACAAAACTGGCACAATTACCGAAGGTAAGCCTCATGTGACAGAAAGCCATTGGGTGGATAATGATGAATCTAAGATGTCTATCTTGCTCAGTCTGGAAAAACAATCAGAACATCCACTGGCAGAAGCTATTGTACAACATTTAGACAATGTGCCGACCGTTCAACTGGATGCTTTTGAGAGTGTCATTGGCAAAGGCATAAAAGCAACGCTCGGTAATCAGCAGTATTTTGCGGGTAACGCTGCATTATTAAATGAATATCATATTGAGATATCTTCTGAACTCAAGGCCATTGCTGATAAGTGGACTGATGAAGCCAGAACAACAATCTGGTTTGCTGACAATAAAAAGGTACTTGCTATTATGGGCATATCTGATAAGGTGAAAGATACCTCAGCTGAAGCAATACAGGAATTAAAGCAATTAGGCATTGAACTCTATATGTTGACAGGTGATAACGAAGGTACAGCTAAGGCGATAGCAGCGCAAACGGGTATTGTCAACTATAGAGCAGGAATGCTACCTCAAAATAAGGCAGACTTTGTCAAGTCACTGCAGAAGGAAGGCAAAATCGTAGCAATGGTGGGTGATGGCATTAATGACAGTACGGCTTTGGCTACAGCCGATGTCAGTATCGCGATGGGTAAAGGTAGTGACATTGCAATGGATGTAGCACGCATGACCATCATATCTTCTGACCTGAAGAAAATACCTTATGCTATCAAGTTATCAAGGCAGACAGTTGCAACCATACGTCAGAATTTATTCTGGGCATTTATATATAATGTCATCGGTATTCCGATAGCCGCAGGTATCCTCTACCCTGTCAATGGATTTTTGCTCAACCCTATGATTGCTGGCGCCGCGATGGCCATGAGTAGTGTTAGTGTTGTCAGTAATAGTCTTAGACTTAAATGGAAAAAGTAAAAATTATTTTTTAAATCATCATAATAAAATAACAATGGACAATTTTAAATTTAAAACTAATATCAATTGTAATGGGTGTATATCTGCTGTAAAGCCGTATCTAGATAAAGCAGAAGGTATGGCATCATGGAAGGTGGATATTGCTGATAAAGATAAAATTCTAACAGTGGAATCTAATGGTATCACCCAAGATGAAATTATAGCTACAGTACAGAAAGCCGGATACAATATTGAAGTAGTTTGATAAACTAGAGTATAAATTCTTCCAGGAACCTTATTTTGAGTATTGATCAGAGTAAGGTTCCTCGGAGGATCGTGGCTGCTATACTGAAATAAATAATTAATCCTGTTACATCTACCATGGTAGCAACAAATGGTGCTGAAGAAGTGGCAGGGTCGAGATTGAATTTCTTTAGCAATATAGGAATCATGGATCCACTGAGTGTACCCCATAGCACGATTCCTATCAGAGAAAAGAAAATAGTGAAAGCAATCAGCAACCAGTGATCGCCATAGTCATACCAGTGCATCAGATGCCAGAAAGTAATTCTCATAAAGCCAATAGTCCCCAAGATGACACCTAGTGTCAGCCCCGACAATATCTCACGCTTCATGACATACCACCAATCTTTGACAGATAATTCTTTTAACGCCATGGCTCGAATAATCAGTGTGGCAGCCTGAGAACCACTATTTCCTCCGCTTGAAATGACCAATGGAATAAATAATGCAAGTACTACCGCTGCAGCTATTTCTTCTTCAAAAAACCCCATAGCCGTAGCTGTCAGCATTTCGCCAATAAATAGCACAATCAACCATCCGGCTCTTTTTTGTATTAATGAGAAAAACGGTGTATCCACATACGGAAAATCCAAATCTTCAACACCACCGAACTTCATAGCATCCTCAGTTTCTTCCTCTTCGATGATGTCCAGGATATCATCAACAGTGATGATGCCGAGTATTTCATTATGGTCATTGACCACTGGCATTGTGACACGGTCATATTCCTTAAACTTGATGATAGCAGTCTCACGGGTGTCATTCATGTTGAGTGCAATATAGTTATTGTCCATAATTTCTGACAACTTTTTATCAGGTGAATTCAACACTAATCGTCGAAGCGGCATATCATCTACTAGTTTGCCGGACTCATCTTCAATATACAATGTGTTGATGACCTCAGAATCGCGCTGCTCCTTGCGCAATTGATCAAAAACCTCATTCACCGTCATTTCACTGCTCAGTGCAACAAAGTCAGTATTTATCAAACGAGCAACACTATCTTCTGGATAACCTAATAAGTCTTGAGTACTTTTTTTTGTCTCAGCATTCAGTAGGCTGAGGAATCTGCCTCTTTTAGCTAGCGTCAGCCTATTAAAAAAGTCCATTCTGTCATCGCTATCCAGACTGTTGAGTATATGTGCTACTTTTTGATTGGACAAATGGCCTAAAATAGTGAATTGTAGCTTTTTGTCTAGATAAGGAAATACCCTAGGCTCATCTGACTCAGAAATCTCGACAAACGCATGAATAGCTTGATCATCCCTTAGCTCATTGATGACACTTGCCAACTCAGCAGGATGAATTTTATCTTTGTCTTTTGTAAAATAAGAAAAAATACTCTTTTCCTGGATAGCCTCAAAATCTGCATTATTGCTCATCGGACGGGTATTGACTAACGCTTTCCGCAAATGTGCGTTGATGTTGCTTAATAACTTGTTAGAAAATTATTAAAATAATATTAGAATATTATTAGAGAATATTCGTAAGTTATTCAATAACAATAGTTTTTATAATTCGCGGTATCTTTAATTTTTTTAATTCAAATGGTCTTTAATCAGCTGCTCTAAGTCTTCACCATGCTGATTGATACCTAAGATTTTTCCATTTTCGTCAATTACAACATTGAAAGCTAGCATTTGAATTCCATAAGCTTTAGCAATGGGGCTTTTCCAGAATTGGAGATCACTCACTTGAGGCCATGGTATCTCAAGCCTATCGACCGCTCTTTGCCAGTTTTCTTTCTTTTTATCCAGTGAAAAACCAATGATTTCAAACCTCCCATTTCTGACTTCCTCATCCAGTTCATGATATAATTTTTTCAAAAGCGGTTGTTCTTTCATACATGCTGTGCACCACGAAGCCCAAAAGTCTATTAATACTACCTTTCCTTTGAGCTGAGCTAGGGAAAAAGGTTGATTTTGAATGTCAAAAACATCCATCTGCGGAGCTAAATCGCCCACTTTTAACGTACTACTTTGTGTGTTGGCTTTTATAAAGCAGCCGAACATAAGTAGGAGGATAATGGAAAGATTTTTCATTATTCGTCTTTTATAGGATAGTCATGGTCTAGCCAATCCGCTTTAATGTTTTGTTTCAAATTGAGTAACTTTGCATTTTTAAATCCCATTTCTTGGAGTAATTGAAACGGCGCCCTAATATTTGGACACATGGCAAATGGACAGCATCCACAATATATAACGACTTCCTGATCTTTAGGTGTCTTTTGAAGTAGTTGCCTCAATGCATTAATACTTGCTTCTTCTTCGCCTGCACCTACATAGACTCCACCCGCTATAATGTCATCGTATCCAACACTAACAATCGTGAGATGTTCCGTTTGATGGTTTTGGATTCTTTTGGCCAGCGTGTCGGGAGACATCAGTTGTTCTGCAGTCCAATGGGTCTTTACATCTTGCGCATTTGAATTTATGCTCAACAGGAACAAGAATACAATAGTTAAAAAAAGTATATCTAGACATGGTGATATTTTTAAATTATATATTTTCAACGGCACGATGCAGGGTTTTGTTTCAAACAAACGAGAATAAGCCAAAAGCTTTACACTACTTTTGTACACTAGGGTTCAATTGTAGTGTAAAGGTGGTTTTCCCTTTTTCACATGAGTTGACCAATATTTGGCCCTTGTGTAGTGACATAATTCGCTTTGTGAGTGATAGCCCAATGCCTGAGCCTTTAATATCTTTATCCTGGTAGCCACGATAGAAAGGCTTAAATATTTTAGCCATATCTATCCTGGAGAGTCTGCGTCCGTAATTGCTAAAGTTGATAATAATCTTTCGTTCACCATCAGTCATGTCCTGTGTATTTCCAATCACCACCATACATGTCTTTTCATTACTGTATTTACAGCCATTGTCCATCAAGTTAGAAAAAGCGACTTGAAGTAAATATTCATTTCCATTTATAGATAATTCAGTATCCGGCTCCCAATTGAGATCATATTCTATTTCAATGGTATATTCTGGATTGGCTTTCAAGACGAGTTGGCGGGCATCAAGTAGTATTTCATCGACTCTGACCTGCTTAAATGAAATTTCGGATGGATCATAACTAGCTTTTGCAAGATCTAAAATATTGTTAGAAAGCCGCACCAGCTTTTTAGCGTCACTTAATGCGTTTTTCGTAGCAGTTTTATATTCTTCGACTGTGTATTCCTTGTTGGTGGTCAATTCCAGTTCTGCAATGATGGCTGCTAGTGGTGTACGCAATTCATGAGACATATTAGCTACAAATTGACGCTGGGCATGGAAGGAATTTTCTATTCTATCCAGCATCTCATTGAAAGTATTTATTAATTCAGTCATTTCATCATTATTACCTGGATCAGGTATTCGTAAGTCAAGATTCGAGGCAGAAATAACATTAGCCTTTAACGCCATTTTTTTTACTGGACGCATGGCGATCATCGACAATAGCCTGCTTCCGAAATAATACAATAATATGGCTAAAAGAAAAAACCATAACATTGCTTTTTGTAAATTTACTTGAAAATCACTCAAAGTACTATCTGAGCCTGCAGCCACAATGTAGTAGGGTATTTCATTGATGGATTTTGAAAGCACAGTCCAGTATTTTCCATCCTTCTTATTTCTTATACTGCCATGCTTTAAATAATACTCAGCAAGATGTCTTGAATACACCTGTTCTACACTGTCCGTGTCATTAGAGAATACGACCTTTAAATCTTTATCATATATTGTAAATTCTGCCGTGCTTGATGCCAAATGCGTTCTTTGAGCTATAAGCGCAGAGTCGATGTCTGATTTCGGATCTAATAAATTGTTAGCTTTAACTTCTAGCCGACTATAAAAATCTTTTGAATGGATTGAAACTGTAGCATAATAAATGATAGCTGAAAATAAAAGCAGAATCAGACCTGATATAAAGGTAAAGGTAAGACTTAATCTAGTTCGTATTTTCATAGTGATTTTAGATAAAAGCCCATTCCTGATTTAGTATGAATGAGTTTATTGTCATAGCCTTTGTCAATCTTTTTTCTAAGATAATTTATGTATACATCAATAAAATTAGTGCCTGTATCAAAATGGGTGTCCCAAACTTCTTCTGATATTTCCATGCGAGACAGCACCCTTTCAGGATTGCGCAACATATATTCTAGCAAATTGAATTCCTTGGGTGTCAAGTTAATCTCACCTCCATTTCGGGTGACTACCTTAGCTTTCAAATCCATCTCAAGGTCAGCGTATCTAAGATGTTGGACTGATTCTTCTGATTTTTGATATCGCTTCAGTAAAACTCGAGTACGAGCAAACAATTCACGGATTTCAAATGGTTTAACCATATAGTCATCAGCACCGGAATCAAGACCTTCGACTTTGTCATCGGTCGTTCCTAGGGCAGTCAGCATCAAAATGGGTATGTTAGATTTGTATTTTCGTAGTTCCTTGCAAAGGGTTATCCCGTCCATTTTTGGCAATATCACGTCAAGAATGACCAAGTCAAATGCCTTTGTGGTGGCAAGATCAAAACCCGTCATACCATCATGAGCCAATGTAACGCTACAACCTTCCGCTTCCATTGCGCGTTTCAGAAGTTCTGACACCCGGATATCATCTTCTATGATTAATAATTCCATTGGTTGCAAAGATAAAATTATATTTTCATTTAATTAATGTGTAAGGGATCAGATTTTTTTATATTAAAATAATGAGGTGATTTAAATATCAAACTAGTTTCAGAATTTTATTTTACTGATACTAATTTTATGAGCTTTAGATCAAATATTATTTTCAAACATGAGGGATAAAGCTTAACTTTGCATCAGGTTGAAATCAGTTATAAAAGCTGAAGGATATTCTCTCATTTGTAACATTTATTAAATAAATTTTAAGTACGATGCTTTGTATATACCACGAATCTACTGACCCTTATTTCAATATTGCAACCGATGAATATATCCTTAAGAATCTTGAGGAAGATTGTTTCATGTTGTGGAGAAATGATAATGCGATCATTGTAGGTAAATATCAAAATACACTATCGGAAATTAATTACGATTATGTCAAGGAGCACAATATAGCTGTAGTGCGCAGGATTTCAGGCGGCGGAGCAGTGTATCACGATCTGGGTAATCTCAATTTTTCTTTTACTAAATCTGGTAGAGACTCTAGCCTTACTGATTTTAAAAAATTTACCCAACCTATTGTGGATGTCATTCAGCGTTTAGGTATTGATGCCAGATTTGAAGGTAAAAATGATTTGATGATTGACGGTAAAAAATTTTCAGGCAATGCAGCACATATTTACAAGAATAGAATTTTGCATCATGGCACTATTTTATATGCTTCAGAGATGAGAAATGTGAGTGAAGCGTTGCGGATAAATCCTGTAAAATATACCGACAAAGCCGTCAAATCGGTACCAAAGCGAGTGACTAATATCTCAGAGCACTTGAAATCACCGTTGACCTTGGATGAATTTACTAAAATTTTGATGGATTATGTGATTTCTATTTATCCGGATAGTAAAATGTATCAATTTACGGATGAAGATCGAAGGAAAATTCAGCAACTACGCGATGAGAAATATGCAACTCATCAGTGGAATTACGGTACATCGCCCGATTATAACTTTAAAAAAGCAGTGCGTACCAAAGGTGGATTACTAGAGATGAACCTAGATGTCTCCAAAGGTGTGATAGAGCAAGTAAAAATTTTCGGAGATTTCTTTTCAGAACGAGGCATTGAAGAAATTGAGCAGGCATTGACTGGAATTCATCATGAGGAAAGTGCCATCAGGACAGCTTTATCACCATTTGAAATCAATAAGTATTTCAGTAATATAGAGGTTGATGAGATCATTGAAGCTATGTTCTAGCAAGATTTTAATTATAATTTGAGTTTGACAACTAAATCAGAATATACAATTAAAAAAGCTGCAAGGAATGCCCTCGCAGCTTTTTTTAAGTAAACTATAAAAATTAAGGATACTGGTTTGAATTAGTGCTCAACTCTGAAAGAAACTTTACAAATCACTCCATAAGAAGAGATTTTTCCGTCTTCAACATGGCACTTCATATCCTTGATAAATACAGAGTCAATGTTTTTAATAGTTTTTGAGACTTCTTTAACTGCGTTTTGAACAGCCTCATCGAAACTTTTTTGGAGATGAAGCAATTACTTCAATTACTTTTACTATAGCCATTGTATAAAATTTAAAAAATTAATAATAAAATTCTTACTTTAATACTTAAAACTCAAAAATCAATATCTTGTTGTGTTAGACCCTAAATTATTAATCCACACTCATCCGTATTACTTTTATTAATAACACACAGTAATTGTGACGTAATGTTTAAGAAAAGTCACAGAGTACAATCACCATCTTTACAGCAAACATCACCTTCTAAAGTCGAATATGTAATTATAGGTTGTGCTGTTTTCCATTCTTCAAATGCTTTTTCAAGCGTCTGACTAAATACAGCTACTGGTTGTGCACCTGAAATAGCATATTTTCTATTGAAAACAAAAAATGGTACAGAGTGAATTCCGAGTCTTTCAGCTTTTCCTATATCTGCCTTCACTGCATCGGCATATCTGTCATTGGTTAGTGCGTCATCAATAGCGTCATAAGTCAAGCCAGCAGCGATTCCGACCTCCGTCAAGTCAATGCGGCTATTCAAGTTTTTGCCATCAGTAAAGTAGGCTTTAAAGAACTGTTCTTCTGCCGCATCTCCTAGACCTTTTGTTTTTGCATACTGTATAATCCTATGAGCGATAAAAGAATTAGCCATTTTTGCTTTATCAAAATCAAACTTTAAGCCTACATCAGCAGCCATTTCTACGATGGTTTTATGGATTTCTTTACAGCGATCTAATGTCCATCCTTTACGTGCTGCAATGTATTCATAAACACTTTGATGGGTAATTTCATCAGAAATAGTTGGATCTAACTGGAAACTCTTCCATTCTAGCTTTACTTCAGAGGAGTGTTTAAACTGCTCCAATGCTTTTTCTAATTTTCGTTTGCCAATATAGCAAAACGGGCACATAATGTCACTCCATATTTCTATCAACATGCGTCGCTATTTAAATGATGCAATTGAACATCAATAAGTGAATAATAGATTTGAAGCCTCCAATATTTTTTAAATAAAGAAGTCTGAATTTTGAAAAGTATTAAATCAAATTAAAGGTGTCAATTACGAAAATTGGCTCCCGGGATGATACCTTTTTACAAGATGAAGCGTATTTTTATCAGTATGATGCATTTCACCTCCGGTGGCTGCCAGCTTCAAAACTAAATCAGAAGTATAGCTAAAAGTACCATCTTCATTAAATATAAATGAACTTTCAAATGAAATGGCTCGTGCCCTTTGCAATAGATATAGATTTTGGCTCAATCCGTAACCTTCAGCACCTGGTATCGCTTTGAAATGAAGTGCTTTATCTCTAGATCCGGCATCTCCACCAGCCAAAATAGCTAATCCGCGAGGCACAGCAAAACAACGAATCACTTGGCCGTTGACCTTATCCCAGAGGAGGTATCCTACCTCATCATGGAATGGATCCATAGCCTCTTCGCCATGCCTCCATGCCGTCATTTGGTAGTTAAGTCCTTCCATCGTTTGTTGTCCGTTTTCAACGATTGGTATCGGTTTAAACCATGCTTTTTCAAAGTATCCCGTAGGAGTGGTTTCGTCTTCTTTATTGTGATAAGATAAATCGATACCTACGTTCCCTTCCCATTCTCCTACCAGTGGAGTTAATGGCCCAAGTTTTTGAGGGCCTAGAATTTCATTCTTTGACATAATTATTGTTAATTGAATTGAAGTATAGTGATGAGTTATACTCTTGCTGCCAATGTTAGCATCAATGCAAAATTACGAAACTTAAAGTAAACTACTAAAATAATTGATAAATTTATGTAGTAAATTGATATTTTAAAATTGCTAAACTACATTTATGATGTATAAAATTTGTTGAAGTCGTTCTTTTTCCCTTCTACTTATGCATTCCGATGGTTGAATTACTTATGAATTTTAAATAATAGTTAGATACAATTTACTTGAGGTATTAAAATATTAATAAACATATACAAAAAAATATAAATTGAGAAATAAACTTATATCTTTGCATACTTAGACCTGTAAAATGTACAATACGACTAATATATTTAAGATTTATGATTGAGTTTTTTAATAAATTTTCAGAAGAGTTTGAGCTCCCACTTCATAATCCCGTTTTAATATTCTCTTTGATACTGCTTATTATATTGCTTTCTCCTATCTTACTGAGAAAGTTAAATATTCCCGGCATCATTGGCCTCATTATTTCAGGTGTAGTCATTGGTCCACACGCGCTCAATATACTGGAAAAAAACTCGGCGATCGACCTTTTTTCTACCATAGGATTGTTGTATATCATGTTTATAGCCGGACTTGAGCTGGATCTCAATGAGTTTAAGGTCAATAAAAATAAGAGTATTATATTTGGAATTTATACATTCGCCATACCCCTTGCCATAGGTTTTCCAGTTTGTTATTATTTGCTGGGTTATGATTTTAATGCAAGTTTTCTTACGGCGAGTATGTTTGCCACCCACACTCTGGTCGCCTACCCTATAGTGAGTAAATTAGGTGTGTCAAAAAATCAAGCCGTTGCGATTACCGTTGGCGGTACTATTCTGACGGACACAGCAGTTTTAATTATTCTGGCTATTATAATTGGTAATCATCAGGGTGATCTTAGTCAGGAGTTTTGGATTAGATTAGGGGTTTCTCTCGCTATTTTTTCTGCCATTATGTTTCTCATTATTCCTAGAATAGCCAAGTGGTTTTTTATGAAGCTGGAGAGTGAGAAGCATTCACATTACATATTTGTGTTGGCTGTAGTATTTTTCGGAGCTTTCTTAGCAGAAGTTGCTGGTGTTGAACATATTATTGGAGCTTTCGTTGCAGGACTTGCGTTGAATAAATTAATTCCACATTCATCAGCGCTTATGAATAGAATTGAGTTTATAGGCAATTCTCTTTTTATTCCTTTTTTCCTCATCAGTGTAGGAATGCTTGTCGATGTGAGTGTTATATTTAATGGCATTGGAGCTTGGGTTGTCGCCGGTACGCTCACTTTAGTGGCTTTGACAAGTAAATGGTTAGCCGCACTTTTTACACAACTTACCTTTAGGTATTCATCCGCCCAACGACAATTGATTTTTGGTTTGAGTGGAGCACATGCAGCCGCTACGCTTGCTGTAATCTTAGTTGGATACAATGCAGGGATCCTTGATGACAACATCCTGAATGGAACGATTATTCTAATTCTTATCACTTGTGTAGTAGCTTCATTTGCCACCGAAAGAGCTTCGAAGCAAATCATCGTGGAGACAGATGATGATGATCCTGAGCTCTTTAAATCTCAGATGATTAATAATGAGCACATATTAATACCTATAGCTGATCTGGAAAGTATTGAAAAACTACTCGAATTTTCGATATATATCAAGGATAAAAAATCAGCTAACCCTGTATCACTGCTTTCAGTTGTTTCTAATAATGATGAGGCTGAAGTCAATATCCTTAAAACCAGGACAAAACTTGAAGAGTTTGTTAAACAGGCCTCTGCATCAGAAGACAAAGTAAGCGTCGTTACAACGATTGACCATAATATAGCAAGCGGTATTACCCGTATTTCTAAAGAAATTATGGCAGATATTATCGTATTAGGATGGCCTAGAAAGTCTGGATTGATTGATAAAATTGTTGGTCGCAAAATAGATGCAATACTTTCAAATACAGATAAATGTACTTTTATTTGTCATCTTGAAAAGCCATTAGTCTTACATAAGAGAATTTTTGTGGTAGCTCCACCACTATGTGAGCATGAAAAAGGATTTGAATTATGGTTGTCAAAAATCGCAAAACTTGCGCAAGAGCTAAGCATTCCAATACAGGTTTATTGTAACAAGTCAACTCAAATCCATATTGAGAAAACCTTTAAATCAGCTAAATTACCTGGAACAATCTCCATTTCTCTTTTTGACGATTGGGAAGACTTCCTTATTTTAGCTAGATTTATTAAGGAAGATGATTTATTTGTACTTATTTCAGCAAGAAAAGGTACGGCTTCACATATGCCTGTCCTGGAAAATCTTCCTGTTAAGCTTGAGAAACATTTTGCTGATAACAGTAGAGTAATTATTTATCCTCAGCAATTTGATGAAGGTCATTCGATAGAGCGATTTGAGGATATTACTTCTGAGCCGCTCACCCGTAGTTTAGAAACCATTCAAAAGTTAGGCAAAGGTATAGGAAATATATTCCGTAGCGAAGACGATAAGAATTAATTGATCGGCGAAGACTCTGATTAAACGCATATTACTAATTAGACTTCATTAGGAATGAAAATGACGCAATATAACATTAAGGCTCGGTTTTTATTCAGAAGACATAATTGTACTAAGTCGAGGACCGAAAAATAAGTACCAAAATAGATATGACCTAGCATATTCATGTAGTAAAATATGATAGTTAAACAATATCTATTCCTACTGCGTTGATACAATGGAATGCATAGTAGTACTATGCCTATAATTTATAGCGCATGATAGGTTGGCAGTTTAATCATTATTGGCGTCAGGATGATGAAAATCCTTTTGACAAGCTGTTCAAGTTATTTAAAGAACTTTTGGTACATACTGCTGGTGATGTGGCCGAAGCTTTTTCTTGGCTTACCGAGCTGGATAAACAGTATCATTTGACCGACGATAGTTACGGCATTGCAGATTTTATTGAAGATCTTAGGTTAAAGGGGTATATCTCTACGCAAAATAATGGAGGTCAGATAACTGAGCATCCTACATCAAAAATGGAAACAGCGCTTCGAAAACAGGCGTTAGATGAAATTTTTGATCAACTCAAAAAATCTAAACAAGGCAATCACTCGACCCGATTCCCAGGACAAGGAGATGAAACCATTTCAGAATTAAGAGGATTTGAGTACGGTGACAGACTGGAGCATATCGCTATGTCTGAAACGCTAAGAACAGCACAGATAAATCATGGTATTGACAGTTTTATGCTTACAGAAAAGGATATTCAGGTACATGAAACCTATTACAAAAGCCAGACTAGTACAGTGCTGATGATTGATATCTCCCACTCTATGATTTTATATGGTGAAGACAGAATCACGCCTGCAAAAAAAGTAGCCATGGCATTGTCAGAGCTCATTTTGACCAGATATCCTAAAGATACGCTGGACGTGATAGTGTTTGGTGATGATGCCTGGAGTATTGAAATCAGAGATTTGCCATATCTACAGGTGGGACCTTACCACACCAATACAGTGGCAGGCTTAGAGCTAGCTATGGATTTGCTTCGGAAGCGCAAAAATCCTAACAAGCAAATTATGATGATCACCGACGGCAAGCCTACTTGTATCAAAAAAGGAAAAAATTACTACAAAAATCCATTTGGTCTAGATAGGAAGATACTCAATAGAACCCTGGCATTGGCAGTCAGTTGCCGCAAAATAGGTATTCCTATCACAACTTTTATGATCGCTCGAGATCCCTATTTAGTTCATTTTGTTGATCAGTTTACAAAGGCTAATAACGGAA
Organism: Bacteroidetes bacterium OLB9; assembly: GCA_001567255.1. Lineage (GTDB taxonomy): Bacteria > Bacteroidota > Bacteroidia > Chitinophagales > Saprospiraceae > OLB9. The sequence continues at coordinate 87,624 of LNBW01000032.1, read as the reverse complement.
AAGCATTCTATTCCTCTCTACAGGGCCTAGGTGAATTTATTTTTATGGATTATCAAAAAACAAAAGAAATAGGAGAAATTAATGGTACTCTCTTTCAATTTTACTTTTTATTACTAACATGAATCATCACATCCTCCACATGATGTACCAGCTGAACGAAATGTGGGTCCCTTTTGATTTCTCTGTCTCTTTTAAGAGGTAAATCTACCTTGATATGTTCTACGATTTGAGAGGGTGAGTAACTCATGATGTAAATATCATCCCCTAGATACACTGCTTCTGATATATCATGGGTGACAAATATAACAGTTGACTGAAATTTTTCCCATAACCCCTGAAGCAATTCCTGCATTTGTATTCTAGTTTTAATATCCAACGCACCAAAAGGTTCGTCCATCAATAAAATTTCAGGGTTTGCCAGCAGGCTTCTAGCTATCGCAACACGCTGTAACTGACCTCCGGAAAGTGTAGGATACATTGCATATTTTTTTTCTTGACCCTCAAGACCTACCCATTTGATGAGTTCCATCGCACGCTCGTCTCGTTCTTTCTTTGGTACACCCTGATATCGCAACGACAATCCTACATTATCAAGTACTGTCATCCAAGGTAGTGATGAATATTGCTGAAATACCATACTGATGTGCGTATTAGAATCTACCGGTTTACCTTTTATTAGCACATCTCCCTCTGTAGGTTTCTGAAGTCCTGAAATGTAGCGTAGGATTGTGGACTTACCACTTCCAGACATACCTAATAAAACAATAAACTGACCTTGATTAGGTTTGTCTTCTATCAAAAGGTTGTAATTTTTGATTATCCAGGTCTGACCACCATCATAGCTCTGACCTATATTTTTCAATTCTATTATATTGTCAAGGTGTGTATCTTCAAATTGTACGGCGCTCATTATTTATTTTTTAATTTTGAGATCAGAGAATAAATCTGGTATGATAACAGGATAACAAATACGAAATGAACCGTCCATAATGTATCGCCAAAAAGATAGCCCAGAGGTTGCAAGCCTCCCAAGAAAGGAACAAATTCATTGATAGTTAACAAAATGTACAAGCCAATAAAAATCCAGATTAAAGTGGAGATGATGTAATCAAATATAATGTCCCAGTATGTTATCGTTTTCAAAATATTTGAAGCATCATAGGAAGCTTTTTGCTGGTATTTATGTGGAAAAAACTTCCTATCTAAATAAGCAAAGGTACGATCCTGAAAAAACGCCTATTAGCATTATAATAATCAAACAGGCAATTGTGATATCTACTCTTCCAAGCCTTTGACCTGCCCTATAAATGAGCGAGCCAATACCACCCTGGTCTGCTGATGTTTCAGCTACAATAATATAAGTCCATGAAATAGCAGTGAGAATCCTTATATCATCGGAGAGCCGAGATAAAACCGAAGGCAAATAAACAGTAAAAATGGTTTGCCAGTAACTTGCACCCAAAGTATGTACCGTTTTGAGATACACATCATCTACCTCGTCGATACGCTGAATGACAATAGGCAATAGGTAAATAAATATACCAAATGCCAAGAAGTTTATCTTTTGTTCTGAGTAAATACCAAACCAGATTATAAATAAACCAGTAAGTGCCGTCAGCGGAAGGAATCTTATGGCATCAACTAGTTTTTGAAAAGCTCCACGCAAAGCAGGCACAAGACCAATGGCAAATCCAACAGGTATGGCATAAGCTACCGCTTTAATATAACCTCCAAGGTTAAGACCAAGAGATCTGGATACGTTTTTAATCAATTCATTTTTAGTAAACAATTCGCCAAAGGCATTGAACACCCGTTTAGGATCCGGAAAAATATTCCGTGGTATGATTGGGTTGGAACCCATGGTTAAAGCAGCCCAAGCGAGTATAAATATAAAAAAACCTATGACAGCAAGTAGATTTTGTTGTCTTTTTGTAAGATTGCCACGTAGGGCAATTAACCATGATAAATCCATAACTTTTAAACTTGGACGTTAACTTATCAACATAATATTTATCTTTAACCAGAGCAATAATAAGACATCTTCTCATGGTTAATATGACAACAAAGATAAAAATATTTACCTTTTTATACACTGAATGGAAACACAATTTATGTGTAGCTTTAAAATAAATTTCATATCAAAAAAATAGCTATCTTTGTGAGCATTTTATTTAATGACCTTTCTTAATTATTGAAGATTGACTTTAATCAAATCTATATCTGGAATTCGCGGTACTATTGGTGGCCAGTCTGGAGAAAATCTCACTCCGGTTGATATTGTGGAATGTACCGCTGCCTTTGGAACATGGCTGATTCGTAAAAAAGTACCGCATAAAGTAGTTGTTGGTCGTGATGGGAGGCTGAGTGGTAGTATCGTCAGCCAGTTATCCATTAATACTTTACTGGCAATGGGTATTGACGTAATTGATCTCGGATTATCTACTACGCCAACTGTAGAAATGGCTGTGCCTCGTCACAATGCCGGTGCTGGTATAATTTTTACAGCTAGCCATAATCCTAGAGAATGGAATGCACTTAAATTTCTTAATGAGCAAGGGGATTTTATTTCTCCTGAAGATGGGCAAACGATAGTAGAGTTGGTTCAATCCGCTAATTTTGATTTTGCCCCGATCCATCAGCTAGGAAAATATTCAAAATACGATCACGCTATTGATGATCATTTAGTTGAAATTCTAAAATCTGACTATGCTGACGTAGCTTCGGTTCAGCATGCAGGTATCAAGGTTGTGGTAGATTGTATTAACAGTACTGGGGCTTTATCAGTGCCACCGCTATTGAATGCTCTGAATGTGGAATATACTTTAATCAATAATGATGATTTCGGAAATTTTGCACACAATCCCGAGCCGCTTCCAGCCCATCTTGCCATGCTTTCTGAAAAGGTTAAGGAATTGGGTGCAGATCTTGGCATCAGTGTTGATCCTGATGTGGACAGACTTGCATTTGTGTGTGAAGATGGCAGTATGTTTGGAGAAGAATATACCCTGGTGGCTGTAGCTGATTATATACTTAGCCGTAAACCCGGCAACACAGTTTCAAACCTATCCTCTACCCGAGCACTCGCTGATATTACAAAAAGGTACAGTGGGCAGTATAGTGCTGCAGCTGTCGGAGAAGTCAATGTGGTCAATGAAATGAAGCGCGTAAATGCCGTCATAGGTGGTGAAGGTAACGGAGGAGTTATAGTTCCGGATTTGCATTATGGCCGAGATGCTCTGGCCGGCATTGCTATTTTTCTCTCACTGATAGCTGAAAAAAGAATGACAGCAACAGCACTTAGAGCAACCTATCCACACTATGAAATCATCAAAGATAAAATAAGTCTTACGCCGGAGTTGAATTTAGATGAAATATTGAGCAGAATTAAGGTTGCTTTTGCTTCTGAAAAACTAAATGAAATAGACGGGTTAAAGATAGATTTTGAAAATGGATGGGTACATATGCGTAAGTCTAATACAGAACCGATTGTCAGAATCTACGCCGAAGCAGCTAGCCAGGAAGTAGCTCAAAACCTTATTGATAAAGTAAAAGCCATCATATGAAAAGCCAACTGGAAACCTATTTTGAGCCATTCAGAAAGAATACCATCGGAAATGATGCCTGTTTTGACTCACCGTTTGGAATCAAAAAGGTAGTATATGCTGACTGGACCGCCAGCGGTCGAATGTATGCACCAATTGAGGAAATCTTGACGAACCATATATATCCATTTGTTGCGAACACGCATACAGAAACCAATTTTACGGGTTCCAGTATGACAATAGCATACAAAAAAGCCCGTGAAATTATTAAAAAACATGTCAATGCCGATAAAACTGATATCCTTATAGCCGGGAATAGCGGTATGACAGGTGTAGTCAATAAATTACAGAGAATACTTGGGTTAAGACTTCATGAAAAATTTCATGACAAGGTCACCATTCCTGAAGTTGATCGCCCTATCATCTTTGTGACCCACATGGAGCATCACTCCAATCAAACGACCTGGCTGGAGACCATCGGAGAGGTAGAAGTGATCCCACCAGATGCTGAAGGGAAAGTCGATTTGAGTAGCTTTGAAAAACTACTTGAAAAATACAAACATAGAAAATTAAAAATTGCAGCCATTACATCGTGCTCTAATGTAACTGGAATTCAGACTCCATATCACCAAATGGCAGGAATAATGCACCGCGCAGGTGGACTTTGTTTTGTAGATTTTGCATGTTCTGCACCTTATATTAACATCAACATGCATCCGGAGCATGAAGATGAATACCTGGATGCTATCTATTTCTCACCTCACAAGTTTTTAGGTGGTCCATCGAGTTCAGGTATAGTCATTTTTAATCAAAAACTTTATAATAACAAAATACCGGATAATCCTGGCGGTGGTACTGTTGACTGGACTAATCCTTGGGGAGAGCATAAATATCATGAAGAAATTGAAGCACGTGAAGATGGAGGAACTCCTGCCTTCCTCCAGACTATTCGAGTAGCGCTCAGCATCTTGCTGAAAGATAAAATGGGCGTCGAAAATATACTCAACAGAGAGCACGAATTGCTGGAGATTATATGGGATTGTTTAGATAAAATGCCTGATATTAAAGTGCTAGCTAATCATGTTAAAGATCGCCTTGGTGTGATTTCGTTCTATATTGAAGACCTACATTTCAATCTTGCAGTCAAGATGCTCAATGATCATTTTGGGATACAAATGAGAGGTGGATGTTCATGCGCAGGAACTTATGGTCATTATTTACTGGAGGTTTCATACGAAAAATCAAAGAAACTCACGGATGAGATCAGCCGTGGATTTTTTACTAATAAACCCGGATGGGTGCGTATGTCTATTCACCCTACTATGACCAATGCAGAGGTTTTGTATATTATGGATAGCCTGGATCAATTATGTAAAAACCATAAAGAATGGGCAAAGGATTATGAATACAATATACATACCAATGAATGGTCCAATAAATCGAAGCCAAATACCGAATCGAAAATAGTGCAGCAATGGTTTGAACAACCACTCCTATGACTATATCATGGGTGGTTATCTGTCATTATGCCGATTATTTGTAGGGTTTCATCTATAAATATCAATGAAGTTCACTAAGCTACCTAATTTTGAGTAGTAATTTGGAAAGTTGGATTCATGAAATTATTGATAAAAATATTGATTGAAAGTTTTCGTCAGGCAGTGGGTTCTTTGCGTGACAATAAACTACGGACATTTTTATCATTGCTGGGCATCACGATTGGAATCTTCTGTATCATTATGGTTAAGTCAGCAGTGGACTCATTGCAAGCTAATATTGTAGAAGGTTTTAGCAAACTAGGTAGCGATGTAATTTATTTGGATAAGATGCCCTGGAATGAAGATCCCGGTCAAAATTACTGGAAATATGCCCGCCGTCCTAATCCATCATTTGATGATTTTCAGGCTATACAACGCAGATCTAAACTGAGTGAGAAGGCTGCATTCGCTGTTTTTACGGGAGGTCGTACCATAAAATATAGAAATAGTAATGTATCCAATGCCTTCATCATGGGTACCACTCAGGAGTATCCGGACATACAGAACCTTCAGATAGCCGAAGGACGTAATTATACCACAACTGAATTTGCAACCGGTAGTAACAAAGTTATTCTAGGATATAACGTTTATACTGAACTTTTTAATGGAATCAATGGCATCGGTCGAGAGGTACAGCTTTTTGGGCAGAAATATCAGGTGATAGGTTATCTGAAATCTGAAGGAGACGATCCATTTAATTTTATCAATTTTGATGAGGTCATCTGGTTGAATTATAATTCACTGAAAAAATATATTAATGTTAGTGATCAGTCCAACATCGGAAAAATGCTGATGGTCAAAGCACTGCCTGGCGTAAACATAGATGATCTCAAAGGTGAGGTTACAAGTATTACGCGAGCTCATCGGAGACTAAAGCCTCTTGAAAAAGATAATTTTTCACTTAATGAATTATCGATGTTGACACAGGTGCTGGATTCTGTCTTTGGAGTGCTGAATCTTGCAGGTTTTATTATCGGAATATTTGCTTTAATAGTGGGCATGGTGAGTGTCGCTAATATAATGTTTGTATCTGTGAAAGAGCGCACCAGCCTCATCGGGATAAAAAAAGCTATTGGCGCTAAGCGATATGTCATTCTCCTTGAATTTTTGCTTGAAGCGATTGTACTTTGCATCATAGGTGGATTGGTAGGTCTTGTACTCGTATTTATAAGCCTTAAGGCTGTTTCTGCTCTCTCATCGTTTAAAATGTCACTCTCTTTTGCCAATATGCTAGTCGGTATAGGAGCATCAGTTATTGTGGGTATTATCGCAGGTATCATTCCTGCATCTCAGGCCTCAAAAATGGATCCGGTAGAGGCTATTCGAATGTAAGCAGTGTAATATTTTACAAAAAAAATACTTATTCAATAATAATAAGAAACATTTCATAGTGTAATTTTTATATCTTTGAGCGACGTTTTATTTTTATATTTTCTAACAACAAATTAAACATGAGGCAATTATTAACATTTTTACTTCTGGTAAGTACTATTTCTCTTTTTGGGCAAAAAAAAAATTGTGTGGTTTGACGTGGGACTAAAAGGTCAATATGGAGCGGCAGGCTTGTATAATCAGGCAATAGCTGATTCAAAAGATTATGGGTACAGAATCGGAAGTGGGTATGGATATGGCGCAAAACTGGGTATCAATCGCAACTATAATGGACTTTCCATTGATGTGATGAAGAGCCATGCCAAGCAAACTTTTGACAAAACTCCAAAAACAGTCGAATGGGAATCACTTGATGTTTATGCATTATTTAGAAACGCTAAGAATCTTGGATATTTCGAGATAGGACCAAAAGTATCATTTATCAGTAAAGAAGTCTTGACATCTGATGGTACTGTGGTCGAACAACCCAGTGACAATTATAATAAAAATGTATTTTCAGGAGTGGTTGGCTTTGGTGCCAATATTCTGGGTACTGATGGTGGTCGGTTTAGTGGAATTCTAGGGCTGAGATTTGAATATGCTTTCACTGATTTAGATTCTGAGGCAGGCAAAAAACTAGGCGCTCCTGTTGGTGATCCTACGATATATGCTAATGGCAATAAATCTTCTAACATTGCTTTTGCTGGTGTAGTTTTTGAACTTAACTGGGGAATTGGTTACTTTGGAAAGGCACAATGTGGTGCACGATCTAAGTTTATAATGTTTTAATACCAAAAGAGATTTAATTAAATAAAAAAAGAGAAGTTTTCATGCTTCTCTTTTTTTTATTTCCTACAATAGGCTTATGCCAACCAAGAAGACCATGGGATTCTGGATAAGATAAGGATCAATCCAATGCCATAATAAATCATGACTGTTTTAGACGCCCTGTCAGTATTCAATAGTTTCTTTGCTTTTGAATATCCGATTGTTATCAAAGCTATAGCAATGATATTCATCAATGGATGTTCTAGTGCAAATAATCTACCTACACTATCTTTCATAGTAGCGCCTGATAAATTATCAAGTCCCATTGGAGAGATGAAGTATAAAATTAATCCCATCAGAAATTGAATGTGGGCTGCAATTAATCCAAAAAGCGCAAATTTAAAATCTGATTTGCTCCATGATTTTTTATTCATTCTGGCTACAAAAGCCATAATAACTGCTAATGCAACAAAAGCTAATGCAAGCCATGCAAAATGTGAATGTGATGTTTTTAAAATTTGATACATATACTTTCTTTTTTGTGAATGACAAAAATAATAAAATTATCCTTGCAAGGTCATCTTTATGAAAGTTTTGTAGTGCATTTAGAGGAATTAGGTTTATTTTTTTAAACCCTAATACTCATTAGACTTGATTTTGAAGAGAAATGGTACAAATTAGCTTTGAGGCTCGGCGATTTTATTCTTCAGGCATAGTTTTACTACGTCGAGGACAGAGAAACGAGTACCGAAATAGATATGAAATAGTATTCTCATGTAGTAATATTCTAATGATTTTAATCAATAAATAAAACCGGATAGAGTGTTCCTACCCTATCCGGTTGATATCACAATTCATTTTCAATTTAGCCTTCTACTTTTATCCGAATACCTTCACTATGACTACTAAATTCCGGTGCATACATACATTCTATATGGGTAATTCCGGCTGAAAAGTCACCCTTGTGGACTACTCTAACTTGATATTCAAAAATGAATGTTCCTTTTGACAAATGGCTGAAATAAAAATGAGTAGCCAGGTCTTTTGTGGATTCATAATACCCTAGTCCACCTTGATATTTATATGAAGAAATAACATTGACGGGTTCGAGCCCGCTGGCGCGCATATCTTTCATGTGCACAAATTCCATTTCCCGATCTACTCTTAACTCTATTCTCACTGTCAGCAAGTCTCCTGGCTTGAGCACTTTAGATTCAGTAACTTCACTCAATCTTTCGCCTTTGATATCTTTTACTACTTTGTAGAGCTTTTTATTGAGTTTTAAAGGCGTGTCTTCAAAGGTTTTGATCTTGTCTGATTCTTCAAAATATTGGTAGTAAGCTGCACCCCAGGACACCGAACTGTTGTTGTTTGTCACCTTGATTACAGCCATATCCTTATTAATATGTTCGCCATCCCAGCTTTTCTTAATATAACCTGTTCCGGATTCACTTACTTGTGTAGAAGTATTGAGTAATTCAGTACCTACAATAATAACAGGTTCTACGCTCTCCGTAATCCATTTAGAAAGACCGGCGGTCTCACCTTGTATCAACAAGGCATAAATGGCAGCGCTGGTAGCTTTGGATGTTTTCCAGTTGTTGGTTTGCTTGTTTTTCAACAACCATATTTTCATTTTATCAAGTTCATTCGATTTAGGACCTGATTCTGCAAAAAATTCTATCAACATCGCATGTCGCTCTATCGGCAATTGATACCAGTTAAAACCATTGCCTTCATTCCAGTACATGCCTAGTTCATCGCTAGAAAATGATCGCTCTCGTAGCGACTTGATAATATCAGTACTAGTATTATTTCCTGTACGGAGCATGATTAAACCTATCATCGCTTGACTGTAAAGACTACGCTTCGTCCAGTATTTCTGGGCTTGGTCATAGTAATAATCTCTGGCTTCTTTTGATGCAGCGCTTGGCTTTACATGGCTAAAGAATGTCTTAACATACATATATTGTATTGATAACGCATCGAGATGATCATCATTTAGATTGCCACCATACTTTTTAATGTAATCTTTGAGTTTTTGATATCTGCTTACAAGTTCTTCATCCATATATTTCAACGCATGAGAGACCATATCAGAAAACTGAGGGTCATTGATGTTTAGTGCTTCTAAACGATATAGATGACCGATATTTTCAAGTACGAGTTGGGTGATATAAACATTATCTTTACCACCCGGTAGCCATGTAAATCCTCCATTGGATAGTTGTCTGTCATGCAGTTTTCTTATAGCAGTAGCCTTTTCATCAGCCATTTTATTGAGATCAAAAAGCACTGCAATATTGTTCTTTTGTTCGGTTTCATTTAAAGCCTGCCTAACCCAAGGAGTTTCTTCAAGGATGGCTGACTTTAACTCTTCATTCTTTGCCAAGTTACTCAGCAATGCATCTTTATCTTTCAACTTCCAGGTATCTAATACCTTTTTGATTCGAGGGTGTGCATTGGCTATTGCAGATGCTAGCAGATTAGTGTACATCCTATCGACTAAACTCTGTGTGCTGATATTATTAGATGACTGCATATAGGGTAATGCTTGAACAGCATACCAAACAGGACTTGAAGTATATTCTACAGTATATCTAAAGTCTTTGGAAGTCGCTGATTTGTTATTTTTAAATGATTTAAAGGTAAACATTTTTGCAGAGTTACCTGACAACCAAAATGGCATTGTCTCCGTCACCAAAATGCTATTGGTCACAACAGGAATTGTATTTTCTTCAGCATCTGAATGTTTGTCATTAATAGCTGTCACTCTATATGTTAAAGCACTAAAAGTAGTGGCCGGAATCTCGATTTCCCAACTTATTGCCGCCGAGTTGCCTTTATCCAAATCAAAAGGCATCTCCCGTGATGAGTGAAGCAATTCAGATGTGACCTCCTTCATGGTGATGGCATCCCAGAATTGAAGTTTTGCTTTGCCACTGAGTGCGCTTTCACTAAGATTCGATACTTTTGCTATAAATGAAATCTTATCTCCATCGCGCAAAAATCTTGGAGCATTTGGCGAAACCATTAGATCCTTTTGTGTTTGTACCATGCGCTCTTCATAACCTACTTTCAAGTCGGTTGTATGCGCCAATAACCTAAGTTTCCACCTGGTTAAGGCTTCGTTCATGGTATATCTAATGATGAGGTTACCCTCAGGATCTGTCATTAGCTCCGGAAAGAAAAATACAGTTTCTTTAAGGTTCTTTCTCACCTGAATGATTTCCGATTGTTCATCTTTTTGTTGCTGATGATTATCGACTGGGAGTTCATTTTCTGGATGCGTTTCCTCAAGTGACATGTTGGGCGCTTCATCAGACGCTTGGGCTTCTTCTGTCACTGCACCTGAGGCAGGCGCAGATTTCATCATGGCTCTAGTTGATGGAGCTGGCATTGCATAGTCTCTTGAACTATATCCATAATTATAAGGATATAAAGGTAATAGATGTGGATATATTATAGTAGGAATTTCTATAGCTTCGGTATTGCCATAATTATAATATCGACCTGACGATAATCCAAATCCAGCGGTTTGAGGCGAAATCCTTTCATAGCTTTCAGGATAAAACGAATGAGTCCAATACTGTTTTGCAAACTGATCCAGTGATGCATCATACATGGAGGCTAATACCTCAGCTAAGACTTTTTCCTTGTTTTGACCGGATATCTTTATCTGATATTGTTCTTCACTGCCAGGTTTTGTTTTGTCTCTGAAGGATTCAAATGTTACACTAAGCTCTTTATTAGTCCATGGTACACTAACAAGTCCAGATTGTTTGAACCATCTATTATTTTTTACATAAAAAAGTGTATAACTGAAATTACCACGATACTCTTCTGTGATTGGCAACAGAATTTTTCCGGTTCTATCCACTTTTAGGTTACCGGATGAAAGTTGTTTGCCATCTTTTTCCAGGACATAGTGAACCGTAATCTTGCTGTCAGGAGTGCCTAAATCAAGAATGAAGCGATCGCCAGGTTGAAAACTTGCCTGATTTGTCCTTTCAAACAAAAATTGGGTATTTGGAAATTTTCCCTTTGCAAAATCAGTTACAATTAAATATTCTGTGCCGGTGATTGCTTGCCCATCTTTATCCAATGCATGAAATTCCATCTTATAAACTCCTGCGCTGAGTTTACCCTTGATGTTTATACTTTCTTGAGCTACAAATGCTTGTGCCATTACCTTTTTTTCTACTTCCCAATTTGAAAAGTCTTCTGTACCCAAGCTTTCATATTGAGGAAAATGCTTTCTATATAAGTCTGAAGGTAGCGGAAAATCTGGCTTGTCTGACCAGTATTTTTTAATACCTACTTGATTAGGCTCCTTTAGCTTGAAAACCTCTATCGTTCCATTCGTACTGATCTTTTGTCCGGATGAGCCAGTTGCATTTACAACTAATTTATTGATATCAGTAACATCAAGATTTGGTCGAAGATTAGAGCTTAAATCAAAAGCATTATAACCCACGCTGACTGTAGATATTGCAGTACGTGTTTCACCTTGCATATCCGTTATTTCGGCTTCAATCTGATAATTAAAGTAAGGTCGATCTTTTTTATCAATTTTTTTATCAGGTATAGCTGTAAATTCAATTTCAAACATACCTTGAACATCAGTCAAAATCGAGCCAGTTTTAACGATAAATTCCGCACTTTCCGCTGGAGGAATCCACCATAAACGCCAGAATGGGAATCGTGCTGTGCGCTTGACTGTGTAATTTACTTTTGCGTCATTCAATGTGACACCAGCAAGTGATTCGGCTTTTCCTTTTATAACCACCTTTTGATCGAGTTTTATCTCACCTTCAGGTTTATTAAGGACCACTTCAAATGTAGGCCGCTTGTACTCCTCAACCAGAAACGAATGCTGACCGTGAATACCGGAATCTGACGAAACATTTAATGAAAATCGGCCATTGAGTTTGCCTTCCGGCAATACAAAACTACCATTGATACTACCAAATTCATTACTCACTTTAACGACTTTAGCAACTTCCTGATAATTAGCATCTCTTAGGACTATATTGACTTTTGTATTTTTCAGCAATTTAGGGCTCGTATTCTTATGTTGAGAAAGAAACAATGCCTTGAAATACATAGGTTGGCCTGGTCTGTAGATGGCCCTGTCGGTATAAAATTCAGCAAATTTATTGTCATTTTCATAATATCCTCTTTCATAGTTATAAAGGAAATTATTCATGTCCAGTTTATCTTTGCCGGATTCTATGACGACTTTGAAGGATCGTTGCACAGTTGAATTGAAGGCAATAATACCATTTTTATCTGTTTTATGTTCAGATGTCTTGGTAAGTTCACTCATCCTACTTGCAGGATTGTATTTCTCTTCATAGACAGTTAAAGTTGCATTGGCAATAGGCGATCCTGTTATTCTATTTGTAACAAAAAAGGTTCTCACATTATCCAGTACGTAAGTTGTATAAGCAAGATTAGATATGTCAAAAAGTAGGAATCTTTCTACATGATCTTTTTGTCCTACACCCTGGACGATTAAAGCATATTTTCCATACTTTAGGCCGTCCATAGAAAATTCTTTTTTCTGAGTAACATATTCAGTACTTGCCTCAAGTGGTATCGTTTGGATCTTTAATTTTCTCTGCTTTTTCAGCTCATTGATGATGTTTTCTTCTGACAATCTTTTATTCTCAGATAACAGACCATCTGGAATGGTAACAATGGAAGCTTCAGCTTTACTTACATTGTTATAGTCTATTGCAAAAAGCAATGATTGATTAGCTGGATACACTTGTTCGCCATATATCTGTATATAAGGCTTTTTGATTTCATTAATCATATTCTGGCATAGTACAGCTCCATGTGAACCTGGATAATTACGGATTGCCTCTTCACATATCCTTATTGCAGCTGCTTTACCAGATTCGGGTTGACTGTCACTCTTGATCTGTTGAGCCAATACATATAAAATATCCGATTGGAACTCGACATCCTTGTAATTTTTAGCCATTGATTTTAGCTCACGAATGTAGATTTCCTTTTTATTTTCTAGCGTACTTTCACCAAAGACATATTGTAGCCTTTTTAGGTCAAAATCTGCCAGTGCAGATTGGTTTAATGTGATGTCTTGGAGAGAAAGTACTTCTTGATACAGTCGTATGACCTTATATTTTACGGATGACCGATCATGATCTGATATTTTCATAGAAACAAAAGTGTCTCTCTCAGAAAAGAATGCCGGCTGATCTATCTGAAAACTTTCCGGATTTGTTGCTGAGGTTTCGCCATTTTCAGAAAAATAACTCAATGCTCTGTCCGCTAAAATGGCGTACAAGGTAGGCTTCAGTTCTTTACCTGCTTTATTATAATTAGTCAATGCTACCTTGAACTCATCAATAGGGACATTTAATGCTGCTTTATTTGAGATAGCATTTAAATATAATTTTTCAATGGTATTTGTAAATTGGCCGCTTGACCATGTTCTGAAATCACTACTTTTATTTTCTTCTAGTTCAGTTCTCTGTGATATTTCCCATCGGTTTGAATTAAAGTAAGTTTGATAGAGCTCTGCAAGATAAGAAGTCATAATAGATCTCACAGGCTCTTGACTAGTTTCAATAGATTTCTGATATCTTTCTATCACCTTCTCAATACCTTTTTCATTTGTATCTATCGTCAATCTCCCGATAAAGACCAGGCTTTTGGCTTGCTGAGGCTGATTGTTCAGTTGGGAAGCCATTTTGTAGATTACTTCTGTTTTGTCCAGTGCCGATTTTGGCAATCTATTTTTGATGTCCTTTTCTACTTCTTTCCAGGCTTTATCAAAGTCAAATTCCTGCATTTTATTAGATGTATTTAAAAAACCCATTAGTAAGGCTAAGGTTAAAATGATTGATTTCATGATTGATGATATTACCACATTATTAAAACGCTGCAACTATACATACATTGCACAAACTATACATGGATGATGTGAAATTTGGCTTAAAAGTATATTTTTTTATGTTAAATATTATTTAAATAGATAAAGAACTTAGGTATAGCTTTCCAAATTATTAAAAAAATTTAATAGGTTGAATGGCCAACAACGGCTTTGAAGGATTGAAAACTATAATATCTTTGAGTAAAATTAGAATTCATCCCAGAAATTAAGAAATTGCATCGTTTTTCTGTTGTTATGTTCAATAACTGGCTTTTTTTTGATGATTTTGTGGAAATGTGGATTAAGATCCGCCAACGTGGCTTTTCGTTTATTTTGTCAAAATTCAATTTTAATTCAAATCATCGTACTATTACATCCTTTTCGACCTCATTTCAACATGCTAATTGGTGGATTATTCCTCGCTTACGTGAACGACAGAATTACCTAATAACCGGTCATCGCGATATGAGTTATGAATCTTATATCTCGGATAAGTACCTGTCACTTACCGAATCAGCTCAGCTCATTTCTATAGGATGTGGCAGTGGTAGCCATGAAATTTTGCTTGCAATAATGAATCCTAGATTAAAAATAATCGGGTATGATTTTGCTCAAGATCAGATTCATTTAGCTAATCAAAAGGTTGTATCAGAAAATCTAAAAAATATAGAATTTTTAAAGCGTGATATCTATCAGGTATCTTTTGATATGCATTCTGTTGACTTTTTTTTATTCAATGCATCATTGCATCATATCAGTGATATCCATAATTTTATAAAAGAAAAAATAAAGCCTGCCTTAAAGCCCGGAGGCCTGATTATCATCAATGAATATGTCGGACCGGACAGAATGAATTTTTCAGATGAGCAGATGAAGTATTGTGATGAAGTTCTTAATGCCTATATCTCTAAGGAAAACAGAAAAATACTAGGAACGAATATAATTAAATCACATTGTTATAGGCTCGGCAGGCTGCGTATGCTGATTTCTGATCCATCCGAATGTGTGGATTCATCATCTATTCTACCGGTATTGCGCCTACATTTTGAAGAAGTGGATTTCAAGCCATTGGGAGGAAATGTACTGATGCCTGTTTTAAAGCATATTGCCCATCATTTTGTCAATGATCATGATGATGAATTGCAGGCTGTGATAGATTGTGAAGAAACATACCTTCAAAACCATCCTTCTGATTTTGTGTTTGCTATCTATCGTAAAAAATAATATACCTTTGCACCTTCAATTTTAACCTACCATGAATGTAACACTCATTATTGTTATTATTACTTGCTTAATTTCTATTGCTTGTTTTAACAACAGACTTCTATTTGATCAGTTGAAACACTACCCAGCTGTTGAAGCACAACGTGGCCAATATTATAGATGGATAACTTCCGGTTTTGTCCATGGAGATCTCATTCATCTTTTTGTCAATATGTTCGTCATGTATTCGTTTGGACATTATATTGAGCAATATTTAGTAGCCCATTTTGGATCGCCTGTCGGTCAGATATTGTATGTATTTTCTTACTTATTGATTATAGTGATGGCGGATATATCTACTTTCTACAAGCATAGAAATAACCCTTACTTTTCCAGTGTGGGTGCTTCAGGTGGCGTTTCCGGCATTTTGATCATGTACATCATGATTAATCCATGGAGTATGCTGGGTTTATATATGATTATTCCTGTTCCGGCGATTATTTTCGGAGTTATGTATCTATGGTATTCAACTTGGGCTGCTAAAAATCAGGCAGGCATCATTGACCACGATGCACACTTTTTTGGTGCGGTAGCTGGAGCCTTGATTCTTATCATCATCCGGCCGGTAGCAGTAGTAGAGTTTGTCCAAAGGCTGGTTCAGGAATTTCCACTTTAAATTGCGAGTTTTTGGTATAATGTCATTATTGGATGTTATAATTTTCTGTTCCTGAGCAGCCTATTTTATTAAGTTATAACCGCGATAAGAATATTATCAATACATCACATTTTGCCCGGTAACTCAATCATTAAATAAATAAGATTAATATTTAGTTCAGGTGATGATTCGAGGATAAAACTAATAAAATTAAGAGATATGATAGGAATCATCAAAAAAATTAAGACTTTTGTAACTATATATTATTAACCATCGTCATAGAAAAACAAATGAGTACTGACAAACTGACGGCATTAGATTTGCCTTTCAAGGATAAGTTGTACCGATTTGCTTTGAATATCGTGGGCAATACGTTCGATGCTGAGGATGTTATGCAGGAGTTGTTAATCAAGATATGGACCAGAATCGATCAGTTCAATGAAATTCAAAATAAGGAAGCCTGGTGTATGACCGTCACACGAAACCTGGCCATCGACAAAACCAGAAGCAGAAAAGTGCAAACTCAGGACATCACTGAATTTCATCATTTGAAAGATAAGGAAATAACACCTGACAGAGAACTTGAGCGGAATGAACGTTTTGATAGAATCATGAATATTGTTAATGAATTGCCTGAAAAACAACGCATGATTGTACATCTTCGAGATGTCGAAGGCTATAGTTATCAAGAGATTGCAGATATGACTGATAATACACTTGATTTTGTTAAAGTAAGTCTGCATAGGGCAAGAAAAGCATTAAAAGAGGCCTTGTTAAAAAGGAATTTCAAAAGATATGAAGAATAAAATTGATGAGGTTTTAGATAAATATTGGGATGGCAAGTCTTCGATAGAAGAAGAACAAATCCTCAAAACTTACTTTGATAGCGCGGATGTTGCTTCTGAGCACGAGCCATTCAAGGAATGGTTTGATTGGACAAAGGACGCTTCGGTACTTGTTGCTCCTATTGATACAGATATTGATCTTCTTTTAGAAAAATACTGGGAGGCTACAACATCCGTCAAAGAGGAGAAAGTATTAAGAGCCTATTTTAATAGTGGACAGGTTGCAGACCATCATTTGCCGTATATAGATTTGTTTGCCTATTATGAAGATCAGTCGCAAATCACTTATCCCGGAAAGGTCGTTCAAATGCATCCTGATAAAAATCAGCGTACTGATACAAATGGTTCAAAAGTGATTTCCTTACGTAGATGGCTAGGAGCAGCTGCAAGTGTGGCCGTTTTAGGTTTTGCCATAGTGATGTTGTTAAATAATGAAAAAAGCAATCAAGTAGAATTGAAGCCTGTTCAGTTTGCTGCGGTACAAGAAATTGAAGATCCGGAAGAAGCATTACGAATTACAAAAGAAGCATTGGCTATGCTGGCAACTAAACTATCTAAAAGTGAGATGCTCGTAAGTCAAAATATGGCATGCCTTGATAAAGCTGTTATTTTTAAATAATTTTAAAATTTAATTTTTCATTCAATTATGAGACACATTTTTTCATTTATTATACTTTTATTCACAACGCTCACATATAGTCAATCAGATGCTATTGAACGATATTTTAAAGATTATCAACAAAATCAGGGATTTACAAGTGTCTATGTTAGTCCTAAAATGTTTCAGATGATGGCAAAAAAACGACGATGGCACTGAAGATAAGGAGTTTATTTCAGTAGTAAAAGATCTGAAAGGATTGCGTATTCTCTCTACCACGCAAAACGCAATGAATGTATATAATGAAGTCAATAGCAGGCTAAGTAATAAGGGCTTTGAAGAGCTGGTTTCATTCAGAGATAAAGGATCTAACGTACGGTTTTTGACAAAAGAATCTAATCATGCGATTTCGGAGTTATTGCTTATAGCGGGCAGTAAGACTGATTTTGTATTTATGAGTTTTGTAGGTAATATTGACTTGAGTAAAATTTCAAAGCTATCTAAAAAGTTAAACTTTAGCGGCGCTGAACATCTGGACAGAGTCAATAGAAAATAATCTGGTTAGCCTAAGTTTATTGATATAATTTTCGTACTATTTTTTTTACTATTACTTCAGGAGAATGATGTTGACAAAGGATTCTGATTTGTGCTTTTTGATAGCTATTCTTTCGGTGTTTATACATCTCCTGCACTAAGCTGATCAGTTCTTTTTCATTCTTTAATGCGTAAAGAGGTCTTGAATTTGGCTCAGTGAGTAATCTTCTTACTAATTCGGGTTGTGACACTTTAAGCCATACGGTTGTACCTATTTGATTGATTCTGTCCATATTATCCATATAACAAGGAAGCCCACCACCTGTAGCAATGACCGTATGAGTCATTTTCCAGTTTGATACGAGATCACTTTCTAGTTGCCTGAAGTAGGTTTCTCCTTTGGTAGCAAATATTTCCGGTACAGAAAGACCTTCAAGTGATGCTATGATTTCATCTGTATCGAAATAAGCATATTGCAGATGTTCAGCAAGTAATCTGCCTATTGTCGTTTTACCGGATGCAGGCATTCCTATTAAAAAGATGGTCATCAAATGGCTCTTTTATTGGTTCGCTAATAATAAAACAGGAACTCCGATTTACCGGAATTCCTGTTATCAAATATATTTATCAAAATCTTTTACTTATCTGATGACCATAAGTCTTCGGCTTACGGTGAAATCCTTTCCTTTTATAGAAATTAAATAAACACCACCGGATAAGCTAGAAACATCCCAGCTCGTATGTACCTTATCAGTAAAATGTTGAGTCATTAGAATTTCGCCTATACTATTGGTCAGTTCTATTGAAACATTACCTTTATTAACCAATTTAGCATCTATAAATACATCTGTAGAAACTGGATTTGGGTATATATTCAGATGATCAATATAGGCTGCTTCATTTACACTGGTTGTGTTTTCGACAATGAAAGGTCCAAACTGTTTCTGACATCCATTTTCGTCAGTTACTGTACAATTATATGTTCCTGCTACTAAATCTTTAATATTTTGCGTCTTTTCACCATTCGACCATAAATATTGCAATGCTCCTGTTCCTCCTGATACATCTAAAGATATAGCCCCTACCCCTGAATTTTCTGAATCATTTATAATATTTACACTCGATAATACTATTTGTGTAGGTTCAGAAATAGTTACTGATTGAACGACAGTTTCATTTTTGACTATCAGTGATTGTAACTGTATATGTTCCGGAAGCCAGATTACTTATGGTGGACTCTGTGGAAGTATATCCATCTGGACCAGTCCACAGATATGTGTAAGGAGCAATACCTCCGGATACTGAAACAGAAGCCGTTCCATTATTTAACCCGAAACAACTGATATTATTAGAAGTGATAGACGCAGTTAGCACACTTGAATTATTGATTGTCTGACATTTCTGATCTGAACCACATTCATTAGTTACAGTTAAGCAGACATTAAATAAACCTTCTCCAAGAGTTACTACGGGATCCTTTTCAGTACTTGTTTGACCATTTCCAAAATCCCACAAGTAGGTATGCGTTGGGCTTGATGAAGAAGCTGTGCCACTAAATACATCATCAACTAAGGTATATTGGAAATTTCCGGAAGGTATATTGAAATATTCAGTAACCGCAACAGTGTCATAACTACTACAACCATTGATATTTGAAGTAACAGCAATGAAGTAGCTTCCAGCTGTATCTACTACGGCATTTAAAGAAGTTGCTCCTGAAACAATATGTCCATCATTAGTAGTCCATTGAATATTAAAATCAGCAGGATCACCATCAAGGGTTGCTGAAACCGTTGAAGTTGAATCATTGCAAGTTATTTGATTTGCAGGAGCAACAGCAATATTAGGCGCATTAGTAAAGGATAAGACTGTAACCTGTGCCACAGATTCACAATCATTCAGTGTGTCTGCAACGGTTAGTACATAAGTGCCGGCAGCATTTACGACAGCATTTATATCATCAGCCCCTGAAACTATATGTCCATCAGTAGTCGTCCAGTGATAGGTGATGTTATCACCGGTAGAGGATCCTTCTCCTGAAACTGTGGTTTGACTTATAACACATGAAAGACTATCTTGCGCAGTAGCTTCAGCCTGTGGCCCTACAATAGCTTGAATTTCAAATGTATTAGCATAACTACAACTATTATTATCAAGTACAGTATATTGATATACTCCTGGGTTTAAATTGTTAAATACTCCGGATTGCTGTGGACCATTTCCAATATCATAAGTATAAGGTAACGTACCACCTAAAGCAGTAATAGTTGCAGATCCTTGACTCTGCCCACATGGTATAATGTCATGTTCTACGCTAGCCTGTAGTAATTCAGGTTCAGGTAGATATATAACTTCTTCGACTTGACATCCTGCTGCATCTGTTACTGTAACGTAGTGGTCGCCAGCAGCACAATTTAATTTTACAAAATCTGTCTGACCATCGTCCCATTGGTATGTGTAACCTCCATTACCATAATAAGCCCAGACTGCAACAGATCCATCATTATCTCCGTTACACTTGAGTGGAGAATAAATGCCAGGATCTAATGAAAGTGGCTGAAATACACCACCTACAGTAATAGGACCTGTTTCTATGTCATGACCATTTGAATCTGTGATTGTGCAAGTATAAACTCCAGGGTCAAGATTACTTACATCCTTAGTAGTAGCACCATTGCTCCATTCATAACTCAAGCTACCATATCCATTATCAACAGTTAGTTCTATCACTCCGTCTCCACCACAAACAGCATCAGTTACATTCACAGAAGAGACAGCCATTTTAAATGAATACTCTAGATAGTTGACAATTGTATTATATGGGATACCTCCTCCTCCGTTAGTATAGAGTTTTTTATTAGCGGCAGATATTAAAAAAATAGTTGGATAAGCTGAAATCTGATAGGAATTTGCGATGGAAGGGCCTTCGTTATGGATGATCGGATATGGAGTGCCAGAAACCCAATCACCCTGTGTACCTCCTACGCATCCTGAAGGTCCATACAAACATGCTAAATTAGTAACTGGATCACCTTCAGCCATAAAAACCATAGCTTCACCGGTTCCACTCGGTCCATAATTATTATAAATGTTTGAAAGTGTACCTGAATGGTGATAACTCCAACAAGGACCGCACCAAGTTGCTGAAACGTCAAGTACCACACTTACTCCATTATTTAAATAGTCTGATAAAACATGAACATTCCCGTCTAAATCAGTAGCTGTAAAATCAGGTGCGAGCGTGCCACTAGGCAATTGACTCCTTAGGGAAGACAAAGTAGCAAAGAGTAAAAAAAACAAAAATAAAAATCTTCTCATTGTATAAAGATTTAGGTTGATAAAAAGAATGATGATAATTGTGTGTTAATTTATTATGTAAAGTTATAAATAAAAAAATAAAATCTCTACACTATCCTTTAATTATTTTTGCGATCTACAGAAAATAACATATTTTATACCGTGAACATCTTTACCTTCGAGGCATATTTGGAGCACCTTGCAAAAAGCGTTCCATTCCTTTGCCTTTACTCATCATTTGCATCATTTTTCGCATTTGGTCAAATTGCTTAATAAACATATTGACTTCGTGGATATTCTTACCACTTCCGGCTGCAATTCTCTTTTTACGTGACATGTTGAGCAATTCAGGATTGGCCCTCTCTTTTGGTGTCATGGATTGAATAATAGCCTCTACTTTTTTAAAGGCATTGTCATCTATATTGATGTCTTTTGTGATTTTAGACATGCCGGGTATCATGTTCATTAGAGATTTCATATCACCCATCTTTTTAATTTGATTTAATTGTCCGATGAAATCATTAAAATCAAATTTATTTTTCTTGATTTTCTTCTCAAGCCGAATAGCTTCCTTCTCATCAAACTGCTCTTGGGCCTTTTCCACAAAGGAGACAATGTCACCCATGCCCAATATACGTTGAGCCATTCTGTCAGGGTGGAATACATCGAGTGTTTCTAATTTTTCGCCTGAAGATACAAATTTGATAGGCTTTCCTACCGAATACTTAATAGAAAGCGCAGCACCACCACGTGTATCACCATCGAGTTTTGTCAGTACAACGCCATCAAAATTTAACCTTTCATTGAATACTACTGCAGTATTAACAGCATCTTGACCAGTCATGGAATCGACTACAAAAAGGGTCTCAGTAGGCTGGATTGCATTTTTAATTTGCTCTATTTCATCCATCATTTCCTCGTCAACAGAAAGACGTCCAGCTGTATCAATGATAACGACATCATAACTATTGCCTTTAGCAAATTTGATTGCATTTTCTGCTATCTCTACAGGATTTTTACTTTCCGGCTCTTTGTATATGCCAACTTGAATTTGCTCAGCAAGTACTGTTAACTGATCAATAGCCGCAGGTCTATAAACATCACAAGCTACTAAGAGTGGCCTTTTTGACTTTTTATCCTTGAGATATTTGGCAAGTTTACCTGAAAATGTGGTTTTACCTGAGCCTTGAAGTCCTGAAATCAGCACTATACCCGGATTACCTTTTATATTGATACCGGCAGCTTGGCCTCCCATGAGTTCGGTCATTTCATCTTGAACGATTTTGACCATTAACTCTCCAGGTTTTACGGAGGAAAGTATGTTTTCTGTTCCTAGCGCTTTATCCTTGATTTTGTCAGTAAATTCTTTGGCAATCTTATAGTTTACATCAGCTGCGACCAGCGCTCTTCTTATTTCCTTTATGGAATTGGCTACGTTTAGTTCGGTTAATTTAGCATCTCCTTTGAGGACTTTAAACGCACCTTCCAGTTTATCACTTAGATTTTCAAACATTGTATGTAAAATTTTTAAAAGGCAAATATAACCTAGTTTTACTAGAAATTAAAACACCCAATGTCTCCATGATGCAAAATTTTTTATTTAATTTTACAAGATGATTTTTTAAAATGCATAATTATGGCGTCTGAAAGAAGGACCTTTTTTAAAGCAACTATCAGTAATTTTACCGGGCATTTCGATTTTAAAAGATGGTTGGACAGGAAGCAAAAAAAACTAAAAAACCTATTGTAGTTTCTACTTGGGATTCAGGTATGGAGGTAAATAAAGTAGCCTATGCAATTTTAGAATCCGGTGGTAAAGCCATTGATGCTGTAGAAAAAGGTGCTAATTCTATCGAGAATACCATAAATTGTTGTGTAGGGCTCGGAGGCAATCCCGACCGTGATGGGTTTGTGACCCTTGATGCCTGCATTATGGATGATAATTATAATTGTGGCAGTGTGGCCTTCTTGCAAAAGATACGTAACCCTATCTCTGTGGCGCGTAAAGTGATGGAACTGACACCACATGTTATGCTTGTTGGAGATGGGGCGTTGCAATTTGCTTTAGAGCATGGTTTTAAATTGGAGTCAGGAGCGTTATCCCCTACTGCTGCTGAGGAATACAAAAAATGGCTTGAGAAATCAGAATACAAACCCATCATAAATATAGAACAAAATCAATCTAAGAAACATACACATCCACTACCACCTAAAAAACTTGAAGATGGTTCATTTAACCACGACACGATGGGCTTAGTAGCATTGGACATGAGTGGTAATTTATCCGGTGCCTGCACTACAAGCAGCCAAGGATTTAAAATGCATGGTAGAGTTGGAGATTCGCCTATCATAGGAGCAGGTTTGTATATTGACAATGAAGTTGGTGGCGCTACGTCTTCAGGACAAGGAGAAGAGACTATCCGTATTGTAGGCTCACATCTTGTTGTGGAATACATGAGACAGGGATTCAGCCCACAAAAAGCTTGTAGAAAAACGATTGACCGTTTAGTGAATATTAATCCTCAGAAAGCGCGCGAATTTCAAGTAGGGTTTCTTGCGCTCAATAAATACGGAGAACATGGAGCTTATGCCGTCCAACCAGGATTTAGCTATGCTGTCACTGATGAAAATGGGCACGCAAAGGTTATTCAGTCACCGTCTTATTTTTAATTATTGTTGCCCGGTAAAAA
The DNA here is from genome assembly GCA_001567255.1 of Bacteroidetes bacterium OLB9. Classification (GTDB taxonomy): domain Bacteria; phylum Bacteroidota; class Bacteroidia; order Chitinophagales; family Saprospiraceae; genus OLB9. The sequence continues at coordinate 63,679 of LNBW01000032.1, read as the reverse complement.
TAGAAGAGTCAATAAGTGGTCTTTAAGCTATTCGGTTACAGCCTAAAAATGGATGAATTTTGAAGAGTAAGCCGGGTGTACACTCTGTGAAAATAAAAGAAGAAACATCTAATACTAGATGGGACAGATATCCGTATCGTACAAGAACTTTTAGGTCATAACGCACTAAAGGCAAGAGAAATATATACGCACATTACAGATAAGTGGAGAATAAGTATAAAAAGCCCGTTGGATAGTTTGGATATTTGAAAAAAGAGATTAGATTTACACGGAAAATATACGCCATATGTCGTATATACAAATGTTGTAAGAAATTGCGCATCCAAATCACAAATAAATAGTTCCAAAAAGGATTGGAGTATTGTTAGCAACCAAAAGAAAATTTTGGTCCAAAGCTTGCAAAAAAGATTTGCTGAAAACTTGTTTTCAAAGCTAATCGCTTAAAAGCTTTGGCAAGGTACAAGAATAAATTGAAAAAGTCAAATTTTTTATTGAACTTTGCTACCAATACGTAAAAATAATGGAACTAACCTTTTGAATGACTTCAAAAATCAAATGATTTTAGTAAATAATTCAAAAGGGATTTATTAGGTGATTAATGAATGACAACTATCTTACAACACTGTGTACACGTACATGCCTCCATTCGTCGGCACATCGTGTACACTGGACCGTTAGTAGCAATAATGACCAATAAATAAAGATAAATCACATATATGAAAACGAAAAGAGAGCCTACGATCACTCATCGAAATGAGAAGCAGACCCTCAATCTCCTCGCTGAAAGAGGCTGCAAAGTTAAGGAATTCTTTTGTTTATCTCAATGTGATGATGTATTAATAATTTTTTTAATCTAAGCACACAAAAGATGAAAACAAAATCATTTTTTCCAAATTCACGCTTAGCTGCTAAGCATTTACTTTTACTTACATTTTTCCTATTTGCAGGAAATAGTATTAGGGCTCAATGCCCCGACTGGAATGACTGTATCAGTTTGATAAACTCCGATGGCTGTACACACACTTTTTTGATTAGTATCGAAGGTGAAGGAGCTTTTGAAAATGACCCTGACTTTGATGTCATTATCAATTGGAATTTTGCCATTACTTCGGGTATAGGCACAATTACCTCGGCATCATTCTTGGACATAAATGGTTATATGGCACAGCAAGGAGTCTCTCTCAATGTTAACTCTAGCAGTCTCAATATTTCTTATGCTAACATAAATCAATTATTAGATGCTGATAAGTTAACTGGCGATCAAATAATTGTAACGGTAGAAGGTGAGCCACAAACATGCTTTACTATGGCTCGCAGTGGAATCAATATGGTATGGAATTTTGGTGGTGTTGGCACATGTCCTGCAACAGGCACTTGCGACCCCATCGAAGTATGTACGGATGGAGAATATGTTTCTGGATTGATTACTGCCTTCTCAGCTCAACTAGCTGATTGTCCTGAGACAGAAAATCTTGGTATTGAAGGGGCCGAAGTCTCAATCACGGGTGCAAATGGAGACTGTTCTACATCTTCGGGAAACGATGGCTCTTATGGATGCTATCTTTGCGATGGAGGTCCATATGAAATCTGTGTGGAAACCACTTGTGATGAACCTTGTGGAGTTACAGATCTAGACCTTGTCATGATGAGAGAAATCATTTTGGGTAAAGTGCCTTGGCCCAAACACATCAATTTTATCGGGGATGTTAATAATAGTGGTTGGATGAGCACTTTAGACTTAGTACTTATTCAAAGAGAAATACTGGGTCTTGATTCTACTCAAATCGAAAATTGGTGTCGTTTTGTACCTGTTGAAGATTACGAACATTTACCAAATACATCCAATGCTACACCACAAAATTACACGAGCATAGACAACTGTATCACGGTAACTGACCCAAGTGTCAGCACTGATTTTATTCGATTTATGTTGGGTGATTTAAACGGTAGTTGTACCGATTGTATTCACGGGGATGAAAAAGGAGATGTACGGTTCATTGCTGATGACGATGAAAAGGGTAAATTGAAGTTTTCTATACCTATGAATGATAAATTGTATACATTGACTTTACATGTAGGTGTGGAGCAAAGTTCTGATATTCTATCCATTGAATCTGATCTGCCAAATGTAATGTACAACGTCAAAGACGGAGAACTGCATCTGATTTGGATAGATGAAACGAAAGAAAATCAAGGCTTTGAGTATGATGGAAGAGTTCCATTGATCACGATTCAATATTCGGGTGATAAACCAAGTATCTCAGTGGGTGAAAATTTACTATTATCTGAAAGGAATGGCATTAGCATCTGATAGCTGATACCAAATTAGAAAGACGGAGCATTGAAACATCTACCTTGACCATTGAAAACCTTACAACGGTCAATATAAAGGAGGATCTAAAGAGGTAAATATCGCTGTATATGATCTATTTGGTAGATTGGTAGAGCATCAATTCATTAATATGAATCAGACTAATCGCGTACAACTAAACACTGACATAGAATTGGGTATCTATATCCTCAAAGTGTATAATGAGGAGAATGATATTACTCAGAAAGTACTTTGGACTAAAAACCCATAGTTTATGAAATCAGTAAAGTATATATTTACAATACTTTCTTGTGTGTGCAGCCTTGTGCTGCATGCACAAGAAACTTATCTGTGGACTGAAAAGTCAGAAGGATTTGATGTGGTAGCCTATGAAATGCACAACATTGATTTTCTCAATGCGATTGACATCGGAGTGCTTTTTCGTATTGATGCTGATAGATTTACACATCCTGATATGACAGGTATATCTAATCGTATCCGCAGCTTTGATTATAACGAAGATCGATCACAAGTGTATTTCATGGAAGAAGAAGGCGATCTGTATCGATATACCGTAGCCTCTGACGATTTAGAATATCTTGGAGATATGACCCCAGAGACTACTCCTTTTTTAATAGTCCATGGATATACACAAATTAATGATATATTTTTTCTAAATGACAGTTTACTTTATTGTGCAGGTTTTACCTACGGGGAGTACAATATTAATACTGGCATTTTTTCCAAAATCAGAGAGCCAGCAAATAATATAGTGGCTTCCACAAGACGTGAACAAGAAATTGACTGCACAAAATACACAAAGTACAAAGATCAACATATCTATATATCGGGCCCTGGTGCAGAGAGCATCATGCTTATGGATTTAGAAAATCCAGATAACAATTCTGTATTATTTGATTACAGTAGTGTGGTAGGAGCAAACATTTCTCATAACTCTATTGTCGCTTATCAATATGATTGCGACTCTGTAGATGTTTTCGTTTATGGCGATATTCTCGGACAAGGCAACGGTAACGGATTTTTTTAAAATTAACATGGAGACTGGAGTAGCTACGTATTCACACGATGTTGTGCAAATCCCTAATTCGGGAGGTCCTTTATTTCCAACTATTAGACATTATCCAGAACCATCTTGGGAAGATTGCCAGAGATACATCGACCTTGATACAGATGACAGCACCATTGGTGGTGTCGATTTTCTGATTGATAGCCTATGCGGTTTTGAGAATCTTCCATTAAGCGATATCGATATTCGGATAAGAAATGAATACCCCATTGATAGTATAGACATAGCAATTATCAATCCTATGTTCTCTCAGTATCTATACTTTCCTGTTGGGAATTATATTTTAAAAGACCCACCTAATCCTTGGCAACGTATTATCAACAATGGAAGCACCACTATTGCAGATTTAGAAAATGCTATTCGTAATGCTTATCTGGATATTGATGGTGATGCGGGTATTTCAGAAATTCAAATCAGGTTTACTGTCTGGTATGATGGTATCGAGGGAATGGAAGCCATAGCTATATTACGACTGGCTACACCATTACCATCATCTGGTGACGACATTACTCAACAATGGTGCGAAGGAGATAAAAATCTATCTTTTGATAATATTTTAGCTTCAAATGCCGATGAAGGAGGTGATTTTTATGATAAAAACTTTTTGGAATTGAGTGCTATTCCTGATTACGTTGCTCCCATATCAGATACCATATATTATGTAACGACCAATGGTATTTGCTACGATACAGCACAGATCATCAATGTTGTTAATCCCAATCCGATTATAAACCCAATATCGGATTCAACTATGTGTTATAACGAATCCTTGGAAATTGATCTGACAAATTATATCGAAGATGTAGAATGGAATGATGGGTCGAATGATAAGGTCAGATCATTCGACCAATCAGGTATTTTTAGTTATGAATTACAAAATCTATTTGGCTGCACATCTTCTGATACTTTTGAAGTAACCAAAATATCTGCTCCTCAATCCAAACCGATGGAAGCAAGAGTTTGTATCGGTGAGCAATTTTTATTTATGGATCAAGTATATACAGAAGCTGGAAATTATCAGGATACCTTAATGGGATCACTGGGATGTGACAGTATCATATATCTAATAGATTTTGACTTTTATGAACGTATTCCAATAGAAATTGAAGGCGATTTAGGCTTTTGCGACGGTGAAAGCACGGTGATAGAAGTTGTCAGTATGCATGACCAATTAAGAATCAATGGGGAAGAACAGACCGATCCTTTTACTATCAATGAAGAAGGAGAATATTCACTATCAGGTTATGATATCAACGGTTGTTTTGAAGAGTTAGATATATCTATTGATTCCTATCCTACACCTACAATTATTACGAATGATCTGATTGATACAGTATTTGTAGAAGGATTGGAACTACCAGTAAGTTATCAAGGAGATATCGAATCGTATAATTGGTCGCCAAGTTTTGGTTTGGATTGTGATGACTGCCCAAATCCAAAACTTGTTTCAGCCGAAGAAGGTTATTACACGATTGAGGTGGAGAATGAACATGGTTGTTTAACATCAAATACTATTACCGTTAGCTTTAAGGAGAGTAATTTTTATATACCTAATATTATATCCAACTATCCCAACACTCCCATAAATGGTATATTTTTTCTACAAGGCAATTCATATCAACAATATGAACTAAATATCTTCGATCGCTGGGGTAATTTATTGTTCCAAAATGAAAATGCTATCATGAATATTGAACAAGACGGATGGCAACCAAATGGTACCGTTAACTCTGGTGTATATGTTTATATGATTAAACTAACAGAAAGTGGAAACACTAAAAATTTTAAAAGGTGATATTACCGTGATAGAATGATACTGCTACTAACAAGTGATATGAGATCAGACTTGCTATCGCTGCGTCCGCTCCATATCACCGAGCCGTTAGCATCGATTGAAATAGAAAGGCTAAGTCAAAATGATAGTAAAACAGGAACATTTTGACAGATATTCGAGATCAAAAGATGTTAGCGGGAGCGAGACCAGACTACAGCCCGATAAAGTAGTTAGGAAATATTTTATTTAACTTTTAAATTTCAAAGTTATGAGAAAATTTAAATTTTTATCGCTTATTACTGTCTTCATCTTTTCTGTTTCTTCTTGTAGCTCTGATATTGTACTTGATAAAGAGAATAATCAATATCAAACAGCAGAAAATAGAGCAGACACAAAAAAAGGGAAAGACGAACAAGCTTGTATTATTGATGATAAAGCAGGGATTAGGTGTTTTGAAAGTGTGGGTAATTCTTGTAAAAAAATCCATGCTTGTATACCTGTCAAAGGTGCTCCAATTTATGCAGAAAAATACTTTTCTGAAGATGAACTGCAAAATTGGTTTTCTGTTGACTATCATAAAAATAGAGCTTTTATGATACACATGTGGAAGAGTGGATATTTTGTACACCCCGACAGTATTAAATAATAATCAAGATGGCACTAAGGATGGATAAAATATACATTTAGTGCTATCTTTATTTAAAATTCCCTTTATGAACTCAGGTAAATTACAATATATTTTAATTTTTTTTTTTTTGCATTATTAGCTGTACAACTCAAACTAACAAGGTTTCTTCTAAATTAAATTCTAATCGGAAAATCAATTTAGATGTTTCGAAAATAAATATTCATTCAACCATCCCAACTTACTCTTTGCATGATATTTATAATGACAAAAAATCCTCTTATCTATTGATATTAGACAAAAGGACAGAATATATAGAAATCATTAATCTCGACAATCTCAAAACAATCACATCTAAACCTTTGTCAAATATCACTAATCGGCCTTTATTTGATGACAATACCTTCAGTATAGAATTTGTAAATTTCGACAGTATTTTTATTCTACAAGAATATAAAGTACTTTTGATAGACACATTAAAGGAAAAGACTAGTTTTAACATTAACACTGATAATAACAATAACCTAAATAAAGATCTGCAGCATTTAAAACTTACCAATATGGACTTTTCTCCTATTTATTATGATCGTTCTAATCATTCTTTAACAATAGAATCATACTGTGTAGATTGCTACTTTTATGAAAAAAATTTTACGAATCTCCTATTCAAATTATGCTTTTGCTGGACAGCCTTAAAATTAAAGCATTACCGATAAGGTATCCGGAGGTGTATAAGAAAAAATATTTCGGATTTAACAATTTCGTTTTTAAGGCTGAATATGAAGACAAAATGATTATTGGGTTTTCGGCTCACCCTAGCTTATATGTTTATAATAAATCAACTCAATCCATTGATCGCTTTGAGGGAGCAAGCAGTTATCAAACTTTGGAAATAAAACCTTTGAAAAAGAAATTTAAACACGATTCTAACGCCAAATTGAAGCATCTTACACTTTCTCCAATCTATAAAGAGACTTTTTATGATGAAAAAAGAAAGCTGTATTATCGGTTTTTCCTAACTGGAATACCTGAAAAAAATTCAGATGGAACTTACAATGCTTGGGAAGATAAAGCATTAATCCTTATTGTATTTGATGATCAACTTAGAAAAATTAACGAATACAATTTAGGTAAATCTATTTATAATTCATCAAAATCATTCGTAGGACCTGATGGTCTGTATTTATATAAATTTCAAGATAAAAAATCAACAAATCAAGATTCAATCAATTATGATATTTACCAATTTAAATAAATGGATACTATTTTCCTTGGGTTTTATCTTTTTAAGTTCATGTAATAAATTTGAACGCCAGCAAGAAGTGATAAATTTCTTACATAAAGAGGCTAATATTGACATCAATACTTTAGATAATTTCATACTATTTGTCCTGCAAGATCAAATTTGTGGAGCATGTACTAATTCTGTCTTAAATTTTATCTACAGTTTAGAACATAAGAATAGTTTAGTAATTGTTTCAGATTCTAATAAAGAATTGATTAGTCAACTAATTCAAGAACTAGGAGAAAAAAAACATATTTATAGATAATGAAAACCGAATAGCTAGATATGGATTGCGATATGCTAGAGATTTAATCGTGATATTTAATCAAGGCAATCTCAAATATTATTCCTTTATGGATGAATCAAAATTTGATGAAATAAGAAAAAATTTCTACACATTAGTAACATCCACCACTAACAATATTTAAGACGATAGCGCCGCCTATAGGACGACTCCATCGCTTATACTCACTGTAAGCGGTCATTGTAAAGAGACGAAAATTAAAGAAATGAGTTCAATAAAAGACCTGATATATTTTGACTTAGAAAAGGCACGTTCATTAATTAGCCAAATTAAAGGTGGACTGATAAGTGAAATTTCAAGAGCTTTTGAAGACGAAGGCGAACTTGGTTCAGAACTTGGCTTAGACTTAAAACTGATAAAAGGTAAGTTAAGCGGAAGGGAAAAAGAAAAGCATATCAAGACTGAAAAAATAGAGATATACCACGAACTTCTAAACCAAATTGAAGCAGAACTTGAAAAGAAAAAATTATTGACAGACATAAATTATTCATTTGATAATTTCAAGGGTTCTTATAACGATTTCATTGAGACAACTCAAGGTTTCAGTTTCATAAAGGCGAATGGTTGGTCACAATTTGAAGATTTCGAAAGACTTAAAAATATATTCTCAAGCTTCAACGAGATTCAAAGGCTTATTTTTTCTTCTCAATTATTGGAGAGTCCTGAAGTTAAGAGTATGCAACAACAAATAAAGGATGCTAAAAAGGGTGTTGAAAATTTGGAGAGAAATCAAAAGGCAAAGGAATTGAACCGACTTAAATCTTTAGAAAAGCAATTTGATAACAAGCTACAAGAACTGACAGATATTCACGTATTTGATGATGATTACATAAACCGAATGAAAATGTTTCTTGACACATTTTCACCAAATCGCCTCAACTTTAGATTATTGCCTCTCGATAATTTTAATGATTTCCAGATTTTGGCAAACCTTAAAGAAAAATATTTGGTTGACAGCAACTTTGAAAGCATAATCTATACATACGGAACAAGACCAAATATTAAACTATCAGTTTTAGGAATTATTACTTCTTGCCCACAACCGACAGACCAGAGAGTTGACCCTAATGACGAATTTTTAATTTACAATGATGATGAGTTAAATGAAGTTCAAGGTTTTGACAAAGCTTTTAGAAATGTATTTACATCTTTCGAAGCTTTTGAAAAATTCTTTTTTGTTCCTTCATTTCCAAAATTAGCTATCAGTCCTATAGCAATATACAGAGAAGTTAAGTACGAAGATGAAAAGTAAAAAATGGCACTGATGAATAAAGAATTAATAAAGCAATGGGGAGAAAGCACAGCTTATAGTGCAAAATCTCATTTTAAATCTGCTGACATTAAAAGACTTTGGATAAAAGGGCTTGTAATTATAAATCTACTATTTGCTATAATTTCAATAATCGAAATTGGACTACCCGACCTCGTTAAATATTGCGGTATTGTATCTCTCATTGCCTCGGTTTTGCTTCTCGTTTATGAATCTCAAGAAGATAAAAACACGCTCAAAAGACATATGAGCATTGGTGATGAATATTTAAAGCTTCACTATGAATTACAAGAACTCTTTTTCTCTGACCAAATAGATGTAGCTAAAGCAGAATCTATATCGACAAGACTAAAAAAAATGACAAATAAGGATAAACCAATAATTCACCAAATAGGAAAGTGGATGGCAAAAAGGGCCATCGAAAAAAAAGGTGAAATGACAACTTGGTGGAAGTAATGGCTAGTTTAAATTATTATATAACGAAAATCTCACAGGAGCTTTTTATAAGCCATAGTTCACCTGAAAGGAAGAGTATAGACACTTCTTTAAATTATTTAAGGGCAAACATAAAAACCTATTTCGGTAATCAGGTGAATCAAGTTATCGCATTTGGCTCATATACACGCGGAACGATAATTCCACGAAAATACGACTTGAATTCTGATGTTGACCTTATGATTGAGTTCAATATTTCAAACTATTCAGAAAAAACACCTGAAACATACAGAAATAACTTAAAGAGGTTCGTAGACACAAAATACCCAAGGTCGATATCTACTAAAGACCTTCCTTCAATTATGCTCGAATTGTCAAAAATTAAATTTGACTTAGTGCCTGCAATAACATATACAAGTTGGCTATCATCTTCTATTTACATACCAAAAAGCGGAAACGAATGGCAGGAAACAGACCCTAAGGGATTCAATACCAAGCTGACGGAATCTAATCAGAAATACAAAAACATTGTTAAACCGATAATTCGGTTATTAAAATTTTGGAATCATATAAATAACTATCCTTACGAATCATATGAACTTGAAAAGATTATTGCTGATATGAACTTTAGTGGTGATACTATTGAAACAGGATTTTATTACGCAATAGATAATTTGCCAACATATTGGAGAACAGAATCTACAAAACAAAAAGTTCAGACATTAAGAAATAATAAAGATTGGATAATAGAATATTTAAACAGAAACAACATTGATAAGGCAAAAGAAGCATTTCACAGAATCGTACCTTAAAGAACAACGAACCGCCAACATCACCTATACGCAAGCAGGGGTTTCGTGCTTCGTAGGACAGTTTTGTGTATATTTTAATGGCAGTTCATCGTGTCAAAGTTGATTCGTAAAATCGCCAACTGCTTGCAGCTGCAAAACGTTGTGTGCCTTTATGAAGAATATTTCGGAATAAAAGAGCAATTCGGAATTAATACAAAAATGAAGATTGAATAAAACGAAGATTGAATTAACAAACAAGCGAAAAATATCACAGCGGAATTTTACTCAGAGTAGAAAACCAATTTTTAGACCAATTCTGTATAATTGAAAATTTAAATTTAAAAATGACGGTAGATTTTACCGCTAATTTACAAACGGATTTTATCCCATATTATGGAAATACCAAATCAAATTAAAATTCGATTTCTAATTACATTTAATAAAGAAGATTTCTATAAATTTTATTGGTTTGAAATGAAAGAAGATGACTTTTATTGGGGCTCATCATATAAAGCCAATCATTCTGAAAAAAACTACAACAAAATTTGAAGGAACGGAGGTCAAAATTGAAATACCGAATGATTTTAACGAATTAGAAAAAAACGTCGGGAAAATATTCATATCACGAAAGTGGCCAAGTACATTATAAAATAAATTTAAAAAATGGCGAATCAAATTATGAATATATCTCAAATTGGATTAAAAAGAATGAAATTAACAAACCAATAAGATTTTTTACAGTTTTAAGCCGAACATTATCCCATTACGATAAAAAGATTGCGAATTTGACTAAAGGTAATAGTTCTGCCTTAGCATTGAGTTTTGAGAAAGACGTTAAAGAAAAAAGAGTTTATTTTGAATTTTTTCTTTCCCCACCCGGTAAATTTCAAGCACCAGAAACATTATTAAAAATGGATAAAAGTGTTAATGATATTATTACTTACACAATAAGTCCAGAATTAATATTAATAGTAAGATATGCTATTTTTAGTAACTTAAATGATTGGCATCCTGACAAAGAACTTAGCATAATACCAAATGAAATTAAAAAATAACGGCACACAACATTATGACGAATAGAAGAAATCCCTAAGGAAGCGAAAGCTCCGGCATGTACCTATTACAATTTAAAATATTGTATTTCAAATCTAAATATATTAAATAATCTACTATACTTATAAATTCTATGCTTTTTTAATAACCATTACTCATGTTGAATAATTTTCTTATGAGTGTTCTGATTATTGTTTTAGTTATCCTTAGTTATGTAGTAAAAAGTAAATTTATAAAATCTGAAAATTCAATAAACTGCTTTTTGGGATTTAGTACGCTTGATTGATGCAATATGGAATTTTCAAGATTTAATCAAACCTGACTCGTGTAAGTGTGCATCAAATTCCTTATTTATTGCATCAATAATTTCATTAAGGTCATTATTAATTCTTAGCAAAATTTCAAAATTGATAGATCAATGGCATACCAGATGCTAACAATGTATAACACGATAGCTCCGCCAATCGGACGACCCCATCAATTACCCTACCCATTATCCCGCATTATAAAATCATACGCAAAAAAAGCACATTTTTTTGCCTACGCTCAGGGCAAAATAAAATATATTTATTAACTTTAGAGCCTGAATAATAAGCACAAAAAATATAGATGAAAAACTTTAAAGAAAAGGCAGATAAAATATGGGAAGTGGCCAACCTCCTCAGAGGCGATTATAAAAGGGCCGATTACGGTAAAGTAATTTTGCCAATGACCGTACTTAGACGCTTAGATTGTGTATTGAAAGACACCAAACAAGACGTACTTGACTATCTGCCAAAAGTGGAAAGTTTAAAAGAAAGTGCCAAAGACATTGCATTGAACAAAAAAGCCGGTTTTAACTTCCATAACCGAAGCCAATTTGACTTTGACAAACTCATTGCCGATCCCAACAACGTAGCGGCAAATCTTAGAAATTTTATCAATGGTTTTTCTACGAGCGCAAGAGAGATTATTGAGTATTTCAACTTTGATGACCAAATAGACCGAATGGACGACCCAAAAGCGGACATTCTTTTTCGAGTGGTCAAAGCATTTCAGGAAATCGACCTTTCAGAAGATGATCCAATGATTATGGGTTACATCTTTGAAGAGCTCATCCGCAGGTTTTCAGAGCAATCTAACGAAACCGCAGGAGAACACTTCACACCGCGCGAAGTCATTCGATTGATGGTCAATATACTTTTCAACGAAGACAGCGAAACATTGACCAAAGAAGGCATCGTTAAAACAATGTACGACCCGGCTTGCGGTACGGGCGGAATGCTTTCGGTGGCAGAACAATATATAAACGAACTCAATTCAAAGGCTGAATTAATAGTTTTCGGACAGGAAATAAACCCCGAGTCTTACGCCATCTGCAAAGCGGATATGCTGATTAAAGGACAAAATCCAAGCAATATCAAATTTGGCAATACGTTTACGGTGGACGGCCTGGAAGATGAAAAATTTGATTATATGCTTTCCAATCCGCCTTTTGGTGTGGACTGGAAAAAAGCCGAAAAAATCATCAAAGCCGAAGCAGACAGCAAAGGAATGAGAGGGCGTTTTGGGGCAGGCTTGCCAAGAATTAACGATGGCTCGCTACTCTTTTTGCAGCATATGATTTCTAAAATGAAGCCGGGCGGAACACGCATTGGTATTGTGTTTAATGGCTCGCCTTTGTTTTCCGGAGCTGCAGGCAGTGGAGAAAGTGAAATTAGAAAATGGATTATCGAAAACGACTGGTTGGAAGCCATCATTGCCCTACCCGACCAACTCTTTTACAACACGGGTATTTCTACCTACATCTGGATTATTACCAACAACAAAAGTGCAGAACGCAAAGGAAAAGTTCAACTGATTAATGCCACAGGCTCAAAGGACGAAGAATTGATTGCCGAAGGAAAATTAGACGTCAACCGCTTTTGGCAAAAAATGGATAAAAGCCTGGGCAATAAACGCAAAAAGATTGTTGACCTGCCTGCCGGCAAGGCAGGAAACGGCAACGAAAAAGGCATTGGTTTTATCACGCAGCTATACGGAGATTTTGAAGAAAACGAGTTTTCTAAGATAGTACCCAATGCATATTTTGCCTATTGGCGTATTACGGTAGAACAACCTTTGAAAGAAAAGATGGATGGGCATCCGTCTCCAAAAGTGGTAAAAACCAAAGGCAAACCTGCCTCGCCGGCAGGCAGGCCCAAAGCCGATACTTCATTGCGGGATTATGAAAACATTCCTTTCTTGAGAGAGGAAAAGGCGCACGGTCGTGCGACGCTTGTACCCCAAACCATTGAGGAATATTTTGAGCGAGAGGTAAAACCGCACTTGCCCGAAGCCTGGATCGACGAAACCAAAACCAAAGTGGGTTACGAAATCAATTTCACCAAGTACTTCTATGAGTTTAAACCCCTGCGCTCATTAGAGGAGATTAAAGCCGACATTCTGGCGCTGGAAGAAAAAAACGTCTGAACCGCAGATTTTTATTGATTAAAGGATGATTATGATTAAAGAAGAATACAAGCACTCAGAAATTACCAAAACTATTATTGGAAGTGCAATGAAAGTGCATACCACCTTGGGCAATGGCTTTCAAGAGGTCATTTATCAACGTGCTTTGGCCATTGAAATGAGGAAACAGGGTTTGACTTTTGAGCGAGAAATGGAAATGGCTATACATTATGAAGGTGAGCATATTGGCACGCGCAGGGTCGATTTTTTTGTTGAGAATAAAGTGATGGTAGAACTGAAAGCCTTAACCCAATTGGAAAGCGTACACCTGGCACAAGCCATTAATTATTTGGAAGCCTATCAAGTAGAAATAGGTCTTTTAATCAACTTTGGTGCTACAAGTTTGGAATTTAAGCGCCTTACGATAGAAAAAAAAGTTGAAAAAACTAAACGCTAATCAACAAAATCCTAAAACCCAATCAAATCAACGAAATCCCAAAATCAAAAAAATCAACGGTTCAGACAAATGAGAAAATACGATAAATACAAAGATTCAGGCATCGAATGGATTGGAGAAATTCCGGAGCATTGGGAGGTGAAGAAACTGAAATACTTGACTTTAATTGGCAACGGGAAAGACCATAAGGAAGTTTGGGATGTAGATGGTGAGTATCCAATCATTGATACCGGAGGTAAGTTTGGAAACGCAAATTCTTTTTTGTACGATAAACCATCAATTATTTTGGGAAGAAAAGGTACGATAGATAAGCCACGCTATATAGAAATTCCTTTTTGGGCTGTTGACACTGCATATTTCACTATAATTAAGGAAAACACCTTTCCCAAATATTTATATTATCTCACAACAACAATAAATTTCGATTTGTATAAATATGGGTCAGCGGTACCAAGTATTAACCAAGAGGTTTTAAAAGAAATTTACTTTGCTGTTCCTGATAAAAACGAACAAACCGCCATTGCCGACTACCTCGACCGTAAAACTGCCGAGATAGACCAACTGATCGCCGACAAAAAACGCCTGCTCGAGCTCTACGAAGAAGAAAAAACAGCGATTATCAATGAACTCGTAACCGGAAAAAAAATATGGAATGACAATGCCTGGGCTGCCCCTGCCGAAGTCAAAGACAGCGGCATCGAATGGCTGGGCGAAATTCCGGAGCATTGGGAGGTGAAGAAGTTGAAGTATGTAGCTGAAATCAATCTTGGTAAAATGCTGGCAAAAGAGGATAAAGGAGGAATGTACCTAAAGCCTTATTTAAGAGCAGCAAATATTGGCTGGTTGAATGTTGATATCTCTGATGTTAAAGAGATGTGGTTTTCTAAAAATGAACTATCGAAATTAAGGCTTGAAAAAAACGACCTTTTAGTAAGTGAAGGAGGAGAAGTTGGCAGAACTTGTATATGGGAAAATGAAATGACTGAATGTTATATTCAAAATTCGGTACATAAGGTTACTATAAATAAGGATAATAACCCTTCATATTTTCTAAATCAATTTTATCTTTTTGGTCAAAAAGGGGCATTTGATTTTATAGTTAACAGAATAAGCATTGCACATTTAACCGTTGAAAAATTAAGGGAGGTTGAATTTATTATTCCACCTTTAGACGAACAACAAACCATCGTCCGCCATATCGAAAGCGAATCTGCCCGCATCGATGCCAAAAACAAAAAACCGAAAAATTAATCGATTTACTCACCGAATACCGCACGGCATTAATCAGCGAGGTGGTGACGGGGAAAATAAAGGTGATCTAATGGATAAATTTAAAAATAAATACCGTATAGAATCAAATCGGTGGGCAAAATGGGATTATAGCGACCAAGCGGCCTATTTTATTACCATTTGCACAAAAATAGGGAGCATTATTTTGGCGAATGCCAAAATGGAATCATGAATCTATCGGAAATCGGAATAATTGCCCAATCAGAATGGGAAAAATCATTTGAGCTACGCCCCGACATGAATTTAATCCGGGATGAATTTATCGTGATGCCCAATCATTTTCACGCCATTATTCATATTGGAAAAAATAAATACAATACACCAAATTTTTTGGAGGATTCGAATAATCGTAGTACAGGCGCAATGCATTGCGCCTCAAGCGCCTCAAGCCCCTCAAGCGCCTCAAACGCCTCAAGCGCCTCAAGCGCCTCAACGAATCCTAAAAAATCAAAATCCTCAACCAAAAATCAATTTGGCCCACAATCCAAAAATTTGGCATCCATTATTCGCGGATTTAAAATTGGCGTAACCGTAAACGCACGGAAAATAACCCCTGGATTCGCTTGGCAACCCAATTACCACGACCACGTTATCCGCGACAATAACGAATACCAACGCATAAAAATATATATCATCAACAATCCTGCAAATTGGAAGGAAGATAAATTTCAAAAATCATGAACATCACAACCGAAAATACATTTGAAACCGCCCTGGTGCAGTCGCTTGTAGAAAAGGGCGGCTACACCCAAGGCAATGCAGCAGATTACAGTAGAGAACTAGGTATGTTCAAATACGACGTGCTTGCATTTCTGCAAACCTCTCAACCCAAAAAATGGGCAAAAATTTCTGCTATACACGGTGCCGATGCGGATCACAGAATTATACAACGTCTATATAAAGAATTGGAACTAAGAGGATGTTTAGATGTACTCAGAAATGGTTTTGTGGATTATGGCGTTCGGTTTCAAATGGTCTATTTCCAACCGACTTCCGGTTTAAACCCGGATGCGGTGGATTTATACAATAAAAACAGCCTTAAAGTTTACCGGCAAATATATTACAGCAACAAAAATAAAAATTCGGTAGATGTTGTTTTGGCATTAAATGGCATTCCGGTGGCTACTTTAGAGCTCAAAAATCAGTTTACAGGTCAGGATGTTGGCAATGCCTTAAAACAATACAGCACCACCAGAGACAATAAAGAGTTGTTGTTTGCATTCAAAAAAAGGAGCTTAGTACACTTTGCCGTTGACCAAGACGAAGTATTTATGACCACCAAATTAGATGGCAGCAAGACCTATTGGTTGCCATTTAATCAAGGTTACAATAATGGCAAAGGCAATCCACCTAATCCCGATGGCTACAGAACCGCTTATTTGTGGGAATACATTCTACAAAAAGATAGTTGGATGGAAATTATACAACGTTTCTTGCATTTGGAAACGGAAGAATTTGAATCCAATGGTAAAATTTACAAGAAAGAAAAATTGATTTTCCCAAGATACCACCAATTAGATGCCGTTCGTAAAATCAGCAACAATGTACTCGAAGTTGGTGCAGGAACAAATTATTTAATACAACATTCAGCCGGATCGGGTAAAAGTAATTCCATCGCTTGGTTGGCTTACCGGCTTTCAAGTTTGCACAATGCCACAGATGAACGGATTTTCGATTCGGTAATAGTTGTTACAGACAGAAAAGTATTGGACCAACAATTACAAAATACCATTTATCAATTTGAACATAAAACAGGTGTGGTACAACGTATAGATAAGGACAGCGCGCAATTAGCCGGTGCTTTGGGCTATGGCACAAATATCATTATTACCACTTTGCAAAAATTTCCTTTTGTGGTGGATAAAGTGGGCGAATTGCCGGAACGAAACTATGCCGTAATCATAGACGAGGCACATAGTTCACAAGGTGGTGAAGCGAGCAAGAAAATGAAAGAGGTGTTGGCTGCAAAATCATTGGATGACCTGCCCGCCTTTGAAGACGGGGTTTATTTTGTTTATGCTATATTATGTGATAATGGTTCAATTTACAAAGGCTTTTCAAAAGACCTTCGTAAGCGGTGGGAAGAACACAAATCGGGCAAAGGAGCGGAGCATACAAAGAAATTTAGACCCATCCGCTTAATATATTGGGAGAAATTTGATAATAAGGAGAAAGCTATAAAGAAAGAAAAATTCTTAAAAACGGGAAGAGGTAGAAAATGGCTTGAAGAATACAGGCTAAGGCAGGCGGGAGCTGCTAAAGATGATTTGGAAGATGACTACACAGGCGATGATTTTGTAAGAGAGCAAATAGAGCGTTCCGCACAGGCAAGAGGTCAGCAAAGCAATATTTCGTTTTTTGCATTTACCGCAACGCCAAAGTATAAAACTTTGCAGGTTTTTGGCCATAAAGATGCTGAAGGTAAACCACAGCCTTTTCATTTGTATTCTATGCGCCAGGCTATTGAAGAAGGATTTATTTTGGATGTTTTAAAGAATTATACCACGTATGAACTTTACTTTAAACTGACCAAAGCCATTGAAGAAGACCCTAATCTGAACAAAAAGAAAGCGGCAAAGGCAATTGGTAAATTTGTTTCGTTACATCCGCATAATTTGGCACAAAAAACGCAAATCATTATCGAGCATTTTAAGCAAATCGTTGTTCATAAAATTGGAGGTAAAGCCAAAGCAATGTTAGTTTGTGGTTCGAGGCTACACGCCAAGCGTTATTTTGAAGAATTTAATAAGTACATAAAAGAAAAAGGCTATCAAAACGAAATTAAAATCTTAGTGGCATTTTCAGGTAAAGTCATAGATGACAATGCACCTGATGGGGTTTCTGAACCACAAATGACCGGATATAGCGAAAGAGAATTGCCCGAAATTTTTGACAGGGACGAATACAAGATTTTAATTGTAGCCGATAAATACCAGACCGGTTTTGACCAGCCACTTTTGCAAACAATGTACGTAGATAAAAAACTTTCGGGCGTAAAAGCGGTGCAAACATTATCTCGGTTAAACAGAACATGTGCAGGCAAAGAAGATACTTTTGTTTTAGATTTTGTAAATGACAGAAAAACTATTTTTGATTCATTTCAACCGTATTATGAAATCACAACGGTTACAGAAGAAACGGACGTCAATCACCTGTACGATTTAAAAGCAAGATTAGATGAATTTCAGATTTATTGGGAAAAAGAAATTGAAGCATTTGCAAATGTTTATTTTCATCCGGAAACAACGCTGAACAACCCAAAACAACAAAAATATCTGTACTCATTTACTGATCCTGCGGTTGATCGGTTCAAAAAAATAAGTGAAGAAGAAAAACAAGACGAGTTTAAAAAAGGATTGCGATCGTGGACAAATCTCTATGCTTTTTTGGCTCAAATTATGCCGTTCGTTGACCCTGATTTTGAGCGGTTTTATGCGTATGCTAAACTTTTGCTAACGAGATTGCCTAAAAGAGACCTCTCTGAAAGTCTGCATTTAGATGATGAAGTGGCATTGGAGTATTATCGCTTACAAAAAATCAAAGAAGGTTCCATTGATTTGCTGACAGGAGAAGCAGGAGAATTAAGTGGTACAACAGAAGCAGGTTTAAAGCGAGCAAAAGACGAAGAAGCTTTACTTTCTGAAATTATAAACGTTTTAAATGAGCGTTTTGGAACTGAATTTGAGGAAGCTGACAAACTTTTCTTCGACCAAATAGAAGCGGAATTAATGGAAGATGAAACCCTTCAAACACAAGCCAAAGTAAATAAGATTGACACCTTTAAATACGCTTTTGAGGATTTGTTTATTACCAAACTAATTGACAGAATGGACCAAAATAAGGAAATCTTTGAAAAAATCCTTGAAGACAAAGTATTTGGAGACCTAGTGAAAGATTTGATGATGAAAAAAGTATATAAGAAATTGAATGAATAATGCCAACGCTAAAAGCCATACACATTTGCAATGACGCACGATGTCTTGTCCTAAAATAGGTTTTCACTAAAATGTGTAAAAATGGACAAAAAAGTAATGTTATTTCAGGACTTAAAAAATATGGTAAACCAATATCTGGATGTATTCTTTAACCTATAATCTTTATTAAAGCGAGTCACCCCTAAATAAAAATTGCAAATAATTTTATAATGGTAAGCTACATATATGTCATCAAACTAGGTATCTAACTAAACCTCAGAAGCATATTGTAATTAACGTGAATAATGGATAAGAAAAAAGTATAAAAATTATAAGCATAGGAGATTATTTAATATATTTACGTTTGTAACACAATATTTTAAATTAAAAACACCTCCTATGCGTAAGGACAAAGTTATTCAAATTTTTGTAGATATTGACGATTTTGTTAAAGATTTAGACCAATTCGCTATGAAAAAGCAACTTTTAGGCAGTCAAATCAAGAGAAGAAACAGAAAATCTCATCTTTCTCTCTCTGAAAGAATGACTATTTATGTCTGTTTTCACTTGAGCTCATATACTAACTTCAAACATTATTACAACCATCTTGTACGTGAGCATTGGAAGGATTTATTTCCTAATCTTGTATCTTACGAGCGATTTAATCAAACACAGCATACGCTGTTTATTCCGCTTTTAATGTATCTTAAAGAGCGAGCCTTAGGCAAATGTACAGGTATTAGTTTTATAGATTCAACTCAATTGCCGGTGTGTCATATAAAGAGAGAAAAACAGCACAAGGTTTTTGATGGTCTGGCTACAAAGTCTAAAGGCACTATGGGATGGTTCTTTGGTTTTAAATTACATCTCATCATCAATGATCGTGGCGAACTGCTAAGTTTCTCATTATCAAAGGCATCGACCGATGATAGAGATAAAAATATATTGTCATCAATGGTAGAAAAGGTGTTCGGTAAACTCTTTGGAGATAGAGGATATATCTCACAAATATTAGCTCAATATTTATGGAATGATGGAATAGAATTGATCTATAAAAGACGAAAAAACATGAAGAGCATGAATCTATCAGACACTGATAAAATCTTGCTCAGAAAGCGGTCAGTTATAGAATCAGTCAATGATGAATTAAAGAACATCTGTTCGATACAACACACACGACACAGGTCAATCCAAGGCTTTCTAAATAACATGATAACAGCCTTAATATCTTATCAGACTTTTGAAAAGAAACCTTCCATCAAAATGTCTCATGAATTGGACAAAAATATGCCTATTCTTATCGCTGCTTAAACATTATTCACGTTAATTATATTTTCTTCAAGTAGAGTGAAAAAAATCGTCCTCAGGAGGTATCGGCGGAGTTGGTTGTTCTTGTTTTATGTGATTGTTCAGATGGATGTCGATGTTGATTCTTTCACCGGTGACACTACTATCCAGTGTAATACTGTGAGTGATTAGAGCTGCAGTATCAGGGCTGATGTGTCTCACTTGATCTAAAGTATCCTCCTGTACCATCAATTTTCTTTTTACTAGCCAGTGCTCCCAGTCGCGTAGAGGTTCGTGCAGTGCATCTACAACTTTGTTATAGTCCACTTTAGAAAGATTATCTACCTGGTTGATCAGAGGTGGGATAAAGATATATACAAGTCCAATAAAGCCAGTAATAAACAGACTTAGCGTAACAATTGCTGCCAAATTCTTGCCCAGGTATTTTCTTAAATAAACCACTATAGGTGCTCCGATCATCGACACTACCCAAGCCATGAGAATGTAAGTAACTATTTCACTAAAGTAGTAAAGCACTGCTCCAATGATAAGAAGCGTTACAGCAGCTATAATATATTTATAACTTATTTTCATGAACTCACTTATACGTTACAAAGGTAAACCAAGTATGGAAAAATATATGCAATTAGTTCAATATTCTTACTTGATCTTAAATGTAAGGTGAAATTAACATTATATATTATGACAATTTTTAATATTTAATATCCTAAAATATATGATTATTATAATGAATATTCCACATTTTTAAAATTTATAATCATCAAAACATAAATAAACTTTTGAGTCGTCAATAGTGTTTTATTATCGAATTTGATCTACCATTTATTGGTTTAGGACTAACGGCTAATGATAACAAAGGATAAAAGGAAGTGACGAAAGACGATTATAAAGCCATTTCAGAAACAATACCATTCGAACCGGGTGTATATCGATTTCTGGATGCTGACAATACTATTCTTTATGTAGGAAAGGCCAAGAGTTTGCGCAATAGGCTCAATTCTTATTTTGTAGATAAGCATCACTTGCCTTATAAGACGGTTTTACTGACCAGAAATTCTACGCACATCGAATATACTGTCGTCGAATCAGAACATGATGCGTTGTTGCTTGAGAATTCACTGATAAAAAAGTTTCAGCCCAAGTACAATGTAATGCTCAAAGATGGTAAGTCGTATAGTTATATTTGCATCAAAAATGAGCCCTTTCCACGTGTGATGTTTACGCGGCAATTGATCAGAGATGGTTCTACTTATTTTGGGCCATATACTTCTAAATATAGAGTCAAAATACTGCTTGACATCATCAATGATATTTTTCAGCTGCGCACCTGTAATCTCAACTTATCGCCTGAAAATATTAAGAAAGGTAAGTATAAGGTTTGTTTAGAGTACCATCTGAAGAACTGCCTAGGACCATGTGAAGGTTTAGAGTCTGTGGAATACTATGATGCTAAGATAGAGCAAGTTAAGAATGTATTGCGTGGCCATTTATCTCCGGTAAAGAAATTTATAGTTGAAAAAATGCACGAACACGCTGAAAAACTGGAGTTTGAACAAGCACAATTATTGAAGGAAAAACTCAAAGCATTTGAAGATTATAGAGCTACTTCGACGGTGATGAGTAACACGATTGGTGATGTAGATGTGTTTGCTATTAAGAAAGATGAGTCGATGGCGTATGTCAATTATCTGAAAGTAAGCAACGGAACCCTGGTCAACACAGATATAACAGAGTTGAAAATGAATCTTGACGATGATGAGGAAGATTTGCTAGCTTATGCTATTCCTGCAATAAGAGAAAAATTTGAAAGTGAGGCCAGTGAGGTGGTCGTACCCATGGATGTAGTGATGGCAGACACTTTGGTTAAGGTAACTATACCTCAGCGCGGAGATAAGAAAAAACTACTGGATCTGGCTCAAAACAATATAGATTACTATATAAGACAAAAGCGCAGAGATGATATCAGTCATGCTAAGAAGGTTTCATCTGCTGAGCGTATTCTGACCACCCTTAAGAATGACCTGCATATGGATGTCATGCCGTTCCATATAGAGTGTTTTGATAATTCAAATATTCAAGGTACAAACCCAGTCTCCAGCTGCGTGGTTTTTAAAAATGCGCGACCTAGTAATAAAGATTATAGGCATTTTAATATACGCTCTGTCACCGGACCGAATGATTTTGCCTCTATGGAAGAAGTGGTGTATAGACGCTATAAAAGAATGCTGGATGAAGGTCATCCATTGCCACAGCTCATTGTTATAGATGGAGGCAAAGGTCAGTTATCGTCGGCAGTAAAAAGCCTAGAGGCTTTGGGTATATTGGATCAAGTTACGGTGATAGGTATAGCTAAGCGGCTTGAAGAGATTTTTTTCCCCGGAGATTCTATACCACTATATATCAATAAGAAGTCTGAATCACTTAAACTGATACAGCATGCGCGTAATGAGGCACATAGATTTGGAATATCCTTCCATCGCAATCAAAGATCTAAACATTTTTTAGAAACCCAGCTTATGAACATTCCGGGCATAGGTAAGATAACGGCTGAAAAACTATTGAAAAAGTTTGGTTCAGTTGCTCGAATCAAAGAAGCAGATCCTAAAGAGGTGGAGGCTATCGTAGGCAAATCGACAACTTCTAAAATCCTTGACTATTTTCAGGAATAAACTTTGAGAAAGGGTTTTAGCTAAAGTTTTTGCCGCTGAGTTGTAATTATGCCTTGAAAATATACTAATTATGGTATTTTTGAGTTACTAATACTACACATTCGTAAAAAGATAAAAGAGAGTATCACCAGGTTGAGACGTAATTTTATATATGTGTTTATAGTTGTTGTACTGATGCCGCTAAATGTATATAATCAGCAGGCAGTGGATCAGATAATATCTAAACGTGAACTGGTACTGCAAAATGCTGAAAAATACCTTGGTCTTAGGTATAGATCGAAAGTCGAAAAAGCCATTTTTGACTGTTCAGGGTTTGTTAAATATATTTTGGCAAAAGTAGATACTCGGGTGACTAGGAGCTCTGTGACGCAAATTCATGATGGTAAACGTGTCAAAGAAGTTAAAGATGCTCGTCCGGGTGATATTATCGTATTTAAAGGCAGAAACCAACACAATAATCGACCGGGTCATGTAGGTTTGGTGCACCACTTTCAAAATGACACGCTGTATTTCATCCACTCTTCCGTGTCAAAAGGCATTACCATCGATCATTTGTATGAACCTTACTACAAAAATAGATTCCTGCAGATCAGAGATGTAATCGGGACCGAGTAATCTCATCATCAATCCATGTTCCGTATGCTTTGTTACATTTTACTTTCCATTGTAATATAGCGGGAATAGAATAAGGGTGTATTCTTTTAATGGCTTTAGCAAGGAATTTTCCACCTTTAGCCGGTGATTTTAGCAATGCTATCCATTCTTTTTCTTTGCACATTTTCCCTTCCCAGTGGTAAGCGCTTTCAGAAGCAATGACATTGGCACAGGCTACAAGACCATTAGAAATCAGATATTCCGCCAAGCTAAGCGCAGTTTCGTGGTTGGGACAAGGTACGTATGTGATGGTTATTTTCATTACATCGCAAGGATTTCAGCCATCCTTACCAACTCCTTATTGAGTGGTTTGACTTTATGAATGGCATCGTGAAAAGGAGTAAAAGTGATTTTGTCATTGATAATTCCAAGCGCCACACCTGATTCACCTCTCATCAAGGCTCTGACTGCTGAGTGTCCCATTCTTGAAGCTAGTACTCTATCCATCGCAGTAGGTGAGCCGCCTCTCTGTAAGTGTCCGATGACAGAAACACGTATGTCAAACTCGGGATTGACTTCTTTTACCTTTTTAGCAAGTTCGGTGGCATTGCCTGATGGATTGCCCTCGGCTACAATAATAATGTTAAAAAGCTTTTGGCGAATCACTGCACGTTTTAATATTTCAGATATATCGTCAACGGTGGTTTCTATTTCAGGCAAGAATATACCACCGGCACCGCTGCCTATCCCTGTATGCAAGGCAATAAATCCCGAGTATCGTCCCATGACTTCCACAAAAAATATCCTATTGTGAGAATCAGCAGTATCACGTATTTTATCTACTGCTTCGATAGCTGTATTAATCGCCGTATCAAAACCTATGGTATAGTCAGTTCCAAATATATCATTGTCGATAGTACCAGGCATTCCTACAAATGGTACGTCATATTCCTTCATAAAGGCCATTCCACCAGCATAAGTGCCATTACCTCCAATGGCAACAATACCATCAATGTCATTAGCCTTGATATGTTCATATGCTAGCTTTCTACCTTCAGGCGTTCGAAAAGCCTCACTTCTGGCCGTCTTTAGAATTGTTCCTCCACGTTGAATGATATTGGCCACATCTTTGGCTTCAAGTCTTTTAATATCTCCTTTGACCAGTCCGTCAAATCCTCTCATAATGCCATAAATATGCAAATCATGATACACGGCTGTTCTGACTACAGATCTAATGGCTGCATTCATGCCCGGAGCATCGCCACCGGATGTCAACACTGCAATTCTTTTTATTTTACTCATCTATACTTTAATTTATAATGATAATCTATCAATCCTTCCAGTGGCTTCTGAACGAATGATTTAGTTTCGATATCATATTCCTTTAATAGGTTCGTTAAAATGTCTTTATAAGCATATGCAACTGAACCTGTGAAAGAAACTGCAAATTTATATTTTTGATATAAAGGTACAATTCTATTTTGTATAAAGCCAGAAAATACTTTTATGAGCAGCTCAGTTTTCCACTCACCGTCATAATGCTGCAGAAATCTGGCAAAAGATGCTATATAAGCGCTTCCTTCATTTTTAGCATATACATTAAATAGTACATCGTCTTTTGTAATATTGTAATAGTCCTTAAATTTTTCCCTCCATTCATCAGGCATAATCTCATAAAAATAACCCTTCAACACAGCTTTACCGATATCTACCGCTCCACCTTCATCGCCGATGATATAGCCTAATGCAGGCTTTGACATTACTATTTCTTGCCCATCATATACACATGCATTGGATCCGGTGCCTAAGATTGCCATGATACCTGCTTCATGCCTACACACGCCGCGTGCTGCAGCAAGCAAATCGCTCTCAATGGATATTTTGCCTTTTGCACCGGATTGGAGTAGTAAGGTCTCAATGGTTTTTCGAGACTGATCATTGGCTACACCTGCTCCATAAAACCAAATTTCTTCAGCACTGCGAATCGATTTTGAAATGTCGTCATTTAGGACTTCAGTTAATCGTTCAGATTGAGTGACCGGATTCATTCCATTTGTAGAGATGGTTTGAATGCTTCCATCAGGGTTGATGATAACCCAGTCTGTTTTGGTGGAGCCGCTTTCTGCAATAAGAATCACTGGTGTATGAAGTGGATTGTTTTTATTTTTGAATATAATGTCCCATAATATATAGAATTACAAGACATTAGAATAAATTAGTGGCCCCAACAGGAATCGAACCTGTATCAAAAGTTTAGGAAACTTCTATTCTATCCGTTGAACTATGGGACCTTTCACTGAGTGGCACGCAAAAATAGAATTTTTTTTTCTTTTCGGAAAATTATGTTGCAAAATAATGTAATTATCGTGATTGTTACAATGAGTAGTGGAAAGTGCAGCAAGTATTTCCTTATATTATATCTCAAGGTGTTATAAATCGAAGCTAATGAATAGGAGAGCGCATTGTGCGATATGTGTCCTAGAAATAAGTTAGTGTAATGTTAGATAGTGTGTACTCAAATAATGATCCAGTGCAGTTTGATTATTTAAATAAAGAGACTCAACTTAAATTAAGTAATTAGGTACGGAAAATTATGCAATAAAAAACATTAGACATGACCAATTTGTTACCTTTGTAAATAAATTATTTCGACTTTGTTTAATAGACAATCTAAGGCCTATCTCCCTACAAAATGGGGAGAGTTTTTTATATACACGTATGCAGAAAATCATGAAGAGCAGCAACCTCATTTTGCATTAGTACACAAGGATGTAGATATTCAAGGCATCGTGCCGGTGCGTATTCATTCTGAATGTCTGACTGGAGATTTACTAGGCTCTGTCAGGTGTGATTGTGGTGAACAATTTAATGCAGCGATGGATTATATCAGTCAGCATCCCGGTGTGATGATATACCTGAGGCAAGAAGGTAGAGGTATTGGTTTGAACAACAAGCTAGACGCATACAATTTACAGGACAAAGGGTATAACACCATCGAAGCTAATGTGCACTTAGGTTTTGAACCTGATGAGCGCGATTTTGAAATTGCTATTTTTATGTTGAAAGATCTTGGTATTTCGAGGATAGACTTACTAACGAATAATCCTGAAAAACTGGCTACCATCGAAAATTCAGATATTTTGTTGAATTCCCGCATTCCACTGGTTATGCCATCCAGAATCCAGAATAAGAATTATCTACAAGTAAAAAAGGATAAAATGGGACATTTGCTGATGTAATTCTCGTATGCGTATGGATATTGAAGAAATTGTAGAATATTGCATGTCAAAACCCGGAGCAGAAGAGTCTTTTCCTTTTGATGAGCATACAATCGTATTTAAGGTGGGTGGCAAAATTTTTGCGCTGACAGGATTGAATGACATTCCGCCATCCATCAACTTGAAATGTGATCC
This sequence comes from Bacteroidetes bacterium OLB9, assembly GCA_001567255.1. Taxonomy (GTDB): domain Bacteria; phylum Bacteroidota; class Bacteroidia; order Chitinophagales; family Saprospiraceae; genus OLB9. The sequence goes on along the minus strand of LNBW01000032.1, from coordinate 36,669 downwards.
TGACAAGGCAATAATGTTGAGAGAAAGCCATGACGAAATCGTACCTGGTTACCACATGAATAAAAAACACTGGAATACTGTCTATTTTGACAGCGATTTAGATAATAAGTTAGTGAAAGAATAAATTGATCACTCCTATCATTTAGTTAGATCATCATTACCTAAAGCTATCCAATCTTTATTGAATGAGTGACGTGGCACAACAATTTGATATTGTAATTGTAGGGCAAGGCATGGCAGGTACATTGATGGCTTATTTTTTATCTGAGGCCGGTAAAAAGATTCTAGTCATAGATAATCATTTTGAAGGATCTTCCTCAATGGTCGCAGCAGGCATTGTCAATCCCATTACAGGGAAAAACTTTGTACTAAGCTGGAGGATTAATGATTTTCTACCTGTGGCACGTCGTGTATATGATGAGATAAGCAAAAAACTTGGTATTCAAGCCTATGTAGAAGCCAATGTGGTAAGAACATTAGCTACACCTGCTGATGAAAATATTTGGCTGTCAAAAAGTGCTGAACCGATCACTAAAAAATACATCGTTGAGCATCAAGATGTGTCAGAGTTTGAATGCAAAGTACAGCCATCATTTGCATATGGTGAGCTGACACATTCATTTCACGTCAATTGGCGTCAAATTCTTGAGGGATTCAGGGAATTATGGAAGGCATCTGGTGCATATCTATCAGAAAAATTTGATCATCAACAGCTCAATATTACTACTTCATCGTATCAATATCGAGGCTTAAGTTTTAATGAAATCGTCTTTTGTGAAGGATTTAAAGGTAAGGATAATCCGTTTTTTCCAAATGTCGGCCTTGCACCATCAAAAGGAGATGTATTGTTGGTAAAAATACAGGGCGCTCCATTTACAAAAATGTACAAAGATGGTATTTTTATCGTTCATCAATATGATGATGTGTATTGGGCAGGATCAGATTATAAATGGAATTGCGAATCAGATACCCCCGATCCTGAAGCCTATGAAATGATCTATGGTGAGCTGAAAAGAATACTGAAGATACCGTTTGAAGTGATTGATCATATTGCAGCAATCCGGCCTACGATGCGAAGCCGAAGACCGGTATTTAAAGTGCATGAAACTTATAATGGAATGTATTTTTTCAATGGATTAGGCACTAAAGGTTCCAGCATGGGGCCTTACCTTGCGCAGCAGTTTTCAAACTATATTATACATAAGAATCCTGAGGATTTAAAGATTTGAATTACGACTTAGGAATAAATCTTTTGTCCGTCAAACTCAGCAGGAAAGCTTCCAGATCTTGTTTTTCTTGTTCTGAAAGGTTCAATGGCCTTGCTAGTAGCGTATCAATATTGATAGGATTTGCTACAAATTCATAAGGATTACTATAATAATCAATAACATCGCGCAATGTCTTAAAGCTGCCATCATGCATATATGGTGCAGTAATGGCTACATTCCTAAGACCGGGAACTTTAAACTTACCTAGATCAGCCGGATTTTTAGTTACTTCGTAGCGTCCGGCATCTTTATAGGATATGCCATCATACAAACCTATATTTCTGAATTCATCAGCGGTGAAGTCGGGCCCGAAATGACAGTCAAAACACTTTGCTCGATCACTTATGAAAATATCTTTGCCACGTATGGCCGCTTCTGTCATGGTATTTTCTTTATCAGCCATCCATGCATCAAACTCAGTATCGGATGTTTCCAGTGACTCTTCAAATGAAGCAATAGCATCAGCTATATTGTCAGCATTGGGTGCCTCACCGTATATCTTCAGAAAAGCATCCTTGTAGTACGGGTGATTGTTGATTCGTTCAATAGCAATACTGTATTCTAAATCCATTTCCATCGGGTCTTCAATCGGAAAATGCACCTGGTCGCGCAATGTTGCTGCTCTACCATCGAAGAAAAAATTACTACGGAAAGCCATATTCATGATGGATGGTGCATTTCTTCTTCCTATTCGACCCTCAATTCCCGGAGTGATGGCGACGGTATCAGCAAAAGCAAATTGAGGTTTATGGCAAGAAGCGCAACTTAATGTACTATCTCGCGAAAGAATAGGATCATGGAAAAGCTTTTCTCCTAGTTGAACCTTAGTGACCGGCTCCGTTATTGCAGCGACCAGTATTATCAAACTAATGAAAAGGAAAGCAATTCGAATCTGCATCAATGAATTTTAGGTGCAAAAATACTAAATTTTCAATAGCCTGATTTATTAATGTAACAATAGTTACTTGATTCATTTTTTTAAGAATATTTATGCAACAGTATAAGGTCAATATGGTTATATAGTGACACTGCATCGAGTTTTAATCTTGTGACTATGGTGTATGTGCAGTTTTAAATTGTTAATTTTGCAAAAAAAAGTTTTATGGCTGAAATAGAAAGAGTAAAATGTCTAATCATAGGATCCGGTCCTGCCGGCTATACGGCTGCTATTTATGCAGCGAGAGCTAACTTATCTCCTGTGTTATATACTGGGATGGAACCAGGTGGTCAATTGACCACTACCACTGATGTGGAAAATTCCCTGGACTATCCTGATGGAATTATGGGGCCACAAATGATGGAAGATTTCAGAAAGCAAGCGGAGAGATTTGGGACCGATGTTAGATATGAGCTTATTGCTAAGGGGGATTTTTCGGGACCAGTACATAAGGTTTGGACAGAATCAGGCCAAGAAATACATGCTGATGCTGTTATTATAGCCACGGGTGCCAGTGCTAGATGGCTAGGACTAGAATCAGAACAGCGATTAAGAAATAATGGTGTTTCAGCATGTGCTGTGTGTGATGGATTTTTCTTCAGAGGCCAAGAGGTAGCTATTGTGGGAGCAGGTGATACGGCTGCTGAAGAGGCTACTTACCTGGCAAAATTGTGTTCAAAGGTACATATGCTAGTGAGAAGAGACGAAATGCGTGCTTCTAAGATCATGCAAGAACGTGTATTTAAAACTCAAAATATCGAAATACACTGGAATACAGAAGCAGAAGAAGTACTCGGAGAAGAGGTTGTCAATGGTCTGAGAGTTGTTAATAATGTGACAGGCGATAAGAAAGAACTGCCGGTGACAGCCTTGTTTGTGGCCATAGGTCATAAACCTAATACTGAGGTCTTTGAAGGCTGGATCCATATGAATGAAAATAAATATATCGTGACAGAACCGGGTTGCACTCGCACTAATGTTGCAGGGGTATTTGCGTGTGGTGATGTACAAGATGATGTATATCGCCAGGCGGTAACCGCTGCAGGAACCGGATGTATGGCTGCATTGGATGCTGAAAAGTACCTCGCAGAGAAAGGAGTGATATAATTTTTACTAAATAGAATTAAAGGGTAAAATATCTCACTGGTGTTTTACCCTTTATTTTTATATTGATTTAGACATTTTTCAATTAAAGTTTTGGTAGCAATAACACCATCTTTTTCACTGTACTTATCGCCTTCATATTCAACGCCAATATAGCCTTTATAGCCTGCGCCTAGCACAATTTCTATCATTTTGGTGTAATCTATGGTTGTTTCATATCCCATTTCACCAAAATTGTATGATTTTGCACTAACACCTTTAGCAAAAGGCATCATCAAAGCTACTCCTTTATATTTGTTGTACTCCTCAATGCAGTTGCTACCCCAGAGCTGGCCATTAGACCTTTTCATGCAGAAGTTTCCAAAATCAGGAAGTGCACCTATGTTTTTACGATCGGCTCTACGGAGAATTTCGACGAGCCATTCAGCATTAGCTGAGTATCCTCCATGATTTTCGATGATTACATTCAATCCTTTTTTTGCCGCATAATCAGCGAGTGCTCTCATTGAGCGTATAACTGCATCTGCCACTTCAGTTTCATTACCATCACCATAAGCATTGACTCTGATAGAATGACATCCTAGATAAGCAGCAGCATCAATCCATTTTTTATGATTTTCTACGGCCTTAACTCTCTTTATAGAATCTAAATCTCCTAAATGACCTTCTTCGTCAACCATAATAAGCAGCTGCTGAATCTGGTTGGCTTTAGCTGCAGCATTTAATTGATCTAAAAAAGCGGTATCTCGTGCTTTATTTACAAAAAACTGATTCACGTATTCTACACCACTGAAGCCCAATTCTTTAGCGGTATGGATAAAATCTACATTATTCATCTCTCCACTTTTTAAAGCTCTATGAAAGGACCATTGTGCCAGTGATAACTTGATGCTGTCAGCGGCAGATACCTGAGTGGGAGTAGTCTCGGTAGCCTGGTTTTTACAACCTATCATCATTAGGCATACCAGAAATAAGCTATAGGTGAGGGATTTAAACATGCGCTCTGTGATTAATATACATACGTTTTGCCTACAGTACTATAATCAATACAACCTAGGTATGGACCAGGTATTGGGTCATAAATACAAAGGCCTCCTTTTGCACCTACTTCGCTAGAAAAATAACCACTGACAGTGGCATCTTTTATTATTTTAAAAATGGGGTCATAATTTTCAGGATTATTATCTTCTTGCTTTGGCTCTTTACTTAAAATTCCTAGAATAGCTTCCTTTTCACTTGGATTGAGGGCCGAAAAAGGACGAGCGTATTTTCCTTTGGACTTTTGATCGAATTTTTTTTAATTCTTTTTTAAAATATGTTCTTTTGTCTTCAGTATAAAAATGGGTAATCATTTCGTCAATATACCTATGGCAAAGTGCATCTTTTGCGCCGGGAGTATCTGTTTTGGGCAAGATAGCTTCGCAGATTTCGGCAAGGGTATTGACTTCTTCTTCTGTTAGTGTGGTAGGTTTCCAGTCATCTGATGTGCTGGCCTTACATCCATTTAAAAAAGCTGTTGCAGTTCCTGCTGTTAAGCTATATCCTAATAGAAGAGATATGGTTTTAAGAGTTTCTCGTCTGTCCATTGTCCAAAATTAAATAAATTTTTTATAAATTTCCTTTTTTGAGTTCTTCCACTGCATGATTGGCTGCTCGAGCAGTGAATGCCATATAAGTGAGCGATGGATTGACACAGCTGGCAGAAGTCATAAATGACCCGTCAGTAACAAATATGTTAGGTACTGAGTGGATCTGATTCCATTTGTTGAGTACGGACGTTTTTGGATCGTGTCCCATTCTGGCAGTACCCATTTCATGAATTGCCAGTCCTGGATTACTACTATCTTCATAAGCATTGACGTTTCTCAGGCCTCCTGCTTCTAATATTTCGACAGCTGTCTCCTTCATGTCTTTTCTCATCTCCCACTCATTGGTTTTCCACTCTACATCCATTGTTAAAGTAGGAAGGTCATATTTATCTTTGAGTTCTCTATTGATATAAATTCTATTTTCGTGATAGGGTAGGCTTTCGCCAAATGCCGTTATACCAAAAGTCCAGTTGCCACTCTGGCTCAATGCTGCTTTAAACTCGGTGCCAAATTGTGCTTCAGGAATGTATCGCCACCATCCTTGTCGGCCTGCACCACCTTGAAAACCATAGCCACGAATAAAATTAGGCATTTTGGATTTTTCGTCTATATTTCTGAATCTTGGTATATATATTCCTGTAGGACGACGACCTTTAGTGGTTTGATCTTTAAAATCATCAGATGTGCCGTAAGCTCCTACGAGAAAATGATGGTCCATTACATTGCAACCCAACTCTCCACTATCATTACCCAAACCATCAGGAAACCGTTCTGAGGTACTATTGAGCAGAATTTGGGTTGACCCAAAGGTAGAAGCACAGATAAAAATAACTTTAGCAAAATATTCATGTGTTTCCAGTGTTTCTGCATCTCTAATTCGCACTCCTTTAGCACGAGTAGCATCATCATTGAGAATAATATCTGTAACAATCGAAAAAGGTCGGATGGTCATATTACCTGTAGCTTCGGCAGCAGGTAGCGTAGAAGCATTAGAACTGAAGTAAGCACCATAAGGACATCCTCTCATACATCGATTTCTCGTCTGGCAGGTTCCTCGACCTTTCCATCCGCCTTCGACGGTGATATGGGCAGTTCTACCCATGATAATATCACGCCCAAGTACTTCTTTTACACGTTTTTTGACTGACTTTTCTAGGCAATTATATTCAAAAGGAGGCTGAAAAACACCATCCGGCAGCTGAAATAATCCTTCATTTTGACCACTTACACCGATATATTTTTCGACATAATCGTACCACGGTTGGATATCCTTGTATCTTACAGGCCAATCAACAGCTATACCATCTTTAAGGTTGGCTTCAAAATCCAGATCTCCCATGCGATAGGATTGTCTTCCCCAAAGCAGTGATCTTCCACCTACGTGATAAGCTCTGATCCAGTCAAAAGGCTTTTTTTTCAGTGTAAGGGTTTTCTGTGTCCTTTGGCCACCAGTGTACTGTTGCCGGAGTGACAGTATATCCAGTTCGTTCTTGAATTTTATAATCTTCCATTTCTTTGGGTGTCATACGGTTTCTATTAGGAAGTTCCCAGTTTTCCTTCATGGCAGTAGGATAGTCACCGTGCTTTACCATCCTGCCACGCTCCAGTACTAAGGTTTTTAACCCTTTTTCGCACAATTCTTTAGCTGCCCATCCACCACTGATGCCTGAACCAATGACAATCGCATCGTATGTCTGCTCTTTAGCTCCATTTGAATTAAAATACATATCTGTGTAATCCTGGTTTAATAATCATTTTAAATATCACAAATCTGAATAGTCTTTTTGAGTTGCTTCTCTTTTTCTTTATTTGTACCTGAAGGGATAAATTCATGTGCGACATAACCTTTGTATCCGGTATCCATTATCGCGTTGATGATAGCTGGATAATTCAGTTCCTGATGGTTGTCAATATATCCACGACCTGGCACACCCGCGGTATGATAATGACCGATATAGTTATTGTACTTTTGAATTGTTGCAATAATATTACCTTCATCTACTTGCATATGGTAAATGTCATACAACAGTTTGAAGTTTGGACTGCCTAACCTCTTACAAAGTTCAACACCCCAGGCAGTATTATCAGCCATATAATCTTTGTGATCTACTTTGCTATTGAGCAATTCCATCTGTATAACTACACCGCGACTTTCTGCATGAGAAAGTATTTTTTTCAAACCTATGACGCAATTATTCAATCCTGTTTCATCATCTATACCATTCCTATTGCCTGAAAAACAAATCAAGTTTTTGTAGCCTGCATCAGCGACTAAGTCAATGTGTTTTGTATAGTTTTGGACCAACTGTGAGTGATACTGTGTGTCATTCCATCCTTTGGTAAGTCCAATTTCGGCACCATTACACATCGATGAATCTAGATTGTATTTTTTGAGCACCGACCAGTGAGTAGGTCCCACTAGATCTATTGCTTGTAAGCCTAAATGCACTCCAAGTTTGCACAGTTCTTCTATGCTCAGATAATCATATGTCCACTGGCATACAGAATGGCGTACATTGCCCTTTAGTTTTTTTATCTGAATATTGTCATCTTTTGACTGCGAGGGCATAACAGTCATCATAGCACCTGTGGCCAACAATCCATTTTTAATTGCATTTCTCCTATTCATCCTTGTTCTGTTTTGGTGTTTAGGTTATGGATTATCAAAAATAATGTGTTTTATGGAGTTTTCAAAGATATACTGTGATTATCTTAATAAAATGTCAACTTTAATGAATAATTATGTTGGTTTACCACGTGGATGACATGTGATGTATATATTTGTGACATGCAAAGGTGTACTCAGTTATTGATTAGATACCCACTTAAGAAATACTATGGATGGTATTTGATGTTTTGTGTTATTTTGATTCATTTGCTGTCCGCTTTAGGATTAAAGCAGTTTGTCTTTAGTATATATTCAAACATTCTTTATCCTCTGCTTAGAAATGGATATGATAATACAATAGGTGCGCTTTCATTTCCATCATTGTACCTTGCATTATTTGTTCTTTTATACCTTCTTTTCAGGCTATTTTTATTATACAAAAAAGAGCGGATTACATTTTCGCCTATAATGGCTCTCCATAATACGTGGACAAGGTTATTGAATTTCACTGCCTTTAGCTTTGCTATGTTTTATATACTCTGGGGCTTTAATTATTACCGACCTGATATTGCTGAACTGTACAATTGGCAAAACCAAACAATCAGTGTGGAATGGTTGGCAAAAGAACTGCACGAAGTTGAAAATAACGCTATACAACAAAGAAACCTATCTGGAATAAGTGAAAGTGCTTCAATCCCGAAGTGGAAAGCGGATCAACTTTGTGACGAGATCAGAAGTGCCCAGCAACAAGTATTGCAGTATTTTGGTAATAGTGCTCCGGGTAGTGTTCAAGTGAGATTGTTAAAACCGAAAGGATGTTTGATGATTTTTTCGACAGCAGGTATTTATATTCCATTCGTTATGGAGGGTCATATTGATGCTGGTTTGCACCCGATCCAGTGGCCTTTTACTATGGCCCATGAAATGGCACATGGATATGGATATACAGATGAAGGAGTTTGTAATTTTATCGGTTTATTAACTTGCCTTTATAGTAATCACCCCTATATCAGGTATTCAGGGCTAATTTCCTACTGGAAATATTTGCATTTTTATACCCAAAATATGGAGCCATTATTAGCTGAAGAACTTTATGCTCATTTGAATACCTCAATGAAACAAGATATTGAAGAAATGAGGCAGTATTCAGAAAAATATCCTGATATCTTACCCCAAGTACGTGACGCTATTTATGATTCTTATCTCAAGTTGCATGGTGTGGATGATGGAATGGACAGTTATAATGATATTGTCGAATATATGATGATGTTTAAAAATGCCAATGACATAACGACGACCAAAGATATAGAAGCTTTGCTAAGAAAAAAATAATGATATAGTAATTTCAAACCATGAGTGATACCGTAGGTGCATCAAGCTATAGTACCTGAGCCGATGAGTTCTTCTCCATCATACCATGTAGCAAACTGACCTGGTGTGATTCCTTTTTGAGCATTGTCAAATAAAATATAGAGCCCATCGGCTTTCCTGATAAGTGTACCTTTTTGAAGTGGCTGACGATAGCGGATGCGAATGTCCATTTTTTGTGACGAACCTACTTTTAGTTCATTTTGCGGGTCAATGAAATGAATTTCGTCAGGATGAATTTTGAGTGCATACCTATTGAGCCCGGGATGGATATCCTTTTGACCTGAAAATACGATATTATTGACAGTGTCTGTAGCGAGAACAAAAGAAGGGTAAGGTCTCCCACCGATATGTAATCCTTTTCTCTGTCCGATAGTATAAAAATGAGCTCCTTGATGTTCGCCCACTTTGAGGCCTTCTTTCCACTCAAATTGAAAAGGAGTGGCTAGTGCTTCAACATGTTCAATTGTAGTAGGTATCTGGTGGTAAGCCTTGAGATATTCAATATCCTCACTGATTTCGATAATGTCACCAGTTTTTGGCTCGAGTTGTTGTTGGAGGAAAGTCGGCAAATCTACTTTACCCACGAAACAGAGCCCTTGAGAATCTTTCTTTTCGGCCACTGGCAGATTGATCTCTTTCGCTATCTGTCTGACCTCGGATTTGAGCAAATGACCTATAGGGAAAAGCGCTTTGGCCAGTTGTGATTGATTTAGTTGACAGAGAAAATAAGACTGATCTTTATTAGGGTCTTTGCCTGCTAATAAGTGGTGTTTTCCATTATCATCAGTGGTTTTTCTACAATAATGGCCTGTTGCTACAAAGTCAGCCCCCATTTTTTCAGCCGCTTTTAGAAAAACATCAAATTTAATTTCTCGATTACACAATACATCAGGATTGGGTGTGCGGCCTCTATCATACTCAGCAAACATATAATCTACGATCCGCTCTTTGTACTCTTTGCTTAGGTCGATAACATAATAGGGTATGCCTAGATGCTCTGCGACGGCCAGTGCATCATTAGAATCTTCTATCCATGGGCATTCATTAGACTTTGTTACCTCACTGTCGTGCCAATTACGCATGAACATACCTATAACTTCATAACCTTGCTCCAGCAATATATGTGCTGCAACACTGGAATCTACTCCGCCTGAAAGACCTACTACAACGCGCTTCATGGTACAAAATTAATAACTAATATAATAACTAATATAATAACTAGATGGGTATAGCATAGACTTTGACATTTTTTTTAAACAATGTGCTACCTGAAAAGATGTGAATATATCAAAGTAGTTAATTCACAGGAATGACCACAGTGTTAGTGTGGATGACCTCATCGGAGACCAACTCGATTTCTCGATAGCCAATGATGTCAATAATCGGTGAAAATTCCTCACGATCAGGGTGGATCTGCACAGAAGTGGCAGGTGTAATGAATACGGTAATGTTGCTATCAATTACAGTTCTTTCGAGGTGATAATGTCCTGTAAACACATAGAAATGTTTATCCGGATACTGATTGCATAAGGCTTTAAATCGATTTGATTGAGTGAATAGATACTTGGGTTCCATATGCTTTGAACCGGATACTATAGGCGGATGATGCATGAAAATCAAGATTTTTTTTCCTATGTTTATTAATTTGTCTTGCAACCAAACCCACTGAGGTTCATCCATAGCTCCAGATGAAGTGTCAAGGCATAATAGTTCAGAATTCTTGGACAAGTAACTGTAATACAAGCTTCCTTGATGGTGGTTTAACTCAAAAACTTCGGCTATTTCTTTAGCATTGTCATGATTACCTGCAATAGCGAGAGTAGGAATGTCTAATGCAGCGAACTGTGATTTTACCCATTGATAAGTATCTTTATCCCCAGTTCTGTGATGCAGATCTCCACCGAGGATAATTAAATCATAAATGGTGGATTTTAAATGATTGATTACTTTATTTAGACGAGGTCGAGTATCTATTCCAAAGGTGTTAACACCTGCTTTGTCAATGTGTAAATCCGTAATAAATGCAATTTTCATTACGCATCAATTTAAGGTATAATCCACTCGAATACCTACATTTCTAGGAGCTTCTAGCAAGGCAGGTCTTAGATTATACTCCACATTAAAAATATTATTGACTAAAAGGGTGATTTTCCATGGATCAGAATTGTAAGAAATTCTAGTATCAACTAATTTGTATCCTTTATTATGAGTATTTCTAAAACCTTTCACTCCAAAAATATCAGGATTTTCAAGTGGTATGGGGATCAGATAGAATGGTTCCTCAAATGCACGATCAATGTTGATAAAATGGCTTGCATATTGAAATGAAATACCCCATTTAAACTTAGAAAGAGTGGCTTCGGCGTCCATTTTAATTTGGTGTTTTGATCTGTATTTCAGGATATTGGTAGCATTCTCATATTCGGAAATACTTTCCTTGATTAAATCTGATTCTTTGAAATTTTTGTAGTATGGATTAATGAAAGTATATCCGCCCATGATGGTTACTGGTACAGAACCTAGATTTAATTCTCCTGCGATACTAACCTCATAACCTTCTATACGTGTGTCGCCGATGTTGAGTGGTTTGAAGCCCAAATTTGGTAAACCCAGGAAGGTGAACTCAATCATATCCTGATATTCCGAAATAAACCCAGAAACATCAAGGAACCCTTTAAATCCACCTAAAGCAAAACCTTGCTTAAAGCCAATCTCTGATGACCACCCATGTTCAGGACGTAAGTGTGGGTTAGCAAAAATTGAGAAAATGCCAAATGTGGTCGTAACGAATCTTTCAGTCAAAGTAGGGTAGCGATATCCCTGTCCGTAGGATGCTCGAATAGATGAATACTCAGCTACTTGATAGTTTGCTGCAATGCGTGCTATTAATTGATCATCACTTACAGATCCTCCTGGTATCGTGTCTTTGAAAAAAATTTCAGGGCTTTTCTGATTGATGTACTCGTATCTTAATCCTGCAGAAATCGTAAGGTCTTTCCATAATGTTTTGTCAGCTTGGAAGTAGAGCGCATGGTTTTGTCCTGTAAAAGTAGTATCACCCAGAATCTCAGAATCAACTTTACTCCACTGACCAGTAATGCCACTGGTTATCATCAGGCCAATCGATTCAAAATTACGCTGAAACTGATATTCTGCATAATGATTGACAGAGCTGTTGGATTGATTAGAACTATTATCGTTTTCTATCAAAAAAGTCCTTGCCATCAACTTGTGTTTATTGCCGAATGTGTCGTAATACGTCACGGATGGATCGATATAAATACGTCTGGCTTTTCGTATAGATTCAGTGCCATCAAAAGGTTGGTAAGCTCCGCTTTTACCGTCTTTCCAAAGAAAAAAGCTGCTATTATTGCCTCCATTGTAGAGCGTACCCAGTTGGGCAGACAGTCTGTCTGAGAATCGGTACCTTAGTCTTAAGTTACCTCGGACCCGATTATTATATGTAGCCTGATTAAAGCTCTCTAATTTATTTACAAACCCACTGGCTATCATATCGAGTTTGCCAAATTTTTGCTTATGCACAAAGGAAAGGTTAGTCTCATATCTGAGCGTGTCTCCCCACCATTTTTTATCTTTATCCTTAGGTGAAAGATAGGCTGTTCCACTCGTGGATATTTTAGTTTCTGGGGTGGATTTTGCATAAGCTGATCTGAAATTGATAATTCCGTTTAATGCTGCCGAACCATAGAGAGCAGAAGCGGCACCTTTTACGACCTCTATCTGCGAAAGGTTTTCTATAGGAATATCACTCCAGTTAGGAAATCCAGCATCTGGCTGTAATGCTGGTATATCATCAATCAGAAGCATCACCCTGCTACCGGCGCCATAAGAATATCCTGATCCGCCTCTGATATTAGCCTGTCCATCTAGTACTTGTACTCCGGGTATTTTATTCAATACTTCATCAGAGCTACTAGAGTTGATACTACTCACCAAGTCAGATTTTATGATATCGATACTTACTGTTGATTTTAAGATATTTTGCTCATATTTTGATCCAGTTACAGTCACAACATCCAGCGCTGTGGGGCTTTCCTTCATTCTCAGGACTTTAGGTATCTCAGCAGCATTTTTAAAGCGTACTTCAAGCGGTTGATATCCTACATAACTCAATGATATGGTGATAGGAAATTTTTCAGGCATGATTGTAAATCTGCCGTGCTCGTCTGTTATAAATCCTACGTCATTGCTCAATATGCTCACGCCTATGAGTGGTTCGTCATTTTCGTTGCTTTGTACTGTAATCTCGTACGACTGACTATAGGCTACCAAAGAAATAAATAAGCAAAATACTACCAAGGGAAACTTCGAAGCCATAATGTTTTGATTTAAAGCATGAAGTTAGGTTATTTTTAGAAAATAAGAATTATCAACAGGGAATTTTAAAAAAAATCACCTAATAATATATTTTTCTAAAACGGCTGACTAAGCAGCATTACTCTTCCTCTTCGCCGAAATATTCTATTGGTTTCAACATTGGGAGGTTTACTACTTTAGCTTCGTCTTTTTGGATGCCGAAGAAACCAAGGAAACCACCTGAAGCTTTTGCAACATGCTGTGCAAAGCTTATAAATCCTTTATATAATTTATGACCTATGTAAGGATCGAGTTTAGCAAGAATGGGATTGATTTCAGCAAGGCGCTCACCAATAATCTCATTTCTATTTGGCAGATCCGTAGGATACAACTCTGAAAAATGCTTCAATCTTGAATCAAAATGTTGATCTATTTCAACATAAAAAGCTTTTAATTCACCTTTTAAATGGTAACTCCTGATGTGCGCCACCTTTTTAGCTGATTCAAATTCATCTTTTGAAAAATTGCCATCGGCTCCAGCTATCAATACAGCGATGATGGGTAATGCATCCTTGAGCGTATCTTTTTCACTTTCACTTAAAACACTAAAATATTCTGCCATATAATCTGGTTTAAAAACTTGAGGCAAAAATAAGTATTTTTGTCATATATCAAACATTTTCTCAATTGTAAATGTCAATTTCATCTACAACTGATGCCTAATTGTACATAGAATCAAATGTGTAAAACATAAAAAAAGGGAACCAGTTACGATTCCCTTTTTTGCTCAAATTACTTTCGAAATATTATCTGTTAAATTTGCGTGGTCCACGATCCTGATATCCTCCTCCACCTCTGTTAAAAGGTCTTTCCGGTCTTGGCTCTGCTTTTTTACAAATAATAGTTTGTCCTTCAAACTCTGTTTCATTCAGACCTACAATGGCTGCCATACCGGCATCCTCACTGGCCATTTCTACAAAGCCATATCCCTTGGATCTTCCTGTTTCTCTGTCTGTGATTACTTTGGCAGATTTAACTTCGCCATACTCTGCAAATAGATTTTCTAAAGCTTCAGAAGTAGTTCTGTAGTTTAATTTCGTTACAAAAATGTTCATTAAATAAAAATTAAAAAAAGAAAAAATTAGAATAAATACATCCGCTTTGAAGCGGTAAATTTAATATCGGCTCAAAGATAAGTAATTATTTATATATAACGTATTTTAAATAATCTAATTTTTGTGATTTGTTATTCAAATATTTATTTATTTCAAAATGCATGACCTGTTGAGACAGAAAACTTGATTATGAAATTATTCATGCATATTTAGATAAAATACTTTTCTTTGCAAAAAGAATGATTGAAATGATTGGGCAGTTTTTGAAACTTGAGTGGAAATCTTTCACAAGATCTTCTATGTTTAACTATAACATGGCAGTTAAAATAATATTAGGAATTATTGCTGCATTCTACTTGATGGTGTTTTTGATGATGGGCTTTTTAGCTTACTACGGTATGGAAGAGGAAGGGTATGAACCGCTCATTACTGTCAATCAATATATAATATTTTGGTGGTTAAGCGATTTGGTATTTCGATATTTTCTGCAAAAAATGCCCGTAATGAAAGTGAAACCATTACTCACACAACCTATCACAAGAAAGACGATTATCCATTATCTACTTACTAAATCCATCGTTTCTTTCTTTAACATATACTCGCTTTTCTTTTTCTTACCTTTTGCTATTACATTAATTATTGAAGGCTATTCTTGGATAGGAGTTTTGGGATGGTATCTTGCTATGCGTGGTTTAGTTTATTTAAATAATTTTCTCAACATTGCCATCAATAATAAAAATAAGGTTTTTATATTCGTTGCGATTGTTTTAGGTATCTTAGCACTGCTTCAGTATTATAATTTCTTTGACATTACTGCGTGGACGACACCGATATTTCAAGCCTTTTATGATTATCCATGGCTATGTATTTTTATTTTGGGTATAGCATATTACTTATATAAATACAATTATTCCTATTATCTAAGATCGCTTTATTTAGATGATGAAGTGCAAGTTCACAGTGCGATTGAAGATCAGAGAGAATTTTCATGGCTAGACAGATTTGGTCTTGTTGGGGCTCTTTTAAAAAACGACATCCGTATGATTTTGCGCAATAAGAGACCTAAACTTACTGCCTTAAGCAGCTTTTTATTTATAGGGTATGGACTCTTTTTTCTAAATGAACCATCAGAGGCATTTTTAGTAATGATTGCATTGATTGTATCCGGCGGGTTTCTTTTTAATTTTGGAAATTATGTTCCTTCCTGGGATAGTAGTTATTATCCACTTTTGATGAGCCAGAGTGTACATTATAAGCAATATTTGTTTTCTAAATGGATATTGATGGTCTTAGGAACAGTTATTTCTATGGTAATTGCTATATTTTATGCCTTTTTGAATCAAAAGCTATATTTATTGATTTTAGCGCTCGGTGTATTTAATATAGGTTTCAATAGTTATATTACACTTCTGAGCGGCGCTTATACAAAAGTATATATTGACTTGAGTGCAGGCTTGAAGATGTTTGGAGAAAAACAAGCTTTTAACGTGACCAATTTAATACTTATCATTCCTAAATTAGTGTTTCCTATTATCATATACATCATTTTTAGATTTGTATATGATGAAAATGCTGCTTTTATTGCCTTGGCTGTTATTGGCTTAATAGGGATAGTGTTATTTAAACCGGCATTTTACATATTAGAAAAAGTATATAAAGAAGAAAAATATGATGCTATTCAGGCATTCAAACAAAAATAAAAATCATGATAAAATCAATTAATCTCCAGAAAATATATAGTGGAAAATGTGTGCTAAATATTCAAGAACTTGACATTCCTGCTGGACAGTGTTTAGGACTCGTGGGCAATAATGGTGCTGGAAAAACAACTTTTTTTAGTTTGATACTTGATTTAATACAAGCCACACATGGATCCATTACCAATAATGGAATCGAAGTCTCTAAAAATGAAGAATGGAAGAAATTTACTAATGCTTTTCTTGACGAAAGTTTTTTGATTCCATATCTTACCCCTGAAGAATATTTTTATTTTGTGGGTAGTTTACGTGGGATGACAAAAGAAGTTGTCAATGATTTTTTACTTGATTATAAAGATATCTTTAATGATGAAATTTTAGGGCAAAAAAAATATATACGAGATTTATCAAAAGGAAATCAAAAAAAAGTAGGGGTGATAGGTGCTCTAATGGGAAATCCTAAAGTGATCATTTTGGATGAGCCTTTTGCTAATCTGGATCCGACAACTCAATTTAGATTAAGAAAGATACTCAAAACTTTAGCAGAAGCTAAGGATAAAGTAATATTAATATCGAGTCATGATCTAATGCATACTACCGATGTATGTGATAGGATAGTAGTGCTCAGCAAAGGCACTATAGTAAAAGATATTCAAACTAATCCTGAGACATTAAAAGATTTAGAGGGTTACTTTTCCGATCATATTGAAAGCGAGATTGATTAAAATCCCATCCTCTATATTTTAATAGATATCTTAGGCTTCATAATTTGAAATTATCTGCTTATAATAATTTTAATAAATTGGATTTCAATTGATTATAAATTTATATTTAAATATCTATTAATTTTTTCATCTTATTTTCACTTTACTTGTTTACTTTCGCAGGTAAGTTTTAATTAATCACATTCATTCATTACAATTTTTATGGCAAAATTTTTCAAAGAAACAATCGTTCTTATTCTTTTTCTTTTGCCTGTATTACTCTTTTCGCAGGCAAATGTACAATTGAATGAAATGTTTAAAAATTACGAAATTTTCAAAATTGATTCAAGAAAACTATATGATAAAACTAAAGCACAAAGAAATGGAGGTAATGTCCAATTAACGTTAAATGATGAGTTAAATTGGGATATGCACCTTTATGATTCAAAAATCATTTCTGCTAATTATGTTTTGACGGAAGTGAATGAGCATGGAGTGT
This sequence comes from Bacteroidetes bacterium OLB9, assembly GCA_001567255.1. GTDB lineage: Bacteria > Bacteroidota > Bacteroidia > Chitinophagales > Saprospiraceae > OLB9. Next base: position 19,460 of record LNBW01000032.1, on the reverse strand, counting down.
CGCGTAGGAAAGGCACTAACTTTATACCGATGACTGGTACATTAAATGGGAAGCCCGGTAGTCGAGTTAGTTTGACATTTGGCCCTAATTTTATTTATGGTTTTATTGATAATGGGAAGGATATTTATTACATCGAGCCATTAGTTCATTTTCAAGAGAATGCGAGTTTAAATGACTTTATATGTTATAACACAAAAGATATCATACCCAATTCAAAAGGAAAATGTGGTTATGAGCTCTACCAAAATGAAGTGACCAAATATAGAGAGGCCCAACATTCTCATCACAATGGTCAAAGATCGGGACAATGCTTTTCTATTGATATTGCAATAGCAGCAGATTATTCAATGTTTCAGCACTATGGCAGTGTTTCAGGTGTTGAAGGGCACAATATAGGAGTCTTGAATGATGTACAGACAAACTATGATGATGATTTTGATGATGAATTGCAATTTGTGTTAACTGAGAACTGGGTTTCTTCATGCTCAACATGCGATCCATGGACTTCGAGCACTGACTCTGGAGCTTTGTTAAATAGTTTTACTAACTGGGCTCCTTCAGGATTTTCAGGATCACATGCTGTGGGATCATTGTGGTCGAGAAGAGATTTTGATGGTAGCACTATTGGTTTGGCTTGGGTTGGAGCTGTTTGTACTAGTTATGGATATAATGTATTACAAGATTTTTCATCAAATGCTAGTTATAAGCGTGTTTTACAGGCGCATGAGATAGGCCACAACTTTAATGCTTCTCATAACACCGACATTATGGCACCTTCTGTCAGCAATTCAAATTCGTGGTCAAATATTTCTAAAAGTGAAATACCGGCTTATTATCAAGGTATTGGATGCTTGGGAACATGCACGCCAATTACTTTGCCGGTAGCTGATTTTGATTATGTACAGACAGAAGTTTGTGATCCGACAAATGTTGATTTTTATAATAATTCTATTAATGCTACTTCTTACCTTTGGACATTTGAAGGAGGCAATCCAGCTACAAGCACAGACGAAAATGTCTCTGTTAATTATCTAGACCCCGGAAACTATAATGTGACATTAGAAGCATCTAATGGCACTCATACTTCAACATCTGTTAAGACTATATATGTTGATGTAATTCATAATCCCATTGTAGAGTTTTATTTTATTGATAATGACTTTGTAGTAGATTTTTATTTTAATGGCCAGCACGCTACATGGTGGGAATGGAATTTTGGTGATGGAAGCCCTTTTTCAAATTTGGCAAATCCTCAACATATATATAGCGCTCCTGGATTGTATTATGTAACCCTCACTGCTGGAAATGATTGTGGACAGGGTACAGTTACTTACGAAGTGTATATTGACGTGTTACCAATAATAGATTTTTCAGCGAATATTGTAAACACTTGCAATCCGGATACTATAACATTTACAAATAATACTGCTTATGGAGATTCGTATGTATGGACATTTGAAGGAGGAAATCCAGCTACCTCTACAGCGGAGAACCCGGTAGTAATCTATAACACACCTGGCGTTTATAATGTAAAATTAATAGCTTTTAATGTAGTAGGAAGTGATAGTTTGATACGTAATGACTATATTACTATTAACCCTACACCTATTGCTGGATTTGATTTTACAGTGCAAAATGCGCAAGTTACATTTACTAGTACAGCTCAACATGCCACATCAATATCCTGGGATTTTGGTGATGGTACGACGGGCACCGGTAGTAATCCAGTACATGTTTATACAGATAATGGAACGTATAATGTTATTCAAACAGTTACTTCAGGTTGTGGAAGTGTGTCAATGACCAGATCTGTGACTATTGCTATTGCACCGATACCATCATTTACTAGTAATTATTCTTCTCCTATATGTCAGAATGACTCTATTTCTTTTACTAGTACTTCGACTTACTCACCGACTACTTACCTTTGGACATTTGAAGGTGGCACACCTGCGACTTCTACAGAAGCTAATCCAATAATAAAATATGTGACGGCAGGTACCTTTAATGTCACATTAAAGGTAACCAATGCTCATGGATCAAATGAGCTTACGATGAATGATTTTGTACAAGTAAACCCTAATCCTCTTGTGAGTTTTACGGCTTTAGGTGATGGTTATGATGTGACATTTACTCAAAATATACAATTTGAAGATAGTCATTTATGGAATTTTGGGGATGGCCAAACTTCCACTGCTGACAACCCTGTACATACCTACAGCGCTGAAGGTACTTATCCTGTATTGCTTACGGGTACAAATGCTTGCGGAACTGCTCAATTCACTAGAAATGTTTTGGTGCAACTAGCTCCAACTGCAGGATTTGAAGCTAATGATACTTTAATATGTGCAGGACAGTCGGTCGATTTTTGGGATAGATCATCTCCGTCTACTACTTCATGGAACTGGAGTTTTGAAGGAGGCACACCGTCCACTTCCACAGCTAAAAATCCAGTAGTGACTTACGCTGCCCCAGGCACTTATAATGTGTCACTTATAGTGCAGAATTCTTCTGGACAAGGTACTTTGACGATCAATGACTATATAGAAGTGGTGGGCACACCTACGGCCTCATTTACAGGCAATGTTATCGATAATGTTATTAACTTGATTAATACTGGTTCTGGTGCTACCGATCATGATTGGCATATATTTAATGATTCACATTCTGTTCATTTATCTGGTACTACTGCGTCATTTACTGCTCCTGAAAATGGTACTTATAATGTAGTCCTCAAAGCTAATAATATGTGTGGTGAAGCTGTTTCTGATACTTCACAATATATAGTAGATGTATATCCGGTAGCTTCATTTTCAGTGAATGGAGGAAATGGAGCATGTGCTGAAACACCTGTGAACTTTAATGGTGGAAGTAGTGCCTTCTCTTATCAGTGGACATTCGAAGGTGGTACACCTACTAATTCAACACTTTCAAATCCATCGGTTCAATATTCTGGACCTGGCACCTATGGTGTTACATTGATTAAATCCAATACTTTTGGCAGCGATACCTTGATCACCACGATTATTGTCGGAAGCTTGCCAACTGCCGGATTTACATTTGCCACAAATGATAGTCGTGCAGATTTTGTCTATAACGGTCAGGGACAAACATCCGTTAGCTGGAATTTTGGCGATGGAACGAATAGTAGTGAATTGAATCCGGTACATTTCTATACTAAGCCTGGAGATTATACGGTTACTTTGATTTCAACTAATAGTTGTGGAAATGACACTCTTTCTCAGGTTATTACCATTTTAACAACAGCTACTCAAGATTTTAATGACGAATTTGGAATTAAAGTATTTCCTAATCCGACTACTGGATTGCTGAAAGTATCATTTACTACAAAGGAATCAGTAGATTTTGAATGGACAATTGCCTCTTTGGCAGGTCATGTATTAAGGAAAGCACCTGTCAGCGTCACAGGCAACCAAGTGGTCACCATAGATCTGTCAGATTTGAGAGATGGATTGTATCTACTTTATCTCACTACAGAAAAGAGGACTGTACCGTATAAAATATTCATCATTAGATAATATTAGTTTTATTTGATATTTTAACTCAATATTGTGACCTTTGCGTCCAATATTGAGTTTTTATTTATATATATCTGTACTTATGATTAAGCATTTAATAGCACCATCTATTTTTATCAGCAGATTTTGGACATCTTGCTGCTGACATTGACATGATCAATAACACTGAAGCAGACTGGCTTCATGTAGATGTCATGGATGGTGTGTTTGTACCTAACATTTCATTTGGACCGGGCATCATCAAAGTCATGAAGAGTCATTCTAAGCTTCCATTAGATGTACACCTAATGATAGAAAAACCTGAGCAGTATATCGAGATATTTAGGGATGCAGGTGCAGATCATATTTCAGTGCATGCAGAGGCTTGTACTCACTTGCATCGGACGATTCAACAAATAAAAGCTACAGGAGCAAAGGCAGGTGTTGCCATTAATCCACACACACCGGTCAATGTTGTAGAGAATCTGTTGGAAGATATAGATATTATTATCCTTATGAGTGTTAACCCCGGCTTTGGTGGGCAGAAATTTATTTATCAGACGATCAACAAAATAAGACAATTAAAAGAAATGATTATTACTGCTAATAGTGATGCCTTGATTGAAATAGATGGTGGTGTTGGCTTGCAAAATGCTGAATCTATTCTTCAAGCTGGTGCAGATGTGTTGGTCGCTGGTAACAGTATCTTTAAGGCCGAAAACCCCAAACTTGCCGTTTATGCATTGAAAAACTTAGGTATTCAGGGCTATATTGTTTAATGAATTTATCAAATAGAATAGTTTGTTATAATTTTTACAATCTCATCCACGTTTTATAAGGATCTAAACCCATCCATGCTTGAATAAATTATTGAGTATTTTTTTGTTGGTTATGTGCTGCATTTCGCTCCAAGCGCAGTCACCGGTAGTCCTGGGGCTGATACGTGATATTGACACCGATGAGCCCATAGAGTTTGCAGTAATCAATGAGCTGGGCACTAGCAATTCAGTGGAATCAGATATAAATGGTCAGTATAAAATTGCAGTCCGAGAACATACCAAAACAACATTAAAAATTGTGAGGTTAGGGTATAAGGAAATACTGATAGATGTTGCGCCTATGCGTGCAGGCCAAAAACATAACATTAATGTAAAAATGGTGCCTGAAGGACCAGGTATGGAAATTACAGTCAGAGCAAGCCGTATCGAAGATGTCGGAATGGTACGCGAAGCGGTGACAGAGCTTAAAATTTTGCCATCCGCTTCTGGAAACTTTGAAAGTGTACTGCCGCATATTGCATTAGGAGTCAATTCAGGATCAGGTGGTGAACTAACATCTCAATACAGTGTCCGTGGAGGGAATTATGATGAAAACTTAATTTATGTCAATGACTTTGAAATATTCAGACCTCAATTAATACGAAGTGGACAGCAGGAAGGGCTTAGTTTTCCTAATATCGATTTGATTCGAGATCTCGACTTTTCTTCAGGAGGATTTGAAAGCCGTTTTGGTGATAAAATGTCTTCTGTTTTAAATATTAGATATAAACGACCTGAAGAGTTTCATGCTAGTGCTACTGCCAGTTTATTAGGTGGTTCTGTCCATGTGGAAGGAAGCAAAAGATTAGGTGCCAATGCGTATAATAAGTTCAGATACCTTGTAGGTGCTAGGTATAAATCTAATGCTTATTTACTAGGAGCTTCTACCATAACCGGTGAATATGTGCCTTCATTTTCGGATATTCAAGCATACCTTACATACGAGTTGACTAAATCTCTACAAGTAGGTTTAATAGCTAATTATAATAACAGTACTTACAATTTCAAACCTGCGTCAGGAGTGAGTAAAAGAGGTACAATAGATTTCCAAATTGAATTAAGGACATTATTTGAAGGGCAAGAAAGAGATGACTTTAGGTATGCAATGTCAGGCGTTTCGTTCATTTATGTTCCAGAACGTAAAAGAAATCCACTTTTTATGAAGTTGCTAGTGTCAGGATACCAGGCATCTGAAGAGGAAAAGTATGATATTTTAGGTTATTATAGGCTGTCACAAATAGAAAGTGCACTTGGTGAAAACACAGGTCAGGAAATTGCTGTATTGGGTACTGGTACTCAACATTCCTATACAAGGAATTATTTATTTAATCAAATTTATAATATCGAATATAAAGGAGGAATTGAGCTGCAAAATAAACAAGATCGTAAGAAGAACCATTTCTTACAGTGGGGATTAAAATATCAACATGAATTTTTTGATGATAAAATCAATGAATGGGAAAGACTGGATTCAGCTGGTTATTCTCTTCCATATTCCGGCGGAGATATTAATCTATCATACCAATTAAAGTCTCAAAATTTAATCAGCAATGATCGAGTACAAGCGTATTTTCAGGACGGCTTTTCCTTTGGCAATTCTAAACATCAGTTTAAGTTGACAGCGGGGGTCAGGGCTACCTACCGGACGCTAAGTGACGAATTTCTATTGAGTCCTCGCGGTCAGATATTTTACAGACCACTTTCATGGGAAACCGACATAACCTTTAAACTTGCAGGAGGAATATATAATCAGGCACCGGTATATAGAGAGATGAGACGACCGGATGGAACTATTAATACTGATTTGAAATCACAAAAATCAACTCATTTGGTAGGCGGCTTATCCTATGATTTTATGTGGAAATCTGTGAGCAAAAAGCCCTTTAGACTTATCTCTGAGATTTACTATAAGAAGTTGTATGATATGGTGTCTTATGAGGTAGATAATGTACGGATATCGTATGCAGGAGAGAATAATTCGACAGGATATATTACAGGTGCTGACTTCAGAATAAATGGTGAGTTTGTACCTGGAGCTGAATCCTGGATAAATCTATCCTTTCTCAAAGCTAGAGAGGCCATCAATGGAGTGCAACATATAAGTTATCAGGAAGTTGATTCAAAGATTGTGGCGGTTCCTGTTAAAGATGTCCCGAGGCCCACAGACCAATTGTTTACGTTAAATATGTTTTTTCAGGATTATCTACCTAAGAATGAAAATATCAAAGTAAACCTCAATTTTTCTGTAGGAACTGGACTGCCGTATGGTAAAAAATACGATAATCTTGAAGCCAGGAACTTTTTTAGGCTTAAGCCATATCGAAGAGTGGATATCGGCTTTTCATTTCAATTATGGAAGTCAGAATGGATTCATCGTAAACCCAACCACCCGCTCAGATTTGCTCAAAACAGCTGGTTGAGTATTGAAGCTTTCAATTTGCTGAATATAGCCAATCAAGCATCTGTCAACTGGATAAAGACTATCACTAATGATGAATATTCGCTACCATATAATCTGACCGGCCGTCGGATTAATGTGAAGTTTAGAGTGGATATTTAATTGAAATTTAATGTTTATTCAAGATTTAAATTTATAAACTATATGCCAATAAAAATCAGTCAAGAATCAATGTGCGTCAAAGGTGACTATCAATCAGCAGTATCTAAACCACATCAGTTGCCTATTTATGCCACTTCATCATTTGAATTTGAACAGATAGAGCAAAGTATTGATATTTTCACAGGCAAGTCAAATGGTCATGTGTATAGCCGTTATGGAAATCCTACTGTAGATACTGTGGCTCAAAAGATAGCTGATCTTGAAGCTTATGGGACAGGATTAGATGCCTGGGGCTTCTTGACTAGTTCGGGCATGTCTGCAATCTCTGTGATGATGTATGCTCTGCTCAAAGCTGGTGATGCGATTTTGACGCAGGGCGATTTGTACGGCGGTACCAATGAATTGTTTGTAAAAATCATGTCTAAGCAAAACATCAATACCGTTATCGTAGATTTGTCAGATCTGGATGCAGTAGAATATCAGTTTTCTACTAATAGAAACATAAGGATATTGTATATAGAGTCACCAGCTAACCCTACTATGAAATGTCTTGATATTCATGCTTTGTCAAAATTAGCTAAAAAATATGGCATTATTTCTTGTGTGGACAATACTTTTTGTACGCCGTTGATACAACAGCCATTGTCATTAGGAGCAGATATTGTTTTGCATTCTACAACAAAATACTTGAATGGACACGGCAATTCAATAGCTGGGGCAATTGTAGGCTACGATGAGAAACTAAAAGTACAGATATATACAGGACTGAAACTTATTGGTGCCACTTGTAATTCATGGGATGCATGGTTGATTTACAATGGACTGAAAACATTGGCACTTCGCATGGAGCGCCATTCTGACAATGCCATGAAGCTTGCAATGTTTTTAGAAAGCCATCCTAAAGTTAGTAAAGTTAATTATTCCGGTCTAAAAACAAGCGTCTATCATGAATTAGCTAAGAAACAAATGAAATATTTTGGAGGAATGTTGAGTTTCGAAATGGATGGTACGATGGAGGCAGTGCTTAAAATGATCAATAAGTTGCAATTTTGCACTATGGCGCCTACACTGGGTGACGTAGATACGTTGGTATTACACCCTGCAACGAGTTCACATCTTAATATTAGCAAAGCGTTGCGCCAAGAGATGGGTATCACTGACGGTCTCGTACGGGTGTCTGTTGGCTTAGAAAAAGTGGAAGATATTATAGAAGATTTCAACCATGCACTAAAATAATGGTTAAGCATAGTATAAATTTATTCAATTAATAATTATATCAATCAAAATGAGCAACCAGGTAGTTAAAAAATCGACAATTGAAATAGAGGTAGGATTAAATAGTAGTAACGTTCCGGAATCCATTAAATGGAGAGCAACAGACAATCCTAATGGTGATGGTTTTACTGAATGTAAGGCTATGACACTGGCTGTTTTTGACAAAGACCATCTTGATACTTTAAAAATAGACTTGTGGACAAAGGAAATGCAAATCGTAGAAATGGATAGGTTTGTATTTCAAACTATGAGATCACTAGCTGATACTTATTATAGATCAACGAATAATGAAAAACTAGCTAATGAGATGCAATCGTTTATTGACCATTTTGGCCGTCAGACGGGCATCATAACCGATGATCAATCGGATTCAGAAGCCGGAGGAATGAATTTAAGCGAATTATATTAATATAGGCGAATGAAGATCATTTGTGTAGGGCGCAATTATGTTGAGCATGCGCGTGAACTACAAAATGCAATACCCAGTGTTCCGCTCATATTTATGAAGCCTGCCACGGCATTGCTCAAGGATGGCAAGCCATTCTACCACCCTGATTTTTCAAATAATATCCATTTTGAGCTAGAACTCGTATTGAAAATTTCAAAAAATGGAAAGACCATACGTGAACAGTTTGCTTCAGATTATTACGAAGAGATTGGGTTAGGTATTGATTTTACGGCCAGAGATTTACAAGATGAGCTTAAATCTAAAGGGCATCCATGGGAATTGGCAAAAGCTTTTGACAATGCTGCTTGTATAGGGGGATTTATACCAAAAAGCCAAATAAATCTTAAATCAATACAATTCTCATTATCAAAGAATGGAAAGATTGTTCAGTCAGGCGATTCTGCTGATATGATTTTTTCATTTGATAATTTGATTCACTATGTTTCACAGTACATTACATTGCAAAAGGGAGATTTGATATTCACTGGAACACCTGCCGGAGTGGGAAAGGTGGAAGTAGGAGATCATTTTGTTGGCTGCATTGGAGATGTAGCATTGCTGGATTGTAAAATCAGATGATATCACTAGCACAAGTTAAAGTGATTCTTGTCAATTACGGATTATATATTTAGCCAATATATATTTTAAAAGTTCAATATAACTTTTATATATTTGCACTATTATTTGAGTAAATTCATAAATTTCAAAACAATATGCCATATCTATTTACATCAGAGTCTGTCTCTGAGGGCCATCCAGATAAAATAGCAGACCAGATTTCTGACGCTTTGGTGGATCATTTTTTAGCATTTGATGAGAAATCAAAAGTTGCTTGCGAAACCTTGGTTACAACAGGACAAGTGGTCTTAGCTGGAGAAGTGAAATCATCGACTTATCTCGATGTACAACAAATAGCCCGCGATGTAATAAAACGCATTGGATATACAAAGTCTGAGTATATGTTTGAAGCTAATTCTTGTGGTGTATTATCGGCTATTCACGAGCAATCTCCTGATATAAATCAAGGAGTGGATAAGATAAATGAGGAAGATCAAGGAGCGGGCGATCAAGGGATGATGTTTGGTTATGCAACTGATGAGACAGACAATTATATGCCCCTAGCACTAGATTTATCTCATCGTATTTTAAGGCAATTATCACATATTCGTAAGGAACGCCATCTGATGACTTACCTCCGACCTGATGCAAAATCTCAAGTAACCATTGAGTATTCAGATGATAACAAGCCTTTGCGTATTGACACTATCGTTGTATCCACTCAGCATGATGATTTTGATCGAGATGATGCAATGGCACAGATTATTAGAAATGATATCATTAATATCGTCATACCTGAAGTTAAAAAACAGCTTTCACCAGAGCTACAGAATTTATTTACTTCAGATATTGTGTATCATATTAATCCGACAGGTAAGTTTGTGATTGGTGGTCCACACGGAGATACTGGATTGACGGGCAGAAAGATTATTGTGGACACTTATGGCGGCAAAGGAGCACATGGTGGAGGTGCTTTCAGTGGAAAAGATCCAAGTAAAGTGGACAGATCAGGAGCTTATGCTACTCGTCATATTGCTAAAAACATGGTCGCAGCAGGTGTGTGTAGTGAAGTTTTAGTTCAGGTTTCTTATGCAATCGGGATTGCTGAGCCTACTAATGTCTATGTCAATACTTTTGGGTCGGCTAAGGTAGATATGACAGATGGTCAGATTGCGGATAAAATCAAAACACTTTTTGATTTGAGACCTTACAAAATTACAAAAGATTTAAAACTCAAAAGCCCAATATATTCTGATACAGCATCTTATGGCCATATGGGTAGAACGCCTGAGATAAAAGACGTCACATTTAAAGATGGTTCTGGTAATTATAAAACATTGACCGTAGAGACATTTACATGGGAAAAACTTGATCGTGTAGATGATATTAGAACAGCATTTGGGCTGAAATAAGTAGAAGAATTATCACAAGAACAAATTATAATCCCGTTTAAATTTTTTAAGCGGGATTTTTTTATTATCTTTAATTGTTACCATCTTTGTAAAATTATATCTATATTGCTTTTGCATTTAAATTGAAGGTTAACTTACATAATAAAACAAGTAATCATGGACGATCAGTTGTCAGATGCTCAGGCTCGGAACTATAAGTTCAAAGAACTTCGTGTCTATTCCTCAACAGAATGGCTAGCTGATAATAAGAAGAAGTATAGACAGGTATTTGACGTCACAGAAACTGCCTATATTTATGCTGAATTGTCATTTTATAATAAATTATTTGATAGAGACGACTGGGAAGTAGATTTTGAATTGAGATGTTTTGAAAGTAAAAATCTTAAAAAGAAAATATGTGACCTGAATTTTAGAAAAAAAATAAGCCGTTTTGATAACATCGTTTTTATTAGGGAAGGCTGGGGCAATAAGCGAGAAGGCACATTCTGGAAAAAAGGGGCTTATTTTTGGGAAGCCTGGTTAGATGGTGTCCTCATCGGTACTAAATATTTTTATGTTGAAGATTTTAATAAGATAAGAAGTCAAGAAAGTACTCCTCCGCTAAAACTCAAATCACTTAGATTGTATGAAGGGCAATATGATGATGTATTAGAAGAGGAAAGAAATTACATGGTTGCATTCTCAGCCGTTGATACTCGTTACATTTATACGGAGATTAATTTAGTCAATAAACATAAAATGGAGAGCTGGCATTGTGAATTATTTGTAAAATTTTACAATCAGGCTAGAGAATTGAAAGGTCAAGTAATTCGCCTTCATAATATCAAAAAAGGTGAAAATTTGATCAAAATGACAGCCGGCTGGGGCGCTAATAGTCGTGGTTCCTGGAAGGAAGGCATTTATACGGCGGAGGTCGTCTTTATGGATAAGTTATTAGCAGCAGTAGATTTTGAAGTGAGCAGTGATTATGTGAGTGGTATTTCTGTGCTGAAAATTCCTGATTACTCCTGGATAGAGGAAAGTACAGATGATGGTTCATTAGATGTTACTCCGGTGTATGAAAGCCTTGACCATCTGATCGGTCTAAATGAAATCAAAAAACAGATTCATGCTCACTCAAAGTATTTGGAATTTTTAAAGTTGAGAAAAGACAAGGGATTTAAAGAGTCCGACCAGATAAATCTTCACCTTGTATTTACAGGCAATCCCGGCACCGGGAAAACTACGGTAGCCAAAATGATGGGACGGATATATAGAGGTATGGGATTATTATCTAAAGGCCATGTGGTAGAAGTTGATAGGGTGGATCTCGTAGGAGAATATATAGGTCAGACTGCACCCAAGACTAAAAATGTGATTGAGAAAGCAAGAGGAGGCATTCTGTTTATTGATGAAGCTTATGCACTGGCAAGAGCGAATGACGACAGCAAAGATTTTGGAAAGGAGGCTATCGAAATCTTAATTAAAGAGTTGTCAGAAAATAGAGGAGACTTAGCAGTTATAGTCGCCGGCTATCCTCAGGAGATGGAATATTTTCTAAAGTCTAACCCAGGATTAAAGTCTCGTTTTAAAAATTACTTTGAGTTCTCTGATTATACACCTCAGGAATTGATAGAAATAGCATTGAGTAAGGCAAAAGAGAAGGAAATGATACTCAATAATAAAAGTATCAGCCTATTGAGTGAAATCATCATAGATGAGTACAGAGACAGAGATAGGAGTTTCGGAAATGCCCGATTTGTCAATGACTTATTGGATAAGATAAAAGTCAATCTGGCTTTAAGAATCATGGCAAGAAAGAATCCGGATCAATTGAGCAAATCGCAATTGTCTAGGGTTCAAGTATCGGATATTTTACCTCTGAAAGACAAGTTGAATACTCGATTGCCATCTATACCTATTGACGAAGCCATGCTTGAAGAAGCAATTTTTGACCTCAATCAGTTGATTGGTATTGATAATGTAAAGGCCCAAATATTTGAATTAATCAATATCATTTTATATCACTCGGCTTCAGGCAAAAGTATATTGTCAAAATACTCACTGCATACGGTACTCATAGGTAATCCAGGTACTGGCAAGACTACAATTGCAAGGATTCTAGCTAGGATCTATCGTGCATTGGGATTGCTAGAGCGAGGCCATATTGTAGAGACCGACAGACAAGGACTTGTAGCTGGTTTTGTAGGTCAAACTGCTATTAAGACTAAAGAAATGATAGATAAGGCACTGGATGGTGTGCTTTTTATTGATGAGGCATATGCTTTGAGTAATTTTAATGGTTTGCAAGGTGATTATGGTAATGAAGCTATTCAGACCTTGTTAAAATGTATGGAAGATTATCGAGGTAGATTTTATGTGATTGTTGCTGGGTATCCTGATAATATGGAACACTTCCTAAAAGCAAATCCCGGCTTTAGTTCTCGATTTGACAAAACCTATAAATTTGAGGACTATACTTCAATACAATTATTGCAAATTGCTAAATTAATGTTTAAAGAAGAAGGTTATAAGCTAGCTAAAAATGCAGAACAACACTTGTCAGGATATCTCACAGAGCTACATCTCAAAAGAGATAAATATTTTGGAAATGCAAGGACAGTTCGTTTACTAGTTCAAGATATTATTAGAAAGCAAAATCTTAGATTAAGTGCTACTTTAGATGCAGAAGACATAGTTCGGATGAAAAATTCTATTGTATTGAATGATGTTGTTGAGGCGTTACAAGAATACGCTAATGGGATCGTGCAGCGGGCAGGGATCGGATTTAAATAATAGGCCAACATTATTTGGTCTTGCATTACAAGTATCAAATTTCTATACTGCCATAAACAAAAACTTTTAATTAGTCTGCCAACCAGATTTATGATTTACCGGAGTCCTTAATGTTTCTGAGTTATTACATTTGATTAATTATAGGGTTAATAGACAAAATAGTTGGTAAAATTCTCTGTAATCCTTGCTGTGATTATATTTGAAGTAATTGAAAGGTTATGAATAAAAAAAGTGCTTTTACTGTGGCAGCAAAATAGTATCAAAATACGGTAAACAAAATGGTAAGCAGAGGTATAAATTTGCTTCTTGTGGAAAGGTTTTTCAAGGCGGATTACGAATAGACAGCTCAGAAGTTTGGCATCTTTTTACAAATGGCAAACAGACTTACGATCAACTTGCCAAATATTTTAAGTGTTCAACACGAACTATTCAGCGGAAGATAGATGAGTTCAATCCAATTCCTAACAAAGAGTTTGATAGTGTCGTCAATATCATAATGGACACTACATACTTTGGTAGAACCTTTGGTGTGATGGTTTTTAAAGATAGCATTACAGGGAAAATACTTTTCAAGCAGTATGTTAAGTATGAAACCAACAATCTGTACTTATCCGGCATAAAAGAGATTACTCGCAGAGGAATTAGCATTCAGTCGATTGTATGTGATGGTCGAAAAGGGCTTTTCCAGCTTTTTAATGATATTCCTGTTCAAATGTGTCAATTTCACCAGATTCAAATTGTCACCCGTTATCTTACGAGGAAGCCTAAAAAACGCCGCTTCTATTGAACTTAGAGCAATTGCATTATCTCTTACAAATTCATCACGTACTCAATTCGAAAATCAATTGATACAATGGCAAAATAAACATCAATCTTATCTTAATGAACGAACAATCAATCCGATTACGAATAAATCATTTTATACCCACAAAAGATTGAGAAGTGCCTGGCATAGCCTAAAGAGAAATCTACCCTGGTTATTTGTCTTTGAAGAAAACAAAGAATTAATGATAAACAATACCACAAATGCGTTGGATGGCATGTTTGCTGATTTAAAAAACAAATTAAGATGTCACAATGGTCTTTCGATTCAAAGAAAAAAGAAGTTTATTGATGGGTTTTTTAAGGCATAAGGCTCTCTAAAAATATCAATGGACTACATTACTGAAGTCCACCGATATGGCATTTTCGTCGAGCATCCGATTTATCCCTTAAAAGGTTGCTCCCCAGCAGAGCCTTTCTCTGTTTAATCGGACGATACAAAAATCAAAATAAATTTTGAAACTATTAATAAAAGTGAAAAATAAACACCAACTATTTTGTCTATTAGGAGTAATCGTCACTCAAAAACCAACTATTTTGTCTATTATACCTAATTATAATATTTAACTATCAGATAATTACATTTATATATAATTTAAAAAATAATATTAATAAAATATTAATATAAATTTTTGTTAATGTGGTGTGTTTTTTATTTTTGCACACAAATAGGCCTCGTAAAGTACTAATAAGAAGACTATTATAAACCAATGTCTGGGTTTGGTCAGAAAAATCTAATGTGTAAGTATGAAAATGATATTCATACTTACTGAATAGGAAGATATCAAATTTGGTTTTATTATTCTTAATATCAAATTGCATTTGAGTAATAAATAAATCAAAAGTAGTTAGGAAGGCTTAGATGTGAAAATAACTGACTTACAGACGATAGAAATAGATAGAAAAATAAGTTTTTTTTTAGTAGGGGGAGGTTGCTATGTGGTGTAGTTTAGACTTATGTTTTCTCATTGATCTGATGTGGTGAATTTTATTAATTATTGAATTTTATAACCAAAACTTTTATAATTATGATAGGGCAAAAATGGAATTTTTCCATTATTCTGGGTATGATACTTTGTGTATTAGGGCTGAATGCCCAGGTAACAATAGTGTCTGATTTGCCAAATAATAATGGATCTTCAGTAATTGTATTCAGTATTCAAAATAATAATTCCGATAATATTGTTCTGAATGAAATTGGAAGCTATGCAGGTGTAACTAATACTTATACTTGTCATTTGTACCAGAAACCAGCTGCTTATAATGTGGCTCCCGGCCCAGCTGGTAGTATAACAGCAGCAAATGGATGGAGTCTCGTCGCATCTAATAATAGTTTATCACTTACAGGTAATACCAGTGGTTCTGCATCAAATGCTGATGTCTTTATATCAGGTATGAATTTTGTAATTCCTGGCAATTCACACGTTAGATTAGCTTTACAGTTAGCAACAGGGGCTAATTTGCCACCGTTTACTACGACAGCGGGTAGTTTAAGATATGCCACTGTCACTGGAACATGTACCTTTTCATCAGGAGGAGTAGATGTAATTAATTGTCCTAGCTATGGCTATGGTGGGACGATTACAAATCCAACTAACACTCCACGAGGATTGGTAGGATATATTGAATACACTGTACAGCCGCCTTGTACTACACCTCCCACAGCAGGGACATCAACTGCTAATCCTTCATCAGGATTGTGTGTTGGAAGTCCTATTTTACTTGATTTGACAGGAAACTCTCAGGGGTCAGGTCAAACATACCAGTGGCAAGAAGCTACGGCAATTGGTGGGCCATATACTAATTTAGGTACTGCCTCAGCTAACTCTGCTTTTGTGACTCCTGCCACAGGTACAAAATATTATCGATGCGAAGTAACTTGTAGTGCACAATCTGCCACCAGCACTCCCGTACAAGTAAGCGTTAACCCTCCATTTCCAGCAGGAACATATACCATTAATAGTGCTCAACCAACAGCAGGTAGTAATTTTCAGACTTTCAATGATTTTATAGCAGCTATAACATGTGGTATTGCTGGGCCTATTGTTGTTAATGTTGCGTCAGGTAGTGGCCCATATAATGAGCAGGTCATCATACCTGAAATACTCAGTATGTCTTCCACTAATACCGTTACTATTAATGGTAATGGAACTACGCTAACCTATGGAGCCAGTGTGAGTACATCACCATCTACACTTGAGTTGAATGGTGCAGACTATTTTGTTTTTAACAATCTCAAAGTAGTTGCAACTGGAGTAACTTATGCTTTTGCTGCTCACTTATGGAACGGTGCAGATCATAACACTTTCAATCAATGTGAATTTAGTTGTGATATTACTGGTACACAAACAACAAAATCACCTTTTTCCATTTCTGGCTCTGAAACAAGTGCTTCTGCATCTGGACTTTCAGGTAGTGGAAATAAAGTTGAAGGTTGTACAATGAAAGGAGGATATTATGGTTGTGTAATTTCTGGTTTAAATGGGACTCCATATAATATTGACAATGAAATATTAAATTGTACCGTTCAAGATTTTTATTTGTATGGTATTTATAATTTGTATGCAAGAAATACAATTATAAGTGGTAATATTGTAGAGCGCCCGAATCGAACTAACCCTTCTACAGGGTACGGAATAAGGCTTAGTACTAATTCATATAATTGTTTAGTTGAAGGTAACTGGGTGAGAAATCTATTTGGCGGAAATCCTAGTTCGACGTCTTCTGCTTATGGTTTTTATGTCAGCGCAGATGGCGGACCAGGTGAGGAGAATAAATTTATTAATAATTTAGTTAATAATATTAGATCTAATGGTACACAATATGGTTTGTATGCATTGAACCAAGATTATATTCATGTATATCATAATACAATAGTTTTAGATAATCCACTATCTCCTTCAGGTTCAACCTACGGAATATATGCATATGGAAATTCTTTGGATATTAAAAATAATGTAATTTCAATTACTCGTGCCGGTACTGGTACAAAGTATTGTTTATACTTTAGTACAAATGGATCAGGTGATAGTGATTTCAATGTTTTATTTATGAATGCTCCTGATGGCAATAATAATATTGGATATTATTCAGGAGCTTTTCCTACATTAGCATTGTGGCAAACAGCCAATGGGAATAAATGGGATCAAAATAGTTTTGATTTGGATCCACTTTTCATAGACCCTATTACAGGTAATTATACATTAGGGGAGTTAAATTTGTGGAATACAGGAACTGCAGTCGGTGTAATGCAAGATTTCAATAACAACCCTCGTGATCCTGCATTTCCTGACCCAGGGGCATTTGAACATGCAGCAGATGATACAGGTGGAGGAACTCAAATTGAGTGTTTATTGATTTGTAGTGGTAATCAAAATATTACATTAGGGGCCGGAGAATGTTCTTTTACCCTGCCAAATATGGTGACAATGAGTGGCCCTTGTGCGCCTCTTGGAAGATCTGAGTGGACAATTAATTCAGTTAATGGTAGCCCTTCAATTGGCGACCAACTTACACCTGGGATATATACTGTTTGTTATGAACTAGTCAACCCATTAGGTGAAGTGCGTGATTCATGTTGCTTTGATATAACAATTAACCCTTATCCAAATCCATCTAGAACTTTAGCATGTAATGATCATATATATATTTCAGCAGATGAAAATTGTCAGGTGATGTTAAATGCAGATATGTTTTTAGAAGGAGGGCCTTATGGTTGTTATGATAATTATCAGATTATCATTGATGGTCAAAATGTGCCACAAGGCGTTGCATTGAATATTCCTTTAGGCAATCATACTTATGAAATATTTGACCCTGTAACAGGCAATAGATGTTGGGGAACATTTACCGTAGAGGATAAATTACCTCCGGTATTGGACTGTAACTGTGTAGATGAGGATATCATAACACCTATTACCAGCTTTACTGGTATTTTGGATAGCCAGAGTCCAACAATTGAAGTGAGTACAATTTCCACATCATGTTTAAAATCTTCGACAGCCAATCGGCAGCATCCTTATGCATTTATTATGCCAATATCAGTGACGGTAACAGGAACCTATAATTTTCAAAAGACAGTAACACATATAGCAGGAGGAGTAGGAACTAGTACTTTCTCATATATGTATATATATAATGGGCCACCGAATCCGAATGATTTGTGTGATAACTTTGTAAGTGCATCATCAGCTACCTCTTGGAATGTAGTGCTTACTGAGGGGGTTCAATACTATTTTGTGTTTGCGGGTGCCTACTTGGGCCAGGAGTTAAGTTTTACAATCAACATAACACCACCAACAGGAGGTCAAGTACTGTCAATAACGAATTCAGCCGATGCGCCAGAGTGTCAGTTTTCATGCTATGAGTATGACGTAGTATCAGAAGAGACAGCAGCCAAGTTGTTTGACCCAAGATATAAGTACAAGTTAACGACACCACCGACAGCAACAGATGGTTGTGGACCTGTTAGTGGAGCTTTTACTGATGAGCTTATACATGGTGAGATGTGTGGTCCAACAAAAATTAGAAGACACTGGACGTTTACGGATGCAGCAGGATGGACATCAACGTGTACACAGACGTTTACATTCCATCCAATAGAAATAGAAGATTTGACACCACCTGCAGCGTTAGTAACGTTGTCATGTGGCGAAGACACAAGCCCTGCTGCAGTAGCAGCATTTAAAGATGTGGATAGCCGAACAGGCGGACCATCAGCCAATAATGTCGGAGCATTCTATGACGATTATGGACAAACGCCATCGATCATCGAGTTACAAGAAGGCCACCCATACGGTTACTTTACGTATCCACATATAGGATGGGATGGAGAAGATCACCTACAGAAAGTAGATCCAAGCGTATGTAACATCTACGTATCGTACACGGATGTAAATATACCAGCCTGTAACATAGGATGTGGCGGCAATATGAAAGTGATCAGAAAATGGACACTATTAGACTGGTGTACAGGAGAAGTATTCGAATACACGCAAGTGATCAAGGCTGTCGATGACAAAGCACCGACCTTTGACGTGAAAGATGTAACGATCAGTGTAAATCCATGGGGCTGTATAGCAGACTGGAATGTAGAAAATCCATGGGAGTTACAAGACAACTGTTCAAAAGAGAGCGAGATCAAGTGGGGTGTAAGAGCACCATTTGGTAGCACATTGAGTGGCAGTCAAGCAACAGGATATGTAATCAGCGGCTTGAAGAAAGGCATCTATAGCATCACCTACTGGGCAGAAGATTGCTGTGGTAATTACACAG
>LNBW01000031.1 GCA_001567255.1 Bacteroidetes bacterium OLB9 | reverse complement strand
TGATACATTTGAGAAACGACTTCTAATTTCTCCAACATCAATTGAACGGCTTGTTCTTGTAAAATAGTTGGGTCGCCTTTTCCACCTGCATCAGAATAAAATGCCAATGCCTTTTTCAAGTCAGATGCAATACCCAGATAATCTACAATCAAACCACCTGGTTTGTCTTTATAAACACGGTTCACCCTTGCAATGGCTTGCATCAAATTATGTCCTTTCATGGGTTTGTCAATGTAAAGGGTGTGCATACTGGGTGCGTCAAAACCGGTCAGCCACATATCCCGAACGATGACCAATTGTAATTCGTCATCCGGATTCTTCATTCGCTCTGCTAAGATTCTTCTTTGCTCTTTGGTGGTATAATGTTTTGAAATTTTAGGGCCGTCAGAAGAGGCAGAAGTCATAACTACTTTGATAACGCCTTTATTCAAGTCGTCTGAATGCCATTCAGGTTTTATGTCAATGATTGCTTGGTACAAATCGGCTGCAATTCTGCGACTCATACATACAATCATTCCTTTTCCTTCAAATACTTCTTGCCGTTGGCTAAAGTGTGCAACGATGTCTTTGGCAATATTTTGAATACGGTTTTCGCTACCAACCAAGGCTTCCAGCTGTGTCCATTTGGCTTTTGCTTTTTGTGTATTGGTTAAATCTTCTTGTTCCAGTTCATCATCAAGGTCGTCAACCAATTGTTTACCTTCTTCACTCAAATTTACTTTTGCTAAACGGCTTTCATAAAAAATGCGAACTGTTGCACCGTCTTCAACGGCCTGAGCAATATCGTATATGTCCACATAGTTACCGAAAACGGCGGGTGTGTTTACGTCTGTGCTTTCGATGGGCGTGCCTGTAAAACCTAAATAGGTTGCATTAGGCAATGCATCACGCATATACTTGGCAAAACCATAAACGATTTTTTTACCGACTACATTCCCTTGCTCGTCTTTTGCATCTATGGTTTTGGCTTTAAAACCGTATTGCGTTCTGTGGGCTTCATCCGCTATTACTACAATATTTCTACGGTCAGAAAGCAATTCGTACACGTTGCCTTCTTCTGGCTGAAATTTCTGAATGGTGGTAAATACCACACCACCCGAAGCCACTTTCAACAATTCTTTGAGCTGGTTTCTGTCTTCTGCCTGAACGGGTTCTTGCCGGAGTAATTGTTTGGAAGCTGCAAAGGTGTCAAACAATTGGTCGTCCAGATCATTGCGGTCGGTAATAACCAAAATGGTTGGATTATCCATTGCTAAGACGATTTTGCCCGTATAGAAAACCATTGACAATGATTTTCCACTACCTTGAGTATGCCAGACCACGCCACCTTTTCTATCACCGATGGATTGCTTTTTTACACCGGGTAGTCCGTAGCTTTCCGGGGAATCCATCGCCATATTCGGCGAGACACCGCCTTGATATCCGGACGCTCTAAGGGTTGACGCTACGGCTCGGTTGACAGCGTAGTATTGATGATAGGCTGCCATTTTTTTTACTGTGGTGATACTGGTTATGCCGGTTTCCGGATCTTCTTTTTTTGATTTTTCAAACACGATGAAATGACGGATTAAGTCAAGCAAGGTTTCTTTGTTTAACATGCCTTGAATCAAGGTTTCTAACTGACTCACCAAATGCGATGCTTCTTCCTTGCCGTCAGCGGTGCGCCAGGCCATATATCGGCTAAAACCCGCAGAAATACTGCCTGCTTTGGCTTCCAAGCCGTCTGAAATCACTACAAATCCATTGTAGGTAAACAAACTCGGAATGATGGCTTTATAGGTTTCTATTTGTTTGAAGGCTGAATGTACCGTCGTGTTTTCATCTGCTGCATTTTTTAATTCTATCACGACCAATGGAATGCCATTGACAAATAGAATGACGTCCGGGCGTTTGTTATTGCCGTTTTCTATGATGGTGAATTGATTGGCTACTACAAAATCGTTGTTGTGAGGATTTTTAAAATCTATCAGCCAAACTCTGTCGCCACGGTCATCACCATCTATGCGTTTGGAAACAGGAATGCCTTCTGTCAACAGTCGATGAAATGTCTCATTGTTTGTGAGCAGTTCAGGCGATGAAATACGCTGAATTTCTTTGATTGCTTCTGCTTGTGCATCGGCTGGAATACCCTGATTGATTCTCTTTACAGCATTCTGTAAACGATGCACCAACAGCACTTGCTCAAAACTATCTCTTTCAGGGTTTTCTGCATCAGGTGCAATGTCGGGTGCATAAATGTATTGATAGCCCAAGGTTTTGAGCAGGTCAATAGCGAAGGTTTCTATGGTGTTTTCGTTGATGCGTGTCATTGGTCTAATCTATGATTTTTTTTGATTCATTTGATGGAATGTATCCTCCTTCCATTTTAAGGGATTATTGATGATGTATTTCGAAATGGTATGATACGATTGTTCGTCGCGGATGATGTGGTCGTGAAAACGCGATTGCCATGCAAAATCGGGTTGAATGATACGGGCATTTTTGGTTACCCCGATTTTAAATCCACGGATGATGGATGCCAAATTTTTGGATTGGGGGCCGAATTGGTTTTGGGGTTTGTTTAATTCGGTTGGTGTCATATGTGGTGTCATTTGTGATACCATGTGTGGAGACGCAAAATATTGCGTCTCTACATTTTGCCCATCGTTTCGTTCATCATCAATTTTATCAATGATAATAATACCATGTACATGATTTGGCATTACGATAAATGCATCCAATTTTACAAACGGAAAATGTTCTACAATTTCAATCCAACATTTTTGGGCAATTTCCCCAATTTCGGACAACACCATTCTACCATCTGCGACATTACCGAACCAACATATTCTATTTTTGGTGCAAATGGTTACAAAATAGGCGGCATTCCACCCATAATCCCAATGTTGCAATCGGGTGGATGCAATGCGGTATTTATTGTTGAATTTATCCATTTGTGACAACCAAATATAATATTTTATCCCATTTTTACCCTTATCTCTCCGCTCATTAATTTGGGCAATAAGGTATCGCGCAATGCGGTGAGGGTGCGGATTTGGGATTGGTTAGTTATTATTTTTTCAATTAAAGGCTCTACCTTTTCAGTCATTTTTTCTAATTCATGTTTTGAGGGAATTAATACCATTGCCTCATCTAAATCTCCTCTTTTTATATGTCCCATTGTAGTTGCGTGACTTGCAGCTATTGAAATAAATTCTGCTAAATGATGTTTACACCATAAAAAATAAAACCATTTTGGAAAATTATCAGATGTTACTTTAAATAAGTGTTGATTTAAAATGCAATCCTGACCATTCCAAATTTTAACCATCAATGAAGCAGACCATGCAAAAATCACATCACCATTCTTTACAATATATTCAGGTTTTACATCAGTTGTTGCCCAATCAGAATTTTCTGTAATCCCGCTACTAAGCTCTTTAATTTTTAAAACAGGTAATTTCTCTATTTCATTTTTTGGTGGGAATTTTTGACAAGCTAATCCATTCAAAAAGTTAGCCATTTTGCTCAATGGCATTGATTCCCACTCCTCCTTAGCTTCTTCCACAAACCATTGTTTAAAGAGGGTTTCAGCCAAGGCTTCTAAGGTTTGGTTTTGGCGGTGCAAGAGGTCTATTTTGTCGTCTAAACTGCTGAGTACGGAGGCAATGGCGGTTTGTGTTTTTAAATCGGGAAGTAATATTTCAATCGTTTTAAGTCCACTTATTGTTAATGCAGCCTGTGTCGAACCTATTGAAACTTCATCCAATTTTTGCTTTCCTACATTAGACGATAACCAAGTGAATAGAAAGTCAGGATTAATCTTTTTTTTATCCAAATTCCTAAACCAAGTAAGATTTCCATCTTTAAAATAAAATCTATCCTTCGGTTTTACTTTGTAAGGAATCCCTAAACTTCCAACAGAGGTTAGTAGAATATCATCTGCGTTTGGAACCCCAAACTTTTCTTCAATTTCTTTAAATCGTTTCTCGGTTATATAAAGTTCTGTCTGTATATCCCGTCTATTGAAGAGGTCAATAATTTCTTTTGATCTATAAAATGGTACACCATTCTCAACATACTCAGAATAAAATATTCTTTTACTTGAAGTGATTTCAGCTACATCGCCTAATTTAGTTTCCTTCCACTCACTCATTGATATTAATCTTTAAAAGGTTAGCAGCAATCATTTCATTCAGTTTTGCTTCTTCTTTCAACTGGGCTTCCAACTCGGCTTTTAAGCTGGCAAAGCGCTCTACAAAATTAAAGTCGTCTTCTTCATCGGGTAAGCCCACATATCTGCCCGGTGTAAGCACATAATCCAGTTCTTTTACTTTGCTAATAGGGGCAGAAGCACAAAAGCCCGCAATGTCTTCATACTTACCATCAAGGTTTCTCCAATTGTGGTAAGTTCCGGCAATTTTATCAATGTCCTCCTTCGATAGTTCACGGGTTCTGCGGTTGATCAGATGCCCTAAGTTTCGGGCATCAATAAATAATATTTCGTTGCTGCGGTCTCTGAACTTTCCATTTTTACGGTTGCGGCTCATAAACCATAAGGCAGCAGGAATTTGTGTATTGAGAAACAATTTGGCGGGAAGGTTTACGATGCAATCAATTAAACCGTTTTCCACCAATGCTTTTCTGATGTCGCCTTCGCCGGAGGTTTTAGAAGTCAATGCACCTTTTGCCAATACCACACCGGCTTGTCCGTTGGGTGCTAAGTGGTAAATAAAATGTTGCAACCAGGCAAAGTTGGCATTGCCTGTTGGTGGTGTACCGTATTGCCAACGCCCGTCGGTGCGCATCAAATCGCCGCCCCAGTCGCTCACGTTAAAAGGAGGATTGGCAATGATGTAATCGGTTTTCAGGTCTTTGTGGGCATCGTTCAAAAAACTGCCTTCGTTGTTCCATTTCACTTGGCTGCTGTCAATGCCCCGAATAGCCAAGTTCATCTTAGCCAATCGCCAGGTGGTTTGGTTGCTCTCTTGTCCGTAAATGGAAATGTCGTTTACTCTTCCGGCATGGCTGTCCACAAATTTCAAACTTTGAACAAACATTCCACCTGAACCACAACAAGGGTCAAATACGCGTCCTTTGTATGGTTCTAACATTTCTACCAATAATTCTACCACGCTTCTTGGCGTATAGAACTGTCCGCCTTTCTTGCCTTCAGCAAGTGCAAATTCACCCAAAAAATATTCAAAAACATGTCCGAGGATATCGGCACTTCTGGCCTTGGCATCACCCAGAGCAATGTTACTCACCAAGTCAATCAGTTCGCCTAAACTAGTCGGGTCGAGATTTTGGCGGGCAAAAACTTTAGGCAATACGCCTTTCAAAGAAGCGTTTTCTTTTTCGATAGCATCCATGGCGTCGTCCACGAACTTTCCGATTTCAGGTTGCTTGGCTTTCGATTGCAAGTAAGTCCAACGAGCATCTTGCGGAACGAAAAACACATTTACTGCTTTGTATTCGTCTTTGTCTTCGGGATCTGCTCCGTTGGCTTCTTCAGCTTTGAGTGTGGCATATAGTTCTTCAAAAGCATCAGAGATGTATTTGAGAAAGATTAAACCCAATACAATGTGTTTGTATTCGGCTGCATCTATGTTTTTGCGGAGTTTGTCCGCTGCTTTCCAGAGTTGTTTTTCTAGTGGTTCTTCTGTCGTTGCTTTTTGTTTTGCCATTATCTTCTCTTATGTTTTTAGTCTGCAAAGTTAACCTGAATTATGGATAAGTCATTAATATAAGGATATAAATATGTTTAATGTTTTTACATTTGAATATCAATATATTAAATTATTATCGTCTGTAATGCGTTAGGACAAAGTTACACAATTTTTTTGTAGATTTTGATGCTTTTGTACATGATTTAGACGTATTTGATGCTGAAATTACAGCGATTTTTTAGTCAAATGAGAAGAAGAAAAGGAAGACCACCTCTTGCCTTTCTAAAATTACGCTGATCTATGTCCGTTTGCATTTACTCACGTCTAAAACCATAAAGAGCATGTCTCTATCCAACTCGTGATACGGATAGGTAAAACAAAATCCTTTATGAATTGAAAAAAATAGAACTATACTTATCATAGTTAAAGCATTATTCCCGTTCATTAAAGTAAATATCTTTTCATATGACAATCCACCTCATCAAATCCTGGGAATATGATCGCGAAAGTTTTAATGATGTTGTAGAATTACTTTCTACTTTTGATGGGCCATTAACCTTTTCTTCAGATGAAATTGATTTTGATGCTGATCAATTTCCATTTTTATTGAGGTATAGAACCAATTATACTTTTAAGAATACCGAGGAAGAAAAGAAGAACCCTTTTATTGCTGACCGTGGCTTTCCACTAAGTTTTAGGGAGTTATTTTCATTGTGCAAAGAATTTAGAAAAATTAAAAAAAATAGCTGATCAAGATTTTGTAATTCTATTGACTAAAAGGCGTAATGCGCTGAATTGGTTCAGTGCTTTTGATGGAAAAAACTGTTTTGTACATACAGGAGATTGGGAGCTCTTCTCTGACATTGATTCAAAATATCCTATTGCATATCAGGTAGTAGAGAATGTGATATCATCCTTAATGGAACTCAATATTCAAAAGATACCAAATGAATTTTTACATCATCCATCAATAGGGTGTATGAATGATTTTTGTAAAGACAAACAACAAATTTTACTAAAACTTAAAACAGCCGATATTTGTAGCGCCTGTAGCAATGAAATCCTTCGTAAGGGAATAAATTATCACATTATAGTACAAGTACTTAATATTTTTGAAGGCATAAGAGAAGAATTTCTTTTTAAAAAGTATTTGTACCAAAATCAAAAACCTTCAAAACTAGTCATTAGTAGAGATTATAAAATTACACTACCCGATCTCAACAATCTAGAAATAAGACTTACGCCGTTATTTAAAACCCTTTATTTGTTTTTCCTCAATCATCCTAAAGGTGTCAAACTGAAAGATTTAGTAGATTTTAGTGATGAATTGACAGAAACATATAAAACGTTGTCACGAAAAGTAAATAAAAAAAAGGCTGAAGAAAATATTCGCGATTTAGTTAATCCTTTTTCAAATTCATTCAGTGAGAAAAAGGCTAAAATTAATCGTATAATAATAAACTTATTAGGTAAGGAATTATCATCAGCATATATAATTGATGGCAATCCTGGAGATGTCTTCAAAATCAACATTTCAAAAAAACATATTGACAATCAGCTCAATATGTAAAATTCTATTAGAACAATAAATATTTGCAAGCTTGCAGATGGCTCAATTGCATAATTTTTTTGTGGTTAGCTATGTTATGATTTAAATATTTATTTTTCATACAGTCAAAATTTTTATCAAATGAAGCATGTAGTATTATTTTTTGCGATGATGATGATGACCATCATTTCTTTTGGTCAGTCTCAAACCTGGGTCTCTGGTTATATTAATGCTAATGGTCAGTATATTCAGAGCCACTGGAGACAAAATCCAGACAAAACCAACCACAACAACTGGAGCACAGTACAACAAATCAATCCTTATACAAATGAGCAAGGTACTAAAGCTAAAGATTATTCGCCACAAGCCAACAATTATGGTCAGGGAAAGACAATCTTTATAGGACCTAAAGGCGGACAATACTACTATAACAATAATGGAAATAAGGTGTACGTTCCTAAAAGAAGGTAATATAATGATCGAGCTCGGCTCAATAAATTAACGTTTTATATGAGATATGTATTTTTAATAATAGGACTTGCGCTGTTAGGGTTTAATGATCTTGTTGCACAACAAACTAATCCCTATCCACACAAAGGTCAGACTAAAATTAGTTCTGTCGCTAATCAACTATTTGTAGATGTAGCTCAAAAGCCTCATTATATTCCGGATAATAATCCCAATACATGGGATGAAGACCCTACTAACTATCCTTTAGAAAAACCACACACCTATATCAACTCAAATCAAAAGGAAGTGCAAAGCCCAACCCAATATAATGCTATTCCTCCGGATGCTTGTGCTGTTTGTCGTGATGGTTCTTATTCATTTAGCCGCCACCGACAAGGTACGTGTTCAAGACATGGTGGTGTTTATAAATGGTTGAAAAAATTACCTAATTAGAACCCATTATTTGCAATTGTTAAACCGTGGACACTATTTCGATCACCATCTAGAAAGTGTCCATTTTTTTTACAGTTTACTTTTATGCTTCGTGGTTCTATGCTTTTGACTTCTGCTTCAAATGTTAATAACTACAAAAATTTCATCCATTGCTTATCTCTTCATTGTAAATTGTATTTCTTAATATCTAGCGGTATTTATACAATGATCCTTGTGATCATATCCACATAACATGGATAAATGCAGCTAAAAGCCTATTTTTGTGACTTAATCAAGGTCTTTATGAATATCCTTTTGATCGGTAGTGGTGGCCGAGAACATACCCTAGCCTGGAAAATGGCTCAAAGTAATCTATGTTCCCATCTTTTTATAGCGCCCGGAAATCCCGGTACAGCCAGGCTTGGCACCAATGTAAACCTAAAAGCCGATGATATCAGCAGTATTAAATCCTTTTGTTTAGACCATCAAATAGAGCTGGTGGTCGTCGGACCGGAAGCGCCTCTGGTCGAAGGGTTGACGGATGCACTACGCGCTGAAGATACGAGGCATATCGGCGTCATCGGCCCTTCTGCTCAGGGCGCTTTACTGGAGGGCAGCAAAGCTTTTGCTAAAAAATTTATGCAGAAATACGACATTCCTACCGCCGCTTATCTTGAAGTTTCTTCGGAAAATCTAGATGAAGGACTCCTATTTTTGTCTTCTATGTCTAGTCCTTATGTACTCAAGGCCGATGGTCTGGCAGCCGGAAAGGGTGTATTGATCATAGATGATCTAGCTACGGCCCAAAATGAACTCAAAGCAATGCTGAATGGAAAATTTGGAAATGCTTCTGCCACAGTCGTTATTGAGCAGTTTCTGAGTGGTATTGAATTTTCGGTATTTGTGCTGACAGATGGTAAAGATTACATGCTACTGCCCGAAGCCAAAGATTATAAACGCATAGGCGAAGGTGACACTGGTCTAAATACCGGTGGAATGGGCGCCGTATCTCCAGTTCCATTTGTAGATGCCACACTGTGGGATAAGGTGATCGAAAAAGTGGTCAAACCTACTATTCATGGTATCCGTCAGGAGCAAATGGACTATGTCGGCTTTGTGTTTTTTGGCCTGATTAATGTAGGTGGTGATCCGTATGTCATCGAGTACAACTGCCGCATGGGTGATCCGGAGACTGAGGTGGTAATACCGCGTATCAAAAGCGACCTGGTCGCACTGATGCAGGATGCTGTATCCGGTCAACTCTCCGGAGCCTCAATAGAAGTAGATGATCAGGCTGCCGCAACAGTGATGCTGGTATCTGGTGGATATCCGGGAGCAATTGCAAAAGGAAAAGCAATCTATGGCTTGGAAAATGTCAGTGACAGTATCGTCTTCCATGCAGGAACCGCTGAGCAAGAAGACCAACTCGTTACTTCAGGTGGCCGTGTGATGGCGGTGACAAGTCTGGATAAGGATTTTAGAGAAGCCATAAAAAAGTCGATTGAAAATGCTGAAAAAATACATTTTGATGGAAAATATTTTAGAAGAGATATTGGTTTTGATTTATAATCATTGACCTTGTATGTACACAGCCGCAGATATCGCCCGCATACTTGATACCGATCTTCAATATATTGTCCACCCGGATGATAACATTGTTCATCTGACAATGGATACTCGCAAGCTCATCCATTCTGGCGAAACCCTATTTTTTGCCCTTAAAGGCAGTATGCATGACGGTCACGTATTTATTCCGGATGCTATTCGCAAAGGCGTGCGCAATATTGTTGTAGAACACATACCATCAGAATATCAAGAACAGGTCAATTTTTATCCGGTGACCAATGTTCTTCATGCCATGCAACAACTTGCAGCCTGGCACAAGCGTCAGTTTCCTGAATTGACGACACTAGCCATCACGGGTTCTAATGGAAAAACCATCATTAAGGAATGGTTGTCGCAGATGATTACAGATCGACAGGTGGTTAAAAGCCCAAAGAGTTACAACTCCCAGACCGGAGTGGCACTTTCGCTTTGGCAGATAAAAAGAGGAGACCAACTCGGAATATTCGAAGCAGGGCTCTCTACTACTGGTGAAATGCGTGCGCTAGAAGCCATGATTCGTCCAGATATCGGATTATTTACGATGATAGGCGATGCTCATGCTGAAGGATTTAGCAGTATAAATGAAAAAATAGAGGAAAAACTTTTGTTGTTTAATCACTGTAAAACTATTGTTTTTCATGAAGACGATGTTTTGGTCAGTGATGCCATCCGCCGTAGATTTCCCAACAGAAAACTATTAAGCTGGGGCAAAAGTCCGGATTCTACTCTTTTTAGGATAATAAATATTGTCAAACATCATCCTTCTACTACGGTTACCATTACATTGAATGGTGAATCACACTCATTAGAAATGCCGTTTTCTGATTCTGCTTCATTGCAAAATGCACTGCATTGTGTAGCTGTTATGCTGATATTGGGTATTGAAATCACAGCTATTCAGTCGGGATTAAATCGGTTGCAAAACTTATCAATGCGCCTGGAGATGAAAAATGGCATACACAATAGTATTCTAATCAACGATACTTATAATGCTGACTTGCAGTCTTTCAAAATAGCATTAGAGTTTCTTGATCTTCAAGCCGGGAATAAGGAAAAAGTCCTTATTCTGTCAGATTTTATGCAGACTGGTTTGGATGCTGACTTACTGAATGAGCAACTGGCAGATGAAATCAACAATCACCGTGTATCGTACGTCATCGGCATTGGCCGTAATATTGGTGGATTAAAGGATAGGCTACAGCCTTCCATTCGCTTTGTATGGGTCGAAAATACAGAACAGGTACTGGACAACATACACAATTATCCTCTGGCAGGAAAAGCGATACTCATCAAAGGTGCACGTACTTTTAAATTGGAAAGAATCATCCATAGGCTCTCTGATAAGACCCATACAGCCGTACTGGAAACCGACCTACAAGCCATTGAACACAACCTCAAAGTTTTTTCTGATTATCTCGACAAAAATACCGGAATCATATCAGTGATAAAAGCTTCTGCTTATGGCAGTGGTAGTGAAGAACTGGCACGTTTTCTAGAATTTAAGAAAGTAGCTTATCTGGCTGTAGCCTTCATCGACGAAGGTGTTCATTTACGACAGTCCGGTATTCGATTGCCGATCATCATACTGGATCCTGAGCTAAATGGTATCAATGACTTGATTGATTACGATCTAGAACCGGAAGTGTATTCATTAGAACAATTACAGGAGATTATATCTGTGTGTAAAGCACGGAGGCAGGCTATTCGTGTCCACCTCAAGTTAGAAACCGGAATGCACCGACTAGGATTTACTAAAAAGGATTTGGAGGCATTGTGTACTTTACTCTTAGAGCATCAAGACTGGGTACATGTTAACACGATTTTCAGCCATCTGAGTAGCAGCGAAGATCCTAACGATGATGACTACACACATGAGCAAGTGCGATTACTTTTGGACCATTATCAGTATATTGCGGATAGGATCGGTTACAAACCACAAAAACACATTTTAAATTCGTCCGGTATCATCCGCTTTCCGGAGTATCACTTTGATCTTGTACGACTGGGACTAGGCCTATATGGTATAGATAGTACTGGTCAATTTGCTGATAAACTTGAAAAAGTACACACGCTCAAAGCATCTGTAATTCAGATTAAAGACATCAAAGCTTCAGAATCAGTTGGGTACAATCGCCGTGGTCATCCTCAAGGTGATGGAAAAATTGCAATCATCAATATAGGTTATGCTGATGGGCTGATGCGCCTAGCTGGAAATGGCAAATATACTGTCAGAATCCAAGACCGAGACTTTCTGATATTAGGTAATGTATGCATGGATCTGACGATTATTGACCTCGGAACCGATAGCAATGTCCACATTGGTGATGAAGTCATCATCTTTGGCAAAAACAAACCTATTGAAACATTGGCTATGGTTTGCCAAACCATTCCTTACGAAATACTCACCAGGATATCAAGCAGAATCCGTCGGGTATTTATTCAACAATAAACTCAAATGACACATTAGAAAGTAAGTATGAGAAAATGCTACTTTGTGCCATTTCCATTCGCAATAAAGTCTAATGAGTAATAGGAGGTATAAAAAAACCGCCTACGTAAAACTAGACGGTTATTGATCATTCACTATTTAACACATATCATTTCTTTGTACTTCGTTGAGCACTACAAAAGAGTAATGCATCTAGGGTCTAATCACTAAAAAGCAAAACCGCTGTTATGGTTACCTAATAATGTGCAGTATTTACTATTTCATAAATCAAGGTACCATAAGCATACGCTGTGATTATCCTTTTTCTATTACAGCTTTATAATTTTATACTGTTGTATTGTGCCATTTTCTGACCACCTCATAAAGTAGATACCAGAAGCAATATCAGACAGATCTATCTTATTATCTTTAGCATTATACACCCTGATGAGCTTACCGTCAGTATTATATAAGCTAATTTCATTTACATCAACTTCTTCTGCCTTTTCTATAGTCAGTAGATTCGATACAGGATTAGGATAAAACTTGAGTAAATTTTTTGACGTATTCCATGGTAAATAAACCGTGGATAACGTTGTGGTCTGACCATCTAAATCAGATTGTCTTAATTGCACATATACATGTTCAGCATAGGAAGTACGAATCATACGCTGATAATTATGTTTACTAGCCGGAGAATAGTATATTCTTTCTGCTCGTTCATAATGCCGGCCATCTGTAGATATCATTACATCATAATAAGCACAATTCACTTCAGATGTTACATTCCATTCTGTTTTGATAACATGCTGATCCATCCACTTCGCTGTAAAGTCAGCTATACTAACCGCCAGGACTCCTTTGCGTATATCATAAAAATCATTACCCGGAGATTGTGGATTAACTATATCAATTTCAGTTATAATTTGATTATCGTTTTCGCCGTCAACATCGGCCGAGCTTTCATAATCGTCAGGATCTGTCTCTATGATCTTGTATTGGCCCATAGGTAAATATGGAAAATTGTATGTACCATCTTCATTAGTGATCACTTGCATAATAATGCCTTGTTTGTTTTTCACAAGATGACCATCCATATCATATAGCCTAATCATCGCCCCGGGTAGTGGCAGGCCTGTCTTATCATCAATAACATTACCTGATATTTCTCCAAGTAATTCAGTAAAATCAAATCCTAGAATTTTTATTGCATGGCTATTACTGAAC
This sequence comes from Bacteroidetes bacterium OLB9, assembly GCA_001567255.1. GTDB lineage: Bacteria > Bacteroidota > Bacteroidia > Chitinophagales > Saprospiraceae > OLB9. Next base: position 39,254 of record LNBW01000031.1, on the reverse strand, counting down.
CCATCTTCTTCTGAGCCCAACTGATAGCACAATATAAATGTATCAATAGGCAACTCTGAATGAACCTTGACCGCACCTCTAGGATCAGTATGCGGCAAATCTCCATTGACACCTGCAATAAAATTGGCCTTAACTGACTGGCCATATATCGTAAAGTCAGGGTTTGGATCAAGATAATTAAGGGTCAGTGGTACATTTCCGATCTTACTAGATGCTTTAAAACTAACACTATCTTGATAAGTATTGTAGGGTTTATCCGGCATAGATTGCAGCATATCTATATCATAAACTTTGAAACTATCCAGGGTTATAGGTTTAGAAAATGTAAATTCAAGACAAGCATGATCACCCTTTTTTCTTGAAATAGTCTGAAAAGCAAAATTTCCTCTACCATAGAAAGTGTTTGTCTTTGTCCAGTCGTTAAATTCACTGGGTTGCTGAGACGTAGTATTGATATGTTCTGGATCTATTAATCGCACCTGAACATCAACACCGTTAATACCTGTATAATTATTTAAGGTATCTCCATCTTTCCATACTGCCCGATTGCCAGAAAATGCACCTTCCCAAGTAAATTTTGTAGGTGGAAAAGGTTGAGAAAAAATAGCATTTATTTGCCCTAATAGGACAACCAAGCCCACTATAATAAAATTTTTAGCGTACATAAATACTCAATTAAAATATGTAGATAAAATAGTTGGGGCTATGATATATTAAATATTAATGCAATATTTATGCCATATATTGTTCATATATTGATGATAATAAAAAATTAACTTAATTCGTAATATAACCAATATAATCTTAGATATATATAGCATGAAAATGCTACTTCATATCTGTTTTATGTATCGTTTTCTTTATTTTGGACTTAATATTACAATAGCTTGGGAATATAAATGCCATACAAAAATTTTGTATTTTCAATCCCAACAAAGTCTTTCAATGATGTCAGTTGTTATTCTAATAATTTACTGTCAAAAAGTCAGGCAAGATGAGACAAATACCATAATGTTATTGAAAAATCAGTAGCATAGCTTATAGTTTGCGATTTTGCCAATGCCGCTGATTATCCCTTGAAGTTTTCTTTTCAATATTTTTAATTATAGCAGTTTCAAGGTCAATACCGGTCTGATTAGCTAGACATGTAACCACCCATATAACATCCACCAGCTCATCCGCCAGCTTAGCTAATTGCTCTTCGTGTGGAATCGGTGTTTTGAAGGATTGCTCACCGTACATCCTTGCTATCAATCGACTGACTTCGCCTACTTCTTCTGTCAGTATGGCCATGTTAGTAAGTTCATTAAAATAACGAACACCGATGGTTTTTATCCATTGATCTACTTGTTTTTGATAAGCTTTAATTTCCATTATTCTCTATTTTTAGTATCTATTGTAATCGTTACAGGTCCGTCATTAATGAGATGAACTTTCATATCTGCGCCAAAAATACCAGTTTTGACCGGACGCTGCGATATGTTAGCTAACTGATTAATAAAGTACTCGTATAAAGGAACAGCTTGTTCGGGTCTTGCTGCTCTGATATATGATGGCCGATTGCCTTTTTTTAGTACTGGCATGCAATGTAAACTGACTTATAACTAAAAATGATCCTCCTACATCATTAATATCCAAATTCATTTTGCCTTCTGCATCTTCAAAAATTCTTAATCCCGAAATTTTAGCTACTAACCAGTCCACATCTGTGGTGTTATCGTCGGTTTCTATTCCGAGCAGTATGACCATACCTAAATCGATTGAAGCAATATCAACTGCATCAACAACTACTTTGGACGCTTTGACCCTTTGGATAACAACTCTCATATTTTGTAATTAACAATAAAAATATTAATAATATATAAATTACTATTTGTTAAATGATTATAAATATAGTTTTCAACATACAATTTTGGTTATTTTGTGTAAAAATCGAATAAATTCACATTTTAGTGTAAAATTATATTATAAATATTTATATATCTACATTTTATAAATAAAAATATGAAGTATTATACATCCAATACACATTTTGAATATAAAAAACTATATTGTGGATAGATGACAATTATACAATGTGAATATGTTAATACTTTGGTTATTAATAAATTAATTCAAAACTTGATGTGGATAAATTGTGGTTTAAATAAAACAAAATTATTGATTCTAACTTATAAACATATCCACAGTGCTGATAATAATAAATAATTTGAAATATTAAAAAAGAATATTATTATTACAAGATAAAATTCAATGCAAAACCTAATTTTAAAAAACCATACTTAATCTTTACTTTTGCAGCATGAAACTTTCACATAAATATTCAAAACAAGTTACGACTTGGTTACTGATAGGCACCATCATGGTTTTTTTTCAGGTTATTATTGGTGGTATTACACGCTTGACAGAATCGGGATTGTCCATTACTAAATGGGAAGTAGTGAGTGGTACCTTACCGCCGTTATCTGATGCTGCATGGCAAGAAGAGTTTGAGCTCTATAAGCAAACACCGCAATATAGGGAGATTAACGAAGGTATGTCTTTTAGTGAATTTAAGTTTATTTATTTTTGGGAATATATCCATAGGCTCTGGGCGCGATTTATGGGTTTTGTGTTCTTGATTCCATTTATATACTTTATGATTAAAAAGCAGCTTGATAAAACCCTATTAAAAGATTTAGGACTTGTAGTGGTATTAGCTATTTTAGCAGCCATTTTTGGTTGGATTATGGTTGCCAGTGGGTTGATTAATCGTCCTTGGGTCAATGCATATAAACTATCTATACATCTACTGATTGCATTTGGTGTTTTTGTAGCATTGTTATGGGCTTATTTGAATGCTACTTATAAATTAGATATTGAATCAAAATATCAAGGACGATTAGGGAAATGGATAGGTGTACTTGCAGGGATATTATTCTTACAGTTGTTTTTAGGAGGCGTATTATCAGGTATGCGAGCTGCAGTCGTTTATCCTACTTGGCCAGATATGCATGGAAGTTATTTTCCATCGGTTATATTTGATTTAAATCAGTGGAATGCTGATAACTTTAATAATTATGATTCGAATGAATTTATGCCTGCTCTCATTCATTTTCTGCATAGAAATACGGCTTATCTTCTGTTGATTGTCGGGTTGTGGATAGCTGTCCGACTTAAGACAATCGGAAATAATCTGCAATTACCATCTTTTAAGTTAGGTAGTAATTTTCTGTTGATTGCTTTATTGATACAAGTTACGCTTGGTATTTTGACGGTGATCAATAGTGTAGGTTCTGTTCCTGTACTATTAGGTGTACTCCATCAAGCTGGTGCATTAATGGTCATAAGTGTGCTGATTTATTTATTTTTTATTTTCAAACGAAAAAATATTTAAATATATAAGTCAAATTGGTTTATATTGTGACCTTATTATATACCTCAAATTAAAATAATGCTTAAGCTTGAGATTAAAGAAGAAGGAAAATTCAAATATATGGAATCAGGTGGTGATGGCAAACCGCTGGTTTTGTTACATGGTTTGATGGGATCATTAAGTAATTTTCAAGGCATAATTGATTATTTTTCAAAAACGCACAATGTTTTAATTCCTGTCCTTCCTCTTTTTGAAATTTCTATCAGGACATTCTCTGTAATGCGATTAGTAGATTACATAGAGCAATTTATTGATTACAAAGGCTTTTCTAAAGTACATATTTTAGGTAATTCTCTTGGTGGACATATAGCGCAATTATATACGTACAAGTTTCCGGAGAAGGTAGAAAGTATGATATTGACAGGAAGTAGCGGACTCTTTGAAAGTGCGATGGGAAGTTCATATCCTAAGAGAGGAAGTTATGAATATATTAAGGCTAAAGCAGAGTCTGTATTTTATGATCCTGCTGTAGCAACTAAAGAGTTGGTTGATGATGTTTTTGCTATTGTAAATGATTTGAAAAAAGCGATGTGTGTGGTGGTAATTGCCAAGTCTGCAGTGCGCCATAATCTGGAAGATAAGCTCAATGATATTAAGAATAGTACATTATTAGTTTGGGGTATTCAGGATGGTGTGACGCCTCTGTGGGTTGGTGAAAAATTTCATCATCTACTCCCCAACTCCCAGTTAGTTAAAATTGATAAGTGTGGGCATGCACCTATGATGGAACGGCCTGAATTGTTTAATCAGGCGCTGGATGACTTTCTCAAAAAAGTAGAAAGCAATACCTTTAATGATGATCCTAAGGAAACTTATACTTTAGGCTAAGGTTTTACTTCTTTGTTTGCTTTTTGCATTGGATTTTGCTGATTACCAAATCTATTAGTTGAGCGTTTAAATGTCTCAAATTTACTGTATTGTTCTTCACGTGGATAGTAATTATTGTATGTATCTGTATCTGCTGTTTCAAGATATGGGTCTAGTATGATCCTTTTAATCTTTTGATCAGTCGCATGTACTTTAGTGATTTTTTTAGCGCCCTTTCGCCATATTTCAGCCGGTATTCTAATTACCTCATCTGTTCCATCAGCATATTCTAGTTTATAGATGACGGGCATAATGAGACCACCTATCCTTTCAATTTCTATTTCATAATATAGTTTTGTTGAATTTAACATGGTTACTTCATCTTCAGTCATATTACTGATACTCTGTTTATATTCATCGATATCTTCGTCTGTTACTGCATTTCTATTCCAATGGGTATAAAAATCATTGAGTGTAGTGTCAATTTCATTATAAGTTTTGACAATATCTTTTTCATTGCGAATGGAGCTGATACTTCTGCTTTTAGTTGTTTGCTCTTGTGCTAATTGTTCTGCTTTTTTTGTTGGATCTTGAGGATTGACTTTTTTGATTTTCACATCTGATATGGCCATATCATTGTGTTCAGTTGTAAAGAACCAACCTCTCCAGAACCAATCCAAATCAACGCCTGAAGCATCTTCCATTGTACGGAAAAAATCAGCTGGATAAGGTTGTTTGAAAGCCCATCGTTGTGCATATTCTTTGAATGCCTTGTCAAAGAGTTCACGACCCATCACTGTTTCTCTTAGTATATTGAGTGCGGTGGCAGGTTTGGCATAGGCATTATTACCTAATTGGAGGACGGATTCTGGGTTAGTCATGATAGGAACCATACCGGCAGGATCACCAGCCATATAATCAACAATCTTTGATGGCTCTCCGCGTGATGAAGGATAATTTCTTTCAAACTCTTGTTCTGTCAAGTATTGGACAAAAGTATTCAATCCTTCGTCCATCCATCCCCATTGTCTTTCATCTGAGTTGATAATCATAGGGAAAAAGTTATGGCCTACTTCATGAATTATAACACTGATTACGCCATACTTGATTCGCTCACTGTAAGTACCATCTTTTTCGCACCTGCCGTAGTTAAAGCAAATCATAGGGTACTCCATTCCGATTCTATCCGCATTGATAGACCAAGCTACTGGATATGGATAATCTATTGTAAATTTAGAATAAGTTCTAAGCGTATGTGCGACTACTTTTGTAGAGTATTTCTCCCATAGAGGATTACCTTCTTTAGGATACATAGACATGGCCATAGCAGTTGTTGTACCAGTTTTTACATTCATAGCGTCCCATATAAACTTTCTAGAAGTAGCAAAAGCAAAGTCCCTGACATTGTCTGCTTTAAAGATCCAAGTCTTTTTTGTTTTAGATTTGGTTTTCTCCCGTTTGATAGCTTCTTCTTGAGTGGCTATGATAATGGGTTGGTTGAATTCTTTTTCTGCTTGCTTATATCTTGCTAATTGTTCTGGTGTTAAAACCTTTTCTTTATTTTGAAGTGTTCCGGTAGCCGCTACAAGGTGATCATCTGGTACAGTTATTTCAACTTTATAATCTCCAAAAATGAGTGTAAATTCGCCTGCACCTATATATTGTTTATTTTGCCATCCTTCTACATCATTATATGCACACATTCTAGGAAAAAACTGAGCGATAGTATATAAGTAATTATCATCTTCTTTAAAATATTCATATCCTGATCGGCTTCCCAGTTTAAAACGGTCGTTGATATTATACCAATATTTGATTTTGAGGCTATACTTTTGGCCTGGTTTCAGAGGACTTGCCATGTCCACTCGCATCATCGTTTTATTAACAAAGTAGGGTAGCGGTTGACCTTTTAAGTCAGTGACGAAGTCTAATTTAAATCCTCCATCGAATTTTTCTTCCATACGATTTAGGTAATTTATATCCACATTTTCTTGAAGTTTTTCAGGATTGATTCTATGGTTATCACTCTCAATACTCATTATATTCTGGTCTAGCTGTAACCATAAGAAAGAAAGTATATCGGGAGAATTATTGTAGAATGTTATAGTTTCCATACCATAGATGCGTTGATTTGTATCATCTAATTCTACTTTAATATCATAATCTGCTCTACATTGAAAATACTCATGTCCTGGAGCACCTGTTGCAGTACGATAAGTATTAGGAGTAGGTAATAAGTCGTACATTTGACTGAACAAATGAGCATCATTTTGTTGACCAAAAATAAAAAATGGGATCAGTAAGAAGAAGAATATTTGTCGCATTATCAGTGTTTGTCAAATTGATTTTTAAAATAATGTTTGCAATATTTAATGTTTCACGTGAAACATAATTATAAATTAGAGGTAATGAATGGGGTCTAACTCGATATCTCCAAACAAATATATACTATAATCTTTTTAATTTAAAAAATAGGGACAAAAAAATCTACTTTTTGTATCCTATATAAATGTTTCACGTGGAACATCCACACGTTGTTGTATCAATTTTAATGCTTAACTTCCTCTATACAAATTGTGCTGTATAGGACTCTTTTATCTTTTTAATTTCTTCAGGACGACCTTCAAACAACAAATGACCCCCATTTTTACCACCATCAGGACCCAAATCTATCAACCAATCTGCTGCTCGGATTACATCCATATTGTGTTCAACAATCAATACTGTATGTCCATTTTCGACAAGAGCATTGAAAGCATCCATAAGTTTATTGACATCATGAAAATGCAGTCCTGTAGTTGGCTCATCAAATATGAAAAGTATATTCTTGGCTTGATACTCTTTCGTCAGAAAGCTAGCTAATTTTACTCGTTGTGCTTCACCACCAGATAGTGTGCTAGAAGATTGTCCTAATTTAATATAACCCAGCCCAACATCAAACAAAGGTTGAATTCTAGACAAAATGCCTTTTTTGTTTTTGAAAAAGTCTATGGCTTCCTCAATACTCATTTCGAGTACTTCGTAGATATTCTTACCTCCGTAGGTTACTTCCAGCACTTCTTTCTTAAATCGATGGCCGTGACATTCATCACATTCTAAAATAACGTCTGCCAGAAACTGCATTTCAACTGTTAGCACACCCTCACCTTTACATGTATCACATCGGCCTCCATCCACGTTAAATGAAAAGTGTTTAGGCTCTAATCCTTTTATTTTAGATTGTTGTTGCTCAGCAAATAGTTTCCTAATTTCATCATACGCTTTAACATAGGTGACAGGATTAGAACGAGACGATCTACCTATAGGACTTTGACTCACCATTTCTACCATTTGAATCTGCCGAATATCACCGGTGATGCTATCATATTTTCCTGCTGTTGTAGATCCGCCTTCTTCAACTATATGTTTTAAGGCGGGATAAAGAATGTGTTTTACTAGACTTGTTTTGCCGGAACCCGATACACCTGACACGACCGTCATAACCTGTAATGGTATCGTCACATCTATACTTTTAAGATTGTGTAAGCGTGCTCCATTGAGCTGTAATTTATGAATGATCTTTCGTTTATCTGGATTGTAAAAAACCTTCCTTTTTCCAGTTAGATATTCTGACGTAAGATTTCCTTCTATACCTTGACAGAAAGTATCATAACTGCCAGCATAATCTAAATATCCACCATGTATGCCTGCTTCAGGGCCAATATCTATAATATAGTCAGCACTTCTAATGATGGCCTCCTCGTGTTCGATTACAACGACCGTATTGCCTAAATCTCTTAGATTCTTGAGTACAGTTACTAATTTTTCAGAATCTTTAGGATGTAAACCGACACTAGGTTCATCTAGAATATAAAGTGAATTGGTTAGATTACTGCCCAGTGTTCTGGTCAGGTTGATACGTTGGGTCTCACCACCGCTCAATGTGCTTGAAAGGCGATCAAGGTGGAGGTATCCTAGGCCAATATCAGTCATGGTGTGTATCCTATTAGAAATTTCCAGTAGGATGCGCTCACCGATTTTATAGTCGTGCTCAGAAAGTTGGAGATGATCAAAAAATTCACCTAATTCGCTAATCGGGATATTGACAAGTTCAGTAATACTTTTGCCGCTTACTTTCACCCAGGTGGCTTCCCTTCTTAAGCGTCCGCCTTTACACACATTACATGTGGTTTTGCCACGGTATCGCGATAGCATGACTCTATTTTGAATCTTGTATGATTCTTGCTCGAGATGCTGAAAATAGGCATTGATACCATCAAAATACCCATTACCTTCCCATAACAAATCTTTTTGTTCTTCAGTTAGGTCCTTATAGGGTTTGTGTATCGGAAAGTCAAATGCTTCTGCATGATGAATAAGCTGGCGATACCATTCTTTGCCTTTCTCACCTTTCCAGCATATGATGGCCTCTTGATATACTGATAGGGTTTCGTCCGGAATAACTTTTTCAGGATCAATGCCGATCATCTTTCCATATCCTTCACACTGCGGGCAGGCACCATAAGGATTATTGTAATTAAACATCTGATGACTAGGCTCGAGAAAAGTAATTCCATCTAGCTCGAATCGATTATTGAAATACTGCTCCTGATCACTTCCATAGATGTGAACAAAACATTCGCCTTCGGCTTCGCCAAATGCTACAGCGACCGAGTCCGCTACTCTCTTTTTGTTTTCAAGATCGTCATTCACGACAAACCGGTCAATGATGATGCGGATATTGTACTTGTTTTGAAGAACTGACATCGACTTATCAATTTCCTTTTTATCTGCCAAGTCTTCAATAGAAATCATCTCTCCTTCGTATAAAACACGGGAGTAGCCCTTTTGAATCAGCAAATCCAGCTCTTGACCTATTGTTCTGTCATATCGACTTTGGAGAGGTATCGTCAGTAAGATTCGGGTATCATTCTCCATACCAAAAATATAGTTGACAACATCAGAAACTTGATGCTTTTTCACTTCCTGACCCGATATAGGAGAAATCGTCTTTCCTATCCTGGCGTACAATAACCGAAGGTAATCATAGATCTCAGTCATTGAGCCCACCGTAGAGCGCGCATTAGAAGTGCTTACTTTTTGTTCTATAGCAATTGCCGGACAGATACCTTTGATATAATCGACTTCCGGTTTCTTCATTCGGTCGAGAAATTGGCGTGCATAGGATGACAGACTTTCCACATATCGACGTTGACCTTCAGCATATAGTGTATCGATAATCAGCGAAGATTTGCCAGAACCCGACAGACCTGTCACCACCACTAATTTATTTTTGGGTATATAGAGTTCTATATCCTTTAAATTATTGGATCGTGCCCCTTTAATATGAATAAATTTTTTTAAGTCTGAAATATTTTCTGCTATAGGTGTATCCTGAACAGTTGCAGACATATTACTTTCCAAAATGATAAATTTTAATTGAATGGGTTTAGATGAAATCTCCAAATAAAACAGCTAAACAGCCTTGTAATGTTTTATAATTATGGTAATTATTTACAATGAAGAGGAGTATCTGTAAAATATTACGCTATCCCAATAAAGATCAGACAAAAGGCGAACACTAGGCATCAGATGGGTCTTGTTGAATAGACAGGCTACTTTTTTCAATTTCGGCTTCGATTGTCCTAAGTCGTTCTTTGCAAAATGTGGACAGTTCAGCAGCTCTTTTGAGTTTTTCACTCATTTCGTCCAGGCCTGTTTCTTGTGACTGAAGTGACTCCAGAATTTGATTGAGTTCAGCAAAGGCGCTATCGTAAGACAATTTTTTGGCCATAGGTGTGTGTATTAAAAAAGTGGTACGGATTATAAACGTAAGAAGATGAAAATATGTTTTAGGCTGTCCACCCTGTTCTTTAAAAAAATAAATAAAATCTATAATGTAGGATATTCGGCAAAATAAGCTAAACTTGCAGTATAAATAATATAAAAGGTTATAAGATAGGAATGCTACCCAAAAATATATATAAAGTTATCAAATACATAAATATTGATAAATTTCATAAATTAAGTTATAAAACAAGTAAAAATTAGATTAAATGACGGTATCAATTGACTTTGACGGAGTGATACATGGATATTCACAAGGTTATGGTGATGGTAGTGTATATGATCCACCCGTTGAAGGAGCAGCTCAGTTTATTTTTGATTGTTTGATGGTGAAAGGTTGGTCAGTTTTTGTAATGTCAACTCGGGAGCCGGATCAAATCAAAGAATGGATGGAAAATACACTGTTTGAAGGGAAGGAAATGCCATTTAAAATCACTATTTTATCGTCAAAAGCGCGATTTTGGAACGCTAAAAAGAATATTGGCATCACCAATCGAAAAATTGCGGCTCACGTTTATATCGATGATCGGGGCATGCGCTTTGAAGGTAGTTTTGAAGGGATGTTAGAACAGTTGGAAGTGATGAAGACCTGGCAGGGAAAGTAATTGGCAAAAATGGTTGTTCAATTGGTGAATGATTGAAAATAGACTAGCGTTTTACACTGTTTGGACTAAAATAGAATTAATCCTGTCTTTAATAGCTCAGTTGCTGATAAATTAAAGTATGTTGTAGCAAAAGAAGAATGCAAAATGGTAAATCACTCGACTTGTTAAACGTTTGAACGAAATACCTAGGATTCAACCTATAAAACTCTTCTACAACCGCATATTATATATTTTGCCCCAGTTTTTACCGGTTATAAGGAAAGATTTCGTAGCTGGATTCCAAGCAATGCCATTGAGTACATCTGCTTTAGGGTTGCCTTTATCCAGGTTTTTGAGTTCAAAGACCGTGATCACTTTTCCTGTGGTGGCATCAATTTTTGCTATTTGTTCAGTGGTATAAATATTGGCATAGATGTAACCATCTACGTATTCGAGTTCATTTAGATATCGGACTTCATTTTGACCGGCATACACATAAATAGACTTTTCTATCGCCATCGTCTCGGGGTTAAGCCACATCAGTCGGTTCGTACCATCACTGAGGATAAGGGACTTTCCGTCGTTACAAAGGCCCCATCCTTCTCCATTGGAAGAATTAAAACCGGTTTGTTTTAGGAGTTGGAGGTTTTTATCATAGATCAGACAAATGCCGTTTTGCCATGTTAGTTGATAGACCTTATCATTCAGTACGGTTAATCCTTCCCCAAACAGTTCTCCGGATATTTTCTCAGTCTTTAGAACTACACCATTAGCAGGATTTACTTTTCGTATAAGCGATAAACCAAACTGTCCACCACTTTCATATAGGATGCCATCAGATATTTCAAATCCCTGGGTATAAGCATCGATGTCTCGGTTGATGGTTGATAATGTTGTATAAGTCTTGAATTCCGGGTTAATATCAGACACCACATAAAAAGGCATATCAATGGTTTTTGAATAGTCACCATCATAAACAGATATATCTAAACGATGGTAGCCTAGAGCGAGGTCTTTTGTAGGTACAGACACGGATTGATAATTGCTGGTTAATTTTTCGAGAGTCTGACCATTGAGTTTGATTACGACAGAATCTTGACCAGCTAGTTTTTCGCTATTGAGCGTTAGATCAAGTGGAGTCCCAATGATGGTTTTAGTATTGAGATCTGGAGATTTTACTATATCAGGAAATCTTAATACCTTTTTAGTTCCGGCCCTAGGAATAATAATAATTGCTGCTATAAATAGCACTATTGCTATCATCGCCAGTAATATCTTTTTGTTTTTCATCGAATAATATAATTTTATAAATGTAAAACGACATTTAAGCTTGTTTATTCTTACGGTCAGTATATAACCTCATCGCTGCCAGTTCTTTGTATTTTTCACGTGCTTCACCAGCAGGATACCCAAAGTAAGTTTTTCCGCCTTCGAGATCTTTAGAAACGCCACTCTGAGCAAGGATAGTAACATTGTCTCCGATGGTTAGGTTTTGAGCAATGCCCACTTGGCCGTATAATATGCAATTGTCACCAATAATCGTTTTACCTGCAATTCCGACTTGAGCAGCAATCAAGCAGTTTTTTCCTATAATAGCACCGTGACCTACATGTACCTGGCAGTCCATTTTAGTACCACTACCGATAATTGTATCACCGGATACGCCTCGATTAATCGTATTTCCGGCACCTATCTCCACATCATCTTCTATTAAGACCCTACCGCCGGATCGCCACTTTTGGTACTGACCGTTGATCTTTTTATAATAGAAAGCATCTGTTCCAATCAAAGCTCCTGCCTGTATTTGCACTCGATTGCCAATGACGGTATTATCACCGATGAAAACACCCGGCTGGATGTAACAATCCTCTCCAATAGTAACATTGTGTCCGATGATTACATTGTGATCAATATGTGTATTGTGTCCGCAAACAAAATCTTCTCCTCTGTCTGTATTCAAATACTTCATAGGTCGGTGTTCCCAAACGATTTGGTTAAATATTGCGAATGGGTCTTCTGTAATAAGCAATGTTTTACCAGGTGGGCACTCTACATTTTTATTGATAATAATGATGGTCGCAGCAGAACTGAGTGATTTATGAAAATATTTCTCTACATCAACAAAGGTGATATCTCCGGCTCTTACCTTGTGAATTTCATTGATGCCGGTTGCTAAAACTTGTGTCTCACCTTTAAGCTTTAAACTATACTTTTCAGCTATTTCGGCAACAGGTACTGGGTGTATAAAATCCATAAATTTTTGGAGTTGGTGCTTTTGTATTGAACAAGGATCAATTAGTTTAAAGAAATAATAAATATTGGTGCAAAGATAATAAATTCAAAAATACACTTACGTGAAATACAAAATAGTATCTTTCATCCTCAAATTAAACCATGAGGCCACTAAATATCCGGAGGTTCATTGTACTTTTGTATGAAAAGAAAATCATTTTACCCGTTGAAGCAAATATATAATCTGCTAAAATTTATTGTACTAGCCATCATTGTACTGCTCATTTGGCGACAAATCCTGGATGGTGATACAATCGCTTTTACGGACCACTTCAGAGAAAGACTACACAAGGGTCATTATTTGATATATTTGGTAGTACTAACGGTTATCATGCCTATCAACTGGATTTTAGAAGGTAGAAAATGGCAATTATTGATGGCTCCTTTTGAAAATATCAGTTTGAAAAAAGCCATTAAGATCATCGTCTCAGGGGTGGCTGTAGGCATCGTCACTCCAGGCAGAATCGGAGAGTATGCGGGTCGGTTAGTTGCCTCCGATCCCACCCAAAAGACGGAGGTAATTACCGCCACTTTGCTGGGTAGTATTGCTCAGAATTTTTGGAATATCTTAGGAGGAGTTGCTCTAAGTTATGTTTTTTTTAAAAACACCCTACAAATAACAACAGACTACCAAATCTTCTTTATGTGGATTTCGATTCTTGAAATAATATTTATGATATGGGTATATTATAGTCTTCCTAAGATGGTCAGTTGGCTGCAGAAATGGTGGAAAAAACCATCAAAATGGATAGAACGAGTTAAAGGCACAAGTATTTATACGACAGATATATTAAATCAGGTGTTGATTCTTTCTATGTTGCGATACTTAATCTATTTTTCACAATATTTTTTGATGATGTTATTCTTGGGTGTTGAAGTGCACTGGCTTGATATGGCGGCTATGATTGCCGGTATTTACCTGATTCAGACAGGAATTCCATTGCCGGCATTCATGAGTGTATTTGCACGAGGAGAGGTTGCCATTTTAGTCTGGTCAACATTAGGTGTCGAAAGTATAACTGCGCTGACGGCAACCTTTTTATTGTGGCTCATCAACCTAATTGTGCCGGCACTGGTTGGATTGTATGTGCTATCTAGAGCCGATGTCAGAGCATATTTTAGATGATCCACGGGTAAGTGTATTTGTAGTTTTTTAGAGAGACAAGAACTAATTGACAGGCTCTTACGTTGTAAAAGTAATATTTGCACGAGGTCAAATAATGCGTTGAAATGAAAAAATATTTGCTGCTATTTTTAGTGTTTATCCTGGGAGGATTGTCTGTCTGGCTGATGGTAAGAAAACCCCTATTTGAAGCTCGTCGTACTGAGTCTCCGGTAGTTGTACTTGACAAAATTAAGACAGTAACCAAACTTATTAGCGTAGAAGGGAATTTTTCAGAACTCTATGGCTATGACGAACGCTATGACTATGATTATTTCAACCTTTTTAGTAAAAAAATCTTGCTGCGCGTAACAGCAAAAGTATCAGTAGGATATGATTTCAATAAGATGAATATTAAAATAGACAGTTTACATAAGACGGTCACGCTAAGTCCATTTCCTCTACCCGAAATATTATCCATTGATCACAACCTAGACTATTACGATATAACAGAAGGTACTTTCAACAAGTTTACCAAAGAGGAGTATAACACCATCAATAGAAAGGCTAAAGATTTTATAGCTACTAAAGCGCACACCGATCAATTAATTGCCAAAGCAGAATCAGAAAAGCAGGAGTATATTGATATGATGGAAATGGCATTAAAAAAGTGCCGGCTGGCGATTGATTATTCCAGAAATCAATATAAAAGACTGATTTTTACAATTAAGTATCTTAATTATTTGTTAAACAACAATTCAAGTACAGACAGAAGATTATTTATATCGTTAGATATGAAGTCATGAGGTAGGATGGCTACCTATTGATCATCTTTTTTAAATTGTGACGTTAAACTTTTTTCTCGTCATATAATTAGTTAATTCTTAATTATTAAAATCAAACAGAAAGTATGAAACCATTAACATTGTTCAGGGCATTTATGGCATTTGCAGTTATGTCTCTATTTTTAGTTTCTTGTGGAGAAGATACCGATATACTTGATACAAGCGTGGCTCCAACCGTTAAATTAAACGAGTCACTAGGATATATCACCGAAGATAGTGAGGTATTAGTAGGAGGAAATTTTTCTGTGTATTTGACAGGAACAAAGGGAAGTAACCCAATGAAAACTTTGACAATTCTGGAAGACGGTAAGGCCATTGACATTACAAGCAATAGAATTGCAATTGATGGCAATCTAGCTCCGGCCAATCCATTATTATTACTTCAGGACAAAGTCAACTCTTTTGAATACAAAATTAGTATAGCTGCCCATGGTTTTTTTGGCACAGAAAAGTATGAATTTGTTGTAGCTGATGAAAAGGGTCTGACAAGCAAAGTCGCTTTGAACATCACCGTAGTAGGTCAAGATGTCAATTCACTTGAAGGAATTCTATTAAACCAGTCTGGTCCTGCTGGACAAGGAGGTCTTGACTTGGATACAGGAGCAAGTACCGGTACACAAGACTCTGACCCTACATCAGCAGAAGCAGAAATTAGAGACGAAGGTATTGTAGATATTTTGACCGATCAGACATGGAAGCAGCAGATTTCAGGAATGAATGGAGCAGTAATGAAGTATATTAAGCCAGGTCAGAATGGAGTGGCTGAAAACTTTACTTTTGATAATATTCTTTACAAAGAACAAATATCAGCAATGTGGAATAATGGTGTAGATTTCAACCTAAAGAGCGAAGACGGAAAAAGAGATGTTTCTGATAAGGTGAATAAAGGAGATATTTTCATTGTAAAGAAGGGAGAAAAGTACTACGTGATTTCTACACGACAGATCAACATCACTAATGACAACAATCAAGACAATTACGTTTTTGATGTGAAGTTCTAAGAGATAATATTTTAATATTTAGTCAAGCCGACCAGAATCGATATATTCTGATCGGCTTTTTTTTATGTGGTAAGTTTTGAAATGACAATGATATGAAGGTATATTGTGTATTAGTAAGAGGAACACAAGCTCTAATGTTACAATAAACCACAAATTTAACCCCAATTACGCATTAGAAATTAACTATATAAAATTGCTATTTTATATCTATTTAGGTCCTCGTTTTACTGTCCTCGACATATTAAAACAATGCCTTTGGAATAAAAACTACGAGCCTTGTAGCTATTTTGTATCACTTCCCTTCGTCACAAAGTCTAATAAGTAATATGGGTTTAATGATTTTATATCTCATTAATCGCAATACATTCTTCATTGAAGTGCAACTATGTCCCTAAAAACTGTGTTTTTATCCTATCTTTGCTGACTTTATTTTATCGCTTGTGCAGGCTAAATTTGCTAACGTTATATTTCCCTTAGCTACTCCTAAGCTTTATGCCTATACTGTTCCGGATAGTATGAAGGCTTCAATATCTATAGGTCAGAGGGTAGAAGTGAGCCTGAGAAACAAGCTCTATTCGGCAGTAGTATATAGTCTCCACGATCATCTAGATGTTGAATACAAGACGAAGTCCATTGTTTCTATTATTGATACCGTGCCTGTTGTTACAAAAGAACAACTCAAATTCTGGACATGGATTGCAGATTATTACTGCTGTACCCTGGGTGAAGTCATGCAAATTGCTATGCCGTCTGGACTAAAACTAGAGAGCGAAACCAAAGTCATTTTACGCGATTACAACTTGGCTTTGGATTCAGTACCCCTGTCAGATGATGAATATTTGATAGCCGAGGCTGTTTCTATTCAAAACGAACTGACCATACTACAGATTCAGGACATTCTCAACAAAAAGACAATTTTTCCTGTGTTACGCGGACTCTTGGACAAGGGTATCATCACGATTAAAGAAGAACTGATCGAGAAATTTAAAGCTCGAACGGCTAATTTCATAACACTTCAAGAGCCATATGCTTCCAATTCTGAGAAGCTCAATGAAGCTTTTGAATTAATCAGCCGTAGCGACAAGCAAACGCGTCTCTTGCTAGCTTTTATTCAACTCAGTAAAAAGGGCTTGAATGCTCTGCCGGCTATAGAAGTTTGTAAATTGGCTGATGTACCCACTTCTACCATCACCCCAATGGTCAAAAAAGGTATTTTTTCACAAGAAAAAAAAGCGATTAGCAGGATAAATAATGGTGATTCTGCAACCACAGCAGTTGAAGAGCAAGCATTAAGTACACTCCAGCAGGAAGCATTGCAAGCCATAGAAACCTATTTATACGAAGAAAACAAACCCGTATTGCTCCACGGTGTTACCGGTAGTGGTAAAACTCGGATTTATACTGAAATGATTAAAAAACTGTCATCAGAAGAACAGACACTGTATTTGCTGCCCGAAATAGTACTTACAGCGCATATGGTGGACCGGTTAAAAGCTGTTTTTGGTGAGGAGATATTGGTGTATCATAGTAGAATGAACAATAACGAAAGGGTGGAGATATGGAAAGCAGTGATGTCCGGCGCCAAGATTGTGATAGGTGCAAGGTCTGCATTATTTTTGCCTTTTCGCAACCTTAAACTCATCATCGTAGATGAAGAACACGACACCTCGTACAAGCAATACGACCCCAGTCCTCGGTATAATGCCCGTGATGCGGCTTTATTTCTCGCCAATATGATGGATGCAAAAATTATACTGGGAAGTGCCACGCCAAGTATAGACTCCTATTTTAATGCAGCAAATGGCAAATACGGACTGGTTGAAATGCAAGATCGATATGGTACATCTATATTGCCTAGTGTGGAAGTGGTGGACTTAAAGGATAGTTACAAAGACAAGACATTCAGAGGTACTTTTAGCCCTACCTTGATAGAGAAAATTGAACAAGCTTTAGCGGCAGAAGAACAAATCATCTTATTTCAAAATCGACGTGGATATGCACCCACACTAAGTTGTGGGCTTTGTGGTTGGAAGGCGGAATGTGATAATTGCGATGTGCACCTAACAGTTCATAAGTTATTTTATGAATTGCGTTGCCACTATTGTGGTACTCGGTCAAAACTCCCGCAGAGTTGCCCAGCTTGTGGTAATACCGACCTTAAAGAGCAGGGTTTTGGTACTGAAAAAATAGAAGAAGAACTTAAAGAACTTTTTCCTCATGCAAGGGTAGCAAGAATGGATTATGACACCACCCATACGAAATCGGCCTTTGAAAACATCATCTATGACTTTGAATCTCGTAAGACAGATATCCTTGTAGGTACTCAGATGGTGACCAAAGGGCTAGATTTTGATAACATATCTCTAGTAGGCGTACTCAATGCTGACACTATTCTTAGATATCCTGATTTTCGTGCAAGTGAGCGAGCATTTCAGATGTTGACACAAGTATCTGGTAGGGCAGGAAGGCGGCAAAAACAGGGCAATGTTATCATTCAGACCTATAGCCCAACACATCCGGTGATCGTAGAGACGGTACACCATCTCTATCCGCGTTTTTTCGAAAGAGAGTCCAATGAGCGGAAAATCTTTCGGTATCCACCGTGGAATCGGATGATTCAGCTGGAATTACTTCACAAAAACGCAGCTACTGTCAAACATGCAGCAACAGAATTGGCCGAATTGCTCAGAAAAAAATTAGGGAATAGAGTGATTGGTCCTGCAGAAGGAGGTATTCCGCGCATCCGTGGTCAATATATTTTTTCGATCACCATCAAGATGGAAAAAGATTTCAAAGTAATTTCAGCTATTAAAAAATATATCATAGAACAAAGAAATAATTTGAAGCAGATACCCGCATGTAAATCGGTCAGAATCAATATTGACGTAGATCCGTATTAACAGAATCACAGTATTTATTGCCACCCTAACATTTGCTATCCATACAATATTTTCCTACTCATTAACACCAAGTATTTGAATCACTTCGTATATTGCTTGCTAAAGTGAAAAAATATGGATTCTGCCCGTGTTATTGCTCATACGCTGTTTACCGATTTTGACATCTCACTTTTTAAGGTAGGGAAGCATTACCACCTATACGAAAAAGTGGGTGCGCACCCTATGACGCTCAATGGTGTGAAGGGTTGCTACTTTGCTGTGTATGCACCGAATGCTTACAGTCTTTATGTCGTGGGTGATTTTAATAGATGGAAGCAGGAGGGCTATAAACTATATAGCCGATGGGATGGTTCCGGCATATGGGAAGGCTTTATTCCCGGGGTAAAACACGGCATGGTCTATAAATACAAGATCTATCCTTACAATTTCGGACGGATTAGGATGAAAGCCGATCCGTATGCTGTCAAGGCCGAGAAACCTCCTCTGTCCGGCTCTATTGTATGGGATATTGCATACGAATGGAGCGATCAGCAATGGATGGAAGATCGAGTCAAGATTAATTCACTCGACCAGCCTTATGCTATTTATGAAATGCACTTCGGCTCATGGAAGCGCAAAGCATCAGAAAAAAACCGTTCTCTGACCTATCTAGAGATGGTGGACGAATTAATCCCTTATCTCACCGAAATGGGTTATACTCATGTGGAGTTTTTGCCATTAACAGCTTATCCTTATGAACCCTCGTGGGGTTATCAGGTGACTGGTTATTTTGCTGCAAGTTCGCGTTATGGCAATCCGGAAGAGCTGATGTATCTTATCGACAGACTACACCAAGCGGGAATAGGTGTCATCATGGATTGGGTTCCGGCACACTTTCCAGCAGATGACTTTTCTCTTGCCACCTTTGATGGTTCTTGTGTTTATGAACATCCGGATCGGCGCAAAGGATATCATCCTGACTGGAATACACTCATATTTAATTTTGGTAGGCCAGAGGTCAAAAGTTTTTTTGATTTCTAATGCTTTCTTTTGGCTTGAAAAGTACCACATCGATGGACTCAGAGTAGATGCGGTATCATCGATTATTTTTCTAGACTATTCCCGAAAGGAAGGCGAATGGGAACCCAATCAGTATGGCGGGCGTGAAAATCTGGACGCTATAGCATTTCTACAAGAGTTTAACACCGCAGTTTATACTAACTTTCCTGGTATTCAGACGATAGCCGAGGAAGCCACAGCCTATCCTAAAGTTTCACAGCCGGTATTCAATGGAGGTCTTGGTTTCGGAATGAAATGGATGATGGGATGGATGCATGACACACTCAACTATTTCAAGAGAGCGTTTATCTACCGGCAGTTTCATCAGAATGATATTACTTTCAGTATTGTATATGCATTTTCTGAAAACTTTGTGCTTTCGCTTTCACATGATGAAGTGGTACACGGCAAGTCGTCTATGATAGGCAAAATGTGTGGAGATGAATGGCAAAAATTTGCTAATCTTCGTACATTATATGGGTATATGTACACACATCCGGGATCTAAATTGCTCTTTATGGGCAATGATATGGCGCCATATAATGAGTGGAATTTCAAAGGACAACTCGAATGGGATTTGTTACAGTATCCTTCTCACCGTGGAATCAATGAGACAGTAAAAGCACTTAACCACCTTTATCGAACAGAGCGCGCGCTGTACCACTACAATTATAGTCCTGAAGGATTTACATGGGTAGATGGTAGTGACACTGTTAATTCTATCCTGATAACGCAGAGAAAGTCAGATATTTACAACGACGTATTGATGATTGTGGTCAATTTAAACATCACACCACATAGCAAATATAAAATTGGACTTAATGCAAAACAAGCTTGGCAATTGATATTCAATACAGATGAAGCCCGATTCTGGGGAAGCGGTTATGAGGTCATTGAGCAACCCAAAACGGTTAAAAAAGCATGGAATGGACGAAACCACACTTTAGAAGTGAATATTCCTCCACTGTCAGTTACCGTTTATCGTTTGATTTCTTCCATTGAAGATAAACCGGTTAAACCAAAAGTCAGAAAGACATCGGCGAAACCATCTGTTCGACACACCCAATCTATAACACAGCAAAAGCAGCCTTCTACTTCAAAAAAAACAGTATTAAAAACTTCTGAAGATAAGAACAATACCAAAAAGAATCAAAAGAAATCCGGAAATTCGACTAAAAAGTAGAATATGTTCAGGTTGTAATTTGCTGCGTATCAGTTTTGGCAATAAGACTTTCAGTGTATCTGTGGATACAATCACGACCATAATACCACACAGCAGTAATGATAATTGGAAATCGGACACGTTCATCGCTAACAAATAGGTAGAAATGACACTAATCCAGAAAGCAAAGGTGAACGGATTGATAAAATTGACAGCGAACCCTTTAAAGAAAAAACCGGTAAAATGAGCGATATTGATTTTTATGGGTTTCGGTATTTTTCTATTTGCACTTTTAAATATTGTGAATACACCTAAGCTGATTAACACGATACTACCGGTGATGCCTGCACTCCGCATAAAACCATCATGATGTACCAGTGGGGCTATCCGATGTAAAAATACCCAGACCAATGTGATGACAATAAGGTCGCTTATCCAAATACCGGCACCAACAATTAATCCAGCCTTAACTCCGTACTCAATACTCGTTTGTGTTAGTGCAATAAGTATCGGGCCTATTAATATGGAAAGAGAAAGGCCAAGTAAAAGTCCTTCAAAGAAAAACTGCACACGATAGGATTTTATCAGGCATTAAGACCTTCTGATTTTTTCTCTCTTCGCACCAAAGCATTTTCTCTCGATTCAAAGTAATCCTTTCGGTTTCTAACGAGATCATACGCCATGTATAGTGCCTGTCGGAAAGAAGCGCCATCAGCTTTATTTGTACCGGCGATTTCGTATGCAGTCCCGTGATCGGGAGAAGTGCGAATAAAGGATAAGCCTGCTGTAAAATTAACGCCACCACCAAAGGTTAATGCTTTAAATGGTATGAGTCCTTGATCGTGATACATAGCCAGAACGGCATCTACTTTTTTCCAAAGCCCGCTGGCAAAAAATCCATCAGGAGAATAAGGTCCTGCTGCCATGATCCCTGATTTTTTAGCTTCGATGATAGCCGGACGGATAAAATTTTCTTCTTCATTGCCAATCGTGGAATCATCAGAAGCATGTGGATTAAGCCCGAGTACACCGATCACAGGTCTTTCAATACCGAAATCTTCAATCAGTGTTTTATTTAGAATTTGAATCTTATTGAGAATGAGATCCTTGTTGATGGATGAAGCCACCTGTGATAACGGAATGTGATTAGTTACTACGGCAACACGGAGCGCATCACTCGCCAGTAACATAAGACTTTCCTCTTTCTGGTCACCCTTAGTAAAGAACTCGGTGTGTCCCGGGAAAGGAAAATTTGCCTGCTGCATGGCATTTTTATTAATCGGAGCAGTGACTATCGCATCAATACTGCCACTTTTGATATCGTCAAGCGCCTTTTCCATAGAAATCTTTGCATACTTACCGCCATCTGCAGTTGCTTTACCGAGTGTAATGTTGACATTGTCATTCCAGCAACTGATAAGATTTATTTTATTGTCCACTGCACTAGCGGCATTAGGAATGGTATGAAACCCAATGGAGGATTCTTTAACAATATTTTTATGGTAGGACAATACTTTATACGAAGCGTAAATGATAGGTGTAAAACTATTGAGAATCATTGGATTCGAAAGCGCCTTGATGATGACTTCCGGTCCGATTCCGTTTATATCTCCTATGGTTATACCTATTTTTATCATGATTTTAGAATTATATGTAGGCTTACCGCCCAATAAGAAGTTGCAAAGGTAACAAATTATATGCTTTTAAGTTAACGCCGGATAATTGATTTGGTTTTTCCTGTGAAAGACAGAAAAGGTGAGTGACGCTATACCCATGTTGATCCGATTATTAGATGAAATAGAATGATTGAAATGCTGTATATGTTACATCACAGATAGGAGGTTTTGATATATAGAAGATAAGGGATAATCGTAAAAATTTATCGTCACGATAGGTTAATGAAATTTGATCCTAATTGTGCATTAGAATTGTACTGTATGAAAATGTTGTTTGAGTTTTTACATTCTCATCCTCGTAAAACGATGTCTGCGGATTAAAAATGGCCTCACTTATAGATATATTGTATTATTTATCGTCATTACAAATCTTGGTTCAAGACTTAGATTCAATTATTTATAACTAAAAAGTGTATAATATTACTATGTAAAATGATGAGTTAAAACCACCCTTAATCACATCTATTTATTTAGCCTATACAGACTGGTTTTTGTTATAAATTGTTATACTGTTCATTTCTGATTGCCAAAGGAATCCGTTATTATTGTGGTTTATATAATGTAACAAATCAAGTCACCATGGATAGGGCCATCAGAAATACATTAGTTGTAATTGTTTCCATAATCAGTGGATATCTATTGATCAATATTGCAGATCACTATGCCTACCAGCTTTATGATATCCATCGACCGGCAGATATGTTCCGTGTTCCAGCAGGATTTCTAGCGTTTATAATATTGTCGTATGCACTTTCAGCACTGATCAGTGGATGGATGATACGTCAATTTGCAGCGACGAAAGAACTATTTATGTTTCAAATTGCTGGTCTAGCCTGGATGCTTATCAGTGCAAGCGAAGTCATCACACATACCTATCCCGTTTGGTTTTCAGTGTCACTGGTGAGTGTTTGTTTTCCTATGGTTATACTGGGTGGTAGGAAAAAATAATATTTAATGGAAGATTTATATGAAAAAATGATGAATTAAATAAAGTTTAAAAAATAGAAGTATTTAAATACTTTTATATAATACATTTATTATCTTTGCATCAATCAATTATAATTATATAACAATATGGAGTCTTCAAAATCCGAAATTCTTGATGTGACCTTATTGGAACCGAAGCGAAAACATCCTACCGTATTTGAATATTTTGACGAATTAGGAGAAGGAGAACATTTCATTTTACACAATGATCACGATCCTAAGCCACTTTATTACCAGATGTTGGCAGAGCGGGGCAATGTTTTCTCTTGGGAATATACCGAACAAGGGCCTAAATGGTGGAAAGTCATCATCAGAAAGCGCCGTAGTGACGAAAAGGAAGAAACCGTTGGGATGGCTGTGGCAAAGGATGTCAGGGCGATAGAGATATTTAGAAATAGTGGTATCGACTTCTATTGTGGTGGCAAGCGGACAATTAAGGAGGTATGCGCTGAAAAGGGATTAGATGTAGCCGCAATTGAACAAGATTTGATAGCATTGAGTCAAACAAAGACCAAAGAAGTAATGCCATACAATGACTGGAGCCTCGATTTTTTGTGTGATTTTATTGTCAATACGCATCATTCTTATATAAATAGGATGATTCCTGATTTAAAGTCATATGGAGCAAAAGTGGCGACAGTACACGGAGATCATCACCCCGAGCTCAAGCAAATATATGAGCTCATCACCAAGATGAGTGGAGCACTAACAGCACACATGATGAAGGAAGAGCGCATTGTATTTCCATATATCAAATTATTGCTGACAGTTGGTAATGATCCTACAAAGCTCGCAGACAGTGGTTTTGACAGTGTGCGTACACCTGTCAACCTGATGGAGATGGAGCACGAGCTCATCACCCGTGATGCTGAGCTTATACGCCAGACAGCTAAAGATTATGCACTTCCTGAGGATGCTTGTGCCAGTTATACATTGTTATTTAAAATGCTGGACGAGTTTGAACGAGATCTACAGTTACATGTGCATTTAGAAAACAACATTCTTTTTCCTAAAGCTATTGAGTTGGAACAATCTATTCAATCCTAATAGCGCTAATTGTATAAAGATACATATTTAATAAACAGATATATGATTTTTATTTAACAATAATTTTAAAAAAGTATTTAAGACCAATCCTATTTTTACCTCATGTTGGGTGCAACGTCAAATATTAGGCCGACAAAACCGACCAACTCCGCAATAGTCATTCCATTCTATCTCTATGCTGCATTCTCATTTCTGGTGGCTACGATTTTGCTGTTGACCCTAGACAGAACATTTTTTGATCATCATTTTCAGCCTCACACCCTTGCGATCATCCATATAGTAGCCCTGGGATGGGCCACCATGATTATTTTAGGGGCATGCCATCACCTAACCCCTACCATCCTCGGCAATCAACTATACAGTGAAAAACTTGCTTGGGCATCCTTCATTTGTATGGCCGTGGGAGTACCACTACTGGCTTATGGATTTTATGTGTTCAATATGGGGCATCCTGCCAAATGGGGTGGTAGATTCGTACTCATATCGGTTCTTCTTTTCCTGATTAATTTAAGCAAAAGCCTTCCCAAAGGACATAAAGAAAACATTCACGGTGTTTTTATGCTGACATCAGGGACATGGTTATTTTTGGCCGGCTTTTTAGGATTGATGTTAGTGTACAACTTTACTTTTCATCTTTTACCTCATGACTCCATTTATTATTTGCCGCTTCATGTACATGCAGCAACACTTGGCTGGTTTTTGATGCTAATTGTGGGCGTGAGTTCGCGACTGATTCCCATGTATTTGCTGTCTAAATATCAAAATGATCGATTGCTCAAGGTCGTATATTATCTTATCAATGGTGCAATTATTTTCTATGTGGCTATATTTTACCTTTATAACCACATCTTGTTGATATTTATACCTGTAGCTATGGTTATAACAGCACTGATACTCTATGTAAAATACTGCTACATGGCTTGGACTCAAAGGATGAAAAAACAAGTGGACGAACACCTGAAAATCTCTCTATTCTCAGTAGGATTAACCTTGCTTCCTGCGGTTTTACTGATTTTAATTCTTTTATTCCTTTTATGGTACGATAAGACAAGTACCGCTCTGATACTTACTTATGGTTTTCTAATCTTTTTGGATGGATAACCGCTATTATTTTAGGCATGACCTTTAAAACCCTACCTTTCATCGTGCCACGCAAAAAGCCAGTGTTGAAAGCTCCACAACCCGGACAATCACCGGTATTACTGACACGAAAGACGGATATTTTCAAAATGATGAGCTGGAGCTATCTGTCAGGCATCACCATTTTTTCAACCGGAATTTTGACAACAGAATTGATCCTCATAAAACTGGGAGCTGTATTTCTATTACTTACTGCTATTATTTATAACTGGAAGGTTATTTATTACATTTCCGGCCAGCCTCCTGCGACATGACGATTGACAAAAATCATTGAATTGTGCCATTTTTACAATATAATTAGTATTTCGTTTTCTTTAAGATAGATATATAATGGTACTATTTCATAAAACACAAAATTATAAATTATATTTATAGAAAATAATTTGATTTTATTTAACAAATTTTTACATTTGTCTCATAAAAGTGTAATAATTTGAATTATTTAATTATAAAATGATATGATATGCAATCACTACTTCTTTACTTATTTTTAATTTTGACAGTAGTTAGTACATCGGTATTTATTTATGTATATCGAAGTTCTATTAAAGCAGGCGATAAGGACGGAGGGTTAACCAATGTACTAACTAAACGTATGTGGTTTATCCTGATATTATTTGTAGTCCTGGCCATTTTCTTTTCAGCAACAGTACCTAAATCGCCGTATTTTATGTTTAAGGATGAAATCCCATCTAAATCCGTCAATGTCACTGCTGGGCAATATTTTTTCTATATGTCCTACAGCGCCATAAACCCGGATGCGCCTACTTCAGAACCCATTGAACTAGGTGTAAACGAACTTGTAGAGTTCAGGGTGACGAGCCGAGATGTAACCCATACATTTGCGGTGTATGATGAAAATAATCAGGTTGTTGCTCAAACGCAAGCCATGCCCGGATATGTTAACAATCTCCGTTGGAAATTTGAGAAACCTGGTACATATAAGATTTTCTGTCTTGAATATTGTGGGGCTGGACATCACATAATGAGAGGAAGTTTTACGGTAAAATAATTCATTAAAAAATTAATTCGATATGGAAAATAAATTTAAAAAGATAACATCACTCTGGATTATCACGGTATTGATTCTCTTTGTAGTGGCGATTATATTAGGATTACTGATGCGTTTTAATCAGGGTGGAAATATTAAACTGGATCCTGTGACCTTTTACACCGACATGACCATTCATGGGTTGACCATGATAGGTATATGGTTTGTAGCAGGAATGGCTGCCGTTAATTACATCATGGAGCGTTATGTCCGCACTAGTTATAAGGCTAATTTAATAGCCTATATAATGACGGTAGTGGGCGTTTTAATGTTGTGGGGAGCAGGTTTTATAGGCAAATTCCATGCTGGATGGACTTTTCTATATCCGCTGCCATTTAAAATTATGTGGGAACAGTGGGCAACACCATTATTTCTATATGCATTACTTGTACTGGGAGTGGGCTGGACTATTTGGACAGTAAGCCTGATGATTTCTCTGCTTAAAAAATATACACTTTCACAAGTTTTTGCATGGCAACACTTTAAGAGAGATGCAAAACCGGAGGTAGAAACACCTCCTTTTGTACTCATTTCTATGATTAGCCTAGTTGGTGTACTATCCTGCCTGATTACTGCAGCAGCTCTTGACTTTTTACTTCTCACAGAATATTATTCAAATGGCGGCTTCATCAATGATGCCCTTCTTATGAAAAACTTGACCTATTTCTTTGGTCATACCCTCGCTAATGAAATGTTGTATCTGGGTCTTGCTGTTATTTATGAACTCTTTAGTGAAGTAAGTGGAAGACCTAAATGGAAAACCAGCTGGTATGTGGCCTATGCGTGGAATTTGACCCTATTTTTTGTACTTTTTGCCTTCCTACATCACATGTATATGGACTTCGTTCAGCCAGAAACATTGCAGATTATTGGACAGCTAGCTTCTTATCTGGCAAGTATTCCATCCACTGGTGTCACGATCTTTAGTATCCTTGTTGCTGTATATGGCACAAAAATCAACTGGAATCTGGCCAACTTAATGTTTTTCATTGGAACAGCAGGATGGGTTTCTGGAGGTATTGGAGCGGTGATTGATGCTACTATTTCCAACAACTTCTTGCTGCATAATACACTTTGGGTTCCTGCACACTTCCATACCTACAATGCCTTGGGAAATGTGTTATTTAGTTTGGGTTTCTTTTATTGGTTCTCGTTTCAATTGAAAGACGGTATTATCAAAGACAAACATTCCATGCTTAAGATCCTGCTGATAGTCATAGGAGGAATTGGATTTCTAGCGGCTTTCTATTTTGCAGGAGCAGATTCAGTAGCCAGAAGATATGCTAATTATCCTGAGGAAATGGCCTCAGGAAAGTTCTGGGCAACCTTTGGAGGAACCTTTGCAACGATATATTTGTTGGGTATTATACTATTCATAGGAGGAATTTTAAAGCGATGTTTCGGCTTTGTCTTTTCACGAGTATAGTAATGCTCACAATTCTACCTGCACAATCACTTTTCAGTCAGTCTCTAGGTGATTTCAGGGAAGAAATCAATATATATAATACATTATACGACGCTCCGCTGCATTTAGTCGGCGGAGCGGATGTATCCCTTCATGAGCTAGCTAAAGATAAGCCGATTATCCTGGCATTGGTTTTTAGTCGCTGCTCTGGCGTCTGTAATCCATTGGTACTAGAGCTGAAAGAAAATCTTCGGATGCTGAATCTTCAGCAAGAATTGCCTTATAGTGTCTTGGTTTTAAGTTTCGATCCATGGGATAAGATAGAAGATATGCAATATATGGCAGAAAGATTCAATCTAACCAATGAGCCAGATTGGTATTTTGGGGTGACGGATAGTATTAATCAGGTGATCAATTCGGTTGGTTTTAAGCCAATTTGGGATGAAAAGAAAAAACAGTTTGACCATGACGCATTGCTAGCGGGCGTCAGCACCAAAGGTAAAATGACTAAAAAACTACTTGGCCTGCGCAATAGTAAGGACTTGAGAATGCTGGTTCAAAGTATTAATAAGGTCTTCATACCGAGTTATAGACTGCCTACAAATACCAGTATCTTTACTTGCTTTAATTATGATCCGGAAACCGGTAAAATCGTACCAGGAACGGGCCTTCTGATTATCATCATGCCAGTCTTAATCACATGGTTGACGGTCATAGGCATAAGAATGGCGGTAAGGAAGAAAACGACTTAACGCCTAGATTCGGTATATAGGGAAAATAGATTATGCTATTTTTTCAACCCTTTGAGGACTTGTGCTGTTGAACTATGTACAATCGTCGATTTATGGCAGAAAAAACCCAACCCAAAGTAAAAGTAGGCGACAAAATACCTGATTTTACCGTGTATGATCAGCAGGGCAATGAAATTACGAATAGGTCACTTTTAGGGAATAAAACAATACTTTTTTTCTATCCGAAGGATAATACTCCTACCTGCACTAAAGTAGCATGTAATATCAGGGATAATTACGAAGTCTTCACTCAAAATGGTTATAAGGTTTATGGTGTGAGCAAAGATAGTGTAAAATCCCATGTTGGGTTTATTGCAAAAAATCATTTTCCATTTTCATTATTATCTGACCCGAACCTCAGTGCGATGAATGCTTTTGGGTTTTATGGGCCTAAAAAGTTTATGGGTAGAGAAGTAATAGGTACCTATCGTACGACAGTCGTATTTGACGAGAAAGGGATTATTACACATATTATTGATAAAGTAGCATCAGCAGATCATACTGCACAGCTACGTAATCTAATCGGAATCTAATTAGAGCAGAGCAGATGAAATAGGCTATTATCGATACCTTTTTATTTTCTAATCATTAAAGCAATATTATGACAAAGCGGCTGATTATATTTTTGTTTTTTGCCTTTTTGGCCAACCTTATCAACGGTCAGGAAATTCCTGAAAACAGTGTAGATAAACTTGTAGAGAGGGCACTCAAGAC
Source organism: Bacteroidetes bacterium OLB9 (assembly GCA_001567255.1). Lineage (GTDB taxonomy): Bacteria > Bacteroidota > Bacteroidia > Chitinophagales > Saprospiraceae > OLB9. The sequence goes on along the minus strand of LNBW01000031.1, from coordinate 9,471 downwards.
ATTCAATGTGCCAGGTATCGCTGTAGGTATCGTTCATGATGGTAAGACGGTGCTAGCCAAAGGTTATGGGGTTACGGATATCAATACGGGTGGAAAAGTCAATGCTGCCACCAATTTTGGTATTGCATCCAATTCAAAAGCATTTACTACCACAGCTATCTCTTTGCTGATAGATCAGGGCAAACTACAGTGGGATGATAAAGTCAAAAAATACATTCCTGAATTTAAAATGTACAATGAATATGTAACAGAAGAATTTACCATTCGTGATCTCGTCACACATAGAAGCGGTTTAGGCTTGGGTGCAGGAGACTTGATGGTATGGCCTGATGGACACAATTTCACACCTATAGATATAGTTAGGAATATACACTTTCTAAAACCGGTATCGGGTTTTCGTACTAAATATGATTATGATAATCTACTCTACATTATAGCTGGAGTGGTGATCGAGCGAGTATCCGGCCAAAGCCTGACAGATTTCATTACAGAAAACCTTTTGGAACCGCTAGAAATGAACAGAACAGCAGCTAGTTGGAGTTTGCTCAAGGATACATCTAATGTCATCTCACCGCATGTACCACTCAATGGCAAACTGAAAGTCATTGATCGATATACAAATACGATCTTTGATGGTGCTGCTGGTTTATACTCCAATGTAAATGATCTGATAAAGTGGGTAAGTTTTCAACTCAACCTCGGCAAAACTACCGACGGAAGACAACTGGTCACTAGTGAAAGAATGAAAGAATTAATCCGGCCTCAGACGTTGATGCCGTCATATACCAAACCACCCTATAATACCTTGTTCAGAGCCTATGGCCTTGGATTCCAACTCCAGGATGTAAACGGCAGATTAGAGGTTTCTCATACAGGTGGTCTGGAAGGTATTGTCACTCAAATCATCATGTATCCACAATTAAAACTTGGCATTATTGTTCTGACAAATCAACAAGAAGGCGCAGCATTTATGGCAGTGTCCAATACCATTAAAGATTTTTATCTTGGATTACCAGAACACGACTGGGTAGAACAATATGGCGAAATCATCAAGAATAGAACAGAAAATGCAGATAAAATCACTGAAGAAGTATGGGAAAGAGTGGAACAAAACCAGAAAGAAGCCATTAAAAGAACTGAAAACCTAGTGGGAAAATATAAAGACAACTGGTTTGGAGAAATCGAAATTACCAATGACAATGGCCAGTTGCGATTTGTATCTGCAAGATCCAGTCAACTCAAAGGCAATCTATACTATTATAAAGACCAAACATATGCTGTAAAATGGGATAATCGATACATGCATGCTGATGCTTTTGTTTTTGTGCATATGAATGGCGATGAAGTGGGTGGATTAACCATGGAAGCCATATCACCACTAACAGATTTTAGTTACGATTTTCAAGATTTGCAGTTTATTAAGCTTAGACAGTAGCATGAATGTAATGTTGTAGAAATGAATTATAATAAAAATTATCCTTCACTTTCTATCAGCATTAACGTTCTGAAGGCAGCATATTTACCGGAGTATCGATCAGCATGTTCTTTTTGCAATGGAGCAGAAAACTGTGTTTGATATCGTTGGAAGGTATCCATGTCTGGTGCTATATATTGAATAGCAAAACCCACACCATGTTCGTCATCATCACCCAGTATGCGGGTTAATTTATAATTTTCAAAACAAGCTGTTGCCATCACATCGGGTATGTGCTTACTGATCATCCATTCAAGCCACTCTATATGACAATCAGTATCAATTTTTACCGTCACATTGTATAATACTTTCATTTCAAAATATTTAAAATAAAATGGATTCGAGATTGGGTTTCGAATCCATTATTAATTAGAATATGTATTTTTCTGTTTGGAAGACCAAAAGGTTTAATATATCTAGAGAAAAAGTTGACTTGTACTAGATCGTCTAATCCCCAATTCGGATTTTATTGGTATAATAAAATTAATTATTACTACTCATAATTCTACGGTTTTCCGTGAGTCCACATCTAAGAAATTCGAGGTATCCTTCTATACCTTCTTTAAAAGGCCTTGGTTTGCTAATCACTTCCTGATTATTGGTGGATAGCACATACAAAGGTTGTGAATTTTGCTGGAAATTTACAATCTGAAAATCAGCCCATTTATTTCCGACATTTCTAAGTTTATTATTACTGTGCTCAGAGATATACACATCTTCCAATTTTTTATCGTCATCCACGTACAGCGATATCAATACCAGCGAATCATTTAATATTCTTCTTACCTGATCATCTACCCAAATGTGCTCTTCGGTCTTTCGACAATTGACGCAGCCATATCCAGTAAAATCTAGCATCACCGGTTTATTGACCTCTTTAGCATAAGCCATTCCTTCAAAATAATCTTTAAAACAGTTGATATTGTTAGCGCATTTTGAATAGGAAGGATACTTTGCTTTGATAGCCGGATCTAATTCCTGTTGCTTCAAAAACAAGTTATAATGGGCCGGCGGTGCGAGGCCACTCATCAATACGAGAGCGTCGTAATCTCCAGTTTTTTTGTTGATACTAAAACCTGAGATGAGATATAGTACTAGAGCGACAGTCAAAGCACCGAAAGTCATTCTGGTTAAAGATAATTTTTTGATTGGGCTGTCATGAGGAAATTTAATGAAGCCAAACAAGTATAAGGCCAGTCCAATAAAAATGACGATCCAGATACCCATAAAGATTTCATACTTAAGAACGCCCCAGTTATTGGTCATATCGGCGATAGATAGAAACTTAAATGCCAGCGCTAGCTCTAAAAATCCAAGAAAGACCTTAACAGAGTTCATCCAGCTACCAGATTTTGGCAGAGAGTTAAGCCAGGCAGGAAATGCAGCAAATAAGCCAAAAGGTAGCGCCAGTCCTGTAGAAAAGCCAAGCATTACAAGAAATGGACCTAGATATTCACCTTTAGTGGCGGCCTGCACAATGGCCGTACCGATGATTGGACCTGTACATGAGAAAGAAACTAGCGCAAGGGTAAACGCCATAAAGAATATTCCTAGCATTCCTCCTTTATCGGCCATGCTATCACTCTTTGTACTCCAGCTACTAGGTAGCGTGATTTCGTAGTAGCCAAAGAATGATATTGCAAAAGCAATAAATATCAAGAAGAATAGCGTATTGGCAATCCAGTTTGTGGAAAGTCTATTGAGTGCTTCGGGGCCAACAAAAATTGTTATCAGTAATCCGATAGCTACATAAATTACAATAATCGAAATACCGTAAATCAAACCATTAACCCAACCTTTTCGTTTAGTGTCCTTTGTAAAAAAGCTGACTGTAATCGGTAGCATCGGGAAAACACACGGTGTCAGCAAAGCGATAAAACCACCTAAAATACCAAAAAGGAAAGTCCATAATAAACCTTCCTTTTTCTCCTCTACTCCACCACAGTTGGATAAAGGATTTTCGTAGGTAGCAGCAAGTGACGCTATTTTCTGGTCAATTCTATTCCCCTTTATGACTGCTCCATATAGCTGACCTTCTCCTTGCTTTGATAAGGTTGAGTCCGCTGCAGTCAAACCATCAGCAACAATTACTTCTTCTTCGACCGCTGTTGTCTCTATGGATTCCTTTTCTTTTTCGGCAGTTGCTGTTGCATCATTTTGTTTGGTGTCTGATGGAATTTTGAATGAAAAGTCTGCGTCCGTAGGTGGCAAACATTTCTCATTATCACAGGTCATATAATTTACATAACCGGTAATAGGCTTAGAAGGGTCTAAGACTTTGATTTTTGTTCAATGACAAATGGGCTATTACTCAGAAACTTAATCACATTGGTGTCAAACAATGGATCATAACCTTCCTTTTTAGAACCCTTTTCAACGGCTTTACCTACTAGTTCTATACCGTCCTTTTGCTCGTAGTTGATGGAAGTAGGCACGGGGCCATCGTCGGAGGTATATTGAGAATAGACAGCCCAGTTTTTATCTATTTTTGCGATATACCGTAGCTTATATTCATTAGTTCCGGCTTTTTCAATCTCAAAACTCCATTTAACCGGGGTTAAAATTTGGGCTTGGGACAAAATGGAGGTAAATAAAAACAGGATTATTGCAAATAAATTCTTCATTATACTTTCGTTGATATATTTCTAATATGGATTTTAAAAGGCAAGATTGAATTTAACTTCATGAGGTGGTAAACACCGCTCTCCATCACAAGTCATGTACTCAACACTTCCTGAGAGGTTAGGTTTTGTACCTTTTGTTACATAAGTACTAAATATCGCCTTATTCTTAAATTTTTTAACTTCTACTTCAAAAATAGGGTCCATTTCTGTTATCAATTTACCTTTTTCCTTGAGTTCGATTATTTTACCATCAATAGTAAAATTGGTTGGGATCGGCCCGCTATCATCTGTAAATTGCGAGTATAAGACCCAAAGCGGCTCCATCGTAGCAGTGGCGATCAGTTCGTACTTATTTGCATTGACTTTTTGGAGTTCGAACTTCCATGAAACAGGCGACTTTTTTTTGTGCTGCAATACTTCCTATTAAAAGCATAAGCATGGAAAAAGTCATAAATATATTTTTCATTATAAAAAATTTATATATATAGAAATAATGCAATACAACAACAATTCAATGGCGTGTGGCACCACAAAATTAAATATATTAACTAAAAGTATAGCTCAAAGGTTTGTGGTTTAATAAATGTTTAACTGATGATTATTTAAAAATTAAAAAAGTTTAAAATATCCTGCAAATACGATGGTAATCAGTAAAATATGCACCAATTCATACGAAAGCTTCCTTTGAGATTCACTAGCCGATATACCAACGAGTATCCCCATAGGAATAGCCAGACTTGAAAGGTGCTCAAGATGATCTGTACGGAAACCCAGAAATGTCAGAACGCAAAACAATATATACCAGTACATCAAGTTGATTTTCTTCTTCGCTTGAACAGACTTTTTAGAAGTGATATTACTATAATTAACAAGTGAAAATAATAACATCAATGTCAACATTCCGACGGCAATGTAGAGCATGAACATGCTGTCTGCATGAAAGGATGGAATACTTAGAAATAACTCATTAAAAACATCAAACTCCACAAAGGGCATATCATTCCAATATTTGTATGTGAATAATAGGAAATATGGAATACTTACCCCTATCAAAAATTGTAATAATTCCTGAAATTTAAATGCTCTAAGCATATTTAAAGCAATGATGCCATAAAGGACAAACCCCAAGAAAGGAGTATATATCAGCGCTGCAGTACCCAGCAAAAATCCTGCATTGAAAATAGGCGCTGACGCCTCCGTGTTTAATTGAGTGTCCATAATATTTTTAATGGCTAGCAACATAAATGTATTGGCAATTAATACTGGTGACAATACATTATTTTCAGTAACTAAACTTATGAATAGAATATAAAACACACCGGCAAACAGCGTGTTTTCTCGTGAAATCTTTTGATTGGAAAAGATGTAATTGATGATCAGTGCCTGAATAAAAATAAGCACACAAGCTACAATAGTCTGCGTCAGTGGACTCGTGGTATTAGTGTAAATCAATCCATTTATGACATTGTCTCTGGTATCAGAAGAATATGCTATAGGCGATAACAATCCCCCCAGCCTTATGATAAATACATAAGGTAGAAGCAGTAAACTGTTGAGAAAAATGTTTTTACGGAATAACTCTAACAAAATTCAAAAATATAACTTTAGCAAACCGATAGCCCACCAATTACTAATTACAGATAAATCATGCAAAAATATAAGTTTATTTCATGAAAATGATATCAATAAAATAAAATTTCAAATTTCAAACAGAAGTGGGCGGTTTATCCATTTATAAAAACGTTAAAAACATTTAACTAAAGACCCGTTAGTATAGCATTAATGCTGTATCTTGCGCAAAATTTTGAATACTACCATACTTATATGGCACTTTCTCTAGACAGAATTAAAGAGCCGGTCAGCAAGGATTTAAAGGATTTTGAGAAGCATTTCAAAAGCCTTATGAAGACGTCTGTACCTTTGTTGGACAAGATTACCTACTACATTGTACAAAAGAAAGGTAAACAAGTGCGGCCGATTCTGGTCTTTTTATGCGGCAAAGTCTGTGGAGAGATCAACTCGTCCACCGATGTGGCAGCATCGCTCATAGAACTATCACATACAGCGTCCTTGGTACACGACGATGTGGTGGACAATGCGTATGAAAGACGAGGATTTTTTTCTGTCAATGCACTCTGGAAAAATAAAATTGCCGTATTAGTAGGTGACTTTTTGTTGACTAAAGGGCTACAAGTAGCACTGGAAACTAAGAACTATCGACATCTACAGACAGTATCTACTGCCGTACAGCAAATGGCAGAAGGAGAACTCCTCCAGATGGAAAAGGCCCGTAGGCTGGATATTGACGAATCGGTTTATTATGAAATTATCCGCCAAAAAACGGCATCACTCATTGCGGCTGCTTGTTCTGCAGGAGCCGCTTCCACCACTGATGACGAAGAAATGATACAGAAGATGTGGACTTTTGGTGAAAAACTTGGCTGTGCATTTCAGATTAAGGACGATCTCTTTGATTATGGCGACGAGGAGATAGGAAAGCCGAGAGGCATCGATATTAAGGAAAAAAAGATGACCCTTCCACTAATCTATGCATTGAATAAGGCCGATAAAAAGACGAAGAACAAAATTATTAACTATGTCAAAAGGGAAAGCGATAATGAGGCTAAAGTTAAGGAAGTTATTACCTTTGTCAAGGAAATGGGTGGTCTCGAATATGCAGAAAAAATTATGATTCGCTATCAGGATGAAGCCATAGCAATTTTGGATTCATTTCCAGAAAATGAAGCTCGTAACAGTCTAAAGGAGCTGGTTTATTTTTTTACTCAGCGTAAGAATTAAAACTTATCAATTCGAAGTTCCTTAATGCTTTTAGCATTGATGGCGCCTGACGAGAAAACAAAGAGCCTGTAGGTATCATTAGCCGTAATGAGTTTTGCTACTTTGTATTGAGCGTTGCCGTTTTTTGATGTACCTTTATGCAGCACTTCTACAGCTACTACCTTATTGGAGCTGAGGAATTTTTTTAGTTGAGCAGACACTTCTTTGTTACTTAAAAACTGCTGATTTTCAAAAAGGCAGAAGTCCAGTTGCTGCTCTAGATAGTTTTCTATCACAGGAATATCATTGTTTTTAAAAGCAGTAAAAAATGCAGCCTCACCTTGTCCGAAAATTTGTCCGGAAACTGCCAAAAACAATATGATAAATAATCTTTGCATTTGATTTTTTGTTTTGATAATAAACGTTTTCCAACAACACGATTCTGACATAAAACCATTATGTTTGCACACAACTTCGTGTTTGAAACGAAAATATGTTGCAAAATAGTTTCTTTTAGAATGTTAAATTATATTTAAGACCAAAATTATTTTGAACCAGAATCTGTTTTTGGTCACAAAAAATCAAAAATAAATACCATGAATCGTTTAGCCTTGATTATATTAGACGGATGGGGAATCAACCACAATCCTAAAGTCAGTGCCATCGAAGCAGCTCGAACTCCGGTCATGGATAGACTGCTAGAAAATTTTCCATCAGCCACACTGATTACCTTTGGAGAAGAGGTGGGTCTTCCAGAAGGACAGATGGGAAATTCGGAAGTGGGACATATGAACATTGGGGCTGGGCGAGTGGTGTATCAAGAGCTAGCTCGTATCAATAAAGCCATCAGAGAAAAAGAATTGCTGAACAACAAGGTGTTTTCTGAAGCAGTGGAATACGCTGCCAGTCATACGAAGAAGATACATCTACTAGGGTTGGTTTCCGACGGTGGAGTTCACGCTCATATTAACCATCTACTTGGGCTGTGTGACCTACTCAAAGATCACAAAGAGGTAGAAATCTATATCCACGCCTTTATGGATGGACGTGACACTGATCCAAAATCGGGTATCAAGTTTTTACAACAGGTAGAGCAAAACATATCTGGGACGAATATCCGCATTGCTACAGTCATAGGTCGTTATTATGCCATGGATAGAGATAAAAGATGGGAAAGAATAAAACTTGCCTATGATTTACTGGTCAATGGTAAAGGAACAGCTACCTCAAATTTTGAGACTGCACTGAATCATTCTTATGAAGCAGGCATCACTGACGAATTTTTGAAACCCCTGTACAATGCTACTATTCCTCAAGAAGACCGCACTATTTCTACTGATGATGTAGTGATGTTCTTCAATTTTCGTACTGATCGGCCGAGACAGCTCACTGAAGTTCTGACACAAAAAGACTACCACGAATACGATATGCACAAGATACCACTCTATTTTGTGGCGTTCACTAGATATGACAATACTTTTGAAAATATACATGTCATCTTCGAAAAAGAAAACCTCACCCATACACTCGGTCAGGTCATCAGTGAAGCTGGTGGAACCCAAGTTAGAATTGCCGAAACCGAAAAATATCCGCATGTTACTTTTTTCTTTAATGGTGGAATAGAGAAAGAGTTTAAAAATGAAGGAAGAATCCTTGTTCCTTCGCCTAAGGTAGCAACTTACGACCTACAACCCGAGATGAGTGCTGTCGAAGTGACCGATAGACTCGTCGCCTATGTGGAAGAAAAAATTCCGGACTTCATCTGTCTCAACTATGCCAATACCGATATGGTAGGACATACCGGAGTCTTTTCAGCGGCGGTCAAAGCTGCTGAAACGGTAGATACTTGTCTGGGCCGACTGCTGGAAACCTTGTTTAAACACAACTACAAAGCCGTCATCATTGCGGACCACGGCAATTCTGACATCATGGTTAATCCCGACGGTTCGCCTAATACAGCACACACTACTAATCCTGTGCCTGTTATCTTTGTCGGCAATGACGTCACAAAGAATAATTATCGTGTAAACGAAGGCAAACTGGGCGATCTTGCTCCCTCCATACTTACTATTATGGGCATACCGATAGTAAAGGAAATGACGGGAAATGTAATTATTGAGAAAGTATTAGAAAGGGATAATTTTTAGATGTAATTATTATTTGATTTTGTAAATATGAAAAGATTTGAATTATGATTGTTCCTTTTTGATGGTTTTTATTTGCACTTAAAAAATCATTTAAAAGATTAATCCTATACTAATGGGTAGGGTGTTTTAAGTAATGTAATATTTAATTAAATTACGCATTAGAAATTTACTACATAAAAATGCTACTTCATATCTATTTCGGTCCTCGTTTTTCTGTCCTCGATATAGTAAAACTATGACTGCGGAATAAAAACTCCGAGCCTCACAACTATTTTGAATCATTTCCCTTCGTAACAAAGTCTAAGAAGTAAAATGGGTTTAACCCGGATTATGCATTAGAAAAATAAAAAACATCCGGTGTTGTATCTATTTTTGAAAATAGTCCATCCATCCACTGTCTCTTTTTGACAGGTAAAGCCAATTTTCAGAACCTTTCTATTGGCGTGTT
>LNBW01000030.1 GCA_001567255.1 Bacteroidetes bacterium OLB9 | reverse complement strand
TTTAACCAGTCAAATTTACCATATTTTCTCAACCAATTGGTTATTGTTGCTCTACCTTGAATTCCATACTTATTAGTTGCTCCTCTACAGCTGAGTTCTCCTCGTTCAATTTCTGATACGACTTGAAGTTTAAATGCTAATGTGTAATCTTTTTGAGTGCGTTTAACATACTCGTTTTCTTTATTTTGCATATTGATACTTTTTTAGTGTATCGCTATTTTAGGACGGGACATATTCAGAAATAAAAAAAGACCATCCTAATGAATGGTCTTTTTTTATTTTTAAAGCTTATTAAAGTAATGGATTACTCAGCCTTTTTGTCGATTTTACCCTTGATAGTCAGGTATGTATCTACAGGATCAGTGTTAGCTGTGATAGTAACTCTCTTAGTATCGTCCTTACCACCAACAGCACCTTTGCCCTTAGAGTCAAATACAACTTTGATCTCGCCTGATTTACCAGGAGCAATAGCATCTTTTGGATATTCAGGAACTGTACATCCGCAGCTACCTTTAGCATTACTAATAATTAATGGCTCATTACCAGTATTCTTAAATTTGAATACGTGAGTCATTTTGTCTCCATCCATGATAGTACCCCAGTCATAAACATCCTCGTCAAACTTGATTGTTGTTGTAGGACCTGTAGGAGCTGGTGTTTCACCTGCTGCAACTGCACCAGCATCTGGAGCTGTTGTAGTCATGGCAGGAGCTGTAGAAGCTTCTGGTGTAGGAACATTAGCATCATCAGCTGCTTTTTCTTTGCAGGATGAGAAAGCAAGTACAGCAACAAGAGCCATTACTGTAAATAAGCTAAACTTTTTCATTATACTTGAATTTTTAAGTTTAAAAATGACATTGAAAAATAAATAATAACACAAAATTAATGCTATTAATGTTATTTTCAATGTGTTTGATGCACTCTACGAATTGATTAACAAGAATTTAACAGAAAATAACAATCCAGCTGCCAGGCTATAAAATATGGTGATAAACTCACTCCTAATTATGTCCAAAGTTGTTTATTACTCGTTCACATTTGTAGTCATTACTTTAAGTACAAGTCAAACTACGTATGCTTTAAGTTTATTTTGATTACTACCGTTGACTACCCGTAATCAATGATACTACCTCGGTCTGCTTCATTGATGATCGTAAGCGAAATAGGTATGCGGTCTTTAAGCTCATCTACATGTGATATGATGCCGACGACCTTGTTTTCGCGAGTGAGATTTAGTAGTGTCTCGAAAACGATATTTACACTTTGCTCGTCTTGTGTTCCGAAACCTTCATCTATGAAGAAGAAGTTTTTTGCAGTGGCAGAGCGGGTCTGTACACTTTCAGCTAATGCTAGTGCCAGACTAAGTGATATTTGAAATATCTGACCACCAGACAAGGTCTTGACACTACGCTTACGGCCCTGATTAAGGTAGTCAATGATTTCAAATTCGTTATCCTCATTGATATCAAGGCTAAGGGTATTACGAGTCATCCTTCGGAAGCGGATATTGGCATGATTACACAGCTGGCGCAGATAGATTGATGAAATATAGTTGACAAAACCAGCTGCTTTAAAGAGATTGGTCATCTTGCGCAGGTGTTGAGCTCTTTGGGATAGAGCGTCATATTCTTGACTGAGTTTCTTCTTTTCTTTAAGTAATTGCTTGAGACTGGTTATTTCACTTTCTAATCGGGCAACTTCTCCGGTTTGAAAATCGAGTTGAGTTTTGAGTTGCTGATAATTATCTTCTATCATAGCATAAGCTGATGGATCATAGGCAGCTTTGTCAAGTCTTTCTTGTAGTATTGTGACTTTTTCTTTCACAACGTTTAATTTTAATTTAAAATCTTCAATTGCTTGCCGCTCTTTGGCCATATCATAATTCAAACGCAGGGTAGTGTGAACCTTCTCAATATCCAACTGCAGCGCAAGTAACTGGTTTTTGATAGCAGTTTTTGCATCGTTTAATTGTAATTCCGTTTGCTGCTTTTGTTTTTGGATGTTTTCTGTTGATGCATGCTGTGCAGCTTCTTGAGTAGTTAGGTGCTGTACCCTTTGCAGAACGGAGTCATAACGTTTTTCAGTAGTTTCAATCATTTCGGTTAGGGATGAATTAAGTTGCTCAATAGCCTCTATGCTATGATTTTTAAAATCCTCCAGTGTAAGCTGAGAGAGATTTTTGCTGTTGGTTTCGATCTCAGAATGCAGGTGTTGTTCTTCTAATTTTAATTTTTCCATCAACGTCTTTGCATGATTCAGTTTTGCTCTTTCCTGGGTTTCTTTTATTCTTGATTGTCGAGTGAATTCTTGTAGCTTTTTTGATTTCATTTTCTAGCTCCAGGCTTCGATTTTTTTTTCGCTTGAAAATCAGCAAAATTATTCTTGTCAAATTCTTGCCAGATGAATGCTTTATCATGGTTTTTTATAGCTTCAAGTCCTGTATTGATTTGTACCAAGACGTCGTTAAATTGTTTTTCGTTGAATTCCTTTTTTTCGCAGAATATCAAGTACTTTGTCCTTCTCTTTTTCTAAGGTATGAATCGCTGCTTCGTTTGTTTCGTATTGTACCTTTGCCTGCTGCTGTTTATCGGTGACATCCTCTTGATGCGTAATTTTAGGATGATGCTCAGATCCACATAACGGGCATGGTGTTCCGTCTTTCAGTTCGTGGGCGTATTGTGCAAGCTTTTGTTGTACTTCAAGTGTATTTTTAAGATCATTCAGCGCTTTGCGATGCTGTACCAACTGTAGCATTTTTTGCTCATAGGTTGCAGTATAGGTCTCTACATCGACTTGTAGGATAGCGAGTTCTTCAACACCTCTTTTGATAAGCTGCTGATATTTGTCTGCTTGATCTTGATCTCTTTTGAGGTTGCGCTCTAGATTATTACGATGGGTGTACCAGTTTCCGACTTCCATGAGTACAGCTGAATCAGGTTTATCTTGAGCTAATTGACTTATTTTATTTTCTGCTTCAGTGATTTCATTTATCTGAATATCGAGTGCTTTTTCTGTCTGAACAATATACGCATCGCCCTTATTGATCCTATCTTTCAATTCACTTAGCTTAGCTTTGCTTTCTGAGATTTGACGGATTTTTTTTTAGGTCCTTAATTTCTTCTCTTTTGGTAGGTATGTCATTAAACAATGGCTGTAACTCATTGCGCTCTATCTGTGCTTTAGTCAGTGTCTGTCTAAGTTGTTGTAAACTTTCTATGGCTTGCTGTGCTTCTAGGCTGATTTTTGCAAATACATCATGGAGCCGATTTTCTTCATTGATCAGTGGCTGAAATACTCTAGATATCTTTTCATACTCATCCAGTGACTTTTGTTTTTCGATATAAGATGTTTCTTCCATCTGCAAGGTGATGAGCTGTTCTTTACTTTTTGTCAGTGCATCATAATCATGCTTTAGTGATTTTAGTTGAATAAATTGCGCATTGGCGGCTTCAAATGCTTGACTTGTTTTATTTTTGATATCAGCAGCTGTGATTAAATCCACCTGTTTTTCTTCGATTTGTTCAGCTGTGATATTTGTGAATTGCTGCAATTGCCCTTCTAATTTGTCTTGTGCTTCCTTATTCTTATGGGACAGTAAAGCGGTTTTATCTGCCAGGTCAAACCTTTCTAGCTGAAAAAATTTCCTTGAGCATTTGTGTTCGATCTCTTGCTCCGAGCTCAATGAATTCTTTAAACTGTCCTTGAGGTATGATAATGGTTCGTTTGAAGTTGTCATACGATAAACCCAAGATACTTTCAATAGACTGATCGGTAGGTTTCCAGCTTTCTCCTACTTGCTCGTAAATGCCGGTGGTAGGAGAGTATATACTTTCGAAAGTTTTAAGATTGCGCTTATATTCTCGTGTTGCCTTGAAGCATTTATTTTCAAAATTGTAAAAATCAAATTCGATATACAATCGATTAGAGGTCAGATTCATCATATTGTAGCCATGATTTCGATTTATTCTCTCAGTTTTACCAAAGAGAACAAAAGAGATTGCTTCCAAAATTGAAGATTTTCCAGATCCTGTGGCTCCGAAGATGCCAAAAAGGCCTGCATCAGTCAGCCGAGTGAAGTCTATGGTTTGCTTTTCTTTGTAAGAATACAATCCTTCGATGGTAAGTTGAATCGGTAACATTAGGTGTGTAAAATTTCGTTAAATAAATCCATGATTTCCTGATTAGGCTCTTGACCATCATTCTTTGACCTGAAATAATCAGCGAATAGTTCATTCATATTGCGATTGAGATTGATTTCGTGCTCAAAGGAGTTGGCCTCAAGCCCACTTTTGACCTTTGGGATGAGATAAATGATTCCCTGATGACTGTCCCGTAATTGTTTTTGGTCTGCAGCTGAAAGAAATTCATCAGTGATCATCGTCAGTTCCACCAAACTATCTTGATGAGTTGACAACCAGTCCACAGCTGTTGCTACTGAATGAAATTCTTTTCTGTCTAGTGATTTGCCTCCGGTCAGTGGTATTTTGGTAATATGTGCTGATTGACCAGGCTCGACATCGATGATGACCACATATTTTTGATGACCAGCCTCAGAAAATGAATATCGTAGTAACGAACTGCTGTAAATCGCCGGATGCTGACTACCGACATCTTGAAATCCGTGCAAGTGACCGAGTGCAGTATATTGAATGGCTGTTGGAATGGCATCTGAATACACTAAATCAGCAGTACCGATATTGAGTGGTTTTTCGCCCTCGGGTTCATCCAGTTTTTCTCCATTGCGATTTTGCATGAATAGATGAGTGGTCAGGATATTTACACCGTTACTATCACAATATTGTTCTGCTAGTCGATGCCATTTGTCTTGTAGGCTTTGTTGTAAAGAGGTTTGTTTGTCCACACCGAAATACTCTTTGAGTCTAAGTTCATTGGCAAATGCTGTGTGAATGATTCGGGCTGGGTAGGAATATGTAGGTAAACTTATCTCCAGAAAACCACCTTCAGATCGAAGAATGCTGAAGCCATCTTCTATTTCGAATGGATGAACAATTTCCATTGGGTTGCCGATAAATATCACACCATTGGTCCTAGCAAATACATCTGGCATGTTAACTCTTTCAGGAGAATCATGATTTCCGGCAATAGCGATGACTGGCCTTTTACCGCCATTAGCAAGTTTACTTACGGTCGAGTAAAGCAACTCGGTCGCTTCAATCGGAGGATTGAAAGTATCAAAAAGATCACCCGCAATGATCACCATGTCCACCACTTGTTCATCAGCTATTCTGATTATCTCTCTCAGAGCTGCTCTTTGTTCCTGTAATCTACTGTAAAAATCCAGTCTTTTACCCAGATGCCAGTCGGCTGTATGTAGAATACGCATAAGTTCCATTATTAATCAAGTCATAAATATATGTTTTTTTTCTAATGAATGGATAGCTTAATGTGAAATATACCATAATATACCAAGAACAGACCATCACCTTTTGAAATAGATGTTTTTATTTTTTCAAATTATCCTTTCTCAAGGTTTTATTGAAATGCTCTTCATTAACTAATAAGAAAAATACATGAACAACGAAGGTTTACCCTGCAAGTTTATCAAAAATGACAAAAATCTCCATAACAAACTTACTTTTTTCACAATCAAGGCTAGATGTTAATAGAACAAAACCGTTCAAAAACCAGCGATAGTGAACGAAGAATCGGAATTGCGTCTATCGCTCTAGTTATATTGTCGATTACTACAAAGCTATGCGATAGAAAAAGCATAGAGATTCGAGAGAGAACGGTGCTAATAGTTAT
>LNBW01000029.1 GCA_001567255.1 Bacteroidetes bacterium OLB9 | reverse complement strand
CCTTTTCCCTATAATACACTCTGATGTTTTTTACCTTCCATTTTTCTGCATTTGATTAAAAAGTAGCCTCGTCTATGACAGAAAAAGGTAAACGTACTAGTTTTATTCATGATAGCAGTTCCTGCCAGTTGTAATTCTCCTTCGTAGGTTTTTAAAAAAGTTTACCAGTTTTAGTAATTTTATACAGCACGCCGGCATGGGAGCCCTCACTAATGGTATAAGTTCTGTAAAAAATAATATCCGGTTGCAAACAACAAAAAGGCCTAAAAAAGGCTATGAGCAGTAATTTCTTTCCAAATGATTTCGCTTTTGTTTTAATATTGTTCAGTTCCATGATTTATAGAAAAATATACTTTCGAATAAACAAGGATGTGTTGGAATAAGTTCTGAATTATCCAAAATTATTATTTTCTAACCTAATATTAATTTTAAAAGTCTGGATTACAAGGTTTACTTGCCTATACTGTTTTTCTGTTTCACCTTTAAGGCATAATTTAGAACCATTATAAATATGGCAATTTACTACATTTTGTTACATCAAAATAGCTTTTGAATCAAGGATAAAGAATATGTTTGTTATATCGTTTGTTAATGCGAATATAATAATCATGAAGCCTACTGATACTAAAAACCCGGAGTATTATCACAAAGTAGTGGACTGCCAGTATGCATGCCCTTCACATACTCCCGTACCTCAATACATCCGACTGATTGCTCAAGGCAAATACACAGAAGCCTATATGGTCAACTGGGAATCTAATGTTTTCCCCGGCGTACTGGGAAGAACTTGTGACCGGCCTTGTGAGCCTGCCTGCCGCAGAGGCAGAGTAGAAGAAAAACCTGTAGCTATTTGCAGGCTAAAACGGGTGGCTGCAGATTATAAGGATGAAATTGATGAATTGCTCCCTGAGATTTCAAAAATTAAAAATGGGAAGCGTATCGCACTGATCGGCGCAGGGCCATCATCTCTAACAGTAGCTAGAGATCTGGCACCATTAGGGTATGAACTTCATATTTTTGATGATCAAAGTAAAGGCGGTGGAATGATGCGCAGCCAGATTCCTTCATTTCGTTTGCCAGATGAAGTGTTAGACTATGAGGTAGATCTCATCCTGAATATGGGTGTGATACAGCATTTCAATACTTATGTTCACAGTATGAAAGCAGTACTCGACAGCAAGGAGTATGATGCTGTATTTGTAGGAACTGGTGCACCAAAAGGTAGAGATTTAATACTACCCGGTCGTGAAGAAGGCAAAGCCAATATACACATAGGTATTGAATGGCTTGCTAGTGTTGCCTTTGACCATATCCATAAAATAGGCCGCAAAGTCATCGTATTAGGAGGTGGAAACACAGCGATGGACTGCTGTCGTACTTCTCGGCGACTGGGTGGTTACGATGTGAAAGTTATAGTGAGAAGTCCATTTTCAGAAATGAAAGCGTCCGAATGGGAGATTGAAGATGCCATGGAAGAAGATATTCCTATCATTGAAAATCATGTACCTAAGGAATACGTCGTAGAAAATGGAAAATTAACCGGTATGATATTCCAGAAAGTACGAGCTGAATATACAGATGGAAAGCGAAAGCTCATCCCTACAGGAGAACCCGATGCCTTCTACCCTGCCGATGACGTCATCATCGCCATAGGACAAGAGAATCATTTTGATTGGATAGAACGAGACTTAGGCATTCAGTTCAATCAATGGGATATGCCAGTAGTCAGTCCGGAAACTTTTGTATCTACTCGTCCTGACGTCTTTTTTGCAGGCGATGCAGCACTTGGTCCAAAAAACATCATCACATCCGTAGCTCAAGGACATCAGGCGGCTATATCTATAGATTTGTATTGCAATGGAGAAGATATCAAGCAGCGGCCATTACCTGGCAATAACCTGGTCAGTACAAAAATGGGAATACATGAATGGGCTTACGATAGTCATGTGACGACAGACCTAAGATTTAAAGTACCTCATGCTGACAAAGAAATCACACTCAAAGACCGCACGATGGAGGTTGAGCTAGGTTTTGACCTGGAGACAGCTTTCAAAGAAGCTCAACGGTGTTTTAATTGCGATGTTCAGACCGTATTTGACGAGGACAAATGCATCGAGTGTGATGCATGTATGGACGTTTGTCCGACCGATTGCATCACATTCACCACTAATGAAGATGATGAAGATACATTGAGAATGAAATTATTAGTACCAGCCATTAATAAAGACCAGGATATTCTGGTTTCTGATGCACTGAAAACAGGTAAAATTATGGTAAAAGACGAGGATATGTGCCTACACTGTGGATTATGTGCTGAAAGGTGTCCTACAGCTGCTTGGGATATGCAACTATATTTGTATAACGCTGCCAATGCGGGAAATTTGAGTTACGTATGAGTAGAATAAATGATTTTGTTGTAAGATTTGCCAATGTAAACGGTACCGGCTCAGCCAGTGCCAACTTTTTGTTTGCCAAAGCAGTGTTCCGAATGGGTATTCCTGTATCGGCTAAAAATATTTTCCCTTCTAATATTCAGGGACTCCCGACATGGTATGAAGTTAGGGTAAGTGAAAAAGGATACTTGGCTAGAAAGGAAGGTATTGACATGATGGTCAGTGTCAATCCGCAGAGTTTCAAGCAAGATATTGCAAGCGTTAAAACAGGCGGTTATTTTATGTACGATTGTACAAAACCATTGCATGATCACTTCTTAAGAGATGATATTCATTTTATAGGTATTCCTATGATGGAAATATCCAATCGGGAGTTTTCAGATCCTAGGCAGCGACAATTGTTCAAAAACATCATATACGTTGGAGCACTTGCAGCATTTCTAAATATAGAACTCAACGTCATAGAGCAACTATTTCATGAACAATTTAAAGGCAAAGAGAAGCTAATTACACCCAATGTAAAAGCCTTGAATCTTGGTTTTGAATATGCAAAAGCACATTTTGACTGTCCGCTTGAATTTAGATTAGAAAGGCGTGACCTTGTCGGAGATGCCATCATGATTGATGGAAATACTGCTGCAGGTCTCGGTGCTGTGTACGGAGGTGCTACTGTGGTGGCTTGGTATCCGATTACACCTTCTACTTCGCTAGTTAGTGCCTTTGAGTCTTATGCCAAAAAATTGCGAGTGGACAAAGAAACAGGTAAAAACAATTTTTCAATTGTGCAGGCCGAGGACGAACTTGCAGCTATCGGTATGGTCATCGGTGCAGGGTGGAATGGCGCCAGATCTTTTACTGCAACTAGTGGTCCAGGTGTCTCGCTGATGAGCGAGTTTCTTGGACTCGCATACTATGCTGAAATACCCGCTGTACTCGTCAATGTACAACGTGCAGGACCATCTACGGGAATGCCTACCAGAACCCAGCAAGCAGATTTAATTTCTTGCGCTTACGCATCACATGGTGATACAAAACATGTATTATTAATACCGGCTGATCCGGCGGAATGTTTTGAGATGACCGCAGATGCTTTTGATTATGCTGAAGTATTACAAACACCTATCATTGTGATGTCAGATCTTGATATCGGAATGAATGATCATATCACTGCTCCTCTTCATTGGGACGATAATAAAAAGTACAATCGAGGTAAGGTGCTCAATGCAGATCAACTTGAATCTTTACCCAACTGGGGAAGATATCGCGATGTAGATGATGATGGCATACCATATAGGACTTATCCAGGCACTCACCCATTATTAGGCTCCTACTTCACACGAGGCTCATCGCATGATGAAGATGCAAAATACAGTGAAGATGCCGCTACTTATGTTAGAATCGTAGATAGATTAATCAAAAAATTTAATACCGCCAGACAAATCATACCTAGACCACAATTGTATCAAAAACAGCAACAATCAAAAATTGGTATGCTCTTTTTCGGATCTACTATGCATGCAGCTGAGGAAGCACTCGATATATTACGTGACAATGGCACACCTGTAGATGCTATTCGACTGAAGGCGTTTCCGTTCCATGAAGACGTCAAATCGTTTATTGATGGCCATGAGAAATTATTTGTTATAGAGCAAAACAGAGATGCCCAAATGCGAACTTTATTAATAAATGAACTTGAGATAAATCCATCAAAATTGATCAAATTGCTCAACTATGATGGTACACCAATGACAGCAGATTATATATTGAAACATATTCACGAATATTCCTTTCAACCAACAAACTAACCTCTATTATGACATTCTTAAAGCCTAAATTCGGACATCCACGATTGCCTAAAAATGAGCATGGTTACACCGTCAAGGATTATGAAGGTGCGATTTCCACCTTATGTGCCGGTTGTGGGCACGATTCTATTAGTGCTGCCATAGTAGAAGCATGTTTTGATTTGAATATTGAACCCCATCGTGTAGCAAAACTTTCGGGCATTGGTTGTTCGTCAAAGACACCAACTTATTTCCTCAGCAATTCACACGGATTTAATTCAGTACATGGCCGCATGCCATCAGTGGCTACTGGCGCTAACCTTGCCAATAGAAACTTGATTTATATTGGGGTTTCCGGTGATGGTGACTCTGCCTCTATCGGCATGGGGCAATATGTACATGCTATCAGAAGAAATCTCAACATAACGTACATCGTGATGAATAATGGTGTTTATGGCCTGACCAAAGGACAGGATTCGGCGACAGCCGATTGTGGCTCAGTAGCAAAGCATGGAGTTCCTACTGCATTTCAGGCTATAGATATGTGTGGATTAGCTATCGAGCTGGGTGCTACCTTTGTTGGCCAGAGTTTTAGTGGCGATAAGAAGCAGATGATTCCTCTGATCAAGGCTGCCATTTCTCATCCCGGCTTTGCTTTACTCAACATTATTTCACCATGTGTGACCTTTAATAATAATGCTGGATCTACTAAGTCCTATGATTATGCAAGAGAACACAACGCAGCTTTGTCAAAAATAGATTTTGTACCGGTCGGTAAGGAAATCACAACAGATTATGATCACACTAAGGTCAATGTTGTAGAACTGCACGATGGTTCTAAAATCAAGTTAAACAAATTATCACCTGAATGGAATCCGCATGACAGACTCTCAATCGTAACTGCACTGCATGAAGCTCGACAAAGGCAGGAAATACTGACCGGGCTTTTATACATAGATGAACAAAGTGTTGAACTCAATGATTTGATCAATTCCACAACCGTCCCATTAAATCAGCTAACTGAACAGGATTTATGCCCTGGTAGTGCTGTGCTTGAACAAATTAATGCAGGCTATCGATAAAGAATTTACTCTGCCGTGTTAAGGATAAGCCTAATAACTCATATAGTTCCATACTGAGTCATAATGTCCATACTGTTCTATATGACGAATGAGATCTTGGTATAAAGGATGTACAGCTATCGTGGCAGAATCACCAATGACAATGAGTTTCTTCTGTGCTCTTGTCATAGCAACATTGAGCCTTCTTTCGTCTTTAAGAAAGCCTATCTCACCATCGTCATTACTCCGAACCAATGAAATATAGATGATTTCACGCTCCTGTCCTTGAAATCCATCTATAGAATTGACATCAATATTTAGGCTAGTCAGTTCAGCATCACCGGCTATTTCTTCTTTGATATACTTTACCTGAGCACTGTAAGGGCTGATAATTCCTATAGAAGCACCTAGAAAGCTTTCCAGATTTCTCAGTAGGTGTTCGCGCAGCACGAAAAACTCTCCATGATTAGCAAGACTATTGTTTGGCGGAAGCAATGTTTCTTCAAAGCCTGCTCCTGCTGTATCTATAAAAATCAAAGGCTTGGAGTCATTCCTAAGTGTGCGAGTTCCTACAAAATCATCAGATATTAGTGCGCCTCCATAAAATCGTTCGTTACTAAACTGTAAAATACTATTATTCATTCTATACTGCACATTCAGCATAAAAACATGATCGATTTTATCAACAAGTAAATCCATCATCGTTATACCCAAACCTAATTGCTCTGCTGCTGAACTTTTTACAGTAGGTGGCAACTGCTTATGATCTCCGGCCAGTATAACACGATCAGACCTAAGAATAGCATTCCAACATTCAGGTTCAAGTGCCTGCGAAGCTTCGTCAATAATGCAGGTATTGTAGTGTATGCTTTCAATGACCTTATTACTTACACCTATCAGGGTCGTGACAATAACTCTAGCCTCGCTGATGATATCATCAGTGATTCTATCCTCTATATCTGAAGCGTATTTTCTTAATGATCGTGCCTCTTTTTTCCATTCTCTTCGTTCCACTTTTTCTTCATGGCCAAAACTTCTTCTGAAGCGTGCCGCCATTCTATCGGCTTCTTGAGCTTGTATCTTTATTTTTTTGATATGCGCCCAGTCTTGATGACCTCTTATCTGCTCATCTAGTGTCAGATGCATCATCCGATCGCTGATCCTTGTGATATTCCCGATTCTAAGCACTTTCAGTCCTTTTTCATCTAACCTTTCAGCCAGGAGATCAGTGGCATTATTGCTAGCGGCACAGACAAGTATTTTCTTTTCAGTTTTACTTAGCAGTGATATTAACTCTACGACCGTTGTCGTTTTACCAGTACCGGGAGGTCCGTGAATGATGCTCACCGGATACGCATCTGCTGACGATAATACAGCCTTTACTTGCGATTCATTCAATTTAGACGATATACTTTGTTTCAGCTCAGTTGTGACTATGGGCAACCTAGGAAAAGTTGTCTTATTTCCAAATAGTACTTGTTTCAAGTCGGAGACGAGGTCAGATTTAGCAATGATAACCTCCTTGATTGCAGATTCCATCACTTTATAAGGTCGGTCGTCATATACCAATTCGATACCTGTATGCCCTGAGTCGAAATCATCCAGATTTTCTATTTCACCTTGCTGATACAACAATCTCATGGCATTATTTTTAACGCCGGCTATTGTAACTTTTATTTGGTTAACATCCTGCTTTTGATTAAACCCGGATTATGCATTAGAAAAATAAAAAACATCCGGTGTTGTATCTATTTTTGAAAATAGTCCATCCATCCACTGTCTCTTTTTGACAGGTAAAGCCAATTTCAGAACCTTTCTATTGGCGT
>LNBW01000028.1 GCA_001567255.1 Bacteroidetes bacterium OLB9 | reverse complement strand
TTCCCTGGTATGACTAAAGATGAGATGAAAATAAGATATACTTAGGCGGTTGCTTACAATTTAAATAAGAAATTCCATCCTGTTTGTCCATCAAAAAATTTGATTGCCAGGACATTCAACAAGGAATATTATTACATGTCGCTGGCGGACACCATAATTTATCATGAAAAAAATCCGCATCAGATGGGGCACTTTGCTCCGGAATATTCACTGTATCATTAACGCCCAACTGCCCGGTATGGCCGGAGCAATAATTATTATTTAGCACCACGTTGGACGGCGTAGTGCCAAACGATAACTTCTTCAAAAAGCCGGATGTATGCATCAGACTGCATTCCTTTGAAATCTTTGGTATATGACCTCAAAGGCTCCATGAAGAGCTATCCGGTCTTTTTAATTGTATTATATCCTCTATACTAACAACTCCTCTCAAATCGCTTCTAATGGGGTACTTTTTTTTAACTTGTTTTTTGAAAAAAGGAGTTGTGCAATGATTACCAGTAGTATGAGCTGGTTTTTTCCTATTGTTTAATTGATTTTATGTCTTCTTCTTTTGGGTCAGCACCATATTCGTTTTCGCCTTTTGTTCCTTCTGTGCATGCTAAAATCAAATTATAAATTGGAATTAATAAAAACCAACCGCTTTTGTCTACATCATGCATTCTTCTAACACCAACTGCAATCCCCGGTATTAAAACTGCTAATACATAAATGTTGGACAAGATGGATGTTCCCATCACCCCACCGACAAAACCCAAAATAAATGAAATGATTACATTGATCAAGAAAAAATACCAATATTCACTTCTTCTTGCTCGTCCGCTGAATGTCGCATAGTTCTGTAAAACTTTTTAAATAGTAATTCATGTTTTTCGCTTTGTTTTTTCCCTACTCGTTTGGCTTTTCGGTTGCGCCCCGTTTTTGTCAGTGGTTTCTGGTCTCCACTTTTTATAATTATTTTACCAAGTGCAATCGTCAAGAATTGTCACATATTAAAGGTGGTGGTTCTCCTGCCTGTTGGTGTCTGCTGTTCTGTTGTTTAACCTTATTCATAACCGTTTTCAACTTGCCTTTCGGGCGGGTTTCGGAGTACAAAGATCCTGGTTTTCACGTCACCCCGCCAAACGCAAAACCGATATACCTGTTGCACAACTCAAATATACAAAATAGTAATTTATATTTTGAAACAATTGGCAGGTTTCTCATCTCAAAGGATGTGAGGCAGGAAGAAATCTGAACCAAAATTATTCTATAACACCCCTTTGGATAACATAGAACCGCCTGATAATTTCAACAGGATGCCGTATAAAGGCCCAACCCGGATTTTCTATACAAGTAAGGTTATACGCTTTTCTGAAAACAATGACATATGAACTCAACAGCCCCATTCCGGCCTATCCGATCTTTTTTATTTGTATTTGTCCTATAAACTGACATCCGCCCTCAAATCGCTTCTGATGGAGTCCTTTTTAAGCTTGCTTTTCTGAAAAAAGGAGTTGTGCAACGACTACCGCTGTTAGTGGTAGTTTTTTATTTTCTCTCCTATATAGTTTAACGCTTTATCGTATGTCTCAATTCCGTGTCCTACGTTGTTATAAATTTTTGTTTCTTTCAATGTCTTAATTTGCCTTTTTGCATTATCAACTGACTTTTGATAAGGGAATAAAAGGTCTTTGTCCCCAACAAGCAAATAGGTTTCTACT
Source organism: Bacteroidetes bacterium OLB9 (assembly GCA_001567255.1). Classification (GTDB taxonomy): domain Bacteria; phylum Bacteroidota; class Bacteroidia; order Chitinophagales; family Saprospiraceae; genus OLB9. Next base: position 158 of record LNBW01000028.1, on the reverse strand, counting down.
TTTACATCTTCAAGCTGTTTGCCCATATAATATGGCTTTTGTGTCTTGTCTCTATATCGGCTTATTGCAAAAACCTCATAGTCAACAAGCATTTTTTCCGAAAATCCGGATAACTTATGATTTGGCTTAGAAAAAACTGCGGTATCAAGAAATTTTAA
>LNBW01000027.1 GCA_001567255.1 Bacteroidetes bacterium OLB9 | reverse complement strand
TATTTATTTTATAATACTGTAAGTAAGGTATTTTTGAAATTTAATTATAAATTTGACCTGGTAATTACATACCATAAATAATATGTCTGCCCATGAAAGAGTGTAAATATTTAATTTTCGGAGTACTTATGTTGTTAAATCATTTTATTATTGATGGACAGACCAGTTTTTTTATACCAAAAACCGGATGAACCCATACTATCTTTAGCGGAAGCAATGCCAGCTCCTGCACTCTTGCTTAATGAAAAAGCAACGTTGGGAGTTCTTCTATATAGGCATAATTATAAAAGTATCGATGAGCTCAGTGAGCCCGAAATGAAACTAGCTGGGATAAGAGTGAACCCTAAGACACATAATTCAAAAAGGGATGTGTATTATATAGACATGAAGATACTTGATGTGCCTAGTGGAAAGCAAATCAGTGTAAAAGGTCTTCCTGGTGATGCTAGATTGGAGAATTTTTCATGGTCGCCTAATGAGTCGATGATGGCTTTTACAAATACTACATCAGAGGGAGTAGAATTGTGGGTTTTGAGTTTAAAAGAAGCTGAAGTGCGAAAATTAAGTTCATCTGAAATTAATGCAACTACGGGTTCCGTATTTATATGGGCTAGAGACAGCAAGTCAATACTAGCTACAATTTTACCTATTGACAGAAAGCCACTGATTGATAGTAAAACATCCGTACCGACAGGGCCAGCAATTGCAGAAAATGAAGGTCAGAAGGCACAAAATAGAACTTATCAGGATCTTTTGAAAACGCCTAATGATGAAGCTAATTTTGAAACACTAGTGACTTCAGAGATTAAAAGATTTTATTTGGATGGAAAATCAGAGGTGATTAAATCGGCAGCGATGTATTTCGGTATGAGCTATTCGCCTGATGGGAATTATCTTATGACTGTAGAACTTAAAAGACCATTTTCATATATCGTTCCTGCCTCCAGATTTCCTATGGATTATAATATTTCTGATAAAAATGGTAAATTTCTAACTACTTTTCACTCTAGCCCACTTATAGAGGAACTACCCAAAGGATTTATGGCTGTAAGTACAGGTAAAAGAAACATCAGATGGCGATCGGATAAGTCTGCTACACTATATTGGGTAGAGGCACTAGATGGTGGAGACCCGGATGTTGAAGTGCCACAGCGTGATGCAGTGTATGAGCTTGCAGCACCATTTAAAGGCAATGCCAGGTTGATGGTTAGAACCAAAGAAAGATTTGCGAGTATTGCATGGGGAAATGATCAGGTAGCAATTTTGAATGAAAGGTGGTGGAATACGAGAAATGAAAGAACATTGTTTTTCAATCCATCAGATAATACCGTCGAACCTCGTCTCTTTAATGAGAGGAGTTATCAGGATGTGTATTCTGATCCTGGAGATTTTCAATTTAGTAAGAATCAATTTAATTTGAGTATAATAGAGATCATCGATGGTCAAGTAACAACTATTGGTGATGGATATTCACCTGAAGGCAAGTTTCCATTCATTGATCGGTACAATTTAAATGATTTTAAGAAAGAACGGATATATCAAAGTAAGGAAAAGAATAGAATAGAGCGAATAGTATCAAATATCAATACCCAACAAGGATTGTATCTTGTTAGGTTAGAGTCTAAGAATGATTACCCCAATTATTTTATAAGAGATATTAAAAAGAATAAATTAAGTCAGATTACATTTAATGAAAATCCATTTAAAATATTGAATGATGCACACAAGGAGGTTATTAAATATAAGCGTGCTGACGGAGTAGAGTTATCAGGAACTTTATACTTGCCTATAGGCTATGATATGTCAAAGAAGGAGAAAATGCCTATGATAATGTGGGCATATCCTACTGAATATAAAGACAAGGCAAATGCTGGACAGGTCACTGCTAATGATAACCAATTTACCTTTTTAAATTATGGTTCACCATTGTACTGGTTAACAAAGGGATATGTGGTACTTGATGGAGCTTCCTTTCCGATCGTAGGTGAGGGAGAAAGAGAACCAAACGATACCTATGTTATTCAATTGGTGGCCAATGCAAAGGCGGCTATTGATGCAGTAGATGCTTTGGGTTATATTGACCGCAATCGAGTGGCAGTAGGTGGACATAGTTATGGTGCATTTATGACGGCTAATTTGCTCACGCATTCAGATCTTTTTGCAGCTGGAATTGCGCGTAGTGGTGCTTACAATAGAACACTGACTCCTTTCGGTTTTCAATCTGAAGAACGCAGTTACTGGGATGCGCCTGATGTGTATAATACCATGTCGCCATTTCAAAATGCAGACAAGATGAAAACACCTATTTTGCTGATTCATGGAGAAGAGGATAATAACTCAGGTACCTACCCAATGCAAAGTGAGCGGTATTTCAATGCACTCAAGGGGCTAGGAGCAACGGCAAGACTGGTTATTTTGCCAAAGGAAAGTCATGGATATTCAGCACGAGAATCTATTCTCCACATGTTATGGGAAGAAGATCAATGGCTGGAAAAATATGTGAAAAATAGGGAGCAATAGTTTAATTTGTTTTACTAAATTGAAGACAAAAACCTATGTGGATCTAATGTAAACTTGGTTAGGATACTTAATATAATGATTGAGATGGTTTGAATACAGAAGTCAACATTTCTTATTGTAACAAGATGACATAAATATTTTATGAAAGATATATTATTAATGATGTTGTTCTGCTGCTTTTTTGTGAGTATTAAAGCACAAACAGTTATTTTTACTGATCCTGGTGCGAGTTATACCAATATCGATAATTCACAACCTACTTTTCCAGTGGAAGATAACTATGGAGGTATAGATATTTCCAATTGTACTTCAGTTAGGTTTAGTATGGATTTCAGTTTTAGTCTTCCTTGGTTTCCGGTCCCGGGAGATAGAATGGAGACTCCAGATGCTTGTTCCTCCGGCGGAGGATGCACCGGACTTGTGCAAGATGCATTGGTAGGAGGTTGTAATAATTGTTGGGATTTTATGAATATAGAGATTTTGCTTGATGGAGTCTCTGTTTTTACTGAGTTGATAGGAGAGGTAGGAGAAACGAGACAAACCGGCAATGTAGAATGGACTGGATGTACCAATGGAGCAAGTACGATGACTATCATTATAACGAATATGAACTGGTCTGCAAGTGAGACCAATACATTTTCTAATTTACAGGTGGCATGTTGGGATGCATCACCTACAGCAAATTACAGCCCTATTCCAGCATGTGAAGGACAACCTATAAATTTGACTGGGTCCATTGCTACACCTGCAGATGCAATCAATCATACTTGGACAGGTACGGGTGGTACTATAGCAGACCCAAATGCTTTGAATACAACGGTAACTGGTGCCGCAAATGGTGACACCTACACCTTAACAACTACTGATATTAATAATTGCTCAGCTTCAAGCAGTGTTGTAGTGGATGTAATCATGGCAGATGACGCTACTTTTAGCATTGATGATTTTTGTGTGCCAACTTCATCAGCACCTTATGATATTGCCACACCAGGAGGTATCTTTAGTTTTGATCCTACTCCTGGCGATGGTGCGACCATTGATCCGGTTACAGGGGTTATTTCAAATGCTACAGGAGGAAGTACATATTCTGTGAAATATACAACTACAGGCACTTGTCCAGGAGAAGAGACGATTACGGTGGATGCCATTGAAGGCCCGGTGGGTGTGGTGAGCGGTGGTGGAATACTTTCCCGGGCGATTGTACTACTTTTTCTTTTTCATTTACCAGCGGTAGTGAACCTTATACTATTCAGTTGACTGTAAATCCGCCAGGATTTGCACTTCCTTCAATACCAGGAGTAACAGCATCATCAAATTTTACTATATGTTATCAAGGAGGTGGGCTTTTTCCTACTTTTGATCAAAGCACACTTACGGTTACAATACCGACGACTTATACAGGGTCAGGATCTTTGGTTTTGACTGGAATTTCTGATAACTCTGGGTGTCCTGGTAGTGCTTCAGGTTCATATAACCTTACCCTTGAAGATGCTCCTGATGCTAATCCTGCAGGGCCATTAATGGCTTGCCCAGATGCAAATGGTAATGGGACTTTTGACTTGACTACGCTTAACAATACAATAAATGGTGGCTCGGGTAATACAGTATCTTGGTTTACTGATTCGGGAGGAAATAATCCTATTAATAATCCCACAAATTTTACTACTTCAGGGACAACAGTCTATGCTCAAGTATCTGATGGCACTTGTACTTCAGATTTGATTCCCGTAGAATTAATTATTGAAAATGATATGGTGCCTTTTATCGATATGTACTGTGATCAACCTGGTACATATGATTGCCCGCAATGTATAGCAAGTGGTCTGCTCACTGATGATATATGGTTTCAGTTTGGTGATAATAAGGATTATATTGTGACCATTAGGGATGAAAGTACTGGCCAAAATATAATTGCTACTGTGAATAATTCTACACCTATCTCTCAATCTGTGTCAATAACGACTGGATTTACTTTGATTTCTATTCAGCCAGTTTCAGGTTGCAGCAACACTCAAACTTTTAATAACGTTGTTACTCTAACCTATAATGAGCAACCCGATATTGACCCTATAGTTATCCCGCCAGGTTGTGATCCTGTTACCCTTCCACCCATCACCGGTACAAATCTTACAGGCAATGAATTATATTATACAGGACCTCTAGGTACTGGTACTTCCTATGCCCCAGGAGCAGTCATTGAGGATGAGATAACATTGTATATTTTTTCTGACAATGCCGGATGTATTGATGAAGAAGTAGTTAATATTGTTATGCCAAAAGTATGGCTAAATCCAATAGATGACTTAACGGATTGTGAAAGTGTTATATTGCCACCTATAACAGGTCAAAATACTTACAATCCGGTGTATAATACGGATCCTGATGGTAATGGTACTCAATATTTGCCTGGTGATGTTATCACTTCTTCCACTGTTCTATATTTGCTCGATGCAGGTGCTTTACCTGGATGTTTACAAAGTACAGAAGATGTAAATATTATAATTACCGGTCTGCCACAAGCTCCCACCTATAGTTCAGTCAATTGTACAGGAGGTAATGGCAATGGATCGGTGAGCATTACTAATCCTTTAGGATCTAATTACGAATACAGTCTGGATGGTGGGCCATTTACATTTGATACTGATTTTTCAATGCTAAATAATGGTACACACACAGTGACAGTAAAAGATGGAAATACAGGATGTGTTAATACTTCTCAATTTACTGTAAATTGTGATTGTCCAGATCCTGCTATTATATTTTTGCCATCGTTCACAGGGAATGTGTGTGTAGGAGATACATTCAGGCTAGATAATATCACCACTACTCTAAATGTGAATGAGGTCAGACTGAGTAGTAATGGGAATGGCACATTGACGCCTATAGTTTCAAATACTTCTCCATTTGGATTTACTTACATTCCTTCCATATCTGATACTAGTAAAGCGGTTGTTGTCACTTTAACTTCCAATGATCCAGATGGTAACGGCCCTTGTTCTTCTGATGAGAATCATTTTACTATTCATGTGCATGGATTGCCTAAGGTCAATATAACTGGTGATCAGACAATATGTAAAGACAGTATGGCTGTGCTCGTTGCATCAGGAGGCATTAAATATCAATGGTCAGATGGAGGTGGTAGTTTGGCCACTGCTACCTATACAAATTTGATAAGTGACACTACTTTTTACGTCACAGTAACGAATGAATTTGGTTGTAAAGACACCGGCTCATTTACTGTTAAGGTAGCCCATATATATTCTGGTCGAGATTCGATGGCTGTATTTTGCAAAGAAGTAGCTACTTCTGTGGATTTAAATTCATATTTATCATCAGATGCTGACACTACGGGTATATGGAAAATAGGTACAGATACAATCAAAAATCCGGAGAATTATGTGGTGACTGATTTGCCTTTGGGACAGACCACAATCTTATACATCATAAATAGCCCCATCTGTGGCAAAGATACGGCTACAATTACTTTTGATATTAGAGATGGTAATTTTGCAGGCAACGACGTTCAATTTCAATACTGTATGGGTAGCGATGGGTTGATTAACCTCAATACACTATTGAGCTCTCATGACTCAGGAGGCGATTGGACAGTATCGCCACCAGGAAGTTTGAATCTTCAGGATCCAACCCAAGTTGATATTTCAGGTTTAAATACCGGAAATTATGATTTCATTTATATTATACCCGCTAATAAATGTAGTGCAGACACAGCCCATGTCGTTATAGAAATCATAGCCAGACCGGATGCAGGTAAAAATGTTGAGGCAGCAGTGTGTCTGGGATCTCAGATAGATCTCATCAATATTGTTCAAACCCAGGACTTGTCTGGTAGTGTTTTAAATCCTAATAATTACCCGGGGTTCACAGGTAGTATATGGAATACCGCGGGTATAGCTGAAGGTAAATATGAGTTTATTTACGTACTCGCAGAAAATGCTGCTTGTCAGGGAGATACTGCACTTATTTCTGTTAGTGTACAAGCAGCACTCAATGCAGGGCAAGATGTCAATGATTCGTTCTGTGAGCAAAAGACGATTTCGTTGTGGGATTATATTGATACAAATGCTGACCAGGGTGGAACATTCTACTTTAATAATCAGCCGCTTGCTAATGGTATTTTGATACCACAGCATGGAGTCAACTCGTACACAATCATTTATGAAGTAGGTGATGGTGTGCTATGTCCGAAAACATCTGCAACGATTAATCTGACGCAGATAGCCAAGCCAGAAATATCAATGAGCGCTCCGGAAGACTTATGTTCTGGTAGATGTCAAGATATTGTAATCAATCATGATGCGCCGATAGGGTCAGTATTGTTTTTATCGGCTGTAGATGCTGTTTCAGGTGAGCAATTTGAACAAACACTTACAGTCAATACTATAGGACAATTCACAGTTCAAATTTGTGCAGGAAGTCAGCCTCCATTTGGTTTTGATAATCTGAGGGAGAATAGGCAATATACTATACAACTAGAAAAGGTAGATCTTCCTTCATTGTGCTCCTATATCATTGACATTCCGATTTCTTTTAAAACTTTGCCACTTGCAACTAAGACCATTCACCCTGTGGTGTGTGCTGGATCATCGTTTGAATTCGAAGGTGTAGTATTTGATGAGTCTAATCCAAATGGGATGGTGACCGTACAGGCAGCTGATAATACATCCTGTGATACGATTGTAACAGTTGATCTCAGTTTTTATCCTGTAGCTAGAAGTACGTATGAAGTGACACTGTGCAGTGAATCACAGACGATTAGCGTAGGTGATGAAGAGTTTTCTTTTTCACGACCTGAAGGTGATGTCGTTTTGAAAGGCGCATCTGCACATGGTTGTGATAGTATTGTACATGTAAAGATTACCTTTGATAAAAAGGTGGTGGAAGGAGATCTGAATATAACCTCTTGCGACGAAAATTATCAGATTGTCATAGGCGGAGTGTTATTTAATAGTGCTCATACTAATGGTCAGGTGCTGTTGCCTGGTGCAGCTGTAGGTGGTTGCGACAGCCTTGTAAATGTTCAGTTGAATATCACCAAGATGGTCGTAGATTACAGTCTTGTGTACAACTGCCATGACGAACCTGCAACATTCACGATGAGTAGCGCTTCATACCCTGGCCCATACACAATAAAAGTTGACGAAAAAGAAGTTGCTAGTGGTGCTAACTTACCTTATGTTATTAATTTTATGCCGGGACCGCATACTGTAGAAGTTATAAATCCGGATGGGTGTCATGAATACATTATCTTGGAAGTAGATGAAAACAGCACAGGACCTAACGTCACACTGACACAGACGCCTCTGGGTGATGGATCTGTTCAGATTATGACCCTTGCACCGCCTATTTCAATTCATGAATTGCAGTGGACGCCTTCTACGACTTTGAGTTGTGAAAGCTGTTTTGATCCTATTGCTAATCCTGCTGTAACGACGACCTATACTTTAAGTTATTTGTATGGGTTTAATTGCAAAGATTCTCGGCAGATAACTATAGAAAGGGTGGGGACGGACATTTCACTGCCTAATATATTTAGTCCTAATGGCGATGGCAATAATGAGTCTTTTTATGTAATATTGCCTGATAAGGTTACTGGAAACGTCAGAAGTATGAGGATATTTGATCGTTGGGGCAATCTGGTGTTTAATGCTGAAAATGTACCTGCTAATGATCCTGAACAAGGATGGAAAGGAACTTTCCATGGTAGAGATGCTACCCCGGGAGTTTATGTTTATGTAGTGGAGGTTTTTACTGATAATAAAGGAACTGTTGATATTTATTCAGGATCCTTGACGTTAGTGCGTTAATATTGCTACAATTATTTACTGTGGATGCAGAATAAATGGTTTTCAATTTTATTGCTTTTTACTTTATTGGCGCCAGTTGTCGGTACACTAAGTTGGTTGCAGTATAATACTTACAGGGTTAAAAAAGCCGTTAAAAGAGCCATTATCAACGGAATGGATCAAGATGAACTTACGCTCATCAAAATTACACCTGAATCCAGACACCTACTGAGATGGGAACACTCACGTGAATTTGAATACAGGTCTCAGATGTATGACATCGTTTCGGTAGAGAAACATGGAGATACTACTTTTTACTGGTGCTGGTGGGATAGAGAAGAAACATACCTTAATCAAAAGATAACCGAAGTAATGGATTATGTTTTGAATACAACCCAAGAAAGGAACCAACACAAACAACATCTGTTAGATTTTTACAAGTCTTTAATTTGTCAATACGTTTATAATTACGGGAATATCTTCATTGGTATTACTGATAACTTTCGACGTAATTGTTTTAGGTTGAATTTTTGTTTCCAATCTATAATCTTAAATGTACTGTCACCTCCTCCTGAGATTTAAGCTTAATTGGTACTATTTTAAAAAAATAAAATAGAAATACATTAAAGAATAATCTTTTATAATCAAACACTGGTGCAGTATAAGACTTTGTTGTAAAAGGAGATGATACGAGACTCGGAAATGTTATTCCATTGTCTTTGTAAATTGTATTTCAAGAACTGAAATAGGTATGAAGTAACATATTGAATTGTTCAGTTTCTAATCTGCATTTTGTGTTAAAATAATGACGTCTCGATAGGATTTATGAAACCTAGTTTGAGAGACGATGTTATTGTTGATTATATTTTTATATATTATATAAATATTTAATATGAAAATATTAGTGCATTTATCGTTTTTTGTTTTTTTGAGTTTAACTGCATTTGGTCAAAAAGTTACTATATATAACTCTGAAACGAATGAAGTAATCCCATATGCGGAGGTTACTTCATCTGATTTAGGTATCACAAAGATGGCTAATGAAAATGGATCCATAGATTTGCAACCATTTTATAATGCAGAGCATCTTATTGTTTTAGCTTCAGGTTTCAATCCGAAGGCGACATCATACAGACAACTAATTGAGGATGGTTTGATGGTAAGGTTGACGCCTTCAACACTTACACTTGATGAAATTGTCATTTCAGCATCAAAATTCAGACAACGTTCTGTAGATGTAGCAGCTAAAATCAGTAAGATTACTCCTGAGCGATTATCTATCATTAATCCTCAGACTGCTGCTGACTTACTGGGTGTCAATGGTGAAGTGTATATTCAGAAATCTCAGCAGGCTGGAGGAAGTCCTATGATAAGAGGATTTTCTACCCATAGGCTACTTTATGCCATTGATGGAGTTCGGATGAATACTGCCATTTTTAGGGCAGGCAATTTACAAAATGTTATTTCGCTTGATCCTTTTGCTATGGAAAGTACAGAAGTGCTCTTTGGTCCTGGTTCTGTGATTTATGGAAGTGATGCAATAGGTGGTGTTATGAGTTTTCAGACACTACAGGCTAAGCTTTCTTCTTCCGGCAACTTGAGTACCTCTGGGAGTGCAACCATCAGACATAGTACAGCCAATAACGAACTCACTGCTCACGCGGATGTTAGTATAGGTGGTAGTAAATGGGCTTCAGTGACCAGTATTTCACATTCTAAGTTTGGTGATTTGAAAATGGGCACTCACGGTCCTGATGATTATCTGAAACCTTATTATGTTATCACTGAAAATGGTGAAGACAAAGTGATTGCAAATCCCAATCCGCTGGTACAGAATCCTACTGGCTATGATCAGTTTAATGTCTTGCAGAAAATTCGTTTCAGCCCCAATGAAAAGTGGGACTTTAATTATGCTTGGCATTTTTCTGAGACTTCTGATTATCCAAGGTATGATAGATTGCTAGAGACTAAAAATGGCTTGCCGTCTTCAGCAATATGGATGTATGGACCACAAAAGTGGAGAATGCACCATTTTTCAGTCTTTAACAATGCTTCTACAAAGATGTATGACAGACTTGCTTTCAGGGCAGCCTACCAGTATTTTGAAGAATCTAGAATCGATCGCAAGTTGAATAACACACGATTGAGAACCCAGACTGAACAAGTGGATGCTTACAGTTTGAATTTAGATTTTGAAAAGCGGACTGAGAATTGTAATTTTACTTATGGCTTAGAGTATGTACTCAACGATGTTAAATCTAAGGGTGAGGCCATTAATGTTTTGACTGAAGCGCCTATAGCCGTTCCTGATAGGTATCCGGCTTCAGTTTGGTCGAGCTATGCAGCGTATTTGAGTTATCAATACCAGATGTCAACTAGGTCTGTAGTTGAAGCAGGTATGCGCTACAGTAGTTACAACCTGGAGTCGAATTTTGAGCGCCATTTGTCATTTTATCCTTTTGACTTTAAGGAAGCGAGTATTCACAATGGAGCATTATCAGGTAATATAGGTTGGGTTTACAAGCCATCTTCACGGTTTAAACTCGCTATTCATGGAGGTACTGGATTCAGAGCACCAAATGTAGATGATATAGGAAAGATTTTCGATTTTACAGATGGCAATATCATTGTACCTAATCCCGATTTAAAAGCAGAATATGCGTATAATGGTGAGGTCAATTTAAGTGGACTAATAGGTGATGTAGTCAAGTGGGATGTCAGTGGTTTCTATACATATCTTGATAATGCTATGGTGAAGCGTGCATTTACTGTTGATGGTAAAGATAGTGTTATTTACAATGGGACATTGAGCCAGGTCTTTGCTATTCAGAATGCGGCGTTTGCCACAGTATTTGGTACTAATATAGGTATTGAGGCCAATCTGGGTGCTGGTTTTTATGCTGGAGGAAGGTACAATATTCAGAAAGGTCAAGAAGAACTAGACAATGGAGATAAAGCACCTTCGAGACATGCCGCTCCTGCGTTTGGACAGGCTAGATTGGGTTTTAAAAATGATAAAGTCACGCTCGAATTGTACACTAATTTTAGTGCAGGGATTGCACATGAAGATATGAATCCCGAGCAGCAGGCTAAACCGTTTTTATATCCTAAAGATAGTAATGGTAATACTTACTCGCCATCGTGGTACACTATTAACTTTAAATCTCGATATGTGATTACTGATCATATTTTAATCAGTGCTGGACTAGAGAATATCACAGATATTAGATATAGAATGTACAGCTCAGGACTTACCATGCCTGGAAGAAACATGGTTGTATCTGCTACTGTTCAATTTTAAAGCAAGAGTAGATCTAATTATAATCAATGAGGGCAAATTATTGTCCTCATTGATTAATATTTGCCGGTGTGCCGATGTATTTTGTACTTTGGATAAATGCTCTGATGTCATCATTAGCTTTGATGAGGTCTTCTTTACGGATGTACATCATATGTCCACTTTGATAGCCATGGAAACGCAGGCGATCCTTAAGTCTCCCACTAGGATCCATCTGCCACATCATATATTTTGTATTAAAATAGGTGGTAGCGCCATCATAATATCCACCTTGAAACAATACCTTCAAATATGGATTTTGGGCCATCGCCTGTCGAAGGTTGTCACGGGTATTGTCATTTTCATTGTTCCATGGATGTACATCACCAAACATGTTGTACCTTACGTCCGTTTTGAAATTTAACTCCGTACGATAATAATGGTTGATAGCAGGTGTAAATGAATGCAACCATGAAGTCAGCTCTGCATTATAATCAGGTGAAATACCCGATAACTTGCGGTCGATACCCAGATATCTGGAATCTAGTCTTCCTATGTTGTAACCTGAAGCGTCTTTGAGCAGATTCTTCCAGAAATATGAAGTGGTGACAACTAAATTATTTTCAATATAATCTTTGGCAGCAAGACCAGTGTAATCAGCAAGTTGTTGCGCTACTGCTTCACGTTCGGCGGTTTCGATAAATCCTCCTTTAGTAAGTGCAGGCAGTAGTTCATTGATTGTAAATCGCTCAACTTCAGGTAGAAAAGCTTCCAACTCCATTGACTGGTATTTAGCCGACAAACGCTTGTGATACCATGCTGTAGCTGCGTAGTAAGGTATCTTTAATGCCTCAGAGATTGGACCACTTTGCCTTAAAACTTGATAGTCAGCAGGGGATACCATAATCACACCATTGAGATAGAGCCAATCTTGATTTTGTAAAGCTAGTGCCAGTCCTGCAACTCTTGTTCCACCATAACTTTCACCAATTAAATACTTGGGTGATGGCCATCTTTCATTTCTTGTTGTAAAGGTACCTATCCAGTCTGCCAGATATTTTATATCCGCATTGATACCAAAAAATTTACTCCGATCCACCTCTTTACCATTAAGAGGAATAGTTCGAGAATATCCGGTATTGACAGGGTCTATATACACCAGGTCAGCTACATCCAGAATGGAATAAGGATTTTCCACAAATCCATAGGGTTGTATAGGATATCCATCATCATCAATATTGAGTAAACGAGGTCCGGTGTAACCGATGTGCATCCAAACTGAACCTGATCCTGGTCCACCATTGAATGAAAATAGGATAGGTCTATCGTCGTAGGATTTAACATCACTACGCTTATAGTAAACGTAATGTAGGTAGGCGATTTCTTTACCATCCGCATCCCATACAGGTTGTGTCCCGGCGATAGCAGAGTAGGGGATTTTCTTGCCTTTGATGGTTACTGTATGTTCGGTGATGACCTGCATATCGGGATCAAGAGACAGTGACTTTGTCTCTTGGGCTTGTAGAATATACCACGAAAATAATAAAACAATAAAAGTTAACAGTCTGGTCATGGATGTAATGTTTTTATGTATTATATGTCAAATGTACCTAAATTGGAATAATCTACCAATGAATCTTGAAATTTATAACTTATTTGTCATCTAGCAACCTGATTTAGAGTGATTCAATGACTTGTGACATTGCGGATTGAAATTCTTCTTACCTTTGCAGGTATATAATAATGAGATGGATTTAATAACGCACATCCAAAATAAAGCCAGCGAATTGCTTCCGGAAGTTATAAAAATCAGGAGAGACCTGCACATGCATCCGGAACTTTCATTTCAAGAGGAGCAGACAAGTCGGTATATAACTGAAGTTCTTTCTCGAGCGGGCATTAATTACGCTACCGGTTATGGTGGTCACGGTATTGTTGCTACTATCAAGGGAAAAACAGATAAAGTGATAGCGTTGAGAGCAGATATGGATGCGCTGCCGATTGAAGAACAAAATGATGTCAGCTATAAATCTCAAAATCCGGGTGTGATGCATGCTTGTGGTCATGATGTTCATACTGCATGCTTGCTAGGTGCAGCATTGATTTTAAATAATATCAAGGATGCATTGCCATGCTCAGTAAGATTGATATTCCAGCCAGGTGAAGAAAAATTGCCTGGTGGTGCGAGTCTAATGATTCGAGATGGAGTTTTGCAGGATCCCACACCGGAAGGCATCATTGGTCAGCATGTATATCCACCGCTTGAAGCCGGTAAGGTAGGTATCCGATCTGGATTGTATATGGCATCATCAGATGAAATTTATATTATCGTTTCCGGCAATGGTGGTCATGGTGCAATGCCACATCTTTGTACCGACTCCATTTTGGCAGCCAGTCAAATGATAGTAGCAATGCAACAACTTGTCGCGAGAAATATTCCACCTACAATTCCGGCAGTTCTGACATTTGGAAAAATTAATTCTATCGGTGGCGCTACAAATGTGATACCTTCGGAGGTGAAAATAGAAGGCACCTTCAGAACAATGAATGAAGAATGGCGTGAGAAGGCACACAGACTGATTGAAAAGATTGCGAAAGAAACTACATCTGCGTATGGAGCTAGTGCTGAAGTGAATATAGTAAAAGGATATCCGAGTTTAATCAATGATGAGAAATTGACATCAAAAACACGGCAAATGATGGAGACTTATCTAGGTAAAGAAAATGTTATAGATTTAGACATGAGGATGACATCAGAAGATTTCGCTTATTACTCTCAGGAGATACCAGCAGTGTTTTACCGACTGGGCACTGGCAATAAAGCACGAGGTATTACTTCGCCCGTTCATACGCCGACTTTTGATATTGACGAAATTGCACTGGAAACAGGAATGGGTTTACTCGCTTGGTTAGCAGTGCAAGCCTAAACACTAAAAGTTAAGCCCACCAGAAAAAAATATACCGGCCTCGCCATGTCGAGTTATACCGAGCTCCATCGAGGCTGTAAAGTTGTTGAATAGGATTAAGTCTAGGCCAGGTCCATAACCTAACTGTATGCGATTGGTATAGGGATTGTTTGTTCCACCGGATGGATCGTTAGCATATCCTGCATCGAGGTTGAGTCTGGCAAATAATTGGGTGTTCATAACTCTGAATGGCTTAGGCATTTTATCACTTATCTTAAAATTGTGTTCGAGCAGTCTATATTTTAAAGCATGTCTTACAAGCATAAAATGCCGACCATCTATGACGTACAGTTGATATCCTGTGATGTTGTCATCTTTATAACCTATAGCATCATTGAGCATGTATGGGATTTTGTTGCTTTCAATATTTATTTTAAATTTGATTTTTGCACTTAATATTAGGTTTTTAGCCAGAGCAAAGTGTTGCTCAATGTTCATAGCTAGCCAGGTATTGGTGATTTTGTCAGGCCATCCAAAGCCTTCTTTTCGCAGATTAAATTCAGCTCGATAGCCTTTAAGCGGATATAGAGGATAGACCGTATTGTCATATTTCAGGCTGTAGTCGAGTATAAAATATCTTAATTGACTTTCACCTCTACCTAAGAAATTAGGATTCAATCGAACTATTTCATTGTCCACTTTTAAGTCATTGTATTCTAGACTAATTGACTGAATGGTTTGAGGATTGATGCGCTGCTGTAATGCTAGGCTACCACGATATTGTCGGAATATACGTTCATTTTGAGCATTTTTATAAAATACTGGTTTATTCTCTAGAGTCTGATAAGCTACTTCTCTGCTTTCGGAGTAAAGTATATTTCCAGTAAGGCCCCATTTTCCCCATAGATAAGGATAGTCATAAAGCATTTCAAGCTTTCTAATGTACCCACCTTGTACTTTTAGCTTTAGCTTGTCCTTATTGCCAGTGAGGTTGATGTGATTTAAAGCTATCCCGTAATTTGTCCTTGACAATGCGTAGTTAAATTCTTTTCGCCATACATTGAAATTTCTGTCAGCAAGCTCAAATATAAGGTATGGGTAGATAAACCAGTTCTCTTGAACTGCTACTACTAAATTGCAATGAGAAGTTTCGGTATTCCAGTTTTTTATATTGAGTGTTACAAGGTTAAATAAACTGATGCTTCTCAGCCTTCTCTCATTTTGCTGTAATCTAGATGGCAGTTTTTCAAGTGAAATAGTATCACCAGGGTGGAAATCGATTTCATTAAAAATGATGTGATTTTTAGTGTGCTTATTGCCTTGGATGATGATGCTGTCCACTATGACATACCTGGACTGACCTATACCATTCATAGTGCACAATACGATGATACACCATAAAATTACCACACGAGCAATCAATGAAATATTACGACTGGATGCATGGTTTTCACGCATAATCTTTCCATTATACGTTAAGATAGGCCATCAGAGAATCATATCTTTCTTTTAAATCATCGCTATATTCTGCTTCAGAGAATGATGCATAAACATCATAACCAAACCGATGGAGACTGGCTTTAAATGCCTGAATGTTTTGTTTGTTAAGCTTGAGTGTGATAAACAACCTGAAGGAATCCGGTACTGAGTTGACAAAACTACTGAGGATTGTAACCTCTTCTGATTCGGCGATTCTAGCAATTTCTGACAATGAAAAATTCTCTCGAGATGTTTCTATCACTACAATACCACCCGGCTCAGTGAAAGAAAAATGCACTGCCAGATACTTCATGAGATCTTCAACCGTAATAACTCCTAGATATTTTTCTTCTGCGTCGATGACAGGAATCACGGTCAGCTCTAGTTTTCCAAGTCTGGCCATTACTTCAAAAATGTGGTCATTGTCCAGACAAAATGGTCTTAAATATGAAAGTCGGTATGTACCTATGGGATCTTCGGTATTGTGAATTAAAATGTCGTCTTCTGAAATGACACCCAGCAGCTGTTCGTGATTGACAATAGGAAGGTGACTTACATGATTCGCTTGCATCATGTCTAATACCTGGATACCTAGGTCAGAAGTCTGAACAGGAAGAATACTTTGTGATATGAGTTCTTTTGCTGTCAAAATAGAATTGTCATTTATAACTATAAATAGGTTTAAGTTGAAAAACGTTCAAAATTACACATTTTATTGGTTCAAAATTTTCTTTCTCTCATGAATAAATTCCTCTTCGGATAAGATGCCTTTATTTCTTAAGTCACTCAATTTCTTTAATTGAGCCAGAAGACTCTCATCAGCTATGGGGATTTCTTGCTGTGGCTCACTAACTTTAGATGTGTCGGTTTCCTGTGTCTGCTGTAAATGAGTAAATGGGTTTACTTTAAATCCGCTAGCTCTAAATGCATCAAACTCCGGCTGAATACGCACGTAAGCAAGATCGTCATGAGTCAATATGCGCTCTACATCTTTTAGTCCATATGCTACTGCCTTATTGAGGTGATCATATGCTAGCTCTTTTTTTTCTGTCAGTGAATAAGCACATGCTATATTAAAATGAAGTGCAACATCATTGGGTAGGATTTCAAGGCCCTTTTTGAAGTCATCAATGGCATCTTCAAGGTCAAAATCTTTGTACTTTTTAATGCCTGAATTTTTAAATTCATTAGCTTTAATCCTAGCTTGTGGAGAAATTCGATCCTTTGTATCTTGATATTTATAATGAATTTGAGGAAATTGTTCGTTTTTCTTCATTTGTTCTTTTCGTCGTTCGTACACAGGACCTGTTCTTACAGGTGTAGGATGGATACTATTGTATTTATAATCAAATACTTTTTCAGACATCATCAAAAACTTAAGACCCTGGAAAAATGCAATTATTGTTGTTATAGGAAAATTAATACTAAGAGATGCTACAAATAAAATCATAAACCATATGAAAGCACCTAATTTTCGAGGTACAATTGATGGAGTCCTACTGATCCGGCGAAAAAAGCAATTATCGCAGCTATATATTTATTTCTATGCATTGAAATAAGTGTTTTTAATATATTTTACATGTAATTACAGCTATATCATCGGTGATCTCATTGCCTCCACGAAAATCGTCTATCTCTAAAAGCAGTTTATTGTTAAACTCCTCAGGTGTGAGATGACAATAATCATCTACAAAAAACTCAAGATAATTATCACCAAAATATTCTTCTTCTGCATTCCTTAGATCTGGCAATCCATCCGTAAAGCAAACAATCATTGCATCTGAAGCGATGTTAATTTTCTCTTCGCGGATATTGTCTAAACGTTCAAATGCTCCGATAAATGAACAACCCTTGTCGAGACGGATGATCTGATCTTTCATTTTAAGAATAGGTGGATAATGACCGGCATTGACATACTTAAGTGTCATTTTCTTGGTATCAATCTCTGCTACAAAGAAAGTAATATATTTATCACTTTTGGTAATTCTATAGACAGATTGATTCAGAGCAAAGACGAATGTCTCCAAATCACGGTATTGAAAGATGAAAGATTGTATCATAGCCTGAAAATTGGCCATCAAAAGTGCTGCTGACGCACCTTTGCCTGAGATGTCTGCAATGCAAAAGGCAAACCGGTCATCATCAAATCGGATAAAGTCAAGATAATCCCCACCTATATTGTAATGCGGTTTGTAAATCTTTGACATAGCAAATTTTTCCTCAACAGGAAGTACTTCAGGTATGAGCATTTGCTGGACTTCTGAAGCAAGCTCCATTTCACGGCGATACCTTTCTTGCTCAATTTGCTTTTTAAACAACCTCTTGTTTTCTATAGCTACAGCAATGATATTCGTAATGGTAGTGATGAATTGAATTTTGTTGTAAATATCTTCCTTTTCCTTGATTCCACCTATCACAGCATAAGCAATAGGCAATTCTTTATGAAAGACAGGAATGATAATATCCAGACCATCCAGAATATTTGGGTCGTCAGCTTTTATGGTGTAGAGCCGTTTATAGGTAAGCAGTATTGGAATGATGTCCTTTGTACTGTTTTTATTAAAATTGATTTCAGTAGCACAAGCCCATTCATCGCCATCAGTAACAAAAAGTGCCATTTTGTCAATGCCCATTTCCCAACTGAGGAATGATTTGTACATCTTGAAAAGCCCATCAGCAGACACATTGTCATTGATGGCCTGTGTGATGGTCAACAGTGACTTTATCTGGAGTTGCTTCAAACTCAGCTCCTTCTCCAGCTTCTCCATTATGGCTATTTCACGATTCATAGGACAAACTTAGGAATTTATCATGAAATTGAAAAACGCTGTGACACCTTATTTTATTTCCTTTGGATTTTATTGTTTAGTTGATTTATTGTTGTCACTATGTTTATTGATTCTTTGATAATTGTTTGATTATATATTATGTTTATTTTCATTTGATTAGGACAAATCTTTGTGCAACGATCATTTACTCATCGGATTCTAAAGAAAATTATGAGTATAAAATATTATCTAGAGATAAATAAACTGCGCTAGGATAATAAATTGTCTTTTTTAAAATGAAATGTTTACTTTTGCGCTTCGATTTTATTGAAATTTGATGGTATGAATTTGAAAAATATTTTAGCAGTTAGTGGGCTTCCAGGATTGTATAAGCTGAATGCAACTAAGTCCAATGGACTTTTGGTCTCTGATTTAGATAGCGGAAAAACAAGGTTTTGCTCTGTGCGCCAGCATCAGTTTACGCCTATGGAGACAGTGGCTATTTATACGGATGACGATACGATTGAGATCAGCAAGGTGTTTCAGTCTATGCTAGACCATGCAGTAGATTATCCTATACCATCACCTAATGATGATCATACTACACTGCAAAAATATTTTAGTGTGATCATTCCTGATTATGACCGAGACAAAGTCTTTCATAGTGATATGAAGAAGGTCATTAAGTGGTTTAATTTTCTGAATTCAAGAGGTTACCTTACAGCTGAATCTGAAGGTAAAAGCGAAGAGGAATAAAGCATTGATTTAATTTTTAGAGCCGAATTCCTTTATAAATGAATCAATGGCGGCTGTATTGTTGCCGACGATAACTTTATCCTCTATGATGGCCGCAGGTCGTTTTAAAAAGGTATATTCTTTGAGAATGAGTGACCGATAATCACCGTCATTCACTGGTTTTTCATCATCTGTAAGCGATTTGTATTTCTGTGCTCTTTTGTTGAAGAGCGATTCATAATTACCCGAGTAAGTCTTCATTAAGTCAAGATCTTCAGGTGAGATATTTTGCTTTTTAAGGTCAATTAATTCTGTATCTTCTGTCGAAATTAATTTTAATATTCTGGTACAAGTTGAACAAGTCGATAGATAATATATCCGTTTCATTTTTAATCAAATCAGTTTGACGGGTTTTACATCAAATGGATGCAGCGTTGTTCCTTTTACATAAGCTTCAGCTTTGACAGAAAATTCAGATTTTACACCTTTTGCTTTTTTAGCTAGCGATACTAATCCTCTGGTTAAGAAGTTGTTTTCGCCCAATTTGTCCATCTCTGACTGTACAAAGACAAAGTCCATATCAAAAGGGATTTCGATTATATCATTTTTAGAAAAAACTATCTTTTCTTTTTTTTCAATTCTACCCATAGGGTATTCATTGATGAGTTTGTTTTCGTTCCGACCTCGAGTATATTTTTCAATCATCTCCACAGTGATTTTTTCCACTATGTTATTGTCACTTAGTGATGTCAATCGAATAAATCCGGTAATAAGCCCTGCATTTTTGTCCACTGATTCAGGGATGATTAATTCCAGTTTTACACTTTCAATTCCAAGTGCCTTTTTTATTTTTCCAAACATAAAATGAGTTGTTATGCCTCAAATAACAAAGTACTTTCCTTAAAAGTTTCAATGATAGGAATGAGTGTGGATCAGATAAACCTTTTGTGCCAGCTGTCTCGGAGTTTGACCTTCCATCCTGTATCAAATTCTTGTTTTGTTTTGATGATATTATTAAATACAATGGTATCTTCAGAAATTTTATTACAATGAACTGCATCAGCGAGCTGGTTGATGTGGACGGTAGTAATTTCACTTGATGCGTCATCAACATACGCCACCTGCATTCTGTCCAGAAAATCAATACTATATTTTTTCTCTAAGCTTTTGATAAATCTAGTCATGGCATCTATTGAACAACCGCTGGCTACCTCATGCCTGTCATCCACCATCACTACTATAAATCGGTTTTCAACCACATCTCCATAAGTATAGAGCGTATGGTTGTGTGATGTCCACTGTTTTAGGTAGTCATGAATGTCACTTCTGATTTGATTGCACTGATCTGCACTGAGTGTAGTGCCTGCCTGAAAAACCCAAGTACGCGAACTCGGATCCATCTCTTTAACTGATAGCAACATTGTATATAGATTTTTATTAAAATTTTAAATGGCAAATATAGATACTTTTACCTTCATAGCAAAGAAAGATCCGGCAAAGAAAGCTTGAGTTTATTGGTATTTGAGACTAATAAATTATGGTCAATTTAGCGATTCGACACAGATTTCAACTGTTCATATATGAAAATTTTAAAAATTAACATATTGATTGTTAGTATGTTTTTATATTTGTGACTGATTCCCTATTTCGATTTTTGTTTTGATCATTCAAATTATTTGCTAAATGACCTACAAAATCATATCCAGTGCCATTTTCTTGTTGTTTGTTTTTACGGTAAGCGCACATATCATATGCCCTCCAGATAAGACGTTGACCTGCCATGACGATATTCATTATCTTCCATTAACAGGTACTCCTACTGTTTTTGGTGGCTCAGGTCAGTTGAGATATGAAGATCAGGGCTCCACTAATGCCTGCAATGTAGGAGATATTAATCGAATTTGGTATCTCGATGCCAACGGTAATCAACGTTATGATAACGGCGAGGATGCTTGTATACAGCATTTGCATATTGATTATGTGCCCGAGGATGTTCGTATAGATTGGCCAAGAGATATCACGCTTCATTGTGATGAAAATATTCCCGATACGTCGCCTTACTGGGTGAGTGGTCCATGTGATATTGTCGGTGTGACTACTGAAGATGAGATATTTAGAACCGGCAATGAAGCATGTTATAAAATAATTAGACACTTTACAGTCATTAATTGGTGTACATATGATCCATCTGCTGGTGTTGGTATTTGGACACATAGCCAGGTGATCAAAATCTATGATGATTCTAGACCTGTGATTCAGACCTGTAGTGATGTCACTATAGGTATTACTCAAGGTTGTGAGACTACTTTTACGGTTACTAACTCAGCTGTTGATACCACTCTATGTGGTGATCAAAGGTTGCTGTGGTATGTTGATGTGGATTTATATTCAGATGACAGTATAGACTATTCATTTACACCTGATAATTTTGATTTTAGATTTAACTTACCTAAGGTAAAAAGCGGCGAGAAAGTTAGGGTGACACTACCTGATAGTGTAGGACATGGTTGGCATAAAGTGATCTGGAAGGTACAGGATGAATGCGGGAATGTCACGAGTTGTGTACAGAAAGTGATGGTCAAAGATGCCAAAAAGCCGACACCATATATGTATCAGTTGATGTCAGCAGCGTTTCATGGTAAAACTTCATCATTGAGGGTTCCTGCACGAATATTTAATGTGGGATCATTTGATAATTGTACGCAGTCGTCGTTGCTGAAGTATTCCTTCTCACCTAATGTCAACGACACTATTCGGGTCGTGGACTGCAGTAATGCTGGATTTCAGTTTTTCGCTATCTATGTTACGGATAGGGAAGGCAATCAAGAGTTTGCAGAGGTATTCATGTTAGTATTTGACAATGGAAGTTGTTTTGGTACGCTGAAATTGCCCGGGAGCATAACAGAAGCTAATGGACTACCTATTGATAATGCAAGGTTGACCTTGTCAAGCGCCTCCAAACCGAATGATGCATTGACAATTTACTCAGGAAAGGATGGTAGTTTCTCATGGAATGATTTAAGCCTTTATGAAGATATGCAGGTTCAATTGCAATATGATGGAGATAGAAAAGAAAGAGTGGATATTGCTGATCTAAAGATGCTCATAGATTATCTTTTGGGCAGACTGGAGCTGGTAGATAATGAGATGATAGCTGCTGATTTGAATAAGGATGGCAAAGTCAATACTCAAGATTTGCATGCTTTGAAACAGGCCATTTTGATTCCCGATAAATCAAATGAGGATCAGTGGTCTTATAAATTAGGAGCATCAAGTGCATCCATGACTGGAGAAACAATTCAGTTTCAATTGAAAGATCTACAATCACCGTTAAACTTAAAAGGAGTGTATCGTGGTGACATCACAGAAGCAAATGCGCTTGTAGCTGACGGTAGAAATTATGTTCAAGTATCAAAATGGTATGAAAATGGCAAAATCCTTTTTGCGTTTGAACAAGATATTGACTGTGAAGGAATTCAAATAGAACTTCTTCATCATTTGGGTCAAAAAGTACAGGTGACATCGTCTATTTTAAATTTAGATCCTGCCAGTATATTTATAGATCATCAAACGGTTAGAGTTGTCCTGCCCAAAAACTTCCATATTAACGGAAAGCAAGCTTTTCTTGAAGTTGCCGCCGACAAATCCCAACTGGATGACATATGGATGACATCAAGGTCAAAGGTTGTGTTTGATGACTACTCTACAGCTGCACTTAGCATGCGGAATCTTGCTGTTAAGGAGTTGACGATTATACCTAATCCTGCAGGCGCGTACTTTGAACTAAATGTAAACGATGCAAAAGTCATATCCATCAGAAATGCTGCCGGATCAGCCATGTCATTCGATCAACAAGGTAGTAAAATAGAGTGGAATGTACCTGCTGGATTTTACACGGTTACTGTACAAACAGCAAATGGAATTGAGGTTAAAAAAGTGGTAAAATATTGATTTATTAATGTAACTGAGGTCACACTAAACTTGTGATTTTCGGAATGTAGTGTTTGATTTTGTTAATAAATTCCTAAACTTTTTATTTGCTCATGCCAAAACTTAAACTTGTATTGCGAATATAGGTTTATTGTCTAATTTTGTGCGCTGAATAAGATTTTCAGTAGAAATATACATTATCATTTTAATAATATTTTAAAACTAGACAAATCAAATGACACTATTTAAGAAGATATTTTTATTCTTATTGCCCATCACTTTTGTTGCCGCCTGCGCCCAATCCAAAGGCACCACGATTTCTGGCAAAATTACTGGTGGAGAAAATTTGACGGTTTACTTGGACCAAGTTTTTATTTCATCACCACCTAAAATGTTACTCCAAGATAAAATAGGTACTGATGGTACATTTAAGATTGTCATACCTGATGGAATCAAACAAGGTATCTACAGGATGAGAATAGGTGAGCAGATGCTTGATATTATTAGTGACGGATCAGAAAAGGAAATCACAGTTTCTAGTACGCTGTCAGGTCTTAATGAATTTGATTATCAATTGAAAGGCTCTCCATTGACAGAACAGTATTTTCAGACTGTTAGAGATTTTATTGATAAGAAAACTGATTTACAAGGTTTGATTCAAGCTACTGAAGAAAAGGTTGACCCAATGGTAGGATTTCAGCTTTCAGCAAGACTTTTTAACTTTAGGTCAGATTTTTTAGATATGTTCAAGAAGGTTTCAACCAGAATGACAAAAACTTATCCTGATTTTCAGATTACTAAAGAGTTTGCTGATATCATTCCGAAAATAGAACAAGAGGTACAAGCAGCATTGGCTGCTCAAAAAATTAAATTAGGAGCTGATGCACCGGAGATTGCACTACCTGATCCTGATGGAAAAATCAGAAAACTGTCTGATTATAAAGGCAAGTTGGTCTTGCTTGATTTTTGGGCTTCATGGTGTGGTCCTTGTCGCAAGGCTAATCCGGGGGTAGTGGCTGTATATAACAAATATAAAGATAAAGGTTTTGACGTATTTAGCGTTTCGCTCGATGGTATTGATAGCCGAATGGCAGCCAGACTGACAGATCCTAACCAGCTCAAAGAACAAATGGATTTTCAGAAGGGAAAGTGGGTAGCAGCCATAGACCAGGATAAACTTACTTGGGATGGTCATGTGTCTGACTTGAAGAAGTGGGATAGCTCCGCCGCCGAAGAATATGGTGTAAGAAGCATACCTCAGACATTCTTAGTCGGAAGAGATGGTAAAATCGTAGCCATCAACCCACGTACAGATCTTGAAGAACAGGTTTTGAAAAACTTATAATTAATTATTCAATAAGGTAAATATTGATAGCCGAATTTACATTTGTGAGTTCGGCTTTATTATTTTGTTATCCCACAAGCCAAATTCAATCAAAGAAAGTATCTTTATTTTTAGCTCAATTATCGTGTATGATTGAATTAGTGATTACTCATTTAGTGTAAGACCGGTATCTTTGTAAATAGATAGAATTGTTGAAATATGGACAATAATCAATCAGTACAGTTATTTTCTGTTATTACTTGCCCTCATTGTGGATATAGTAAAGAAGTGATCATGCCTGAAGCAGCATGTGTTTATTTTTATCAATGCACTTCATGTAGTATCTTTTTAAAACCCAAATCAGGAGATTGCTGTGTTTTTTGCAGTTATGGTACTGTACCATGTCCACCTATCCAACAAGATAAGTCATGCTGTAATCACACATAAAAAAATAAGTCTTCCATTTTATTGAAAGACTCATTTTTTGTATTATAGTCTGAATAGGTTACAGGTTTCCTCTCAGCGCTTGTTCTCTTTCTATAGATTCAAAAAGTGCCTTGAAATTGCCCTTTCCAAAAGACCGTGCTCCCACACGCTGTATGATTTCAAAAAATACTGTCGGTCTGTCTTGAATAGGTTTAGTGAAAATCTGGAGGAGATATCCTTCTTCATCTCTATCAATCAAAATATTCATTCGTTTTAGGTCCTCCATATTTTCGTTGATAGCACCTACACGTTCTTCGACGGTATCATAATAGTTGTCAGGAACATACAGAAATTCGACACCATTTTTACGCATAGCTTCTACTGTATGAATGATGTTGTCAGTGGCTATAGCAACGTGTTGTACCCCAGGCCCACGATAAAACTCAAGGTATTCATCAATTTGTGACTTTTTCTTTCCTTGAGCTGGCTCATTTATTGGGAATTTGATGTAACCATTTCCATTACTCACAACTTTACTCATCAGTGCTGAATATTCTGTGGAAATATCTTCGTCGTCAAAGGTGATCAGCAGCTTGAATCCCATCACATCTTCATAAAATTTAACCCACTTATTCATGGCGCCTAGTTCTACATTACCTACGCAGTGATCTACATATTTAAAGCCTAGTGGAGTCGATTTATATTCGCTTTTCTTAGCCACATAGCCTGGCATAAAGGCGCCGGTGTAGTGATTTCTGTCCACAACAGTATGGATAGTGTCCCCATACGTTTTAAAACCTGCGATATTGATATATCCGTGCTCGTCTTCGAGTTTTATGGGCTCAAATGCACTCTCTGCACCTCGCTCTATCGCTTTATGGTAGGAATCTATCGCATCATCTACCCATAGAGCGAGTACTTTTACACCATCGCCATGTTGAGCCACATGTTGTAAGACTTCATGTTCTGGACTAAATGCTGAGGTGATTACAAAACGGATTTTACCTTGCTGCAGGACATAGGAAACAATATCTCTTGTTCCGGTTTCTGGTCCTTTATATGCAACCAAGTCAAAGCCGAGGCAATGCTGATAAAAAAGAGCAGTTTGCTTGGCATTTCCTACATAAAACTCAATATAGTCAGTGCCCTTAATTGGGAATGTATCTGTAATGGTCTCATGATTTGTCAAGGTGGAAGTATTCATATTTAAAAAACTTATTTATTTTATATAACGATTAAAAAAAATTGTAATGATCTTAAAATATAGTAACTATGGTAACCAACTGAGGTAGTAATCCTCATCCTCGATTTCCATGCCATAATCGGTCAGTAACAAAGGTTTAAATGCATCTATCATCACTGCCATTTCTTTAGTCTCCTTCTGGCCAATGCTGCGTTCCATAGCGCCAGGATGTGGCCCATGAGCGAGTCCACCCGGATGCAGTGTTATTTGTCCTTTATCTACATGTTTGCGACTCATAAACTCGCCATCGACATAGTACAATACCTCCTCACTGTCGATGTTGCTATGATGGTAAGGTGCAGGTATTGCCAGCGGATGGTAGTCATACATTCGGGGTACAAATGAGCAAATGACCATGGATCTAGATTCGAAAGTCTGATGTATAGGTGGTGGCAGGTGGATTCTACCAGTGATAGGCTCAAAATTGAATATTGAAAAAGCATAAGGATATAAATAACCATCCCAGCCTACTACATCAAATGGATGTGCCTTATAATGGAAAGGGTAGAGGTTGTTTTGCTTTTTGACTTGAACAAGAAAATCTCCTTTTTCATCATAAGTTACCAACATGTGTGGCTTTCGGATATCGCGCTCACAAAATGGAGAATGCTCCATTAATTGACCAAAATCATTCCTATATCTTTTAGGTGTGATAATAGGTGAATTTGACTCTACAATCAACAGCCTGTTATCTTCAGTATCAAACTCTAGTTGATAGATTGTGCCTCGAGGGATGACTAGATAATCTCCATATTCAAATGGCAGATTTCCATACATCGTCTTTAAAGTACCGGAGCCTATATGTATAAAAATAACTTCATCAGAATCACCATTTTTGTAGAAGTAGTCAGTCATGCTTTTGCGCGGTGCTGCTAGGGCAATCTGACATTCATCATTGGTCAGTACCACTTTACGGCTTTCTAGAAAGTCATCTTCCTGAGGAATGTTAAATCCACTCAAGCTTCTGGGTTTAAGTTGTCGATCGTTGATAGTCTTAGGTGTGACGTCAACAGGATCACCTACCTGGGTGACCATCGTCGGAGGATTGTTGTGATACAAGATAGAATATAAATTACTGAAACCCTCAGTTGAAAAAACCTGCTCATTATAAAGTGAGCCATCCGATTTTCTGAATTGAGTGTGTCTCTTTGGCGGGATTTTCCCTAATGAATAGTAATGCATATCGTTTTAATTTAATTTTGTTAGATTATTAAATATGGTATTGAGCATGTTTTCAAGATGCATCAATTCTTCCCTGGTAAGTCCCTTATATGCATCCGATCTAAATGAATGAATAATCGGTGTCGCTGTCAGGTATTTTTCCTTCCCTATACTGGTGAGCCTTATCTGAAATTTGCGTTTATCGCTTTTATCAGGCGCTCTGACGATGAGTTTTCTTGTTTCCATCAGATCCAGCATTCGAGTTATGGTCGGAGCATCTTTTAGGGCTAGTTCTCCCAGTTGTTGCTGGCTAAGTGTTTTATGCTCATCAATCAAATGCATTATGACCCACTGATCCACAGTAAGATCAATTTCCGGTGAAGATAAAAGATTCCTTGATAAAATTAACTTCATCAATTTGGCCGTCTTTTCTAGATGGAAGCCGGGTAGGGTCTTTTTAGTAGGTGTATCTGAAAAAATTGTTTGCATAACAATAATTAGTGTACTAAATATTTACAAAAGTAATCAATCTTCTCAAAAGGATAAATTAATTTACCGACATTTTTATAAAAACTCTTCTTTTTTGAGATTTACCTGATCATTATTATAAATTCTTTACCTTTTTGAGATACAAAACCTGATTTTTGACGTTAACACAACGCAGTGACTCAATTATATATGAAACAGCATATCCTAACCTTACTTTTTCTTATCTGTACTTTAGATATGGTTTGTGGCCAACAAGATTGGACATATTTTCAACCTAAGGATCAATCATTTGAGTTGAGTGTGCCCTGTAACCTTTCAGCGGGTGAGAAAAAAATATTGACAGACGTAGGTGAAATGCATCCGGTTACTTGGGCTTGTAGTGGTACTGAGGATGATCCAAATTACCTCTACATGGTCTCGTATGTTGACTATCCTACAGGAACGCTTCAAGCAGATTCTGTTGAATTGATGAAAACACTTCTAGATGAAAGTATGGATGCATTATTAAAAGATATTCATGCCTCATTGGATTATAAAGCTGATTCGCCTTACGGACATCACAGTGGTATTATTTTTAGAGCCATGATAGATAAAAATAAAGTGGTAGTAAAATGTAGGATGCTGATTGTAGGTGATCGATTTTATGCGATACAAGTATATACACCAATGGAGAAAAGTCTTAATGACGACATCAACCGATACTTGAATTCATTTAGGTTGAAAGAAAAAAATCAGAAAGTGATTAGATAAAAATATTTGCTACTCTTTCGATGGATTTTATTAGGAAAAAACTATGTTTTGAGCCCCCTATATTAGGGCTTTGAATTGAAAAAAGATAAAATGAATCTGTAGAAAAAAACTGAGAATAAAAAAAAGCGTCTATATTTGCTCTGCATACAAAAGAATATGAAAGGTCAGAACAAACTTTTTTTTGCCATAGTTTGGGCATTAATTTTAGGGCTTATTGCAGGAGCGATAGTTCATTTTTATTTTCCGGAACATATTGAAGGATTTTCATCCAAAATAAAACTTCTTGGGACTATCTTCATAAGGATGGTTCAGATGATTATTGCACCACTAGTATTCACCACACTGGTGGTAGGTATTGCCAAGATGAGTGACGTAAGTATGATAGGTCGAGTCGGAGCAAAGGCCATGCTTTGGTTTATAGTAGCATCGCTTGTCTCATTGCTGATCGGATTGTTTTTTGTCAACTGGTTAGAGCCTGGTCATGTGGTCAATCTAGATTTGAATGATACCTCAGGAGCGGATGATTTGATCAGTCATACTAAAGCTTTCTCACTGGAAGACTTTGTGAAGCATGTCGTACCTAAATCACTTTTTGAAGCATTTGCTACCAATGAAGTGCTGCAGATTGTAGTGTTTTCAGTGATGTTTGGTATCGCACTCGCTAACCTAGGGAAAAAATACTCCAAACCTATGGTTAAATTATTGGATGTAGCTGCACATGCTATACTAAAAATGGTAGGATATATCATGTGGGTGGCACCTGCAGGAGTTTTTGGTGCCATTGCTGCAATCGTAGCCAGCAAAGGCTTTTCAATTTTTACTGTGTATGCGGTTTACCTCAGAGACTTCCTCATAGCTTTGGCTGTATTGTGGTTAATTTTGCTCATAGTTGGATATTTTATTTTGGGCAACCGCCTCATGGAGTTACTCAGAAGAATTAAAGAACCACTGCTTATAGCTTTTTCTACTACCAGTTCAGAAGCCGTTTTCCCAAAATTGCTGGAAGAACTCGAGCGGTTCGGTTGTAACAACAAGATCGTATCCTTTATTTTGCCTCTAGGTTATTCCTTTAATTTGGATGGAAGTATGATGTATATGACCTTTGCATCGATATTTATTGCACAGATATATGGTATTGAAATGGCTCTAGGAGAGCAAATTGTGATGCTTCTGGTACTTATGCTTACCTCTAAAGGTATTGCTGGTGTGCCTAGAGCGAGCCTTGTGATCATTGTTGCTACTTGTGCCATGTTCGGGATTCCTCCTGAAGGTGTTGCTTTAATCCTTCCTATCGATCATTTTTGTGATATGGGACGCAGTATGACAAATGTATTGGGCAATTCACTTGCGACGTGTGCTGTAGCCAAATGGGAAGGTGAGTTGGATAGACATGGTGGTGAACTTTAAAAACAACCTGCCTTTGTGATTGTTGATATATTTATACCAACTTTTGAAGTTGTCGATTGCATTAAAGATCTATATTTTCCATTCGCAAAGAAAAAAAGCTTTCTAAAATGAAGTTACATTTATTAACTTGTATAATTCTGGGACTTTTTCTGGGTGCTTGTAAGAGTAATACTGATGAAAGGGCACAGAACATTATTGGTACATGGGATGTATATCAATCCAATATGAATTCTAAGCCCAATGGATTTATGAAAGATGCATATTTTGATTTCAAAGCAGATAGCACGGTTGAGTCCAATGTTTTTGAAGACAATAACCCCCACACTTATCAGCTAGAAGGAAATCGACTCATCATTGATGCAAAAATACCTTTTGATTTGAATATCGGTAGATTGGATCGTGATTCTATGTACCTGGAAGGAAAAATGAGCTATTATTATATGGAGTATTTTCTTGTTAAAAGAAAGTGATTCGATTCGGATGGGTACACGATAATAATTAAACCCTATGAGAGTTTTTATCACAGTTATAATCTTATTTTTAGTATTGCCTTTGATGGCAATACATATGGATTTGAGACATTATAATTTTTATGGCAATCAGCCTTACAGCGAATTGTATGTGCGAATTGAAGGTCAAAGTATCAAATGGGTAGATCATCAGGCGAGGGTACAAGTTATGCTTATTTTGACAGATCAACAGGAACAAATTGTTGCTTATGATAAATTTGAACTTTTCCTGACTACAACAGATACAATATCAGATTTACTGGAGCTGAAGCGCTTTCAACTGCTTCCTGGAGAATATACGGCAAGAGTAGAAGCAAAGGATATGAATAATACAGCAGATAAACTCGAAATGCTTCAGAAGTTGACTGTAGATGAACCTACTAACCCTTCGGTAAGTTTTTCAGACATGGTGCCACTATCTGTGATAAGAAAAGATAGTAGGGCTCAAGCGCTGGTGAAGAATGGCTACTACATGGAGCCACTTGCCTATCATTATATAGACGAGAACCGACGACAACTAGATTTTTATACAGAAATTTACATAACCGGTGATAAGCCGAATACCGATTTATATTTCCAATATTCTATTAGGAGAGGTATAATAAGTGATACTACTGCAGAGTTTATCTTTACAAAAGCAAAAAAGTTAAAGAAATTAGAGGTAGAGCCATTGCTCATCTCATTACCTGCTTATTTACTTGAGTCCGGAGAATATTTTATTGATGGAAGGATAGTGGACAAATCAGGCAATGAATATGCAAAAGGTGCGATGGATTTTCTGGTCAGCAATCCTGAGGCGGATATAAAGCATCTGGAAACTTATAATGAAACACCTGAAAATGCATTTGTTCGGGATATTCAACCTGAAGATATGGACTATATTTTAAAGGCGCACGTACCCATTACGGATCAGAATCAGAATAGCACACTATGGAAATTGATTCGCTCAGATAAGATCAAAAGTCAGCGTCAGTTTATATTTCAGCTATGGAAGACTAGAGCACCTCAAAATCCTGAAGCTGCATTTAATCTTTATATGGATGTAGCAAAGGCGGTTGATAAAAAATTTTATAATAATGCCGGTTATGGATTTCAGACTGACAGAGGGTACATTTTCTTAAAATATGGAAAACCATCTAATGTGCTCACGATAGATAATGAAATAGATGCGCCACCTTACGAAATTTGGTATTATAATTATTTGCCGACGACCTCTCAGACTAATGTCCGATTTCTATTTTACAACCCTTCGCTGGTACATAATGATTTTCATTTGCTGCATTCTACTTGCCTGGGCGAAAAAAGTAATCCGGCATGGGAAGTAGAATTGTATAAGTCTGTACCTATGGAACGGGAAGGAAATACGGTAGATGGCACAACAGTAGGCCCTAATTGGAACCGGAATGCACGTAGATATTTTAATGAATATTAATTGTTGATTCAGTGATAAATAAGTGAAATTATGATTTGGAAATTGAAGCCCAACCTTGAAGTGATTAATGCTTTCAACAAGAATACCATGGTAGAGCATCTTGACATTCAGATTACTGAAATAGGAGATGATTATATTAAAGCCAGTATGCCTGTAGATCATCGGACTAAACAACCCATGGGACTACTGCATGGAGGCGCTTCAGTGGCTTTATCTGAGTCTATAGGTAGCGTAGCAAGCTGGCTGGTAGCAGGCGATCCTACTAAGAGCGTGGTAGGTATTGAGATTAATGCTAATCATCTCAGGTCAGCTAAGGACGGCCGAGTGCATAGTGTTACACGACCGATAAGACTAGGTCGAACCTTACATGTATGGAATACAGAAATATTTGATGAAGGTGAAAATTTGGTATGTGTTTCGAGGTTGACGGTCATGGTAAAAGGATGATAATTTTTTTAATATAAGCATATCAAGTCTGAGGTAAATAATATATCTTTGCAGCCTCATGACTCATAGTATCTCAAAGTATTTTTCTGATTCCGGCACACTAGATAGACTAAGTGTAACAGAGCTGGAAGGGCTTATATCCGAGGCCCCATCTTCCTCGTTGTATAGAATGTTACTGGCTAAGAAAATGAATTCCGGCCATTTTCATGATGCCGTACTTACCGGTGCAGACCATCTTTTGGTAGAAAACTATTTGTTGAATAGTAATATTTCCACACTCGCTGTTATTGAGGAGATAGACGAGTTGGCGGAGAGAACTAATCTGGAGGTATCGCCAATCCCTAATGCTACAGTGACAACATCTGTTATGGGAAATAAGACAATAGACCTAGAAATTAATTCCGGTGAGCCTGTCTCCAATGATAATATAATTATAGAAACAGAAAGTCTTGAGATAGATCCGAAGGAGATAATTGAGGAATATCAACCTGAGCAAGATGTTGATGTGGATCAAGTGCAGAAACCAGCACCACAAAAGGAAGTAGAGAAGCCGGAAGATATTATAAAAGACACAATCCAAAGCCCAATTATTGAGCAACAAAAACAAGATGAAAAAAAATCTGTTAAATCATATAAAGTTCGATCTCAAAGTAATGATGAACAGGCACCTGACAAACAAGTAGTTACTAAAAAATATAGGATAAAATCTGAAGCCGTTACAAGTGAACCTTCTCAAAAAAGAAAAAAGATGAAAAAGAAATTCAAACTCAAGGAATTTAGTGGGATTTCTGACTATAGCCAATGGCTGATGTCCTTCAAGAAGGAAGATCTGGAGAAAAAAATAAGGAAAGAAGAAAAAAAAGCCAAGAAACGTGAACTAGAGGAAAGTGCTAGAAAATCAATCACCAAATCTGATGCCATCGTGTCAGAACCACTGGCTGATATCTTGGTACAGCAAGGACATTTTGACGATGCAAAAAAAAATGTATGAGCACTTAATGCATAAATATCCAGAAAAAAGTAGTTACTTTGCAGCAAAAAATTGAAAATCTGTTAAAAATTTAAATAAAAGATGGTAACTTTACTAACAATACTAATTGCAATCAACTGCATATTGCTTATGGCAGTAATCCTGATTCAAAATCCAAAAGGTGGTGGAATTGATTCCACATTAGGAGGTACTGCAGCAAACCAGATGTTTGGAGCAGCAAAGTCAACTGATTTTGTTGAGAAAGTAACGTGGGGTTTAGCAACAAGCTTATTTGTTCTATGCATTATTACGGCTATTATTGTAGCAGGTCATAGCGGTGGTAGTTTGATTACACCGGTTGAATAATTGATATTTATAACTCAATCTTAAAACCATGGAGGCTCATTTTACCAAAAAATGAGCCTTTTTGCTTTGAAAATAGCTATGAATTAGTCAGGCAATTATCCCAAATAAATGTAGGTTGAATGATCTCACATTAAAATAATTTTTAATAATTTATATATATTATTTTTTAGTTACATATATTATTGTTATTTTTGCTGTGTTATCATTACGAAATATGAAAATTTTTTGTGTAATCTCCTATGTGTAATATTGTTACGGAAAGATTTGTCAGATGTGTTGAAACACTAAAAGAGCAGAATAAAATCAAATCTGTCCGTCAGTTTGCATTAAGTGTAGATTATCATCCTCAGAACTTAAACGACATCATGCGCGGCAAGCGTGACGTCACCATAGAGCTCATTAAAAATAGCATAGAGACATATCATTTTAATCCTCATTTTATCTTCACTGGAGCGGGTGAGATGTTTATTGAAGATGAATGGGAAGCAAAAAATAATCAAGGTACGGCACATGAGTCACTTGAGAAAATCCTATACATTCCTATGGCAGCCCATGCCGGTTATACTGATCAATTCAATGACCCAATTTACCAAGAGGATTTGATTAGTTTTTCATTGCCTGATTATAAATTCCAACATGGAAATTATAGGTGTTTTGATGTAGAAGGAGATAGTATGGAACCTTCACTCTTTGCAGGCGATAAAGTGGTTTGTTCAAGTATAGATAGTAGTAGTTTCTATAACTCCGTTAGAGATAATCTCGTTTATGTTGTCGTTCTAGAAGGATCGATCATTGTAAAGCGTGTGAAAAACAACATTCGCAAAAATGGTACCTTGGAAATGATTTCAGATAATAACTATTACGATCCATATACGATACCGGTTAAGGATATTCGTGAAATTTGGCACGTTGATGTCAAAATAAGCCCATTCTTACCCACACCTAATCACGTGCGCAATTCAATTTCGGCTGAAATGGATAAAATGAAGGAAACGATTGACTCACAATCACGCTCTATTCAATTATTGAATCAGACAATTGAAAAACTACTTGATCAACAAAAATTAGTTTATTAATAACACAATTTCCTGTATTATATTCCCATAATTAAAAAAGCCTTGAGAGTTCATTGCTACAAGGCTTTTTATTAAACCCAAATTAAGCATTGGAAATTGACTACATGTAAAGGCTACTTCTTATCTATTTCGGTACTCGCTTTTCTGTCCTCGATGTAGTAAAACTATGCCTGCTGAATAAAAACTCCGAGCCTCTTAGCTATTTTGTATCATTTCCCTTCGTCACAAAGTTAATGAGCAATGTGGGTAAAAAAATCCCCTACAATATGAATTGCAGGGGATTTATGTATATTGCTTTTAGGAAGCTATATGATTACATCATGCCACCCATGCCACCACCCATTGGTGGCATGGCAGCAGCAGGATTGTCCTCTTTTTTGTCTGATATGACACATTCAGTAGTCAATACCATAGAAGCAATAGAACCTGCATTCTCAATAGCTACTCTGGCCACTTTTGTAGGATCGATAACACCTGACTTTTTGAGATCTTCATACTTGTCAGATCTAGCATTATATCCATTAGCACCTTTTGCCTTAAATACTTCCTGGAATACTACAGAACCATCTACGCCTGCATTTTCTGCAATTGTTCTTAGTGGAGATTCAAGTGATTTTTTAACGATCTGGATACCGAGATTTTCATCCTCATTAGTACCTACCAGAGCGTCAAGGGCTTTGATAGATCTAACGAGCGCTACACCACCGCCTGGTACAATACCTTCTTCTACTGCGGCTCTTGTTGCATGAAGTGCATCATCGACTCTGTCTTTTTTCTCTTTCATTTCTACCTCAGTAGCAGCACCTACATAAAGAACTGCAACACCACCTGCTAGTTTAGCTAATCGCTCCTGAAGCTTTTCTTTGTCATAATCAGAAGTGGTGGTTTCTATCTGAGCTTTAATTTGGTTGATCCTTGCATTGATATCTGCCTTTTTCCCCTTGCCATTGACAATAGTCGTATTGTCTTTGTCAATAGAGATTTTCTCAGCCTGTCCAAGCTCATCAATGGTAGCATTTTCCAGTTTGTATCCTTTCTCTTCAGAAATTACGGTACCATTGGTCAAAATAGCAATATCCTCAAGCATAGCCTTTCTTCTGTCACCAAAACCTGGTGCTTTAACAGCCACAATCTTAAGGCCGGCTCTCAATCTGTTTACAACTAATGTACCTAGTGCCTGACTATCTACATCCTCAGCGATGATCAAAAGTGGTCTTCCGGTCTGAACCGCTTTCTCAAGGATTGGAACGATCTCTTGTACGTTAGAAATCTTCTTATCGTGGATCAAAATCAAAGGATTTTCATATTCCGTCGTCATGTTTTCTGTGTTGGTGATGAAGTATGGAGACAAATAACCTCTGTCAAACTGCATTCCAATCACTTCTTCAACATACGTGTCGGTTCCTTTAGCTTCTTCTACAGTGATGACTCCATCTTTACTGACACGCTTCATAGCATCTGCGATGAGGGTACCTATCTCTTCATCGTTATTAGCAGATACGGTTGCAACTTGCTTGATTTTATTAAAGTCAGAACCGACCACTTCGCTTTGTTTTTTGAGATCACCAATCACCGTTGCAACTGCTTTGTCAATTCCTCTTTTGAGGTCCATTGGGTTGGCACCTGCTGTTACATACTTCAAACCTGCATTAACCATAGCTTGAGCTAGTACAGTTGCCGTTGTGGTACCGTCACCTGCAGCGTCGGCAGTTTTGGAGGCTACTTCTTTGACCATTTGAGCACCCATATTTTCTATAGCGTCTTCGAGCTCAATTTCTTTAGCTACAGTGACACCGTCTTTAGTAATAGATGGCGCTCCAAAACTTTTCTGGATTACTACGTTTCTTCCCTTAGGTCCGAGGGTTACCTTCACAGCATTTGCTAATTGATCAATACCTGATTTTAATTTAACTCTTGCTTCTGAATCAAAGCTAATTATTTTAGCCATATTATGTTTATTTTTAAAATTTTATGAAAAAAAATAAAGTTTTCTGATTATCTTTCAAAATTAGATGATGACTAATATGTCGTCTTCTCTCATGATTAAATAATCTTCACCTTTGTAATTTATCTCTTGTCCTGCGTACTTGCCGTAAAGTACAATGTCGCCTTTTTTAACAGTCATTTTGTTACCATCTTTTCCTGGTCCTACAGCAATGACTTCACCTCTTTGAGGTTTTTCTTTTGCTGTGTCAGGTATGATAATACCACCTGATGTTTTTTCTTCTGCCGGCGCCGGCTTCACTACCACTCTGTCATTAATGGGTTTCATATAA
>LNBW01000026.1 GCA_001567255.1 Bacteroidetes bacterium OLB9 | reverse complement strand
GCATAACATCACCTATACGCAAGCAGGGGGTTCGTGCTTCGTAAGACAGGAAAGTGGTAAATTTGAAGTTCAGTTCTTCGTAGGAAGTTCAGTGGTTAAAATCCCTGCCTGCGTATAGCTGAGAAACGTTACCTGCAATGCTAACAGAACGTAACCGAAAAACAGAATTATAACAAAGGAATGAAAATATTTTTGACAATACTCGCACTTCTTAATGGTGGTTATATGCTCATTGACGGAATTTATGTAATGCTCAAAGGAAAATATATTGGACCTGAAAAACCGGGACCTTGGGCAAACATATTTTATAAACTAAATATTGACGTTTTTAAGCTTGGACCACTTTTTATAACCTTCGGAATACTTTGGCTTGTTTGGCTTTATGCTTTGTGGACAAACCAAAATTGGACATATATTTTCGGAATAATAATTTCAATTCTGACTTTGTGGTATCTCCCTGTCGGAACACTATTTTCAATTATCATTTTTGTCATTTTACTGACAATGAAAAATAAATTAGGACTATGAAAATACGAGAAGCCGAAACAGAAGATATAAAACAAATTCAAGTTGTTAGAAATACGGTTAAAGAAAATACGCTTTCCGACCCAAACTTGGTAACCGACAAAGATTGCGAAGAATTTCCAACGCAAAAAGGAGCCGCAACACGTAATGATAATGCAAGAATGATGAAAGAAAATGCATGTGCTGTGTCCCAATTTAGGGCAAATCCTATTACATTACAAATCACAGGCCCTTCCTGCATTGAAACCAATCAAAATGGTACATGGTGCGTGAGCGTTTCAAATTGTACGAATATACAAAATATAATATGGCAGGGAAGTTCTGACGGTTGGAATTATACAAATATTGGAAGTTCTACTTGTGTTACTCTTCCACTTTATAACCAATATGAATTGTATTTAAGAGTGACTGTTACTTGTGCTGATGGTCAAACGGCTTTTACAGATTTTATGGTTGTCAATTGTGATGGTGAAATTGAGCCAGAAAGGCCTTCAATACCTGATTTTACAGAAATACATCCTGAAATTGAAGTGTACCCCAACCCTGCATCATCAGACATTACGTTATTTATAAAAAATGTAAGAGATGAACCAAAAGACATATTCATTTCAAATACATTTGGGGTTCGTACAAAGATTAATTATAATTATGACCCTATAAGTAAAAGTATATTTGCTCAGTACAATGCGGAATTATTGTCTAAAGGACTGCATATCATAACATATTATGAGAATAATACCATTGTTTCAAAAAAATTAATGATCCATCATGAATAAGTTAATCCAATTAATATTAATTTCGATTATTCTGGCAGGTTGCCAAAAAGACGAAGCCATTTCTCCATTTATCTGGCCGTATTGGGGAGAAGCATCAGCTTTGAAAAATGGAATTGATTGGACCCCTAAAGTAATTGCAATACAAGATGAGCAGAATCCACTATACTTTGGAATTAAATTTGATTTGTATAACAATGCAGATATTTGGAGAAATGCTTTGACAATTTGGGGTATCAAAAAAGGTGATATTGGAGTATTGAAAATTTCAAGCGATTCTATTCCAGAGCATATTTCATGTTTTTACACAACAATTCTTGAAGATGGTGATGTATTAGGAGATGTATTCAAATTAGATAAGACCAAGGATAACACTGTCGAAATAACTGAAATAAGTGGCAATGAAATTAAAGGCAAATTTAATGCCACCTTGATTCGAGACACTTCAAATCCGCTATATTTAGAATCATCAGATACTTTAAGGTTTACAGATGGTGTATTTCATACAAGAATAATCAAAGGAAGATAAACCAGATGCTAACAATGCATTGAACGAAAGGCAGCCCTATAGGGACTGCCCTTCGTTAATGCTAGCCGTTAGCATCGATTATAACCACCACTAGCTTAAAAGGCTAAAAATAAAACCTTAGTTGGATCCATTCGGCTTCGCTCAGGGCAGGCCTTCGACCGGTACTGGCATTCCTTATTAGAGAGTTATCGATTTGATTATTTATTCTTTACGACAGGCATGATTCATCCTAAAAAAGTTTACAGGTTAAAGAATAAACCCTGATATTGGTTTACCATATTTTTTTGTCCATTTTTACACATCTTAGTGTAAACCTATTTTAGGACAAGACACTCAAACTATAATCCGCTACTGTTTAGCTTGACCTTTAATTTTCGTCGTACTCACGATAAACTATCACGTTTCCTTTTTTGGCACAATCACTGTTATGAACATGGGATGGGTCAAAATGTCTATTTCTCTCAATCAAATTGCCTATGAAAGGTGGTCTAATCCGTCAGCTATATGGATATCGCTCATTCCATCAAAGTCTTTTTGTATGAAATTTTACAAATTCTTGACGATTCAAAGCGATATAAAACCCATGATTTCCAAACAAAGCCTACCTAAATTTGTATTATTTTTATCAATATAATCTTATAATCATCATCATGAAAGACAGAATGAATTTGGCCAAAGTATCTCCTGAGGCGTATCAGGCGATGATCGGTCTCGAAACGTAT
Source organism: Bacteroidetes bacterium OLB9 (assembly GCA_001567255.1). GTDB lineage: Bacteria > Bacteroidota > Bacteroidia > Chitinophagales > Saprospiraceae > OLB9. The sequence continues at coordinate 48,863 of LNBW01000026.1, read as the reverse complement.
ATCGAAAAGAGCGGTCTAGATTTTAAGCTATATGAACTCATCAAAACCCGGGCCTCTCAGATTAATGGCTGTGCCTACTGTATCAATATGCACACACGTGATGCTATGAAGGAAGGAGAATCAGCTCAACGACTTTTTCTGCTGGATGCATGGAGAGAAACCGATCTTTATACTGAAAAGGAAAGAGCAGTGCTTGCACTCACGGAAGCGATGACCGTAATCCATCAAAATCATGTACCTGACAGTGTTTATGAAGCTGCCGCTACTCACCTGACCGAAAAAGAGCTGGCTGCGGTCATCATGTCGGTGGTAGCCATCAATGGTTGGAATAGAATTGCTATCACGCTTCATTCTAAATTAGACTAACCACACCATTATGGTTTTAGACAGAAAAATTGCCATTGTTACAGGTGCAAGTAAAGGTCTAGGTAGAGCTATTGCTTCTGCATTAGTACACAAAGGTTGTACAGTATATGGTCTGGCACGAAATGGTCAGGTACTTTCACAAGTTCAAAATGAATTAGGGGAATTATTTAAACCTATTTCATTGGACATGACAGATTGCAAAGCCGTACAATCATGGGTGGTTGAGACTTTTTCAGAGGATTACGGACCAGATATTCTAATCAATAACGCAGGTTTGGGATTTTTCAAATCAGTAGATAAGACTTCCCTAGAAGAATGGCATGATGCGATGAATACCAACTTAAACGCTCTATACTATATCACATCAGCAATCACACCGCTGATGAAAGCCAGATCAACCTCATGTCACATTATCAATATTGGATCTATTCTTGGCCATATTGGTAGGTCTGAGGCTACCGCCTACTGTGCCTCTAAGTTTGGGGTGCGTGGTTTTAGTGAGGCCTTGTATATCGAGTTGCGACCGTATAATATCAAGGTGACTTGCCTCAATCCCGGATCTATCGAGACAGATTTTTTTGAGTCATCAGGCATTTTTCCTCATGACAATATGCTACATCCTGAAGATCTGGCCAATACAGTCGTGCATGTACTAGAGACTCCGGATAATATGCTCATCAACGAGTTGATTATTCGTCCACTCAATCCTAAACCACCCACAAAATAATATTTTACACTGTCAGCTTCTAAAGACTTACACCACTATCTTGATCACTTAGATCAAGGTTAGAGAAAACAAAAATTTTGCAATTTGGATAAAAACAGTTTAAATTTGCGGTTTCAAAGTATCGCCTAGTAATGGGCTCATTTTACTAAAAAAATCCTTCAAGATGTTAATTTCCAAAACCTTCAAATGGGACGCCGCACACAGATTGCCTAAGCACCAAGCAAAATGTCGACATCTGCACGGGCATACCTACACTATGACGGTTGAATTCGAAGGCAACATCAACGATGAAGGTATGGTCATTGACTTCGGTGAGATAAGAAAAATTTTGACTCCTTATATTGATCAGCTGGACCATACGACTATCATTTGCAAGGATGATACTGAACTTTTAGAGATTTTTCAGCAGAAAGCATGGAGACATTTTCTGCTACCTTATGATTCTACTGCTGAAAATCTATGCCGGTATTTCTCTACCCTACTCATCCAAAATCATCAGCATTTTCTTCGCGAAAATGGCATCACAGCTATCGGTATAAAAATATATGAAACCGAAACATCCTGTGCATATCTCCACACTCAGGTTGAGGTCTAGGAATGATATTAATAAATTACACTCCGAGTAAACTATTTTAGCATTTCTTCTTGCTTTTAAAAATTAATTCCTTATCATTGTAGGCAAAATTAATAACCATTGACCGAAAGGTTAAAGTATAAATTGTCAACATGAACGGAGGTCAGATTATAGCCAAAATACTGCAAAAACATGGTGTTAAGTACCTTTTTACATTGAGCGGTGGTCACATATCACCCATTTTTGTAAGCGCAGATCAAATCGGTATCAGGGTTATAGACACCCGTCATGAAGTCAATGCTGTGTTTGCTGCAGATGCAGTATCCCGACTGACTGGAATACCAGGAGTAGCTACCGTAACTGCAGGACCAGGCGTTACGAATACCGTTACAGCAATTAAAAATGCCTCACTTGCTCAGTCGCCTTTGATACTATTAGGTGGAGCAGCTGCAACAATTCTAAAAGGAAGAGGTAGTTTACAAGATATTGACCAGATTTCCATCATGAAATCAGCCTGCAAGTGGAGCACAACTATTAAAAAAGTAAAAGACATCATACCTACGCTCGAAAAGGCTTTTCGGATAGCTCAAGAAGGTGTTCCAGGACCAGTTTTTGTTGAGTGTCCTATTGACATATTGTATGATGAAGCATTGGTGAGAGAATGGTATGGTGCCAAAAGTCATGAAGTACCGCCCAAAAACATGCAGGAACGATTGCTCAGATGGTATATCAATTTTCATGCTAATCGTCTATTTACAGGTAAGGAATCTATTAACTTTGACGCACCGATCATCACTCCTTCTTATCCGCATCACAACAGCACTGATATACAGTCGGCTATTAAAATGCTAAAACAGGCACAAAAACCGATTATGATTATCGGAAGTGGATCCATGATGCAACCCAGTAAGGTCAAACAACTAGCAGCAGCAGTTGAGCATCTTCATATTCCGGTATATCTTAGTGGTATGGCACGAGGTCTCCTGGGAAAGGAAAATTCACTACAGATGCGTCATAAAAGAAAAGAAGCCATCAAGGGTTCGGACTTGATTATCCTGGCTGGTGTACCTAACGACTTTAGGCTGGATTATGGCAATCATATAGGTGGTAGGAAGTTTATATCTATCAATAGAAGCAAGGAAGACCTTTATAAAAACAAGCGTCCATCGCTAGCCATTTTGGCTGACCCAATGGACTTTCTGATCGAACTCGCAACTATGTATGCGGCAAGTTGTCAGGACTGGACAAATCATTTAATCAAATTGAATGAAGAGCGAGAAGCCAACATCACACAACAGGCATCTGAAGTACTCAAAGGTGGTATGAACCCTGTATCAATACTTAAAGAACTCGACAAAGAAATGAGTGACAATGTCATACTCGTCGCTGATGGTGGAGATTTTGTTGCTACGGCTGCTTATACACTGCGGCCTCGAGCGCCACTAACTTGGTTGGATCCGGGTGTATTTGGTACGTTGGGTGTAGGAGCAGGGTTTGCCATCGGTGCTAAACTCGTACATCCTGACAAAGAAGTATGGATAATTTATGGTGATGGTAGTGCAGGATATAGTTTGATGGAGTACGATACCTACCGTAGGCACAATCTACCTATCGCCTCCGTGATAGGCAATGACGGCTGTTGGGGACAGATAGCGCGCGATCAGGTGGAAATACTCAATAGCGAATGTGCTATGAATATAGGACAAAGTGATTATGAATACATAGCAAAAGCTTTCGGAGGTGATGGTTGCAAGGTTTCAACTCAAGGCGAATGGAAGGTAGCTATCGCCGATGCAAAAAAACATCTGGCTCAAGGCAAATCTTATATTATCAATGCATTAATAGGAAAATCCGACTTCCGCAAAGGTTCTATCAGTGTGTAAATTACGATTACGTTCAAAAACAGCATCCTATGTCTTCAGTATTCCCTAGTATAGAAAATAGTCTTTTAGTAGTAGTAGATGTGCAGGAACGACTCATGCCTGTCATTCACAATAGCGAAAGCGCAATCCAAAACATTCAGAAGCTCATAGATGGTGCCAGTATTCTGGGAATGGACTTCCTAGTCACTGAGCAATATCCCAAAGGTCTTGGTCATACGGTGGCTGAATTGACCTTTGATCGGAACCAAACGGTGGTATTGACTAAAGACACATTCAGTTGTATGCTCGAACCCTCAATTGTTGAAGCCATATCAAAAACTAAAAAACAACACCTCATCCTCTGTGGAGCCGAAGCCCATATTTGCGTATTAAAAACAGCTCTCGAAGCTGTAGCGCAGGGTTATACCGTTCATGTTGTTGCTGACGCTGTTTCATCCCGAACACCAGAAAACAAAAATCTAGGGCTGGAAAGAATGCGACAGTCCGGGGTGTATATCGTTTCACTTGAAATGATTTTGTTCATGCTGATAGATTGTGCCGGTACAGATCAGTTCAGGGCCATTAGTAAACTTATAAAGTAATCAATCATGGAAGTAAAAAGATTATACGATTTTCTGTCCAATCAATTAGAAAAGCATCCTGATGCACCTTTTCTTTCAGCAAAAGAAATGACTAACTCAGGCCAAAAAGAATGGATACACTATACCTATAAAGATACGCAGCAAAAGGCAAACAAAATCAGTCAACTGCTGATCAACCATGGTTTACAAAAAGGAGACAAGGTGGCCATTATCAGTAATAATCGTCCGGAGTGGAACTTTGTGGATATGGGTACACAACAGATTGGCATTATCAATGTACCGATGTACCCTACGATTTCTGAAGATGATTATGCATTTATTTTTTCAGATGCGGATGTCCAGTATGCCTTTGTAGGTGATGAGATAATTTACAAAAAGGTCAAGCCACTGATGGATAGGCTGGATTCACTTAAAGGTATTTATACTTTCGACAGAATCATCGGAGCGGATCATATGAATGATATCTTAAATGGTATCACGGACATAGATATTGATGAAATTCAAAGGAGAAAAGATGCGGTCAGAGAAGACGACATAGTCACATTCATCTACACTTCGGGCACTACCGGCAATCCTAAGGGCGTGATGTTGACACACCTGAATATCGTCAGCAATCTGAACAGCGTATTACAAGTACTACCATTCCAGGATGGCGAAAAATCGCTCAGTTTTTTACCCTTGTGCCACAGTTTTGAGCGTACTGTCTTTTATGCTTATCTCATGATGAATCTTCATATTTTCTATGCTGAAAATCTTGACACCATTGGTGAAAATCTCAAAGAAGTTCAACCTTATTGCTTCACCACAGTGCCACGCCTACTGGAAAAGGTGTATGAAAAAATCATGGCCAAAGGACATGAACTCACCGGTATCAAGAAAAATTTATTCTTCTGGAGTGTGAAAATCGGCTCACAATACGAACTGGGCAAGGACAAAGGATGGTGGTACAATACGCAACTAGCTATAGCACGCAAGCTCGTATTTTCAAAATGGCTTGATGCGCTAGGTGGACGAGTAAAATTTATTGTTACCGGTGCAGCGGCTATGCAACCTAGGCTGATTACCATCTTTAGCGCTGCAGGTATCAACGTCATCGAAGGTTATGGCCTTACAGAAACTTCACCAGTTCTCACCGTCAATCGTATTCCTGAAAAGGAGCGTTGCCTCGGATCAATAGGCATGCCTATTCCCGGAGTGGAAATCAAGCTGGCCGAAGATGGAGAAATCCTCGCCAAAGGAAAAAACATAATGAAGGGATATCATAATCGACCTGATTTAACCGCTGAGGTGATTGACAGTGATGGTTGGTTTCATACCGGAGATATCGGCGTATGGGAAGAGCATTATGGCAATATGTTCCTTAAGATTACAGACCGTAAAAAAGAACTCTTCAAGACGGCCGGTGGCAAGTACATTGCTCCACAAGCAATTGAAAATAAGATGAAAGAAAGTCGCTACATCGAGCAACTCATGGTTGTCGGCGGTGACGATAAAAAGTATATTGCTGCTCTAATTGTCCCATCTTTCGTACAGTTGGAAGCATGGGCAAAGGAAAACAACATCACTTTCAATCAGCATGCAGATCTAGTCAAAAACCCAAAGGTGATAGCATTGATTGAACATGAAATCGAAAGAAGAAATCATTCTTTTGGTAAATGGGAACAAATTAAAAAATTCCTACTACTGCCAGAAGAGTGGACGATAGATTCCGGTGCCTTGACACCAACCCTCAAACTCAAGCGACGTGTACTCCAGCAACAATTTAAAGATGAAATAGCTGGATTATTTGAAGCTTAACAGCTTTTTTTTACTTCAATTTAAAACGGTAATTTCGGTCATTACTAATACTACAACAATATGCAATATCTATTGACAGATTTTGTATGGATATGAATATAATACACATTGTGAAAGCAAAACAACGTCCTAACTTTACCTCATTATAAAATCTTCAAAAGATCAAATATTGATATGATTTAAATCATACAAATAAATAAATCTTTTCAAGATAATTGCGGTTAATTTTTATGTATATAGTTATAAAATTTAGTTATAATTTACAACTATTTCAACAAATAATATTAATCTAATATTTATATAAATCTGATATCCAATATATTAAGCAACATTATTCCAAAAATATTAAAAAAAATAAAATCATATGCCAAGGAAAATAGAGCGAAGATCATGGGCCGAACCCTATAAAATGAAGATGGTAGAACTCCTCAAAATGACTACTAGACCTCAGCGTGTCAAAGCGATGAGAGAAGCAGGTTACAATACCTTCCTGCTCAATTCGGAAGATGTTTATATCGACTTGCTAACAGATAGCGGCACAAATGCCATGAGTGATATGCAATGGAGTGCCTTCATGACAGGCGATGAATCGTACTCCGGTAGTAAAAGCTACTTCAAAATGGAGAAAGCCATCAAGCAATACTATGGTTATAAATATGTGGTACCTACTCATCAGGGACGAGGTGCTGAAAACCTACTTTCGCAGATTCTTATTAAAAAAGGAGACATTGTACCCGGCAATATGTACTTTACCACTACAAGATTGCATCAGGAACTAGCCGGTGGTACTTTTGTAGATATCATCATTGATGAAGCTCACGATCCACTCAGTGAGCATCCATTTAAAGGAAATGTGGACCTGAATAAACTAGAAGCCGTTGTGAAAAAACATGGTGCAGCTAAAATACCTTATGTATGTATTGCTACAAATGTCAATATGGCTGGTGGTCAACCCATCAGCCTCGACAACCTCAAACAACTGCGGAAATATACACAAGAACATGGTATAAAAATTATCCATGACATGACTCGAGTAGCTGAAAATGCATACTTTATCCAGCAACGGGAGCCTGGTTATGCTAACAAATCTGTCAAAGATATTGTGCTCGAAATCTGCTCACTGACAGATGGGGCAACCATGAGTGCTAAAAAAGATGCTCTGGTCAATATAGGCGGATTCCTAGCTACTAATGATGATTTTGTATATGAAGAAGCCAGAAACCTTGTTGTCGTATATGAAGGTATGACAACTTACGGAGGTCTTGCCGGTAGAGATATGGAAGCGATCGCTGTAGGAATCAAGGAAAGTGTCGATGATAATCATCAGGCCGCACGAGTCGGCCAAGTAGAATATCTGGGCCAAAGAATGATGGAATTTGGGGTGCCTATTGTTAAACCTATCGGCGGTCACGGGATCTTTGTAGATGCAAAAGCATTTTTGCCACATCTAAGCCAGGATCAGTTTCCGGCGCAAACGCTAGCTTCTGAGATTTATATGGACTCTGGAGTCCGCACGATGGAAAGAGGTATCGTATCAGCCGGCAGAAAGCCCAATGGAGAGCATTACTACCCTAACCTAGAGCTGGTGAGGTTCACCATACCTCGTAGAGTGTACACACAGGCACACATGGATGTGGTAGCAGAATCCACAGCAATGGTATTCGACAGAAGAAAGAAAATCAAAGGCATGAAGATGGTTTACGAACCTAAATACCTAAGATTCTTCCAGGCCAGATTTGAAAAGTTATAGATTTTATTTTAGCATAAGCAATACAATGATCGCTCCTGAACTTATTACACCTAAGAGCATAGCCATCATCGGTGCATCAGAAAATACGACCAAGCCCGGTGGTAAGGTAGTTGAAAATTTATTAAATGGTCAGTTCGCAGGTCAACTCTTTGCCGTCAACAACCGACCTGTGAATATTCCGGGCCTCACCTACGTACCCAATATTGAACAACTAGGCTATGTGGATCTAGCCATCATCGTTATACCTGCTATTTATTGTTATGAGACCGTACGCAAACTACTAGAAAATGGTACTAAGGCCTTCATTATCTTTTCTGCAGGATTTTCAGAAGCAGGTGAGAATGGCATTGCTTTAGAACAACAGCTTACAGCTATGATCGACAAAGCCGGTGCCACTCTGATAGGTCCAAACTGCATCGGTGTCATCAATGATACATATAAAGGTGTATTCACTACACCTGTTCCGGAATATGATCCTACTGGTTGTGAACTAATATCGAGCTCAGGAGCAACAGCCGTATTCTTTTTAGAAGCAGCGCTACTCACAGGTTTAAGGTTTTCCAATGTATATTCTATAGGCAATGCGGCCCAAACTGGCGTAGAAGAAATTCTGGAATATATGGACCATACCTTTGACCCTAAAACCAGCCCAAGAGTCAAATTGCTCTATCTTGAAAATATCAAAAATCCTTTCAAATTTATGAGGCATGCCATTGCACTCCGTCAAAAGGGTTGTCAGTTGGCTGCTATTAAAGCTGGCTATTCAGAAGCAGGAAGTCGTGCAGCATCTTCCCATACGGGTGCGCTTGCTACTTCTGATACTGTGATTCGTGCACTTTTCAAGAAATGTGGCATAGTATATTGCAGTAGTCGCGATGAACTTATTGCTGTGGCCAGCGTATTTCGTACTCAAAAACTTGAAGGTAACAATATCGCTGTGATTACCCATGCAGGAGGCTCTGCTGTCATGCTGACGGATGCGCTGACATCTAATGGAATGAACGTACCTCCATTGCCAGCTGAAGACACGGCAGCGTTGCTGAGCAAGCTCAATCCCGGATCTTCGGTAGGCAATCCTATCGACTTTCTTGCCACAGGCACAGCGGCCCAGTTAGGAGAAATCATTGATTTTTGTGAAAATTATGAAAGCATTGATGGCATGGCAGTCGTTTTTGGTAGTCCGGGACTTTTCAATGTCAGAGACGTCTATGAAGTCATCGATAATAAAATGAATACCTGCAAAAAGCCCATCTTCCCCGTTTTACCGTCGCTTATCAATGCAGAACATGAAATTAAGGATTTTCTTGCTAAGGGCAGAGTTAATTTTCCAGATGAAGTCAATCTCGGCAAGGCATTGGCTCACGTGTATCGTTCTTCATCTGTGTATTTTGACAAACCGATACTACCTAAAATGGACATCGTCAGCATTCGTACCATTATCAATTCCTCATCCCATGGTTTTCTGAATCCAAGTGCTTGTCGCGAATTGATGGAAGCAGCTGGAATCGAATCCGCACTCCAGACAGAAGTGCAGAGAATAGACCAATTACAGTCAGGACTCAAAGACATGCGCTATCCTATAGTAATGAAAGTCACAGGTCCGGTACATAAGACCGAAGTCGGTGGTGTTATCCTCAATATCAATGATGCTCAACAAGCAGAAGCTTCCTATAAAAAACTTATAAGCATACCGGATGCCAAAGGTGTGATTATACAAGAAATGGTCAGCGGCGAAGAATTGTATTGTGGTGCCGTAAAACAAGGTGGTTTTGGTCATGTAGTGTTATGTGGGTTGGGCGGCATCTTTCTAGAACTATTAGGTGATGCGGCCTCTGCTCTTGCGCCCATGTCTCGCGAAGAGGTCTCTGCTATGGTCGAATCACTCAAAGGGTATCCATTATTTGAAGGATATCGCAATCGAAAAGGGCTGAACAAGGACAAATACATAGACATCATCATGCGCGTAGGTGCTCTCGTACATATAGCACCTGAGATCATTGAACTTGACCTCAACCCGATTATGGCCAATGCTCAGGAGATGAAAGTCGTGGATGTACGAATCCGAGTGGAAAAGTAAAGACATTTAAAAACTAGCTCATTTGAACAAAAGGCAATGATAAATCATGCTGATGAAAGCCAGTTAATATCGTTTTTATAAATTATATTTTTTATAATATATTAATTTAAATCCACTGAAGTTTAATTCTCTATTTCGCTCTTTTGCATATATTTGAAAATCAAGCGTTAAGAAATACAACCATTTAATTTCTGCCGTTAACAATAAAAGTGACTATGAAATAAAACCAATGAATTTTAAAAATTATTAAAAATTCCCCTTCAAAAACTTTGTTTATAAACATTGTATTAAATAATTTTGTAAACTTTTTATATTATAAAAAATCATAAATTGTTAATTTTTAAATAATTAACATCTTTGTGTTGATAACTTTTTACATTAAAAAAAATACTAATAATTAAAATTTGTTTACATTTGCATCCGACTTTATATTAAAAATTATTTATATATGGAAACCATTGTCAGTAAATCTGTAAAAAAGAAATATTCAAATGATGAAGTATTCAGGACTACGCTGAGATATTTTAAGGGCGACGATCTGGCCACAAGAGTATGGATCAATAAGTACGCTCTAAAAGACTCTGAAGGAAACTTATACGAGCGATCTCCCGAAGACATGCACAAAAGACTTGCTAGAGAAATGGCGAGAATTGAAGCAAGATACCCCAACCCACTAACCGAAAAAGAATTGTATGATTTGATTAAAGATTTTAATTATATCATTCCGCAAGGCGGCCCCATGACTGGTATAGGAAACCCTTACCAGATCGCTTCATTATCTAATTGTTTTGTGATAGGCAATAAGGGTGAAAGTGACTCTTATGGTGGAATTTTGAAAATAGACCAAGAACAGGTTCAGCTCATGAAGAGAAGAGGTGGTGTAGGTCACGACCTTTCGCATATTCGGCCTAAAGGCTCACCTGTGAAGAACTCAGCACTCACCTCTACAGGTTTGGTTCCTTTTATGGAACGCTACTCTAATTCTACAAGGGAAGTAGCTCAAGATGGCAGACGTGGTGCTTTAATGCTTTCTGTCTCCATCAATCATCCGGATGCCGAAGATTTTATAGATGCAAAACTAGAGCAAGGAAAAATCACAGGCGCCAACGTTTCTGTAAGGATAGACGACTTTTTCATGCGTGCTGTCAAAAACAATGAGCCCTATGTACAAAAATACCCAATATTCAGCCCTAATCCCGTCTATACTAAAACTGTAGATGCAAGAGCATTATGGAAAAAAATCGTTCACAATGCATGGAAATCAGCTGAACCAGGAATCCTTTTTTGGAATACAATCATTAGGGAATCTCTACCTGACTGCTATTCCGACCTAGGATATAAGACCATATCTACAAACCCATGTGGTGAAATTCCGCTTTGTCCGTATGATTCATGCAGGTTGATTGCCATTAATTTATATGCCTATGTGGTACATCCATTTACAAAAGATGCTTATTTTGACTTTGAATTATTCAAAAAACATGTAGCTTATGCACAGCGTATGATGGATGACATCATTGATTTAGAGGTAGAAAAAATTGATGAAATCCTAGCAAAAATCGATGCGGATCCGGAACACCAGGATATCAAAAATGTAGAACATAATTTATGGCTTGAAATACGTAGGAAGGCTATCGAAGGCAGAAGAACCGGTGTAGGCATCACAGCTGAGGGTGATATGCTCGCAGCACTCGGCATTCAGTATGGAAGTCAAGAAGGCAATACTTTTTCCGAAAACGTCCATAAAACGCTTGCCTTAGCGGCATACAGATCATCTGTTGATATGGCAAAAGAAAGAGGTAAATTTGCGATCTATGATCATGCAAGAGAAATGGATAATCCTTTTGCGCTGCGAATTAAAGAAGCAGATCCTGAATTGTATGAGGATATGGTTAAATATGGAAGAAGGAATATTGCTCTTTTAACTATTGCTCCTACCGGAAGTACTTCCATCATGACTCAGACCACTTCAGGTATTGAGCCGGTATTCATGCCTGTTTATAAAAGACGACGCAAGGTTAATCCTAATGATCAGGATGTACGCGTGGACTTTGTGGATGAAGTGGGTGACTCATGGGAAGAATACGTTGTTTTCCACCATAAATTTAAAACTTGGATGGAAGTCAATGGTATCGATACCACGCTTAACTATTCCAATGAAGAAATTGACCAGCTGATTGAAAAATCTCCTTATTATAAAGCCACATCCAATGATATTGATTGGCTAAGCAAAGTAAAAATGCAAGGTGCAATACAAAAATGGGTTGACCACTCCATTTCAGTAACAATTAATATACCCAACGAAGCCACCGAAGACCTCGTAGATGAATTGTACATGACGGCATGGGAGGAAGGTTGTAAAGGAGTAACAGTGTATCGTGATGGTTCTCGCTCCGGAGTACTGATCTCAAAAGATGAAAAGAAAAAGACTGACAATCCGTCTGAAGAAGATAACATCGCTCCATTCCCAACAAAACGACCACAGGTACTGAAGGCAGATGTCATCCGATTTCAAAATAATAAAGAAAAATGGATTGCCTTCATCGGAAAAATTGATGACAGACCTTATGAAATTTTCACCGGACTGGCTGATGATGAAGACGGTATCCTATTGCCAAGATGGGTCAATGAAGGATTTATCATCAAAAACAAGGATGAACAAGGCAATACAAGGTATGATTTCCAGTATGTAAATCAGAGAGGATACAAAACAACGATAGAGGGTCTCTCCTACCGCTTCAATCCGGAATATTGGAACTATGCCAAATTAATCTCAGGTACTTTGAGACACGGTATGAATATAGAAAATGTTGTAGATCTGATTATAAGTATGCAACTCGATAACGAATCCATCAATACATGGAAAAATGGAGTAGCTAGAGCACTTAAAAGATTTGTACCAGATGGAACTCAAGCTAAGGGTAAGTGTACAGAGTGTGGATCAGCTAATGTTATGTACCTGGAAGGTTGCTTGACCTGCAAGGATTGTGGCTCATCAAAATGCGGGTAGGTTAAATCTACCTATACAATAAGCACAAAAGCCTATGAGTGTAATTCATAGCTTTTGTGCTTAATTGATATTCCTCATATTCAAATAATAATACATTACACTAATCAAATATATAATTTCAATATTGCGAAAGACAAATGTTAAGAATAACATAATGTCATAAAATTGTCAAAAATAATTTCGCTCCATATCAATAAATTAAACTATTTTGCGATTCAATCCATTGATTGAGGATTGACATTAATGGTCTCATTCAAATAATTAACAAAACAAATAAAATATGAAAAGCAAGTGGTATGTTCTAATAGCCTGTTTTGTAGCTGTCTTCGGTTTAAGTGCAGTATCAGGCATTTCTCATAGCGATGATGATGGTGATCACAAGCATGTAAACTTGAAAATTTTACCGAAAGATATCAGTGCGGAAGAACTTGATGACATCATGAAATCTTTCAATAAGGCACTGGGTGTTAAATGTAATTATTGCCATGCCCTTAAAACAAACGGAGAAAGAGGGCTCGATTTTCCTAGTGACGCAAACCCAATGAAGGAAATAGCACGAGATATGCTCAAAATGACAAAAAAAATCAATAAAAAGTATTTCAAAAATTTCATTCAGGACGGAATTTTGAAGCAAGTGAGTTGTATGACTTGTCATAATGGCAATTCATCACCGGTTATGGTTGAAATTAAAAAATAAAATGTCTTTATACATTGAATGAAAAGGATGCCTGTCAATGGGACAAGCATCCTTTTTACATTGGTGTACTCTATTGAAAGTCATACTTATAACTTTTCTATCATCGTCTTACTCTTCATAATGGTTTCATTCCATTCTTCATCAGGGTTTGAACTCGATGTGATACCACCACCTACAAAAATCGCGATTTTATCTTGACCTATTTGCACATTCCGCAGGTTGATGTACAAGTTTGCCATTGATACAAAATCTGTCTCGCCGACAAATCCACAGTAATATTTTCGATCATACCCTTCATGCTCAAGGATGCAGCCGATACCCTTATCTGCCGGCAATCCACCTACAGCAGGTGTAGGATGTAGTACTTTTAGAAATTCCTTCAAATGTAGTGTACCCTGCTCTTTAAATCTGTAATCAGTTGCCAGATGTGCTACCCTACCAGCTACTAGCGTATGTGGTCCTATTTTTTCTTCCATTACACAATCAAACTCTGAAAATACTTCTTCAATATGTTGGCCTACCATCAGATGCTCTTCCATTTCCTTTGCTCTCCAAGAATATTCAGAGCCATCTTGCCTAGCCTGTGTTCCCGCCAGGGCCATTATAGATATTGCTTCATCTTGCTTTTCCAGCAAAAGCTCAGGTGTAGCTCCCATCCAAATACCGGAATCCGGGTGCAAGGAAAGATGCACAAATGTATTAGGATAGTCTTCTGTCAAGGTCGTAAATGTATCCACAGGATCAAATTCTGGTAATCTATCCTCATAAACCACCCTAGAAAGAATTGCCTTATCCAACTTTCCACTGCGGATTTCTGTAAGATAGGCTTCAATCCTATCAAAATACTGCTCACGTGTTGTTTCCTGAGGTAATGCCAAAGCATAGACTTCCGGCTGTGGTGACAGAGACTTTATGTAATCTATGAGCTTCGGATTGATATCTTCATCTCGAACTATACCCCAATAAACATCTTTTGCTTCAGAAAGTGCACAAAATGGAGCCATCCAAAAGAACTTATCCGGATTATGAGACAACTGCTCTTGGCCAATAGCCAGATGGTAGCGTTGCTCATAGGGAAACCTATAAACAACAAAAGGGATGTTTTTTTCAAATAAAATCCTTGTAATGGTAATAATAATATCGTTCAATTAAAATAGTATTTTGATGATCATAATTGAGTCACGAGTTCTTAATGTCATTTGCACAAAGTGTCATCATGAAATGAATTGATAAAAAAAAGCCCTCTGAAAAGAGAGCTTTTTTATTTTAATCATGATAATAAATCAATTATTTTTCAAGTACTCTCTGAGTACATATTGCAGAATCCCCTGATTCTTATAATACTCAATTTCGATTGCAGAATCCAATCTGGCTTCCACCTTAAAGTTGGTTTCTTTACCTGATGAATGGATTGCTTTCACATTTAGAATCTTGTGCGGTACAAGATCATCTGCCAGTCCTGTTATAGAAAAACTTTCTGTTCCATCTAGACCAAGAGAGCCCGCATTTTGACCATCTGTAAATATTAGTGGCGCTACACCCATACCGACCAAATTACTTCTGTGTATTCGCTCGAAACTTTCAGCAATTACTGCTTGAACACCTAACAAATAAGTGCCTTTAGCAGCCCAGTCTCTGGATGAACCGGAGCCATATTCTTTACCGGCGAGAACAATTAGAGGTGTATTATCTGCCTTATATTTCATGGCTACATCGTACACTGTAGATACTTCGCCTGTAGGCATATACCGACTATATCCTCCTTCTTTATCTGCAATTTTATTTTTAATTCTGACGTTGGCGAAAGTACCTCTCATCATCACCTCATGGTTACCCCTTCTGGAACCATAAGAGTTAAATTCTTCACGAGGAATACCATGATTGATCAGATAAGCGCCTGCTGCAGAATCTGGTTTAAAGGCTCCAGCTGGAGAGATATGGTCAGTAGTAACGGAATCTCCTAAATAAAGTAAGACCTTAGCATCCTTGATGTCTTTCACCGCATCAGGAGTTTCGGTTAGGTTTTCAAAGAAAGGTGCTTCTTTAATATAGGTAGATTTTTGGCTCCATTCAAAATTTTGATCTAGATTTACCTCTAGGTTTTGCCAGTCTGTAGAGCCATCAAAAATTACATCATATACTTCCTGAAAGTCATCCTGCTTCATACACTCATTGATGGTTTTCTGAATTTCATCACGTGATGGCCATATATCTCTCAGATACACTGGCTCACCATTTGGATCGTAATCAATAGGGTCATTAATTAAGTCCACATCTACTCGTCCGGTTAGTGCATAAGCGACTACCAGCATAGGAGACATGAGGAAATTCATCTTAACTTGAGGATGAACTCGCGCTTCAAAGTTTCGATTTCCAGAAAGAACTGAAGCTACGACAAGCTCACCATCATCTACTGCTTTTGCGATGGCTGGTGGCAGCGGCCCTGAGTTTCCTATACATGAAGTACAACCATAACCTACTGTATGGAATCTCAATGCTTCAAGATCTACATTTAGTCCTGATCTTTCGAGATACTTAGTGACTACTTTTGAACCTGGAGCAAGTGAAGTTTTCACCCAAGTCTTGGTACGGAGTCCTTTTTCTACCGCATTTCTAGCTAGGAGTCCAGCACCAACCATTACTGCAGGGTTGGAAGTATTTGTACAACTTGTAATAGCTGCTATAACGATACTCCCATCACTCAGTACAAACTCTTTATTTTTTGATTTGATTCTAACCGAACGATGCTCATTGTCAGCAACAACTTCACTGATAGCTGTACCACTCATGGGCACCTTGCCAAAGGTAAACTCAGTACCTGAGCCTCCTTCTATCAACATTGCATATTCAGCTCTTTCATTCTTAGGCTGATAATCACGGTTGAATTCATTTTTCAATATTTCACAGAACTTGCTACCCAGATCTTTTACAAAAATCTTGTCTTGAGGGCGCTTAGGTCCTGACACTGTAGGCTCAAGTGTAGAAAGGTCGAGTTCTACAATAGTAGAATACTGGATTTTCTCATTTCCAGTCCTCCATAATAAGTTCTCTTTACAATATTGCTCTACAATCTTAATCTGCTCTGCAGACCTATTCGTAGAGTGCATATATTCGAGTGTTCTGTTATCTATCGGGAAGTAGGTCACCGTACATCCAAATTCTGGGCTCATATTGGAAATGGTAGCTCGGTCAGTTACAGTTAGATGGTCCAGACCTTCACCAAAGACTTCCACAAACTTACCCACCACCTTAGTATCTCTTAATAACTTCGTAATTGAAAGTACAAGGTCAGTAGCAGTACACTGATCTGGAATCTTGCCAGTAAGTTTCAAACCTACTACTTCTGGACATGTGAAAAATATAGGTTGACCCAGCATAGCTGCTTCTGCTTCAATACCTCCAACACCCCATGCTATCACACCTATACCATTTACCATCGGTGTATGTGAGTCCGTTCCTACAAGGGTGTCAGGAAATAACCATCCATCTCTTACAGTAACGCCTTTTGACAAGTATTCTAAGTTAACCTGATGGCAGATACCCATACCAGGAGGTACAACTGTAAAGTTATTCAACCCTCTTTGAGCCCATTTTAATAGTTCATATCTTTCTTTATTTCTGTCAAATTCCAGTTCGACATTCTTATCATAAGAATAGTCCGTACCATAATAATCAACCTGTACAGAATGGTCGATTACAAGGTCAACCGGAATTGCAGGATTAATTTTTTGACCATCCTTACCATGTCTGATAAATTCAGAGCGTAATGATGCCATATCTACTACGGCCGGTACACCGGTAAAATCCTGCATCAAAATACGTCCAGGTTTAAACGGAATGTCTTTGTCAATAGCTTCAGGTGTCCAGTGCAATAAAGTCTTGACATGTTCGTCAGTAATACTGAAGCCATCATAGTTTCTAAGCACATTTTCCAGCAAAATTCTAATACTGAATGGTAAGTGCTCAATATTTACCTCTAAATCTTTCAGCGAGGAATATTTATATGACTTACCTTCAACGGTCATTTCCTTCACTGCCTTTGGATTTGAATAACTCATACGATAATTTTATTAATGTTTTATTACTTAGAGACGGACAGTCAAATCAATGTTTTTCTGTCCTGCGATGGAGACCACGCATGCATCTATCAGATTGCGATACGAATCCCATTTTCCGTTTGCAAAGATAACATTATTTCAGCAACTTTGTTTATCGATTATTCCAATGAAATTTTTACTTGAGATTTAGTAGAATCCCTTTAGCTAAAAAGATAGATAAACCTTTGTGGCGCAGTGTATAATTTGGTTATTCAAATATCAATTTATTTTTTTCATACACCTTACGGGAATTTAACCAGTACATGACAAGAGCTACAAAACACAATCCTGCAGTGATAAGGTACATAGAGGCAAAACCATATTTCTCAGCAAAAATGGCGCCCAATAGCATTCCGGATCCTATGCCTAGGTCAAATCCAGTAAGGTAAGTAGAATTAGCAGTACCTCGCTTAGACGATGGCGCCATATTAATGTAAATGGTCTGTAAAGCAGGAAATAAAGTACCATATCCAATACCCAGAATAAATGCTGAAGCACTATACATAATGATATTGTGGAATATAGCAAAGCTAACAAAGCCTACGATAATGGCACACATTGCTATCATCATCACGATATGAAGATGACCTCTGTCCACATATCGCCCCGAATTGACCCTCGAAAAAACAATCCCCGAAGCCAGAAATAGAAAAAATATACCAGCATTCTGGATGTTGATTTCCTTGCCGTAGAGTACAGCATATGCCACCAAAGTACCCCATCCAAAAGCTAAAAACAACTGATTAATCATGATGGGAATGCCTTTTATCAATATAAATCGGTCGAAAGAAATAGGTGGAATCTCATCTAACTTTTTCCTATGTGGACATCGGATGAAGGATGCAGTAATGACGGCTAGAACGCCCATCACTAAAGCAGAGGATATCAACACTGAGAAACCATATTCATCATAGATATCTACGGCTATAAATGGCGCAATCGCCATAGCAACATTCATGGTCACACCAAAATAACCAATGCCTTCGGCCCTTCTTGAAGCCGGAATAATATCAATAGCGATGGTATTGGCAGATACTGTAGAAATGCCCCAGAATAGGCCATGCACAAACCGAAGGATAATAAAATACATGACCGTAACCGCGAAATAATAACCTATAAATAATGAAACAAATAATGAGAGTCCAAGGAGATATAGGGACTTTCGCGCATAAATATCTACCCAGTATCCACTGAATGGTCTAATAAGCAACAAAGCGATTGCATAGGAAGACAAGACGATTCCTATATTAGAATGTTGCACTTGTAGTTGCTCTGAAAGATAGATAGGAATCGTTGGCATCAATAGAAAAAAAGCACAGGCACTTAAAAAGTTAGCTGCACATGCATTGAGAAAACTACGTGTCCAAAGCCGTTCCTGTTCTGGCATATAACAAATTATTATACTGGTCAACGCCCATAATTATAGAAAAGTTTAAATTTTATTTCTGTTAGACCGCTAAATTCATATTTTTTATTTTTTAAAAGTTCAAAATCAAGTTGATCCTATTCATTTCAAATACGATACATTCAACCTAACATCACGCTATGCTCAGCGTGCGTACCTCATGTGTTGGACAACATTTGTTTACAAATAAAAAAGGGCACAGTAATCAGCCCTGCACCCTTCTCTTCTTTTACAGAATACCACCTCTGTAAAAATGGTCTGTTTTACATCATCATTTCATCCAGCGATGGTTTGACTTTTCAAACAGATCCAAATAAAACCAATCAAAACAAAATTTTTATTCACAAAGAAATGATCCTCTACTATTGCTTTACTTTTATCACTCGTACCTTCCAGGCTTCTGGTCCTTTTTCTAGATAATCCCACTGAAAAGGTTCCTTGCTTTCTGCCTTCATCTGATAGTACAATGGGCTCGGGTCATGATCGTTGATAAACTCAAAAGCCTCACCTGGCTGTAACTCATCAAATGCTTTATAAAAAATCTCATGCCGCTCAGCTGGTGGATATGGACGAACATCAAATTCATTGACAACAGAAAATCCATCGTGATCTAATCCTGCCCTATTTTGTTTCACAATATGGATGACATACTGACCAGGTACTTCTTTTCTGTATTCCCATTGATGCTTTCCAGCAAACTTGCCTGCAAAAATCTCTTTAATTTCTACTGGATCTTCACGAGATACTAACTGTAATGAAGTGCCTTCTTCCATCATTCCATAACGATGAAAAACAACCTGCTTCCAGCTCTTTGGATCTGTTTGGGTAAGATCAATCACTGCCGATGCATCACCTATATCACGTGCCTTTGAATCGTCAGTCCGTGTTACCTTGACCTTCCACTCTCGTCCTCCGCGATGTATATATGCCCAGTCGATGACATCACCGTATATTGACTTTAGTTCATAATATAGAGGCACAGGATCGTGATCATTGATGAATACAAAACTTATACCTACAGGAATCGCACCAAATAAATCACCAAGCAATTCATGGCGCTTTAGTGGAATCATCTCTCTTACATCAATCTCCTCATCTACATTAATACCATTGTATTTCATAAATATTATTATTTTTTGGCAAAGGTACTCTTCCGCCCAAAGGATTTAAAATTTTGAGTAATCAATAAATCGTTGCAAATATAAAAGTATTTAAGTACTTCTATTCTGTTTATTAATATTTTTTTTTTATTTTTGCATTAAAATTCATCATTAAATAATAAAATATGTCAGTAGCCAATGAAACCATAATCAACGTTCAAGAACTAGAACCGAGATTAAGACATGCCACAATATTCAAAACATTTGATGGACTCAAGAAAGGAGAAAGTCTCATCATCCACAATAATCACGATCCAAAACCAGTCTATTACCAACTGGTTGATATGCGTGGTAACGTTTTTAGCTGGGAATATCTGCAACAAGGGCCTGAGTGGTGGGATATCCGCGTGACCAGAACAGTGCCGGAGCATCTATCAGAAGGTGGGACTTTTGTACTCAATGTACCTGCCATAGCACCACCTTCAAAACATGCTGCTATTTTTCAGGTGTTTGATAGTCGATCTCCTGGTGAATCCTTTATTATTCACAATGATCATGACCCAAAACCACTTTACCATCAACTTAGTGAAACAAGAGGAGATACCTTTGAATGGGAATATCTGCAAGAAGGCCCTGAATGGTGGAATATCCGCATCACTGTTAAACCTATTTCGAAAGCTGGTGAACAAATCATTATTGTACCTCAATTAGAGCCCAGACTCAAACATCCTACCATATTCGGTACTTTTGAAAATCTCTCTCCTGGCGAATCCTTCATCATCAGAAACGATCACGACCCTAAGCCGGTCTATTACCATCTCATGGATCAGCACGGTGATGTTTTCACTTGGGAATACCTCACAGAAGGCCCGTACTGGTGGAATATTCGGGTAACAAGGAAAGCGGAATCTGCAACACCTAGTCGTGATCAAAATCATGCAGTCGGAGCAACTGAAGCACCTCAATTTGGTTCCAATGAAATAATAGTTGACGTACCATCACTTGAGCCACGTCTGAAACATCCTACCATTTTCAAGACATTTGACAGTCTAAAGGCTGGCGAAAGCATGATTATTCACAATGACCACGATCCAAAACCGGTTTATTATCAGCTTCAAAGTGAACGCGGTGATGTGTTTACTTGGGAATATCTCCAGGAAGGTCCTGAATGGTGGGACATTCGTCTGACACGCAAAGGTTCAGAAATTAAGGAAACGATAGGTGAAATCATGGCTAAAGACATCCGAAAAGCTGATATCTTCAAGAAATTTGGTATCGATTTCTGCTGTGGAGGCAAGAAAACAGTAAGGCAAGCATGTGCTGAGCTTGGCATCGATCCTGCACCTGTAGAATTTGCATTGCAACAACCAGTCGATGACAGCGTCACTAAAGATGCACTCAACTATAATGACTGGAATCTTGATTTTCTGGCTGACTTCATTGTCAATAAGCACCATACCTATGTAAAAAAATATATGCCTGAAATAGAACGGTATGCAGCAAAAGTCACTCAAGTGCATGGAAGCAATCATCCGGAACTCCATGAGATAAATGCTCTAGTTCAAAAGGTAAGCAAGGAAATGTATGAGCACATGGAGGAAGAAGAAAATGTCTTATTCCCAATGATTAAGGAAATTGTCAAAGCGCACAACACCGGTACAAAACTCATCAGTACAATGGATAAGTCCTTTGGCCAGATGATAGAAGGCACAATAGAAGAGCATGAGAGTGTGGGCAATGATGTCGATAAAATCCGTGAAATCAGTAATAATTTTGAACTGCCCTCAGATGCTTGTACAAGCTATAAATTACTGTACAAGATGCTAGATGAGTTTGAAGATGACCTGCATATCCACGTACATCTAGAGAACAACATCCTATTTCCTAAGGCTGAAAAAATGGAAAATTCAGTTCAATAAGAGCAACAAAGAGCCGGCATTGCTTGTTTGTTGAGCAATGCCGGTTATAGTTATAATAAGTCTAATTAAAGACATAAAACTGGGCAATCGGTAATCCTATTTTAAAATGATGACTTTACTAAGATGTTAATCAACCAACAAACAAAAATTGCTGCTTTACTCAAGCACCATCCGGATGCACTGGAAACGATTGTTACTTTAAGCCCTGACTTCAAGAAACTCAGAAACCCAATTTTGAGAAGGCTGATGGCCGGAAGAACAAGTATCGCCATGGCAGCTAAAATAGGAGGTGTCAAACCTGAAGATTTTTTCAATGCACTGGCACCACTGGGATTTGAATATGATCGTTCCACTTCTATTGCAGGTAGCGAGACCCAGGAAAACATGCCCGAACCTGCCTTCTTAAAATCATTACAACCGAATCAGATTGTCGAATTTGATGTACGAGGTATACTCGCCGCCGGTGAAGATCCACTGAAAGCCATTCAACAAAAAGTTAAAGCACTACAGCAAGACCAGGCATTGTTGATTATCAACACATTTGAGCCGGTACCACTGATTAAGCTACTTGAAAAACAAGGTTTTGAGACTTATGTGAAATTTGTTGATGACGAAACGATTGAAACTTATTTTTTTAAGTCTGATGAAAACAAATCTCGCACTACAACAACTGATATTCAAATCAATGCGGATACCTCAGACGACTGGGATGAAATTTTGAAGAAATATGAAGGACACCTTCAAGAAGTTGACGTTCGTCATCTGGAGATGCCGATGCCGATGATGACTATATTAGGAGAATTAGAAAATCTTCCGGATGATGCAGCGCTGTATGTGT
The DNA here is from genome assembly GCA_001567255.1 of Bacteroidetes bacterium OLB9. Lineage (GTDB taxonomy): Bacteria > Bacteroidota > Bacteroidia > Chitinophagales > Saprospiraceae > OLB9. Next base: position 26,042 of record LNBW01000026.1, on the reverse strand, counting down.
ACCATAAGCGTGTTCCGGTATTTTTACTCAATGAACTGAGAGATAGGGCATTTGACTATCGCATCAAGGATGTGCAAGAAGGAGAAGTGTATTTGTTGATATTCAGAAGTAAATAAGCCTATATGTTTGCACCTACATTATCAGGTCTCCAGAAGACAACCAATTACAAAGTTGTGATACCGTTTTATATATATGCAGCGGTATCCTTTCTTGTGAGTACCATCTTGCTACTGGTGCATACCGGCATTGTCAACTCGCACTACTTCAATCCCTATACGCTGGCAATAACACACACCATGGCCCTGGGATGGGGCACGATGATTATCATGGGTGCATCTCACCAGCTCCTACCCGTGCTGATAGAAGGCGAGCTAGACAGTGACAATCTGGCCTATTCAACCTTTGCTGTGACAGGTGTAGGCATTCCACTTTTGATAACCGGCTTCTATGTGTTTGATTTTGGAGTTTTGATGCTATCGGGTGCTTCACTCATTAATTTAGGCGTGCTACTATACATCGTCAATGTATATCGCAGTGCTTTTAAAAGTAAGGTTCGCAATGTCCATGCTTGGTTTATCATGACGGCAGCGCTCTGGCTATTAGCAACCACTTTTTTTTGGTCTTTTGCTAGTGTATAATATGAATACTCATATATTTCCAGAAAGTTCAGTGGCATATTTGTCACTACATGCGCACTTAGGTCTGGTCGGATGGTTTTTACTCTTAATAACCGGTGTGGGCTCAAGGTTGATACCCATGTTCCTAATTTCCAAATATAGTAACAAAAATTTACTCTGGTGGGTCTATGGCATGATCAATGGTGCATTAGTGAGCTTTATTCTCTTCAAAATTGCAGGATTGACATCAATAGCTTTTCTGCTGTCCATTATAGCCGGACTGACCGGCATACTATTATTTGGTGTGTATTGCTACAAAGCTTATAAGGTTAGGATAAGAAGGCAAGTGGATGATCAAATGAAAATTTCATTGCTTTCGGTAGCACAGATGCTGATACCATTGATCGCAATAATTCTTATATTGTACTTTCTGCCTGCCGGCGAATATTTGAACATTTCCATTTTATACGGTTTTTGTATCCTTTTTGGATGGATTACCGCTATCATTTTAGGCATGACTTTCAAGACACTTCCATTTATTGTATGGAATAAAGTTTATACTAAAAAGGCATTCAAAGGCCGAACGCCTACTCCCAAAGAACTTTTCAGCGATAAAATATATTCAGGCATGCTTATAGCCTATCTATCTGGTTTTGTGCTATTTATAGCGGGAATATTATTATCACAAGATATTATTTTAAAAGTGGGAGCATTTGCGTTGCTCTTAGCAGCTGTGCTCTACGTTACTAATACAGGTAAAATCATTACACATCAACAAAAACAATTATGAGTGCAAATAGTGTTTTAACTAATAATCAGGAGAAGTGCGATTATGCATTGGTAGGACTGTACTATGTTGACGACCCTGAAGTCGGTTTGAATGTAGTTGATCTTGGTTTGATTTATGAACTCGAATTTGACGAAGACAATAAAATACTGAATGTCACTATGACGCTGACTACTCAGTTTTGTCCTATGGGCGAAAGTATAACAAGTGACGTGACGGAGTCTCTGACCCATGCATTTCCGGACTGGACCATCAACATCAACCTTGTGTTTGATCCGCCTTGGGATTTTTCGATGATCTCTCCTGAAGGTAAAGTATTTTTAGGCCATTAAAAGATTATGTTAAGTCAAACTTGTAAAACGGCAATCAAAGCAGTCATTTATCTCTCCATCAGAAGCGAAGCAGGTAAAAAGACCAGCATCAAGGAAATATCTGAGAAGATTAATGCCTCCGAACACACCATCGGGAAGACCCTACAGACGCTTGTTAGGCATAAGATTATCAATAGTGTTAAGGGGCCGAATGGCGGCTTTTACCTGCAAGATGAGCAGCAAAATCAGGCACTATCTAATATTGTGGAAACCATCGAGGGCAAGGAAGTTTTTAAGGAATGCGGCCTTGGTTTGAGTATGTGTTCGGAGAGCCATCCATGTCCTATCCACTTTGACTACAAGGTAGCTAGAGACTTAATAGAAAAAATATTTAGAGAAAAAAAAGTAAAAGACCTGAGAGATCCGGTCAATGATGGTCTGGCATTTTTAATGGACTGATATATGCTAAACTGTCCATGTTCAAAATATATTTCAAGCAATCACACAAATAAGGATGGATTGAAACGAATTCAAGTCCATCCTTTCCTTTTAAATTTCAGTAGTTTAAATATACTCAGTCGAGACCGCGCCTTTTTAGCAATGGCTCAATACTGGGTTCGGCACCTCTAAATCTTTTATAAAGTACCATCGGATCTGCTGAGCCGCCTTTCTCAAGTACATTCTTTCGAAATGAACTAGCAGTAGCAGGATCAAAAATACCGTTCTTTTTAAAGGCTTCAAAAGCATCAGAATCTAAAACTTCTGACCAGATATAACTGTAGTAACCGGATGAATAACCACCCGCAAATATATGGTTAAAATAAGTACTCCTATAGCGAGGAATGATTTCAGGTATCAAGCCACGTGCATTCATCCTATTTTGCTCAAAATCACCAATCGTACCTTCAAGAGGTGTCGTTATAGTGTGATAATCCATATCTAAGAGCGATGCCGCTAAATACTCGCCGGTAGCAAAGCCCTGGCCATAGGTTCCGACTTTATTGATCTTTTCAATCAGCTCATCAGGAATGGTATCACCAGTTTTATAGTGAACGGCAAAACTTTTCAGCACTTCCGGCTGATAAGCCCAATTTTCCAATACCTGAGACGGAAGTTCAACAAAATCTGTTGGTACATTGGTGCCTGCAAGTGACTGATAGTGTACATTTGAAAGCAATCCATGCAAGGCATGGCCAAATTCATGAAAAAAGGTTGTCACCTCATCGAAGGTAAGTAAAGCCGGTGTATCACCAGTTGCCTTTGAAAAATTGCAAACAATAGAAATAACAGGAGGCACCCTATTACCATCTACCATCTTTTGATCACTATAGGAAGTCATCCATGCACCGCCACGCTTGCTAGGTCTAGGATGAAAGTCCATATATAAAATACCTACAAATCTACCGTCAGCCTCAGTCACTTCATAAGGTATCGCTTCGGGATGATAAGTCGGCAGGTCTTTTCTTTCGACAAAATTTAGGCCATATAGCTTACTGACGGTGCTAAAAACCCCTTTGCGAACTTGATCAAGGCTCAAATATGCTTTTATTTCATTTTCATCGATATCAAATTTCTCTTTTCTAATTTTTTCTGCATAGTATCGCCAGTCATATGGCTCTAGCTTAAAGTCTCCACCCTCATTATGGATATACGCTTGAATTTCCTTAGCTTCAGCTTCTGCCTTTTTCATGGCCGGTTTCCAAAGATCATTGAGAAGCTTGCCTACATTATCAGGATTCTTAGCCATCTGCTCCTCTAGAACATAGTGGGCATGAGTAGGATAACCTAGTAAATTAGCTCGCTGTAAACGGAGATTGACCAGCTTTTTGATGATTTCATTATTATCATTTTCATTGCTATTGTTGCCCTTGAGCTGCATAGCATCCCATAATTTCTCTCTAAGTGTTCTGTTTTCAGCATATTGCAGAAAAGGCATCACACTAGGATTTTGCAATGTAAATATCCATTTTCCATTCTGCCCTGCTGCCCTTGCTTCATCAGCAGCAATAGCAATGACACTCTCAGGCAATCCCTTCAAGTCATCAAGATTATCCACGACAAGTTGAAAATTATTAACTTCTGCAAGGGTATTTTGACCAAACTTAATGGTCAGCAGTGATATTTCTTCATTTATTTTAGTAATGACCTCCTTGTCCTTTTTACTAAGCAAGGCACCATTGCGTATAAAAGATCTATATGTCTTGTCTAAAAGTTCTGCCTGCTCCTCGTCCAGTCCAAGCTGCTCTCGATCATCCCATACTTTTTTTACCCTATGAAACAGATCAGCATTAAGTGAAATATAGTCTCTATGCTTTGCAAGTTTTGGCGCTATTTCTTCAGATATTTTCTCTATTTCATCGTTTGTGTTCGCACTAGAAAGATTGAAAAAAATACTACTTACCCTATCCAACATGGCACCACATCGATCCAATCCTACAATAGTATTTTCAAATGTAGGTGCTGACTCCATGGCTGCTAATGAATCAATTTCAGCTTTATGCACAGTCATCGCTGCTTCAAAAGCCGGAATAAAGTGTTCGTTTTTTATTTTGTCAAAAGGTGGTACTCCATAAGGCGTATTAAATGTTGCCATTAATGGATTGTTCGTCATGGTTGCTATCATTAAATTATCTTTTTCTTTACACGAATACATCGCATTGAGCAATATAATAAAAATAATTATAGTAAAGCGGTTCATAAAATGAAGTGATTAATGAAAGATATGATGCACTAAACTGATACTTCAGCCTTTATATGCGGATCCGGATGATAATCTGTCAGTGTAAAGTCTTCAAAAGTAAAATCAAATATAGACGAAACCTCCGGATTGATGAGCATCGTGGGTAGTGGCTTGGGCGTGCGCTGAAGTTGCTCACGAGCCTGCTCAAGATGGTTATTATAAAGGTGTACATCACCAAATGTATGAATAAACTCACCAGCTTTCAATCCACAAACTTGAGCAATCATCATCGTCAATAGTGCATAAGAAGCTATATTAAATGGAACACCCAGAAAAGTATCAGCAGAACGCTGATAAAGTTGGCAGGACAATGCACCATCAGCTACATAAAATTGAAACATACAGTGACATGGTGTTAAAGCCATCTGATTCAGTTCGCCTACATTCCATGCATTGACAATCATACGACGTGAATCTGGATTATTTTTAATGGTATTAACCACTTGTGCTATTTGGTCAACGGTGGTGCCATCAGGTCTTGTCCATGACCTCCACTGCTTGCCATAAATCGGTCCGAGATCACCATTTTCATCTGCCCATTCATTCCATATGCGTACACCATGTTCTGTAAGATACTGTATATTAGTATCGCCTTTCAAAAACCACAACAACTCATAGATGATAGATTTCAAATGAAGCTTTTTTGTTGTCATTAATGGAAAACCATCATTCAAATCGAAACGCATCTGATATCCGAAAACACTGATGGTTCCAGTTCCTGTTCTATCTGACTTAGAAGTGCCGTTTTCCAGAATGTGATTTAACAATTTCAGGTATTGCTTCATGATCTAAATTTTCAGCAAAAATAGCTTATTACATTCATTTAAAAAATTTATATATAACATTGTTAATATTTAAACCAGCTTACACATTTGAATTCAGCATAATGATCAAAAAGTGCCATCTATCATAGCTTAATCTTCGGAATATGAATCTATGGCTGCAAAATGCTTCCGATAAGTAGGTACAATGGCGATGTTCAAACAATATAAATTTATACTATTTGATCCGATGCCATTTTAAGGTGAGAAATACATCCTTGCATTTGCCAATAATGATACCATAAAAAAAGTGCTTACCGATCATGTCAGCAAGCCACTAATAATCTGTCGATTTAATATATAGAATTATTCTATCACAATCATTTTACCTGTCAAAATCTGTGTTCCAAACTTGACCTCGTAGATGTAAACACCTGAATGAGGGATGTCAGATCTGTTCAGTCTGATGGTATTTTCACCCGCTTCATATCGCTGGATGGTACTCACAAAGCTCTTACCTGTATAATCTTTCACACTGAAAGCCACAACACCTGCTTTAGGCAGTTCAAACTTAATTTCAGTGTTCGTTGACCATGGGTTAGGTGCTACTGCAGTAATACCAAACTCAGAAACATGTTTAGTTCTCCACTGTAATCCAAATGGCGTTGCCTCCATATCTGAGCCATAAAGCTCAGCACTTAATTCATTACCTAACGCCATCATCTCACTCAACTTGCCATCCTTGATTGCTTCAACCTCTATGCTGAACAATACATCTCCACTCTTCACATTGATGCCATTGCCATCAGCTAGAGCCAATTTTAAATCTTTGACTGACTTGATAGCATAATCGCTAAGCGTAACATTAACCACACCACCCTTCATCTCTCTAAGGATCAAACCTTCAGTCTGCAATGCAGCTTGCAAGCCATAAAATGCTTCAGTTGAAGTAGCAATCACAGGTATCTCAATAATCTCACCACTATGTACAATTCTATCTTCAATTGCTAGACTTGCCAATGTACGAGTATTCAATACTTCTTCACCAAATTTAGTTCCTACTGCACTTCCATTTACGTCTCCTATCTTGATACCGATGAAATTCATATCCATATTAGATCTTAAATTGTCAATATGTTGAATTTCTGGGAATCCTCCTGTCCAAGGATTAGTAACATCAACAAATTTATGAGCTGCATCCACAAATCTCCAGCTAGTATTATTAGTAAGGGTTGGATTAACTCCAAGAATCAACTTGCGAAGTTCTGATACGTCAGCTGCAGAAATAGATCCGTTATTGTTTGCATCTGCTGCAATCAACTTATACGGTGAATTTAGATGCTCAAGGCCTAGAATATGTCTTTGTATCATAACAAGGTCTAGTGTACTCACTCCATTCATATCATCACCTACTCTAGAAGGTACAACATCATAATTCTGACCTCTCAATGTAGCAGAGAAGGTATATCGTCCATCTTGATTGGTATTAGTAATCACATTTTCGTTACCTTGTAATTCAACAGTCACATTTTCAATTGGCTGATTATCTTCCTTAACAGTTCTACCTGAAATATCTGCCACCAATGGACCAGTTCCGCCACAAAGTGTATCATTATCTTGAATATCTACAAAGGTTTCACAGTAATTTGTATTACCATTTGTATCAGTAACCCACAATTGGATGGTCTGATTTCCTAAGTCATCACAATCGAATGTCACCAGTGTATCTGTAGTATCAGCTGAGAAGCTAAGTACAAATGGAACGCCACACAAATGTTCTGATTTATTATCAAAGAAATCAGGTCTTAACATCACTTGTGGTGTATCTCCAGTACCATCACCATTAGTATCCATCAACACCAATGAAGCTGCAAGGCCTTTCTTACAAATAGCGGTTGGTGCTTTGACAGTCTTAATTTCAAAATCATAACCAGCCTCACTGATATTGCCACATCTGTCTCTTACTGTAAATAATATATAATAACTTCCTACTTCAAAAGTATCTATTACAACATTTGAATTACCTGAGAACTGTAGCACTGAATCTTGATAAATCTTATAAGTCCATACCAGCTCATCTGAAGGAGTACAATCTGTAGCTGTAGCACCAAGCGTCACCTCTGCACTTGTACATCCTGCTGTTTCAAAAACAACTAATGAATCCGGCACTGTCATAATCGGAGCATTATTATCCATCACAGCTATTTCTTGTGTATGTGTCCATGTGGCATACACTCCACCTGATGATTGACACCAGTCAAGTACTTTCCACTTTCTCAGAATTTTATAACAAGCACCATTAGTTGTGAAGGTATTTACCTCATCTTCATATCTTACACCAATAAGATCACATAACCCTTCAGAAATTATAGGATTGTTATACCCGTCAGGAAGATTTTCAGGAGACAAACCATCAAATGCACACTGTCCCTGAATGATGGTATCCTTAGGCCAAACTATACTATCAACCGTAAAGGCGTGGCTATTAATGAACGTGATTGTTTGTAAGCATGTCTGTATAGTGTCACCATTTTCCTCAAGAGCCAATGTTCTCTGGATCGTACCTATACCGCAATTGCTTCTGTTATCGACAAATGATTGTCTCACCACTGGATTGGATGGGCAATTATCAAATATAGTTGCTGTTCCAAAAGCTCTATCCATACCGCTATCTGAAGGATCAAATGTAAAGGTGCACTCTACAGTCACGTCTTCTGGGCATGTCATAGAAGGCAATATTTTGTCCTGCACTTGTACACTTACCATACACATATTAGTATTACCACCTTTGTCTGTAACCAATAGAGCGACCATCGGCGATGTACCAGAATCCAAGCAACAGAACTGGAGTGTATCTTTCCAAACTGTCGGTGTATATCCAAAGTCGCAAGGATCGCCATCCATTCTACTGATTTTTAATGTCACATCTCCACATGCATCATAACTTCCATCATCTACAGCATTAGCAGTGATATATGTATAACCATTTTGTCTTAGACTTACAGTAGCAAATTCGTCACAAACAGCTATTGGTTGAGTATCATCTTTAACAGTTATTCTGTACGTCATGGTGCTACTATTACCACAGTGATCAATCGCAGTATATGTCACAGAATATATGCCTACAGGCAGCTCAACAAAACCTCCATTACTAGCAAGTGAAGCTATAGGCGATACTCCATCAGTGATATTTACAAACACTTTCTTGATGGTATTACACTTATCTGTGATATTCAATTGAGGAAGTTGTAAAACAGCACTACATGTTCTAGCTTGGGTAGTCACCTCAAAATTATTTTGTTGAGGGATAGAAGGTCCTTCCTCATCTACGATATCAATCATCTGATTACCTATTGACCAAACAACTGACTCACTACACCACCACTCAGTGATCGTCCATATTCTCAATATTCTGGTTCTACAGCTATTGTGTGTTATCACTTGGTCCTCATAATCTATAAATGCGTTACAATATAATTTTTCTAAGTTGCTCTGTGGCCAAAGTGGTTGACCATCAAACACAGGCACACCTACTACTTCAGGTGCAGGGAAGCCTTCGCCTCTGTCATCAGTTCTGAAATTATCAGAACACAAGAATTTCCTCTCTCTTACTGGCAAAGTAATTCCGGCACTATTGGGCCTAGAAATATTAATTATACTTGTGCATGTACCACTTTCATTTCCTGAGCCATCAATTGCTCTGTAAATTCTAGTTATTCTACCTATATAGTCAGGATCGCAATCTAGGTTCTCATACTGATGATCCACTAGACTTACAGTAGCAAAGCAATTATCAAAAGCTTGCGCTGTTACAAGGGCATCTACATCTGTCAAACAAGGTACATCAATGGTATCACACTCAATAGTTGGAGCGATTTTATCTTCTACTTTCACATAGAAATCACAGACAACACCAACATTTGGATGGCTAATCCAACCTTTGAGCGTCTGGCCAATATTATCACCATTTAAGTGATTACCTTGTGAAATTCCATTTATATCCATGATATCAATTTGAAATGCATCAAGGCATCCTAAATTGATAGAACCTCCTGATTCTTCCCATCCTGTCAACACATCCAGTGGGCTCAAGACCCCTTCACAATTTCCATCCAGTGAGTGCTGAATTACTCCACATGCAAGATTAGGATTCAAAATATCATTTACAGTCACTGTAAATGAACAAGTAGCAGTATTTCCGCTATGATCTGTGGCTTCCAGGACTACTGTAGTAGTTCCAATAGGGAAGTCAGAACCAGAACTCAAGCCTGAAACTACTGACCATGTAAGTGCTCCTGGACAATTATCTGTAACTACAGGATCAGCATAATTGACAACTGCAGTACACTCTGTAGGTGGCACTACAACCTCAATATTTGCCGGACATAAAATACTCGGTGCTTCATCATCAATTAAAGTTATTGTAATATTATCTGAAGCTATACATCCGTTATCATCTGTCACTATATAATTAACTGTATATGAACCCTCGGCATCATGGTTAAATACCGGAGTTTGAATATTTACATCATCTAGTTTGTCAGCATCAAGGCCAGTCCACAAATGAGTATAAGGCGTAGTACCTCCACTTGGATTTCCATTTAAATTTATATCTGACAAAGGACAACCTATAGCCGGATCAGGCGTGATAGCAACTGTAGGTAGAGAAGCTGAATTCCATGTAGCTATATCTTCCCAGTCTGTAGCATCACATCCGGTACCATTACAAACTCTTCTACCTTGGATGATTACAATTGAGGTATCCATAATTATATTATTACCCGGAACGTAAGGTTGCCATGTTACCCCATTGTCAGTAGAGTATTGATATTCGTCAGAGCAAGAATTAGCACCTCCGGTACCAGGGTTTGTCGTAGCACTCATTACATCACCTATACAAACATTTGTTCCACTACTCGGTGTAGCTACATCAAGAGTAGGAGCTGCAGGCTGATCAAATACTTCAAATGAAAGTAAATTTGATAGTACCGGTGCGCACCCAGTAGTATTCACTGTAAGTTGAACTGACTTACCTCCTAAAAAATTCCATTGCCGAGAAGGATTTGGGTCTGTATTATTTGGAGTAAAACCTGTAGTGAAACACGTACCTGAACCACTAGGGCTATTAAAAGCACACCAGTTGTAAGTGTATGATGCACCCGGTATTCCACCTGTCACCGTTGACTGATAGTTAATCACTGCCCCTACACAAACTGCAGGAGTATTATCAGAAGTGATAGTGACCACTGGTGTCGGATACAAATTAAGATTAAAGATGAGTGTGTCACTTCTACACTCATTCAGATCAATAAGGTCATCATCATTTGTATCTTCCCATGATATAAACTTCAATGTTAACGTTCCTTGTTGAGAAGGATCTGTCAGTGTAAAATTCTCAGTACTTCCATTAATATCTGTATAATCTCGAACACAATTATTGCACATTGAGTGTGTAACATTGGTTGATTCTACAATTTGAAATAGTTTTCCTTCAGCCCCAATATTATCAATATCAGCAAAATTAGAAAATCCAACATTTGCATCATCGCAATAATCAATAGAAATCACTTCTGAAATGCCATCGTTACTTGTTGATGTAGATGCATTTCCATCTATTTCTCCTCGGAGAATAGGTCCATCGCAAAATAAAATTGATGTGTTGCCTGATCCATCCACAACATAGGATGGATTTGGACTCCATTGGTTCTGTGCTAGCAAATCAGGTAGATTATCAGGGCTGCCTCCAGTTAATGCATCACTATCATAAAAATGAAAAAAAGCCAAACCCTCTAGATTCGAAGCATCAAAATTATTATTAAAGATACTATTTTGAGTACCTCTAGTCCTGAGCATACTGGCAAACCTTGATGTCTTGCCATTAAAAGTATTACCACTTATCGTTGTATTCGTAGCATCGATAGTTACAAGTGTATTTCCTTGTCCTGTGACGTCACACGGAGGTACTGTTCCTACGCCGCCTGCTGTACCACTGATGGTGTTATTGGTAAAGGTTACATTAGTATAACTAGGCCCAACAACAACCAATTGCCTTGGAACATTAGTAGTGGGATTGTCAAACTGTGTGCTAAAGCCACAAGCTCCAGGGTTAGGGCCGGTGAAAGTTTGGCCGTCAAAAATATTACCCGTAACGATTAAGTTGCTGTTTGTCCCTCCATACTCTGTTAAGAGACCACCTTCACCATTAGCAGTTATCCTATTATTTGTGATGGTAATACCTTGATTATTACTCTGAATATACAATGCTGCATATTCAATAGCACCATTTGCATTATCATAACCGATGAGGGTAAACCCATCAATAGAAACATTATTCGTTCCATTTGGAATCCAGAATGTTCCCAGTTGCCCGGTACTACCTTGAACGATAGAGTTCATAGCCGAGCCTAGCAGCTGAACTGACTTGTTGATGTTGACGTTTTCATTATAAGTACCCGGAGCAACATTTATGTTGTCTCCACTTACGGCCTGGTTTACCGCATGCTGAATGGTGGCACAAGGTGACCCAAGATTTGAACAATCATTTGCAGTGTCATCACCTGTAGTTGATACATATCTGTTTTGTGCAGATACGGTTCCCAACACCACAAAGAAAAGCATCATCAACACCAGTCTCTGAATGTGTCGTGTCAAGGTGTTCTTGCCATTTGTAAACTTGTGTAAAATCGACATAATTAACATTTTTTACTTTGAGAAATAAAATTATTAATTACTGCCTTGGGGATGTGAGTAGAATAGTTGGGACTATAATACCCCGCAAAGATAATAGCGTTTTTATATATTAGATAATTTTTTAATATATTTTTATCATTAAAATTAAATAATTATAAATATTTATTAATTTTAATATGTAAAAAAGTATTTTTAAATTATTTATAGAATTTGATTTTTTTGATTTATTATGTAGTTTTTAAATAAATTTTTGTTCATCGCTTTTCATCGTGTTTATTAAAAACACGCTTCTTCCTCTAGGATGGCTATAATTGCACCATTTAATGAAGAAGTGATGTAGCAGAAAACACTTAATGATTGAAATCTACCATTATTATTGGTGCATTTTAGATTCTTTACTTTTAGTTGAAGCAATCTTTTCTCTGAGATATGCTAGTAAGAGATCGCGTCCCATATCATAAGTCTTGTTATTATTGATGACGATATCCACCTTACCTATGAACGGATAAATATAAGATTCAAAGGAAGGCAAGACATGATTTTCATATCTATATAGAACATCTTCAAGTGGATAGTTGCGCTCTACTCTATCTCGCTTAATCCGACGGATGATTTTTTGAGTATCAGTGGCATGAATCAAAATACGCAAATCCATCAAATCAAATACCTTGGGGTCATAAAATACAAAAAGTCCTTCTACAATAATAATAGGTGCAGGTTTAAATCTCAAGGTAGTACCTTCTTTCGTACCATTGTTATAAGTATATTCTTGGCGTTCTACTTCCATTCCATTCATCAATCTTACAAGGTCAAAATAAAACTCGTCGATATGAATGGACTCTGGAAGATCAAAATTTTTTGATACCATTTTCATCTTCCTTTTGTTGCTCTCTGGGTTTATAGTAATCATCCTGAGAAAGGAAACAAATATCATCTTCGGAGAAATGATGCTTAAGGTCTCTGATGAAGGATGTCTTGCCGGAACCGCTACCACCAGAAATACCTATGATAAAAGTATTTGAATTTTTTAGGCTCATACAGTGAGATGTTTCAGGAAAAATTCTATTTTTCGGACAAAATAACGAATTTTAACTGATATATAAAAATGCATCTTTTCAAAATTCCCATTCTCTCAAGGTAAAACACCTTGATTTCAATTAATTATAAGTTAATCAAATATTTTCTTGATCAAACACAATTAACAATTATGGATACAGTGACATCATTACTCAGAGGTTTACTAGGTATGGCCGTACTGATTGGAATAGGTTATTTTTTTTCCAGCAATAGGAAAGCTATCAACTGGCGAACGGTGGGTTTAGGACTCCTATTACAATTAATTCTAGCGTTAGGCGTACTTAAAGTGCCTTTTATCAAATCCATATTTGAATTTGTTGGGAATATTTTTGTCAAGGTGCTTGATTTTACCAAGGCAGGAAGTGTATTTTTACTGGGCGACAAGCTGATGGATGTCAATAGTTTTGGCTTTGTATTCCTATTTCAAGTATTACCCACTATCGTTTTCTTTTCAGCATTGACTTCTTTACTCTTTTATCTGGGCATCATCCAGAAAGTAGTCAAAATATTTGCCTGGGTATTCACTAAGTTACTCCAAGTTTCGGGTGCTGAGAGCTTATCAGTGACCGGCAACATCTTCTTAGGTCAAACAGAAGCACCGCTCCTCATCAAAGCTTATCTTTCAAGAATGACCAAATCTGAGATTTTACTTGTCATGGTCGGTGGTATGGCTACTATTGCAGGTGCTGTGATGGCAGCATATATTACATTTTTGGGTGGTGATGATCCTGTTCAGAGACTAGAATTTGCAAAACATTTTCTTGCTGCTTCCGTCATGGCAGCTCCAGGAGCAATCGTAATATCCAAATTATTGTATCCAGAAACGGAAGCCATCAATACGGATGTCAATGTCTCATATGAAACTATAGGTACCAATATACTTGATGCCATAGCTTCCGGAACCACAGAAGGCCTAAAACTTGCAGCCAATATCGGTGCGATGCTACTGGTATTTATTGCTTTCATCGCTATGATAAACTTCACGCTGGGATATATAGGTGATATTAGCTTGCACTCACTTACTTTTGGCATGATTGATAACAAAGCATGTATTAATGGCGGTATAGCCTATTACACGCAATACGCTCAATTATCAATCGAAACCATCCTGGGTCTTGTTTTTTCACCGGTAATGTGGCTCATCGGTGTAGCCAAAGAAGATATCATGTCCATGGGACAACTGCTGGGTATCAAGCTGGCAGCAAGCGAATTTGTGGCTTATACCCAACTTGCAGACCTCAAAAATCCTGACTTTGCAGGACATCTCGTACACCACAAATCTGTCATTATGGCTACCTACATGCTATGTGGTTTTGCTAATTTTGCAAGCATAGGCATTCAAATCGGTGGCATTGGTTCACTTGCACCAAACCAGCGTAAGACCCTTTCTGAATTTGGCCTTAGAGCGTTACTTGGAGGTACGATAGCTTCTTTGTTTTCAGCTACAATTATAGGTGCACTGATGTAATAAAACGAGTATTAATACTCATCATTTAATGCAAAGATCGGCTTACGAGTGATCCACTTACCATCTGTAAAATCAGGAAATGATTGTGGTGCGCCACCATGATCAATTGATTGTTCTGAAAGGCAGGTAATAGCTGACCATGAAGCATGATCATAAACATCTAAAGGCATCGGTTCATTTCTCTTTAAAGCCTCAACAAAGGCATGGAGCACAAACCAGTCCATACCTCCATGTCCTGCTCCTGATGCTAGAGATTCATAACGCTTCCATAGAGGGTGATCATATTCTTTTAGGTATGTGTCAGCAGATTCCCATCTGTGAGATGGACTTTTGCCTTCGATATAGATAGATTTATTAATATCCATCCATAACCCTTTTGTACCCTGCACTCTGAAGCCTATAGAATACGGTCTAGGTAGATTTGTATCGTGGGTGAGTGTAATGGTCTCTCCATTAGAAGTCATAATATTGGTGGTGACAATATCGCCCAGATTAAATCTCACATTTGCATTAGGATGGTCCTTGCCGCCTTTAGGGTGATTAATGATATAATCATGAAGACCACGTGATTTTGTAGCCATTGAAGTAAGATATTCAAATCGGTTACCGCGATTGATATTGATATAATTGCCCACAGGACCGATACCATGTGTAGGGTACAAATCACCATTTCTATGCACTGAGTGGTTGGTTCTCCATCGAGCTTCTGAATACCCTTTTTCGCCAAATTCAACTCCTCCACCATAGTATTGCACACCGTCATTAAACTTCACTTCTCTGAGATCGTGCTGATACCCGCCTTCTAAGTGTATCATTTCGCCGAGTAATCCCTGACGTACCATATTGAGTATTGCCATGACATCACGTCTGTAGCATACATTTTCCATAACCATAAATGGTGTGCCGGATCGTTCATGCGTCCTAACCAATTGCCAGCATTCATCTAGGCTCATCGCTCCTGCCACCTCGCAACCTACAGCTATCCCAGCATTCATGGCATCGAGTGACATTGGTGTATGCCATTCCCAAGGTGTACATATGAGTACAGCATCCAGTTGTTTCTTAGTCAGCATTTCCTTATAAGCTGTATCACTTCCAGTATAAACCTTCGCTTTAGGACGACCGGCTTTGGCGATCATAGCTTCAGCTTTGCCTAGTGTGATAGGGTCAATATCGCAGATAGCCACTAACTCAAGATCATCTCGGTGCAGACAAAGGGATAATGTACCAAGTCCTCTTGCTCCAACACCAATGATACCCATCCGGATTTTGTCCTTCTTCATGTCAGCATTGCCAATGACAAATGATGGTGCTGCAATCATTAATGCTGCTGCCTTGGATGTATTATTGATAAATGCTCTTCGCTTCATTTTACTGATTTGATTTAATGATGTACAAAGATAAAAATTTATTATAAGGAAAGAATGGTTAGCATGGGTTTATTATGAAAATGGCATGATTTGAATCAAAGCAACAGAGGAATGGTCTTTTAAATCCTGTCGTTACTCAAAAATGAATATTGATCATTATGAATTTAATGATTTTAGTTCCATTCCAAAGCGACAACTACAAATCATGGGTGATCTTATAACGCATTATGTGGACATTGCAGTTATGATTGATATTTGCCTAAAAATATTATACTTTTGCAGTTAGGTTTTGCATAACGTTTTCTACTTGATATGGATTTATTTTATTTTCTCCTACTTTTCATCCTAAATTTAGGATCATGGCATGCTACATGGTATTTTCTTTTGTTCAAAAAAGACAATTCAAAATGGTTAATACCGGCAATTATAACTTTCATAATGACAATCAGACCTTTGAATAGTTATTTGAATGATTTCAATGTGACATTTATAGCTAATGTACTCCTATTTATGATAGCCTATTTGATTCCTACTATACTCTACTTTTTCAAAAGAAAGATAAAAGCCATTAATTCATGTTTGTACTCATCTGGATTACTGCACTTATGATGATTATCTCTAAATATATGGATTGTATTACAACTGCCAATCGGGTAAAACACCCTTCTCAAGAGCAAAATCCTTTCGCTCGTATGCTCATGTCTAAATACGGAATTCAACCAGTCATATGGGGCATTTTTGCTTTGACCGTATTGATTGTCTTGACGGCGATTTGGCTGGTATATAATGTATATTCTGACACCGAAAGCCAAATCTTATTTATATTTTTGGGAATGACTATTAGTATATTTCAGTTTGCTGTTGCGCTAAGTAATAAGACCGGAAAACTCAACATTTTCACAAAAGTCATAGCTGCATTTTACTATCTAATTAAAAGAAGATAATTTTGAATAGGTAATCATTTCATGTATTTTTATATATATAATCCTCGATTAAAATCCGATTTTACGACTTCAATCTAATAAAAAATCTTTGTGGTAGGTTACCTTTTTAAGACCTTGTTGGCGCCTAGCTTTCTATGATTAAAAAATCTGATTATCTTTGTGACCATGATATCTAAAGCTAGATTTAACATTCGTTGGGTTAATTGGATTTTAGTCACGACATTGATGGTGATGAGTGCCTCCCATTTGCGTGGGCAGTATAAAGTCAGTTTTTTTGAAGCAGGACTATCTCTTTTTCAGCCTGTCGGACCATTCGGTAATAATAATTCAAATAGAATGGGCATTGAAATGGGCTATCTCAGACAAATCAAGCAAGACAAACCTTCCTTCTGGGGTATTTCAATTTATTATACCAATCTCGGCTCTGAATCAGGTGTCACAACCCATGTCGTTGACTACTATTATGTGACATTTGATGAATCCACTACCAGCAATGTACTTGGATTTGACGGTAGATTCCGATTCTATCCTGACATTTATTTAGGCCCTATTGAGTGTTATGTAGAAGGGCATTTAGGTTACAAATGGCTTTACACGCTCACCTCATTGACCGTACAAGGAGAAGATAGTTCTGACACTAATTTTGATTCCGGCAGTCTTTCATTGACTTACGGTGCATCCGTAGGACTTCAAATACCGATCGCGAGCGAGTGGTACTTGAATGCAAAAGCAAGTTATCTGCCTGGGCTCAGTGTTGATTATTATTCTAAAAACCCAAAAAATACCATACAAGATAAGATCTTGGATGCCTTTGACAAGCATCATTCAACTACAGACATCGTCCGCTATGATTTAGGGGTGACTTATAGATTTTAATATTTAGGCAATGGCAGCGATCAAATATACAGACTTAGAGATTTCTGACGAAATGTTTGAACATCAGCGCATTATATGTGACAAAAATCAAACATCTATACGGATTGATAAATTTTTGATGGACAGACTCGAACGAGTATCACGTACAAGGATTCAAAATGCCATCAATATAGGCTGTATTTTGGTCAATGACAAACCCATCAAAGCCAACTACAAAGTCCGTCCCGGTGATGAAATCAGCTTAGTCCTTCCTTCTGACCCTAATGAGGTTTCTGATCTAGTACCAGAAGATATACCATTAGACATTGTCTATGAAGATAACGATCTCATGGTGATCAACAAACCGGCAGGTTTAGTGGTACATCCAGGTGTAGGCAACTCTTCGGGTACACTTGTCAATGCACTGCTTTACCACTTCCAAAATCAACAGTTGCCGATAATGAAAGGAAATACCCCGGATAGACCTGGATTAGTACATCGGATCGATAAAGACACCTCCGGGCTCTTGCTCATTGCAAAGAATGAGTATGCAATGACACACCTTTCAAAGCAGTTTTTTGACCACACGGTCACTAGAGAATATATAGCCCTAGTCTGGGGAAATATCGAAAACGAAAAAGGTACGATCACGGGCCATATCGGCAGAAGTGAGAAAGATCGAATGCAATTAATCGTTTATCCTGACGGCAGTCAAGGAAAACACGCCGTGACCCATTACGAAGTAATCGAACATCTCTACTACGTCACACTGATTAAATGTCACCTAGAAACCGGAAGAACGCATCAGATACGGGTACATATGAAGCATATCGGCCACACGTTATTCAATGATGCACGATACAAAGGAGATCAGATACTTAAAGGTACTGTGTTTAATAAATATCGACAGTTTGTTGAAAATTGCTTTGCTTTATTGCCCAGACAGGCACTTCATGCCAAAAGTCTCGGCTTCATACATCCTGTGACAGAAAAACCCATGCATTTTGAATCGGAATTGCCTGAAGATTTTACGAATGTGCTCAACAAATGGCGAAATTATGTCAGTGCAAGAAAAGAAATCCTAGCTTCTGAAAATGATGGAAATATTGAAGCGTAACCCTATTAATCATGACAAATGGAAATCACTGAAAGATACAAAAGCTTAATATCCTTAGGTCACCAATGGCAACATCCGGATGATGATTTTGAAGTAGTCATTGATAGAGCATACAGAGAGAATCCGTGGTTTACGCCGAGCAACATCCGTCAGGCAATGAAAGCTATCACTGATCAATTTTTGAGTGAGGGTGCTCTATCTTACTTGATAGACAAATATAAACTAGATAGCCCTAAAGTGCAAAAAAGAATAGGTCTTGTCCTAGCAGGAAACATCCCATTTGTGGGCTTTCATGATTTACTTTGTTGTTATCTCACCGGACATATCTCATTCGTAAAAATGAGTGAAAAAGACCGTGTGCTGCCCACTTTTTTTTATAGAACAACTTACCAAAATAGAACCCAAAGCATCGACCTATTTTAACCATACTGACAAGCTCAAAGACTATGATGCAGTCATCGCCACCGGAAGCAATAATGCGGCCGTGCATTTTGAATATTATTTTAGAAATGTGCCACATATCATCCGACGTAATCGCAATGGTATTGCCATCATCACAGGTACAGAAACAGAGCAAGATTTACAAAACATGGCGCATGATATTTTCTCCTATTTTGGTCTGGGATGCAGAAATATCAGTAAAGTCTATGTACCGAGAGGATATAACATTGAGCGACTTTTTAAGGGTTTTGAAACTTACCGTGACATCATTCTCCATAATAAATACAAGAATAACTTCGACTATAACGTCGCCTTATTTCTTCTCAATAAAGAGGCTTTTTTGCAAAATGAATTTGTAGTCTTGCGTGAAAGTAAAGACATGGTGTCCAGAATTGGTAGTATTCATTATGAATATTATGATGATTTAAATGCACTGTCCACCGATCTAAATAACTATATTGATGCCATCCAATGCATAGTTTGTAACCAAGCTGTCGATGGCCTTATTGTCATACCTCCCGGCACTTCTCAATCACCTTCTATTGACACCTATGCCGATAATGTTGATACGATACAGTTTTTGCTGAGTTTGTAAGCATCGACTGATGAATATAAAGATGCTTTTGATTTAAAAAGTCATGCTTCATATTTTTGCAAAAGAAATTCAGCAAAAAACAATGAATTTCCCAATAATAATCACAAATTTGAGCGATCAAAATAAATGGCATGGAAATATTTGAGACCATATCCATCAGTCTTTACCTTCTTTTGATGCTTGCAATCGGTGTTTATTCCTATCGAAAATCCACCTCCAATTCTGAAGAATTCTTAATCGGCGGTAGAAAAATCGGAGCTGTCGTCACGGCGCTTTCAGCTGGAGCAGCAGACATGAGTGGCTGGCTTTTGATGGGCTTACCCGGGGCAATGTACTTTAGTGGCCTAGGTAGTATATGGTTAGTCATTGGTGTTACAGTCGGTGCTTACCTCAATTATATATTCGTAGCACCACGTCTGCGGGTATATACTGAAGTATCTCAAAATGCCATCACGCTACCAGTGTTTTTTGAAAACCGTTACAAAGACAAAACCCATCTTCTTAAAATTACATCTTCCGTGTTTATACTGATTTTCTTTACGCTTTACACCTCAGCAGGCATGGTGGCCGGCGGAAAGCTTTTTGAATCTGCCTTTCATCTAGATTATTCAACTGGCGTGTGGATCACAAGTATGGTAGTAGTGATGTACACTTTTATGGGTGGCTTTCTGGCTGTAAGTCTGACAGATTTTGTGCAAGGAACTATAATGGTTTTGGCATTGATTATCGTTCCCATTGTTGCATTGAACGAACTCGGAGGTGTAAATGAAACCATCAACCTCATCAACTCAAAGGGAAGCCATTATCTCGACTTCTTTGAAGGTACTACTACTATTGGGATTATATCTCTTTTGGCCTGGGGATTGGGTTACTTTGGACAACCGCATATTCTGGTGCGATTTATGGCCATTGAGCATCCGGAAGACTTAACTAAAGCAAGGAGAGTCGGCATTTCGTGGATGATTTTTACGGTTATCGGTGCTGTACTTGTAGGTTTGATTGGTATAGCTTATACCATGAAGCTAGATATCGCTACCATGCAACTTTTTGACAGCTCCCAAAAGGAGGCAGAAACGGTTTTTATATACTTTTCACGTGTGCTATTTCATCCTTTGGTTTCCGGGTTTCTATTATCAGCAATTCTGGCAGCCATTATGAGTACCATATCATCACAACTATTAGTGACATCGAGTTCATTGACAGAAGATATATACAAACCCTTCTACGGTCAAAACAAATCATCCAAGCATCTACTATTAGTGAGTCGTCTGGCTGTACTAGCTGTAGCAGCCATTGCATTATTACTATCGCTGCATCCTAAAGACAACATCCTCAATCTAGTAGGCAATGCATGGGCAGGCTTTGGAGCTGCATTTGGACCGTTGATTTTACTGGCCTTACTCAATCCAAAATCCACCTGGCAGGGTGCACTTTGGGGAATGCTCGCCGGCGGTGTCGTTGTTTTACTTTGGGTATATTTTGAACATCCCTACAAGGATATCTATGAGATTATACCCGGATTTATTATTGCGTTATTAGTCAATCTCATTATTTCAGCTATTACTTATAAACCTGATCAAGTAATAACAGATGAATTTAATCATATGGAATCAATACTTCAATCCAAGTAAGTATCCGAATAGAAATACAGTAAATGATAGTACAATTCTGTTGATTATTTGTTAAGTTATATAGAAAGGAGATGAGACCGGTAACTATTTTCTAAAATATGTATTATTGTTATTAAACATTTAATTATTATATCATATGAAACTTGCAAAACTGATTATTCCAGCATTAATGATGTTTATAACTGCCCTTTTTTCTGTAGGCTGCAAAAATGCAGAAAGTACAGATATCACCACTGAGTCTAGTGAAATTGTGGACCATCACGATGAAGAGGCAGAGGAAATGACTGATCTTAGTCCAATTGAACTCAATAATGGAGAAAAATGGGCTGTAAACGAAGAAATGAAACCCTTTATTGATGATGCAGAAAAACTTCTAAGTGCTTACATTAAAAAAGGTGACGTTGATTTCCATTCATTAGCAGAAAAGCTTAGAGAAAAAAATCAAGAACTCATCAAAAGTTGTACTATGGAAGGCAAAAGCCATCAAGAATTACATAAATGGTTAGAGCCTCATTTAGAATTAGTAGATGAACTTATAGATGCTCAGGATGCTGAAACAGCAAACGCTATCATTGCAAAATTGAGTGACTCTTATAAGTTATATAATCAATACTTTGATTAAAACGATATAAATATTTGAGGGGGCTGTAAATGGCTATGATTACTTACAGACCCAGCTCAAAATTTGTGGTTGGTAAGTAACATGGCTGCCTTTTCCTAATATTCTACTTTTCTGGAAATGTGGATGACTACATCCTTGGCAAACCCAAATTACACATTAGAATCTTTCTGCATGAAAATACTGCTTCTTATCTATTTTCGGTTCTCGACATTGTAAATCTTTGCCTATTGTTAAAATCTGCTAGCCTCATAGCTATTTTGTACCATTTCCTTTTGGATTTAAGTCTATTGAGTAATCCGGGATAATCTTAATTGTATGATTATTTGATAATACCACTGGTTCATAGCCATTTGCTCCAAAATTTATATGTCTTTTTGGAAATTATTAAACCATAATATTATATTTTCAAGCTTTATAACATTTACTGTTTGATAAATCTTCCAGAATAAAGTAACACACCATTTTGGTATAAGATAATAGTATAAAAACCAGGTGGTAAAATCTCTAAACCATTGATAATTTTTTCATCCCCCATAGACATTATTTCGTCGATCACTCTATTTCCTTGAATGTTAACTATTTTTACGTTAATATCACCCAATCCTTGATTCACATGTGAAATAACGATATGGTCAGAAACGAGTGTTGGAAAGACAAATATTTGATGGAAATGGTCATTTTTCAATGCTAATATCTGTGAATATTCTGATCTTCCTGAAGCATATCTTATCTTTAGTCGGTAATAGGTGATGGGGTAAGGTTGTGTGTCCTTTTTTTGTCCGGAAAAATGCGTTGTACTTTGCTCCAGGTAAATATTTTCATATGACTTTCCATCTTTACTCCTTTGAAGATATAAAGTGTCCATTATTTCTTCTGATGGATCAAATTTCCAAGACAGCAGATTCCCATCAATAGACGCATATCCATTAAAATCTAAATTAAATAATTGAAGTGGTATTGATGTGTCCTCACCATATTTAAGACCATTTCCAAAGCTTGTTATCCATATTTTGGTTAAATCATGTGGGTTGTATATGACGCGCATCGGATGCATAAAGTCATAAGATGTTTGTTGAATAAAATCAGGATTTGATGTGTTTATATTGGAGCTATACCATAATCCTTCATTTTCCGTCGTAACATATGCCTTTGAAGGGTTGGCGGGGTCAATGGTGCAAGATTCCACTCTATACCCATTGAAAATTTTTGTCCAGGAAAGTCCTCTATCAGTTGATTTGTATAGTCCGCCCTTGTCGTTGGACGGTCCACCCCATCCACTGAATACAGCTACATACCATGTATTTTGAGTTGGATCATTGGGGTCGATGGTGATGTCTTTAGTCCAATAATCCATGTTAGGGCGATCAGATCTATCCTGCCAGGTGCTGCCCTGGTCATTACTGATAAATACACCTGAACTTGCAGTAAAATTTCCAGATGCTCTTCTCCCTGACCAGGTAGTGACTAACATACCATCATTGAGCACTGCAACATTGTAAGGATGACCCTCTGTCCGTGGTGGCGATGAGGTTTTTGTCCATGAAGATGAGCTTAGAAGGTTGACATTGGCAGAGGTATAAATACCGCCATCAACACTATGAATCACGCTTGCATACATTCTATTCGGATTATTTGGATCTAAGGCCAACCAAATTACAGGATGATTAAAGTTGTGAAGCATGTTCCAATGCTCACCTTGGTCTGTACTGTATAAAATGGCGCCGGTTCCACCGTCAATTCTACTGTCCATCAGGTAGGTACTTTGATACATATCGTGTACACTACTCACTGCAGCATAAAGCGTACCATTGGTGGGATGTTCTATGACATGATATACCGTATTATACGAAATTCCGTCAAAGTCAAATGCCCATTTATTACCTCCATCCGTACTCCTCAATGCAGTAATATCCGTATAAGAGGCCATCATAATACTAGGATTATTTTTTAGCCAGTGCAGATTCCAACACGAGGTGTTTTCAAGACCGTTTGTGTGGTACGCTTTATCCTTGGGTGTCGGACTTCCGGGAGGATTTTGGTCTGCAGCATCAACATATGCTTGTCTCCAGGTTGCACCGCCGTCCTGTGAAATATGAGCAAATCCAAAATCGGTGAAGATAACTCTTTGGGCATCCGTAGGTGCCACAGCTAGACCAAAGACAATTTCGCCATACCACCAGTCTTCATCACCCTGGTAGCCGGAATATCCAGTGTATATATTTTGATTATTGGTAGTTAGAAATACTGGACTCCATGTATTTCCACCATCTGAAGTTTTATAAATTACTGGGTAGGCAGTATTAGGATTTGTGCCACCAACATAGAACACAGCTGAATTATTGTCTGCCGAAGCAATATAAAAAAGATTATCATCGGAGCTTATGCCTCCCACCTTTGTCGTCCAGCCACCTGCGCCATAGTCACGTGCTATGATAGAGGAATAAATATCAATATCCAATGCATTCACTCCGGGATACAAGTCAGCCTGATTGGCAATGGTCCCCATTAGCCGGGTAATACCATTGCTTTTCGAGCCAGTAAAACTCATAAAACCATAGCCTGATGGGAAGCCTGATCCATTATCCAGAGAGAATTGATTGCCACCATCAGAGGATACTAACAAACCGATCTGTGTACCCACAAAGATATTATTCCCATCCCAAAATACACCTGAAATGAGAAAATCACTGTTGTTGTTGTACTTTAATGAAAAGGTGTTTCCGCCATCTGACGATAGGTACAAGGCTGTATAGGACGCCAATATTAGTCGTTGGGTAGAATTAGGATCAGCAGAAATATACCACACTTCACCACCTGTAGGATCATTTGAAAGTGCTTGCCACGTAGCCCCACCGTCTGTGGACTTCACAGGGAAGCGTGTATCATCTAGAAATCCATAATTGACGGTATAAAGGATATTGGGATCGGATGTAAACTCTACAGTATGAATTCCTCCTGTAGATATCAGTTGTGTAAATGGCACTGGAGACCACTGTTGTCCCGCATTCGTCGTATGAAATACTTCAGACATATCACACTGAATGTAAATATGGTCAGGATTGGACGGACTAATAGAAGGTGCAAATAATGAACCGCCCCCACCTATTCCGGAATTATACCAGACACTAGGTTGGGCTGATATACAAAAAGTCCAAACAAAAAAACAAAGGCAAAATGGTACTTTCATAAAGACGGAGTGTATTAGATTAATAAATACATAATACTCATACGTCTGACTTGCTCATGCAAATTTAGAGTTTTATTTTAAAAATACTATATTAAATGATTGAATTTTATATAAATACCAAAAATTAAGTGGTTGTTACTTTCAGATATAAAGTATAATATTTTACAAGTCTAATGAATGGGTGTTCCTAATGTTATACCTCTTCCAATAAATACACAGCATAACCATCATGCTCTAAATAAGTACCATCTTAGTTACCCACTTTGATCAGTGATGGAGACATTTAATGGGACACCATATCATCCTAACTTTAATTTCATAATCAACAATATCATTTACGCTTTTAATTATTTTTTTAGGAATAAACCAATGCTCATTGATATAGTGCCCATAAAACAATCACCAGTCCATATACATAATGCTTGCTTTCACTTGAGGAGCTAATAAAGTATGCTGTATTGATTCAAAATGTGAATAGGTTTACAAATCAGAAAAAACTTTCCATTTGTCACATACTAAATTGTTATAATAATGAAGGATGTGGCGATATGAACTCCAATGGAAACAGACAAATTGGTCATTCTTTCAGTAGGAGAAAGTTGAGATTCTCTGTTTCTTCTCTTGATTTAACTGTCTAAAAGTTGCTTTTCACAGCAAATTGGTCTAAATCTTTATCATAATCGCCAATATCTACAAAAATTTGAAGAACTATGTTCTTGCGCATAGGAGGTATTTTTAATATATAATATTGTATCTCAATAATAAATATATTAAATAATATTATATCATTATAGTATATAAATGTATTTTCTTATCCGTTCTCCTGACT
>LNBW01000025.1 GCA_001567255.1 Bacteroidetes bacterium OLB9 | reverse complement strand
CCTATTTCCTCCTAAAAAATTGTTTTCCACAGTTGGCGCATTTGTATAATTGAACACCGTTTACTTTCCCATTTTTCTTGGTAAATCCCTTACCACAGTAAAAGCACTTTTTTTTTATTCATAACCTTTGATTGTCTTCAAAGATAGGTACAATAAGACTTATAGCGATTTTGAGCCTAAAAAATGTCCATTAAGCCTAAAATCTAAAAAAATTAAACATATAAATAATAATTAATATATACGAATGGGTTAAAATCATAAATTAAGTATTATATTTTATTGCAATATTATAATTCAGGGTAATTTTCTACTTTTTTCAATAAAAACAAGGCACTTTTTATTCAGAAGTTCTATATCTGTATCATAATGGTGTGTTTTAAAACCGCTGTCAGTACATAATCTTTTTATTTCCTTCACCCATTCAGAAACTTTGTGTTTTTGGTTTTGCATCTCCAAAAGCAAGTCCACAGAAAAGGTTCCTTTATCCAGTACTGGTGTGATAGCATTTTTAACTTCAAGTTTATCAGCATGTTTTAACGCCAGTGTTGCAATATCCTTAAAACCATTAGTGAAATTACCCACATAAATGGCAAGGCCACTGGCTATTCTTTTCCTGGATTCATCATTTGCTTCTTTCCAGTAGTCAAAAAGTCCGGCAAGCATTCTTTCTATATCTTCTCTTGAATACTTAGACTCCCAATTCCCGCCGTTAACATAACTCCCGGAAAACATATCGTCAATAATACTCTGCAATTCATTATAATTCATAACACTTCATTTGGAAAGTGAACGAAAAGGCATATCTTCAGATTCATAAAGATAAAGTATTTTACGTTAATTGTGTAAAAAAAATACACAAACCTTCTTTAGGAAAAATATAATTTAATTTGACAATTTAAAAATCACAGACTAAAGCATTATTTTCGTATTTTTGCGCCTTTGACAGTTCTTAATTGTCAAATTAACATGCCCAATAAGCATCTATTGATAAAAATATAAAGAGGAAGTGTAGTATGAAATTGTCATTAAACTGGCTAAAAAGATATCTAAAAATTTCCTATACGCCGGAAAAAATTGCTGAAATGCTGACCCTCATTGGTCTAGAGGTTGAAGGAATAGACAAAGTAGAATCTATCAAAGGTGGCCTAAAGGGCGTAGTAACCGGTCACGTTGTGACTTGTGAAAAACATCCGGATGCTGACAGGCTTTCACTCACCACCGTTCAAATCGGTGTCGGTGATCCGCTACAGATTGTTTGCGGTGCACCAAACGTAGCTGCAGGTCAAAAAGTTATGGTAGCCACCATCGGTACTGTCATATATAATGATGATGGTACTTCATTCACCATCAAAAAAGGAAAAATAAGAGGCGTTGAGTCACAAGGAATGATTTGCGCTGAAGATGAACTCGGTATCGGTCATGATCATTCCGGCATTATAGTATTACCGGCAGAAACACCTATAGGTATGCCGGCTGCTCAATATTTTAAGGTCGAAGATGATTATGTATTTGAAGTGGGTCTAACCCCTAATCGTTCCGATGCCACATCGCAATTTGGTATAGCACGAGACTTACTTGCGTACCTCAAGGTCAACGAAAATTTTACTGATGAATTAAAAGATCCTGATATTTCGGGTTTTATCACTGAGCGCATTGCATTTAATATAGATGTTGAATTAGAAGATAAGGTCGCTTGTCCACGATATACCGGTATCAGTATCGCCAATGTAACCGTCAAAGAATCTCCTGACTGGATGAAGAAGTTACTGCAAGCGATAGGTGTAAAACCTATCAACAATATCGTTGACGCCACTAACTTTGTACTGAATGAAATCGGTCAACCATTACATGCTTTTGATGCAGATAAGATCGCAGGAAGAAAGGTGATTGTCACCAAATTGTCAGCAGCAACGCCTTTCACAACCTTGGATGGTGTGGAAAGAAAACTCGGGGCAAACGACTTAATGATTTGTGATGGCAATCGTTCTCCACTTACCATAGCAGGTGTCTATGGTGGTTTGAATAGTGGCGTCACTGAAGAAACTAAAAATGTATTTCTCGAATCAGCATGTTTCAATGCCACTGCCATCCGTAAAACTTCTACCTTACATAATTTGCGCACAGATGCTGCCAAAGTATTTGAGAAAGGTTCTGATCCCAATAATACTGAATTTGCCATAAAACGAGCAGCATCACTCATCAAGGAACTAGCGGGAGGCGAAATCAGCAACATCATTGTAGATGAATATCCTAAGCCGATCAAAATGGTGGAAATACGCCTTAATTATGCAAAGGTCCATCAGGTTACAGGTGTTAATATACCTGCTGAAACGATCCACACTATTCTCCAGTCAATGGAGATGGAAATTGAACCACTGAATGCGGAGTCAATCCTAGTCAAAGTACCAACAAACAAAGTTGATGTCATCCGCGAAATCGACTTAATCGAAGAAATCATCAGGATTTATGGTCTCAATAGGGTCGAAGTGCCTTCCAGACTAATGAGTACGATCACCTATTCTACTCATCCGGATAAACATAAAACAAAGGAATTGATCAGTGATTTTCTTTCTTCACGTGGATTTAACGAAATGATGGGATTGTCTCTTATTGAATCTAGATTTTATGACGGCCTCAATATCACAGATGCTGATTCATTCGTTGCTATTAACAATACATCCAATGTCCATCTCGACATCATGCGACCTGAGATGTTGTTGAGTGGGCTACAATCAGTAGCTTACAATCTTAATCGTCAGCAACAACGACTCGCACTATATGAATTTGGAAAGTCCTATCTAAAAAGAGATGATGGACACAGAGAGCAAGAGTACATCACACTTTTCCTTACCGGAAAGAAAAATGAAGAGTCCTGGCTCACAGATGCTAAGTCCGACCGGTCATTTTATGACATTAAAAGGGCTGTCCTTTCTATTTTGGAAAGATTAGGTATCAATGATGGACAATTTACAGAAATAACTGACGATAAGAGGTTTTCGTATGGATTGAGCTTTGATCGCGGACCGATAACGCTAGCTACCTTTGGTGAAGTAAGTAAGAATATTCTTCAGAAGGTCGGCATTAAAGTACCGGTATTTTATGCGGAATTACTATATGACAATATATTAATGATGGCATCAAAAGCAAAAACAAAAGTGAACGAGATTAGTAAGTTTCCTTCTATGAGGCGAGATCTGGCTCTTGTGGTAGATAAGAACATACCATTTTCTGATATAGAGCAAACAGCCAGAAAAGCTGAGAAAAAATTATTAAAACAGATTACACTTTTTGATGTTTATATAAATGATCAGCAACTGGGTGAAAACAAAAAAGTCCTATGCCGTGTCTTTCATGTTTGAGAACCCAGACAAGACACTAAATGACAAGGAAATAGATCAGATCATGACAAAAATCACAGCACAGCTGGAAGAGAAAACAAAGGCATTTATAAGAAAATAAAAGAATTATAATAAAAATATATTACCTTTGATGGAAAATACAGTTAAAAATCTTGATATTATCATTCAAAAAGTATCCAAATTAATGGATGCATATCATGATTTGAAAGCTGAAAATGAAACAATGAGAGATCAAATCAGCCTACTAAAAGTAGAGGTTGAAAATTATAAATCACAAATCGAACAAAACAATAATATTAATATAGCAACGCCTGGTAAAGTAGAAGACCAAAAGGTAGCTAAGCAATTAACAAATCAAATATCTGATATTTCGGAAGTTCGCTCAGCATCTCCTCATCAGGGACAACAGCAACCTGAGCTATTGAAGATGCAGCTAGACGAAATTATAGATGAATTAGATCAATGTATTCATATCATTCAAAAAAACAGAGATGGAAAACAGTGATGTGAAAACAATAAATATAACCATAGCAGGAAGGATTTTTCCGGTAAAGGTGACTAAAGACGAAGAGCCTGTGGTGAGAAATATAGAGTCAGACATCAATGGAAAGATCATTGATTTTCAAAATATGTATCCTACCAGAGACAAACTAGACTACGTCATAATGACCTTGCTAACGTATATATATGATATAAAGACGCAGCAACCGGAATCAGCTCCGGAAGAGGTATCAGCTAAAATTGAAACGCTGATACAGATGCTTGAAATAATTTGATTTAATTACAAAATTGCTGACACTTAACTTTTAATTTGATACTCCCAGGCACAACCCGCAAGGGTTATTTTATCATTTTTTAATCTAGTCTATTATATGGGAGTAATAACAATTGCAACATTAGTCGGACTGGTCATAGGTGGTGGATTGGGATATTTTATCATCAATACAGCCTTCAAGTCCAAAGTTCAGGAAGCCAATGACAAGGCTGACATTACAATCAAGGAAGCAGAACTTACTGCACAACGCAAGCTTTCAGAAGCACAAAGCAAGTCTGAAAAAATAATATCCAAAGCAGAACAACAAAATGAAGCTGTCAAACAAAAGAAAATTCAGGAAGCTAGAGATAATTTTTCAAAACTGAAATCTGAGTTTGAAACATGGAAATCAGAACAAAAGGTAGAAATTAAGGAAAGAGAATTAAATGCAGTAGCGTTAGAAAAAGAACTCAAAATCAAGCAAGACGCCATACTTTCTGAGCTTGAATCTATTGAATCAAGAGAACAAGAGGTCAATACAATCAGAGAAAATCTGGATGTCCAGATGAAAATTGTGGCTAAGAAAAAAGAAGAACTAGATGCAGCTAACGACCGATTTATTAAAGAACTGGAAAGCATCTCTAAGTTGACACAACAAGAAGCTAAAGAGCAACTATTGGAAGCCATACGTGGCAAAGCCCAGAATGAAGCGATGGCCATAGAAAAGGAGGCAATTTCTAATGCTTATTCTAATGCTAATAAAGAAGCAAAAAAGATTGTCATTCAGACCATCCAGCGTATGTGTGCAGAATACACTATCGAAAATACCGTCACCGTCTTCAACCTAGAGTCTGATGAAATCAAAGGACAGATCATCGGTCGTGAAGGTCGGAATATTCGTGCTCTTGAAGCTGCTACAGGAGCTGAAATTGTAGTGGACGATACACCGGAAGCGATAGTAATTTCTAGTTTTGACCCTATCAGACGCGAACTATGCCGCCTGGCCTTGAAAAAACTGGTTGCTGATGGCCGTATCCATCCTGCCAAAATCGAAGAAACAGTAGCTAAGGTCAGAAAACAGCTCGAAGAGCAAATCATTGAAATCGGTGAGCGTACCATCATTGATCTTGATATACATGGACTAGCACCGTATCTTGTGAAGATGGTCGGCCGAATGAGATTCAGATCTTCGTATGGTCAGAATCTGCTGAAGCACTCCATTGAAACTGCCTATTTATGTGCAACAATGGCTGCTGAACTCGGTTTAAATCCAAAGCAAGTCAAAATGGCCAAAAGAGCAGGATTACTGCATGATATCGGCAAGGTTGCAGAAGAAGATTCTGAGCTGTCACACGCATTGCTTGGTATGGAAATATGTGAGAAGCACAAAGAACATCCAGTCATTCTCAATGCAGTAGGTGCGCACCACGATGAAATCGAAATGAATAACATCATTTCTCCAATCGTTCAGGCATGTGATGCAATTTCAGGAGCTAGACCTGGTGCCAGAAGAGAAATTCTGGAGAGCTATTTGAAAAGAATCGGAGAGCTGGAAGAACTTGCACTCTCTTACGATGGCGTCAATAAGGCTTACGCACTACAGGCAGGCCGTGAACTGAGAGTCATCGTCGAATCGGAAAAAGTTTCTGACCAATATGCGGATGACCTTGCATTTATAATCTCTCAAAAGATACAAGACGAGATGCAATACCCGGGACAAGTCAAGGTGACAGTCATCAGAGAAAAGAGAGCAACTGCTTACGCCAGATAAGTTTTAAACCATGAAGTGAAAAAAGGATTGTCAGATTGACAATCCTTTTTTTGTTAAATTTGTGTCCCGTCCTAAAATAGCGATACACTAAAAAAAGTATCAATATGCAAAATAAAGAAAACGAGTATGTTAAACGCACTCAAAAAGATTACACATTAGCATTTAAACTTCAAGTCGTATCAGAAATTGAACGAGGAGAACTCAGCTGTAGAGGAGCAACTAATAAGTATGGAATTCAAGGTAGAGCAACAATAACCAATTGGTTGAGAAAATATGGTAAATTTGACTGGTTAAATCAAACACCTAGTAATATGCCTAAA
>LNBW01000024.1 GCA_001567255.1 Bacteroidetes bacterium OLB9 | reverse complement strand
AAATGCACAGACAAAATTCTATCCCTATTAAATCTTATAAAACAAAAAACCGAAGTAAAAATGAATCTACTTCGGTTTAATTATTTAACTTTACCCTAAATCTGTATCAGTTATTTAGGACTAGTCATTGACCACATTATTTTGAATTTATATTGTTCGTGTTATTTTTACACTAATAATTGTTTGATCGGGCTAAAATCCGGATATTTAATAACCATACAAATACACTTAAGATGAAAAATATATTCATTACCTTAATATGGGTGGCCATTTTCTTTATATCTGTAAATGATAGAAGCTATGGACAAAATCAGTTTGGGTTTTTCGGTAGTGCGGTATATCTCGAGACCGATGGTGTAGGTGATTTTTATAATTGTTATGGTAATAATATCGGAACTAAACCCTTCTCTGGTAATCTAGGAGACTTTGCTAAAGGTACAGGTAGCTTGAGATTACTTGGTGCAGAAATGAAAACATGGAAAAACAGTGGTGCCAATGTTTGTGAACCCATTTTATATTATCGCCTGACCTCCGGTAGTTTCACAGGTGTAAGTCTCCCTTGGATGTGCAATTGTGTTAGTGGCGCATTTCCATGCGGCGGAGGAAGCTGCTCTGGCAATGATCAGAAATGGCAGAAAAATAACTATAATTACGATCTCACCACTCTGGATGTAGGTTCCTATACACTGGAAGTCTATTTTGAAATACCAGGCCAACATAATGGTAGCGGATGTACTGATGTTTTGTATGATAATAATAGCGGAAGTAATTATAAGATTTCATTTTCGATCGTTCAGACTCTGGATCAACAATCCAATCATTTCACAGCCGTAGCCAATGATCACGCAACTGTTTTAAGCTGGAATGGCGAAAAATATACTAACATACTCAAATGGAATCTTGAAAAAAGTGAGAACGGTATTGATTTCACTCACCTTGCAACTATCAATAATATGCCGGGAAATGATGATTATACCTATCTTGACGAATCCATGTCAAAAGTATGTTACTACAAGCTACAATCTGTATATTCCAATGGCAATGATCACTATTCGCAGATAATTAAGGTAGTGAGAAAAGACCTATATTCTGATATACTTATATCTCCTAATCCGACCAGTGACATCATTCAAATAAGTGGTATTTCTGAGCCAGTGCTAATTAATTTATTAGATTATACCGGTAGATCAATTTTGACAAAAGAAGCGGAGTCCGACACCCAAATGGATGTATCCATGATAGCACCAGGTATGTATATTATAAAGGTCAGCAGTTTAAGTAAAACTCAATTGATTAAAATCATCAGGCAGTAATCATTCGTAATTCCATTTTGTAACTCTTAGCTGAAATCGTTTATCATCCGATTTCCAGAAAGAAGTATCCACCTGTGATTCCAGTTTTGATTCATCCGATTCATTAAGCAGTTTGTGGAAGAAATTGATTGTTGTGGCTTCTTCTACCTGATCGATAGATACCATATATTTTTCAAGCCGATCTTCTGAGATAGCGTGTGGAATTATAAATCCTACACCACGCCTTTTTTTACCATTATTGACCAAAAGCACTTTATAAAATGCTGAAGGCACTGTCACTTTATTGTGCCGTCCGATTGTTCTAATTGGATGGGTCAAAATCGGCCCTGAAACGACATACATTTCACCTGACTTAAATGCCCAATCCCTTACTGTTTCTTCCAGTTCACGCCAAACACCATTATTAAACTGACGCAGTTGTGGTGACATATTACTCATGTAAAAACTCTCCTTCATTGCAACTTCATCAAATGCCATATCACCTGCAGGAGCAAGATGCCCTCTCGTATATCCTGAATTAGTATAATCACTGTGGACTGCAGATCTAGTCGAAACTTTAGGATCCGTCATGAACTCATTGTAGCGAGATACATTAGTTTTGCGAATATCCTCCTTGGTTAGTATGTAAGCTACCCATTCTGCTTGCTCGTGGTCTTCTCGATAGGAAAGTGCGTAGTTCTCATGACATAAAAATTCTCCCGTATAATCCGGTAAGTAATTTAAGGTCGCACAGTCCTTATGGCTATGATCAACTGCAGTTTTATCTCCAGTAGATTCTGTTTGCTTTAATTTCGTATAGTAAGATATAACTGCTAGCATGACAATCATTATCAGGTAGCTAATGATTCTGCTGTAAAACCTTGTATCTTTTTTAGTCATGAATGAAAGCTTTCTTTGACAAATCAGGATATATCCCTCCTTTTCATCTTAGGGATATTCCTAGCTACTATCTGCACCATATCCGCATATTTCTCTTCTTGTAAGACAAGTTTGTCCTTCTTCATTTCGGAATAAACAACATCATTGTAATGCAAAATAGTGATTAATTCTAAATCATTATCAGCAATTAGCTTAAATTCAGTTCCTAACTCTTTTTCAAATTTAGCTATCCTTTCAGGCACATTATTGACACAAACAGAAAAACTGATAGCAGTATTGCGCATCATATTGACCTTGAGTCTGCACTGTGCTAATAATGCAAATATGCTGCTCAAATGGTGCTCTGCAACAAATGAAAAGTCATTAGTTGAAATGTGTAGTAGCGACTGATTAGACTCTATCACTATGACTGGCGGATAACTCAATTCTCGCTCAGCGCTGATCACTGTACCATGACTGGAAGGTTCGTCAAACGGTCGCACATATAGCGGAATCTGCTTATTTTGCAATGGCTTGATAGTCTTAGGGTGAATCACCTTTGCACCATAATAAGTCATCTCTATAGCTTCATTATATGACAACCTAGGCAAGAGGGTAACCTCTTCAAAAATGCGCGGATCGCCAGTTAAGACTCCAGGCACATCTTTCCAGATATGCATACTTTCGGCATCCAGACAGTACGATAGAATTGCAGCAGTATAATCGGATCCTTCCCTACCGAGGGTCGTCGTATAACCGTCGGCATTTTTGCCAATAAACCCTTGTGTGACGATTATCTTTCGTTGTTCGAGCAAAGGCTTGACATGTTGTTCTGTATGCACTTTAGTTTCCTGCCACATGATTCTAGCATCACGATACGTACTATCTGTCAAAATAATATCTCTGATATCTATCCATTCTGCATCAACACCCAAAGCATGTAAATAATAAGCCAAAATTCTTGAAGACAATAATTCACCGGCAGAAACTACCTGATCATATATCAAGTCATACTCTTCAAGTGATCTCATTTTTAAACGAGCTTCAGTTGCTTGTAATATTTGCACGATCTCTTCCGGTAGTGAGTTCGCTCCAGGCACCAGTTCTAAGAATAAGTCGGTGTGGCTCTTTTTAACGATCTCAAATAATTCTGACCAAGACCCCGTATTTTTATAAAAAGCATTGACCACTTGCTCCAGTGCATTTGTTGTTTTTCCCATTGCCGAAATTACAACCAACAATGGTTTGTCCCCATTCTGCTGAATGATCCTTCCTACATTTCTAAACCCATCAGCATTCCTGACTGATGCACCTCCAAACTTAAAAACTTGAACACCCATTAATTATTGATAGATTTAAAATGAATTGCTGTTAGCAAAACGTTAGAATTTAATTAATCAAAGCTCAAAGTTAGTGAGATTTAAAAAATTAACTTAATTTCGCTCGTAATATCGTCGTAATTTCTTACATTGAAAGACGATAAAAGTTTGATAACATATCACTAATACATATTGAAAAGAAATCATTCGGCAACCTATTCATATTTATTTTTTTTAATTTCCGAGAAGAATATTTTTCTGCAATATGGTATTTAGTAATTAAACTTTTATTTAATATTTATTGACCTACAAATTCACTTTAAATGATTAAAAACATCAAAGCACTTGCAGTATTTTGTGGCTCCTCACTGGGCAACGATGAAGCTTATATGGCAGATGCTCGTGCCGTTGGAAAACTCCTAGCCACCCACAATATTCGTCTTGTTTATGGCGGCTCACGCATGGGAATGATGGGAACGGTTGCGGACAGTGTCCTGAATGAAGGCGGTCAAGTAACAGGCGTGCTGCCAACCTTTATCAAAAATAAAGAAATCGCTCACGAAGGTCTGACAGAACTGATAGAAGTTGAATCGATGCAAGAACGAAAAATGACAATGCACAACATTTCGGATGCGACCATCATCATGCCCGGTGGCTATGGGACGCTGGATAAAATGTTTGAATTTCTGACATGGGCTCAGCTGGGAATCCATAAAAAACCGATCGGCATATACAATTCAAACGGATTTTATAATCATCTGATTCAATTTTTAGATGGTGCTGTAGCAAATGGATTCTTAAGACGTTCAAACAGAGAAATTTTATTGGTAGAAGAAGATGTAGAAAAACTCTTGTTTCAAATGGATCAATATACAGGACCAGAAAAACCCGAATGGATGAAAATTGATCAAGTTTGATAGCAGACTGACCATTTCTGATCACACCTTTACAAAAATAAAAAGCCATAAATACGGAAATTAAAAAAATCCCGCTATTTTTGCAATCGCAAATTTAAAAGCCCGGGTGCTGAAATTGGTAGACAGGCATGTTTGAGGGGCATGTGTTCGTTAGGACGTGCGGGTTCAAGTCCCGCTCCGGGCACTCAAAAGTCTCATCCTTATCATGGTGAGACTTTTTTATTTTTAAAAAGAAACGATATTTACAGTTAATTTTCTGATTTTGCCTGATGCTGTATGAATACATATCTTGAAAAATTATATTTAGCTGCCCGTGCTGACGAGCGCCACATCATAGGCTTGATGTCAGGAACCTCTCTTGACGGCTTAGATATAGCTTATTGTAAATTCACAGGTCATGGTTTGAAAACTGCCGTTGAAGTTATTATTTTCGAGACAATACCCTATCCTGATCATGTCAAGGAAAAAAATAACAAAAGTTTTGCTCAGCAAGAGGTTGATTTTGCTTATCTGGTTTTACTCAACGAGTGGCTGGGGCGATATCATGGAGCACTTGTCAATCAATTCATACAAAAGCACCAGCTAGACAAAGCTAGCATTGATGTTATCGCCAGCCATGGCCAGACGGTCATGCACGTACCGCATCACCAGCATTCCTATAAGGATATGCTCAGTGGTACCCTTCAGATAGGCGACGGAGACCAGATAGCAGTAGGTACCGGAATGACCACTATCAGTGATTTCAGGCAAAAACATATTGCCTTTGGAGGTGAAGGTGCTCCATTGGCTGCTTATGGTGATTTTCTGCTATATTCACATCCTAATGAGCACCGCATACTACTTAATATAGGTGGCATTGCCAATTTTACCCTACTCCCTGCTGGAGGCGATGTATCCAAGGTATTTGTAACAGATACCGGACCAGGTAATAAATTGATGGATGGATGGGCTTACTACTCCCAAGGAATGGCCTTTGATCAGAATGGACAATTGGCAGCAGTAGGCAAAGTCCACACGCCATTACTAAGCCGACTCAAACGTCACTACTTTTTTTCATTGCCATTTCCTAAATCTACAGGTCCTGAAGTATTCAACATTGATTGGGTACACGCTGCACTTGATGACATACCTGACCCATTATCGGATGCAGATATTATGACCACACTTTGTGCTTTTACAGCTGAATCTATTGCAGATGCAATCCATAATGTTGTACAACAATCTGATTTACACTTGTATATTAGTGGTGGTGGTGTTCATAATCCGATATTAATGAAAATGCTCAGTGCACTTTTGCATGATATAACTATAGACACCATCGATACAATATCAAATATTGCAGCTGATGCAAAAGAAGCAGTTCTCTTTGCTCTGCTGGCAAACGAAACCATTTGCGGTAATCATTGGAATACAACTCAAAATGGCACCCTATTGCCTACTACTTTGGGTAAAATTTCATTTCCTGCTTAATTATTCACTTCAATCGGAACAATTTCAAAATAGTATTTATATTTCCCTTCAAATTGCTTAATTTTGCGCTCTATTTTCATGTTGCTGCTTTGCTTATTTTTTTAGCTAAAGCAAATATGACTAAAAACCAGCTTTATGCTTGAAAACCAACAAGTAACACCTTACGACAATCCAGAAGAATCCAAGAAAGGCCAAGTCACTAAAATGTTTGACAAAATAGCGCCTTATTATGACCAACTCAATAGAGTACTTTCACTAGGTATCGACGTTTTATGGCGTAAGCGAGCCATTAAAATGCTCAAAGTCGAAAACCCTAAAACCATACTGGATATAGCAACAGGAACTGGTGATTTAGCGCTTGAAGCAGCGCGGGTGATTCGACCTGATCATATCACAGGTACCGATATTTCTGAGAAAATGCTTGAGATAGGTAGGAAAAAGATAGAAAAGAGAGGATTGAGTGGAATGATTTCAATGGACGTCGGGGATTCGGAGCATCTAAAGTACGCAGATCATTCATACGATGCGGTGATGGTTGCATTTGGAGTGCGCAATTTTGAAAATCTAGAGATGGGATTATCGGAAATGTTCCGAGTATTAAAACCAAATGGTACAGTAATCATCCTAGAATTTTCAAAACCTAAGGTATTTCCGTTAAATATATTGTTCAATTTATACTTTAAATACATTTTACCCGTTATAGGAAAGTTGCGTTCTAAAGATGAGAAAGCTTATAAATATCTTTATGAATCCGTTCAGGCCTTCCCTGATTATGAACGATTTACATCCATCCTCGAAAAACTAGGTTACAGACATATCAATTATAAGGCATTAAGCGGCGGCATATGTTGCATATATCAAGCAAAAAATAATACCGGGTCTCATTTTCCTTCTTACGGCATCATGGCTACATGCCCAGCTGCGCGGTGCGGGTAATTATAATTTTACTGAATTCAATCGGAAGTCATATTATTTTGGGATCAACATTGGTTTTAACAATTCCGGCTATAAATTACAGCAATCGGGATTTTTTATCAATAATGACAGTATCAGGGTAACCGAAGGCAGTAGTGAGATTGGCGTCAATATGCACATGGTTACTAATCTTAAAATTGGTGATTACTTTGATTTCAGGTTTTTGCCGGGGTTTTCATTTGCGCAGCGAGGTTTTGAATACACTCCTGTGGCAGACGGTAAGACATACACTCGCAAGGTAGAGTCTGTGTTTTTTGAATTGCCTTTTCACCTCAGGTTTAAGTCAGATCCTTACAAAGACAAGCGAATGTTTGTAGTAGCCGGCCTGAAATATAGCTATGATGTGCAGTCCAACTCTAAATCTCGCAAGTCCCTCATCAAAATCGCCCCACACGATTTTCAATATGAAGTAGGTGTTGGTATGCAGATGTTCTATCCTTATTTTATTTTCTCACCTGAAATTAAATTTTCAAGAGGGCTCGGTAATATTCTGTTGTATGACCGTACAAAAAATGAGGCACGGATTCTGGAAAATGTCGTTTCCCAGATTTTCACCATTTCTTTTAATTTTGAAGGATAGGTTAAACATAAATTCAAAACCTATATATCTGCTACAATTTTCGATTTAGATTTATTCTTTCTTCATAAAAATATTCACATTAGACCTTTTTTGATTGAAAATGAAAGAAAGTAGCTTTTTAACTCGACGTTTTTATTAACCAAGGAGAAACTGAAATACTAAAATCA
This sequence comes from Bacteroidetes bacterium OLB9, assembly GCA_001567255.1. Taxonomy (GTDB): domain Bacteria; phylum Bacteroidota; class Bacteroidia; order Chitinophagales; family Saprospiraceae; genus OLB9. The sequence continues at coordinate 60,686 of LNBW01000024.1, read as the reverse complement.
ATATAGGTATAAAGTCGTAGTTTCAAGCAATATATTTTTATGATGGATTAAGTGAGCAAAGAATTCAGTGAATACTTACTGACAGTCAATTAGATATAAAAGATCCTTTTATCCTAAATATTTATACTTGATAATGAGCCCGTTACACCAATTGTTTTAGTTTTAAAAAAAACCTACTGAGTGTATATTTAATTATCTGTAAAATTTTATGTATGTTTGGCAGGTCATAATTATTTTGTCAATTAACAGGATACCAAATAGTGCATTTAAAACTAGAGTTAAGACCGACATTTCTATTCGTCAGTTCAATATACTTGATGCTGAATATACTATTTAGTATTTCTGGTTGTGGTCCGAAAATCGAGCCTAACACAGATTGGGCAACATTAGACATCAAAGGCAGAGTTAAAATCCTCAAGGAAAATTCTTTTGAGGCTGTTACCACTGACGGTAAAATTGAGAAAGGAAGAAGCACCGGCGTGTACTGGAGTAATGATACATACTACATATTTAACAAAATAGGCCATATTGTTCAAAAAGCTACTTTCAGATACAGCGGCACTTTGCTTTACCAAAGTGATTATGTGTATGATTCTCTATGGCGTAATATACGTATCACCTCTATCAATGCCGATAATAGTCTTAAAAGTGTAAAGCTCTACAAGTATGATGATAAAGGCAGAATCTCCCAAGAAGATACATACTTACCCAAGTATGAACACCCTACCAAGTGGACCTTTAAATATGATAAGCACGATAACAAGATTGAAGAAAATAGATATTTTCCGGATAATGGAAAATTGAGCGTTAAGGTCTTCTACAAATACAACTCAAAGGGAAAAAAGACAGAAGAGTATATGTATAATTCAGAAGGAAATCAGATAGCAAGGTGGATTTCCCGTTATAATTCGGATGGACTCAAAATTGAAGAAGACTATTTCAATGCACTGGATAGTCTAGTGGCCCATGAAACATATAAATACGAATTTGATGAGAAAGGCAACTGGGTAAGACAATATATTTTTGATAATGGAGAGCCTACATATATTATAGATCGTCGCCTTACCTACTTTGAGTGACAAAAAAGGCTTCAAAGTTTATCTCCTCGAAGCCCATATCTTATTTCTTACATCCATTGCTTTACTTCAATGCAGCAATTTGCTTCTCTAGCTCAAACTCATCGCCTGGATTATATCCATTATGCGAATACACAATCTCTCCTTTATTATTAAGTAAAAATGTCTGAGGAATAGTTTGAAAGTTAAGTGCATGTTGCAGTTCCTGTTTTGTATCAGCTAGCACGGTAAACTCCCAGCCTTTGCTTTGTACCATTGCTGGTACTTTTGTCAAACCTCTGGCATCATCTATCGTAATAGCTAAAAACTGAACGTCATACTTATCTACCCAATCAGCATACACTTCATTGATAGCATCCATTTCCCTCTTGCATGGTGTACACCATGTAGCCCAGAAAGAAACAATAGTGATTTTACCATTATTTGTAAAATCAGTCACATTAACTGACTTACCTTCCAATGTCTTCAGATTCACTGAAGGAAATGGAGTATTGCCTGCAAAAAGGAATAAAGAGCTAAATAGAAAAACTAGTAATAAGGATATCTGCTTCATATAGATTTGTAAAAGTTATTTATTTAAAGACGATAACAAGGTGCACATTGTATCATGATTTTCTTGAATTTAACAAGATCTTAATTCAAATTTTGAAAACCCTTGTTCAATATTAAATAAAAATTAGTCAAGTGACTGATTATCAGTTGATGCACGTTTGACTAATTCTTGGTATTCTTTCGGTGTTAGTCCATCTAGACAAAAATCAATAGGATTAACCGCTACACCATTGAGATGCACTTCATAATGAAGATGTGGGGCTGTAGAACTTCCGGTGCTTCCAACCAGTCCAATACGCTGTCCTTTCTTTACGAACTGTCCTTCTTTGACATCAATCGTATTCATATGTGCATACAAGGTCTTGTAACCATATCCATGATCAATCATCACATTTTTGCCATATCCACTACCAGCCTTATTGACTCCGACCACCTTGCCGTCACCGGTTGCCTGAATATGAGTTCCCTTTGGTGCGGTAAAATCAATACCTTTATGAAATCTTTTCAGTTTGTGAATAGGATGCATTCTCATGCCAAACCCTGATAAAAACTTTATCTCTTTCTTAAGTGCTGTTTCCTTAACAGGCTTAATAGAAGGAATTGATGCTAACTTCTTTTCTCTTGCGAGTGCAACACTATATAAACTATCCAGTGAGTTTTTCTGTATCTCTACCTTAAGTTTTAAATCATCAACTTTTTTCAAATTAGCCTCTATAAGTAGGCCTGTCTCTTTAAAATTTTCAAAACCTTTATACTTATCATGACCACCAGTACCACCATACCACACACCATCATCTATGGGCTTTACTCCCAGAATCATCCTATTGATCTGATTGTCCTTCTCATGGAGGGATTCAATTTTTTCTGTTAATACTTTAAATTCTTCTTGTAACTGAGTAAGATAAAATTCATTTGTGGCTAACTCTTGTTGCATCACCCTCTCTTTGGGTGTAGGAAAGTATTTATAAGCTATCGTAAAAATAAGTACAGCAGTTACACATACTGCTGATATAAAATATATACTCTTTTTTAATATCTCCTTTTGGGTTGGCTTATGCACTTCATACTTTAAAGTATGCTTATTGTAAACGTACCTTACATTCTTCATTCTTTCAGGGTTTAGTGTCCAGAATTAATTTATAATTAGGGTCTGAACTACGGAAAGTGTATTAGGATTATAAAAACGGTGTAAATCTAAAAACTATCTACAAATTGACAAAATATTATCAATACTTTATCAAATAATTAATTATAAAAATCAAGCTTTTAAATATAGAAAATACATCAATACTAATAATATAAATCTAATATTCAATGTATTTTACATTACTATAAAAATTGATAATTAATATAAAATAAAAAGTAAATTTTTTAAAAGCTTACAAATTATATTTCAAAATAAATCTACATGCAAAATATATTTATACTTACAACTGTACATTCAGATATATATAAAATTTATTTTGCCTAGCATTAGTAAAAATGAACACAACTTGAATCGAAAACCACTTCTGTATCTATTTAAAATGGTGACACCACCAAACGTTAATTGTGACGTCTTAATACCTACTTAAGGGTTAGATGCATGGGCTGGATTGGCTGGATCTGGAATGTTGTTTAACTTAAGCAAAAGCTTGTCTCTAAACTCGAAGAATTCAGGCAATTCTGCTGCATCCATCGGCTTTGCCTGCGGCAGTTTTTCTTTCAAATGGTTGACTTGTCGACCATTCTTCCAAAACCTAAAACACACATGCGGACCCGTGGCCAGTCCTGTAGAGCCAACATAACCGATTGTTTGGCCTTGTTTAACCCTGGTGCCTGGCTTAATTCCTTTAGCAAACCTAGACATGTGGAGGTATTGAGTTTCATACACTTTATCATGCCTAATTTTTACAAAATATCCATTACCACTTCCATAGGTTGCCGCTGTCACAACCCCATCACCAACCGATCTAATTTCAGTACCATAAGGCGCTGCATAGTCCGTTCCTAGGTGAGGTATGGTTTTACGCTTTATTGGGTGAAACCTTTTTAAATTATAACTAGAAGAAATACGGCTAAATTTAACCGGTGCCTTCAAAAAGGATTGTCTTGCTGGTCTTCCTTCAAAATCAAAATAGCCAGCTTTCTCTTCCTTATCTGTAGGTTGATAGTAAAAAGCATAATTCGCCTTACCATCCGTAACGTAGCCCGCTGCTGTAAGCTTACCTATCCCGACATATTCGCCATCAATATATTTTTTTTCAAAAATAAGCTTAAACTCATCACCATTATGTGTATGGTAAAAGTCAACAGAACTGGACAATGCCTCTTCCATCAAATCAATAATACCGACGTCAACGCCGAGTTTATCTAGCGAATTCCAAAGTGATCCATCTAACGTTCCTGAAACTATTTCTTCACATGTCTCTACCTCCTTTTCTACCAAATTCACTTTAACATCGTCTCCAAAATCACAAACCAAATACCGAAATTTATCAGGTTCATAAACAATTGCAATAGGCATATCATCGCATTCATCCTTTTTAATCACATGATATTTTGCTCCAGTCCTTATATTCCTAATATTAAAAACATCTTTAGCTTCATGTTCTAATAGCATAATCATATTGGATGTCAGACCATTGGCTCTTAATATATTACCAAAACATCATTCTTCCTTACTGTATTCTCTTCTATATATACAGAATCAAGAATATATCCAAATTTCGTTTCAAATCCTTTAACATGACCCTCTTCTCCGTTAGCACTTTCTCTCATATTTTGCTTCAAATCGGCGTGGTACCCAAAAATTACTAATGAAGCAATAAAAAATGAAAATAACGCGTCAGCAAAATGCTTCCCCTTCTTACTCAGTTTTGTACCTGCAAGTTTCAAAATAATTAAGGTTTACGGTTTATTAAATCGGATAAAATTTCTCTTTCGTCTAAAAGACAGCGCAAGATAATTTACATAGCCTAACTAACCAAAATTTAAATGTTAATATTTGCAAATAATCAATATATTTTCAATAAATAATCAAAGTATTATGAAATGATTATGTTAGAATAGAACAACAAATTAGAGTAAAATCTTATATTTAAATTACAAATAATTATTAGATTATATCCATACACCCATTTAAATAAACAACTGTTATAATATATTACTGTTATATTCAACTCCATAATAAAAATTGATAATTACCTGCAAACTTTTGTATTAAATTGAGCTATTACCTCTTAAAGCAAAAATAATTTCATTTGAAATAACAATAAAATAAAGTTGACCTCAACCAATTTTATCATAGGTTAACCATACCTAAAAATGATTAATTTTACATTAATTAAAATGATATAATCCATTAAAATTTGTTAACCAGATGCTTAGAATTAAAGTTTAAAAAACTGTTAGTATTGCTGATTATTTTACTTTTGTGCTGAACTTAACATAACCTATGAACTCATCTATTAATTGTAAAGGTAGAATCCTCTCTCTAAATCACCCTATTGTTATGGGGGTTATCAACCTTAATAACGAGTCTTTTTATCAAGGATCCAGGTACACCACTATGGATACTATTTTATTCAAAACCGATAACATGTTGAATGAAGGTGCTCTGATTATTGATTTAGGATACATGACAAGCAAACCCGGCGCTAAAATCTCCGATCCTAGCGAAGAGGCTGATTACATTGTCAATACTGTACAGGAATTAAAAAAAAGATTTCCGGATATATTTATTTCTATTGATACCTTACACAGTCTAGTCGCCAAAGAGGCAGTCATGGCGGGAGCTGATATTATCAATGATATCACCTCAGGTGATTATGATCAGTCAATGATGACTGAAGTAGCACAACTACAGGTGCCTTATATCATGATGCATATGAAAGGCATGCCGGAAAATATGCAGAACAATCCTCAGTATGAAGATGTGGTTTTGGAAGTCTTAACCTATTTAAAGAACAAAGTTTTAGCCGCAACAAAAGCTGGAATACAGGATGTTATCATAGATCCTGGATTTGGGTTTGGAAAGCAGATTTATCATAATTATAGTCTATTAAAGCATCTGGGTGTTTTCAATATTTTAGAGGTTCCTGTACTAGCTGGTTTGTCAAGAAAATCTATGATTTGGAAAACACTGAAGATTACTCCTGATGAAGCGCTTAATGGAACTACATCATTAAATATCTATGCTTTACAGCAAGGGGTCAAAATTCTAAGGGTACACGATGTAAAGGAAGCCATGCAATGCATCCAACTATTCAATATGATTCAGTCAGTAGATTAAGGTCGTGGTCTTACAGTCCTTTGTTCAATTCTTTTTTCGTAATGCTTACCTTCGAATATACGCTGTACAAAAATACCAGGTATATGAATCGAATTAGGATCTAATGCGCCTGCAGGCAATAATTCTTCTACTTCAACAACTGTTATTGTTGCCGCACCACACATTACAGGGTTAAAATTACGTGCAGTACCATTAAAGATCAGGTTTCCGGCTAGATCACCTTTCCATGCCTTTATGATGGCAAAATCAGCTTTAAAGGCTTGCTCCATCACATACATTTTGCCATTAAATTCCCTGGTTTCTTTGCCTTCGGCTACCTCCGTTCCATATCCTGTAGGAGTATAAAATGCAGGTATGCCTGCCTGGGCTGCTCTACATCTTTCAGCAAGTGTACCTTGTGGCACGAGATCTACCTCGAGCTCACCACTTAGTAATTGTCTCTCAAATTCGTCATTTTCGCCGACATAAGAAGCAATCATTTTTTTAATTTGCTTCTTTTTGAGTAGGAGGCCTAATCCAAAGTCATCCACACCTGCATTATTAGATATACATGTTAAATCTTTTATTCCTTTATCACGGAAATAGGCAATTGAGTTCTCAGGAATGCCACAAAGACCAAAACCGCCAAACATGATAGTCATGCCATCTTTCACATCATACAAAGCATCCTCAACTGAATTTACTTTTTTAGTAATCATAGGGCAATTATTTAGATGGCAAATATAATCAAAATCATTGAATGATCCTAAAAAGTTATTATTGCATCAACTTAGAGTGTGATTGGGAATCATTTTATAAAAGGCAATAAAAAAAGACCCCCTCCGACTTTTCGAAGTGGGGTCCCATCCCAAAAACAGTAAAATTCTTTATAGAAAAATTATTCTATTACTATCATCTTTCTGGTTGCTTTGAAGTCGCCTGACTCCAGTGTGTAATACATTACACCACTAGTTCCCAGATCTGTTCTGTCTAACTCGATACTGTTGTAACCTTTGTTAAAGTTATTGCTGATAACCTTAACAACTTTACCTGTAACATCATAGACAGTAAGTGTAGCAGCAGCAGCCTCCGGCAATTCAAATGCAATAGTAGTCACTGATTTGAATGGGTTTGGAGTGTTTTGATGCAATATAACTACGTCATTAGTTCTTTCCTGAACTTCAAATGATACATTCATAACATGAAGATCTGCATTGTATGCTTCAGCTTTAGTTACTGCTGAGTTGATCCACATAGCCTGATCGATACTTCCATTAGCTTTAGCCTTGAATGTAAGGACTAGAATGTTATTACCTTCTTGCACTTCAAAGGCGGCATCACGGTTGTAAGATACTGTGATCGCACCATTAGCTAGTTTGGTCAAACCAAAGTTACTGTCATTAATACCTACCATTGGGCTGTTTATAGCTTCAAGGCTGAATAAATCAGTATCAAAATTAACAGTAAACTGGAACCCTGCTACATCAACATCGTGACTCACATAAACCGGTACCTCAACAGACTGACCTGCAGCAAAATTATGGTTAGTAGTGGCCAATTCAAATCGCTGAGCTGTTCTAGTTTCTATCGGATTACTGCCTGCATTTGCTGCCGCACTTTCGTTAACATCACCTATCTTCACTCCTTTGAAATCTACAGCCATATCAGACTGAATATTTTCTAGATAATAGGTTGTTGGCAAGTTTTCAGTCTCAGCAGCAGTTGGGTCAAGGAATTTGTATTCATTGTCAAAGAACTTCCATGAGCCATTATTGCTAAATGAATCTGTAGTACCTAGTATCAACTTACGAATCTCAGAAAGGTCAGATGCTGTGATATTCTTATCGTTATTTACATCTGCCGCAATCAACTTGTATGGAGAATTCAAACCATCGAGACCAAGAATATGTCTTTGGATAATTACCAGGTCTAGAGTAGATACGCCATTAAGATAATCATCTGTCTTAGACGGTGCCAGTACATAAGAGGCTCCTGTATTGATATTCTCAAATTTATACCCTCCATTTTGATTCGTCACTGAAGTATATTCACTACCTCCCAGTTCAACTAATACGTCTGAAACCGGTTGGTTTGCCTGATTAGTAACGGTTCCATGTACTATTCTGTTACCCTGCTTACAAGCACCAAGGTTATCCTGAATGTCGATAAATGTAGAGCAGAAGTCTTGAACTACATGTCCATCGACCACAACGCCAACATAAACTTTAACATCTCTTCTTCCTAAACTATCACAAGTGTATATTCTTCCTGACTTAAGAACAGGATCTCCATTCTGGTCAAGAGTAATAGGTTCAAATGAGTGGTACACTTTATATCCACATGGATGTGAACTACCATTATCAAAATCTGAAGCCCATATCTCAACCATTCCGCCATCTGCCATCTTCATAAGGCTTGTAGAAAGACCATTCAAACAATAAGGTGTAGGTGCCTTACAGTTAACAATACTGAAGATCTTAGAACACTTAGTAAGGTTTCCACATCTGTCTTCAAATGCGTACTCAATTCTATGTGTGCCGATTGGATATTCACCACTTGCATTTATTGTATTTACTCTTGTGTTACTGTCATATGTAGCTAAACCGGATTTTGAGAACCTTGGATCGAAAGAGCTGCCATTGCCTATATACACTTTAACAAAATATCTCATCTGATCAGTACAATCATCCGTTGCACTCGCTGTCAGCTCGATATATCCTTTTTCACATCGTGGATCATAAGTACATGTAGATGCTGGGTCACATCCAGATAAAATTACAGGCTTGATATTGTCAATTGCCATGATAATCTGGGTGTGTGTCCATGTACGGTACTCTTTTCCACCTCCTGTTGATAAATAATATTGGCACCAGTCAATGACTTTCCAGTGTCTTAATATCTTGAAGCAAGCTTCACCATTATTATCGTTAAATAAGAATAACTGATCAGTATAACTAGCACCTACCAAAGAACACACATTATCAGCTATTAAATCTGGTCTTCCTGTACTATCCGGCAAGAATTGCGGATCAGAAGGATCGCCACATGCCGCAACTGTTACATCTGCAGGCCATCTTGTTGCATCCATTTCGAAATGCTCATCTCCGACTACTGTAATTACTTGTCGACAGGTAACTGATCTTCCTCCCGGATCTGTTGCTGTGAAGTTTCTTGTGATGGTTCCGATACGACATGAATTCAAGTCAATGATTGAATCAGTAGTGACGGTGATATTATCACAATTATCAAATGTCGTAGGCCAACCAAATGAAGCGGTCAGTTTTTCAGTATCAAATAGATGCCTACATGATACAGTTACATCATTAGGGCAAACCATTGATGGTGGCAGCTTATCTTGTGGCACTGCGCTGACCATACAGTCATTGTAATTACCTGATTTGTCAATCACTCTGAATACAACTTGATGAGAAGTACCTACATCAGTACAGCAGAATAACACAGAATTACTAAATCCGCAAGGATTATCTATTTCTACTACATAATACAATTCATTACTTTCGCAATCATAATCGCCATAGTTGTACCACTGTCCGGTAGTATCTTTTACGGCAACGTTTTTATTTAATAATACATTATTAGGGTACCCCGTCTCCCATCTCCTATAAGGAGAGTCTTCTCCACTTTGCCAGTCAAAGATACCTTGGTAACCTCTAAGACCTATGATATAGTCTTCATGTAAATTCCATTCCTGTACCTTTCCATGTACCCAATCTGCCTCTGCACTTGTATTGAGTGCTACTACATAACCTCCCATTGCCGCAGCTGTTTTAAATGCAACCTCAGCAGTCACTTTAGTTCTAGAGAAGTAATAATAATGGGGTTTTTGGTTTTGTCCAACCTGTGTAAATTCTCCTAGATAAGTAAAATCATCAAATGTAGGTGCAGCACATGGGCCACATCGGCCTTCATCCATCCGCCTTACAATTATATTAGCTATTCCGCAATCATCATAACTTCCATCGTCAAAAGAAGTAGCATAAACCCATGCTTCTCCACTATTTGTCAAACCAACTACAGTATGTTGATCGCAAACAGCAACCGGTGCTGTTTTATCTTTTACAATTACTGTAATGCTTTGCTCTGTTTTATTTTTACATTCATCGTATGCAGTATATTTGACTTCATTACATCCTACAGGAAGAGGAATCAAAACGTCAGCATCTGTGACTTTTAGTCCTTTTAAGAATCCTCCAGGATAAGTAACATCATATGTTAATTTATTGCTACAATTATCTGTCAAAGTCGGCTTAGGTAATCTATAAATACCTTCGCAAGTATAACCATTAGTAGTTGCTTCGTCAGTTAAAGGAAGTTTAGAAATAACAGGACCTTTATTGTCCGAAATTTCAATCATCTGAATAAATTCTTCAAATCTAGACTCACATGACCATTCTAATATTCTCCATACTCTCATGATCTTTCTAGTACACTTAATCGTACCTAGATCAGTATCTTCATAAGAGATATACAGATTACAACTTTCTCTATACGGCTCCAAAGCTCTATTAGCAGGGAAAGGTCCTGACAAATTAGAAACTGTAAGTTGAGTCCATCTAGCTACATTATTAGTACGTACTCTGAAGCAAAATTGATCTCCTCTGCTTACTGCAACAGATACACCAGTTCCTGATTGAGGAGTAGCGCCAGATCCTGGTCCTCCCACAGTTAAATTTGTAACTACACCATTTAATGTATATTGCGCATGATCTTGATTATAATTTCCATTAGGTGGAACCGGTCCTAGCATTTGAGCATACCAATCAAATTCTACATTTCCATCTCTCTCTGCTGTAATGCATAGCTGAGCACCAGTAACTACTCCGCCACCAGTACCTGTTGTTCCTCCATTTAGGATTAAACTATTAGAGTGGAGCAGCACTTGCTTTGTACCCGCGCCTGAAGTAAATCCAGTCCATGGAGTCAAGGCAGGATATCCGGTACCAGGGTAGGTTATACCATTAATAGTCACATCCGTAGGTGACGGTCTTCCATCCGGAAGCTTAGCCCAATTACCATCACATTCTAAAGCAACCATTCCTGGTACAATAATATTTTCTATATCAAGAGCAACTACATAAAATACAACATCACAATCAGTCTCAGATACATTGCCAAAATCATCTTGGGCTCTAAACTTTCTTTTGATGATCTTTAATGTGTCAGGGCCTGCAAATAAGTCAGGTCTGTCACATGTATTCAAGATAATCTCTTCAGAAACCTGAAAAACCCGAGGAGGATGGCAGTTGTCAAGTGCGACAGGAACAAAATCTGCCATACTAGGACAAGTTACAACCAGAGTATCCGGTTCTGTACTTTCCCAATTGGGCTTCATTTTATCTTCTACATTAATAATCGTCCAACAACTATTTCTTCCATCAGGAGTGGATACTTTACCATAGATGGTTTTATTGATCCAGATAAATCCGTTAGTCAATTTAGCTGAACCTAATCCAGAACTGATGATTCCGCTTGTTGGAGAAGTCATTAAGGTTACAATAGAACCCGGTCCGTAATCACAATTATTTGTGCTGTTTGTAATCAACATATCGACAGTCACATCAGCTTCACACTGATCATCTACAGATAGTTGAATAGTACCATGACAAGCACAAGCCGGTTGAGCATATACTTGTGTCATGGCCCCAGTAAGTAGTGCGACAACCAGACTAAAAAGTCTCAGTATCGAACTAAAGCGTGTTGAATTTGATTCATTCATGAGATCCAAATTTTGAGTTTAATGAAATAAATTTTTTTACTGTTATGGAAATTAGTCATACAAAACATATACACCTAAGTCCCAGTAACTTACATGTTAAAAAATACAAAGGAGCAAACGTGCCCTTTTCTCGTTTGGATCTATTTCAATTCTTAGGTTGGAATTAAGCTCAAAAATTTAATGGTTTGAACTTAATCATACAATAATTATCCCGTCTGTGATGAACAGATACAGAATAGAATTTAGGCAAATCTATTAATGATTCCGGTTGGATGTGAAATATTGTAGGTTCCGAATAGTTTCTCACGCTATTCTGAGGCAAAGATAGATGGCCTAAAACATTAAAAAAATATTATGTGAAAAAAATTGATATATTTTTTTACATAACATATTTATATGTGATTTTCAGTATTATACAAATTTAAAAATAATAATATATTTTTGCGTTATTTCTGTAAATTATGTAAAAAAACTCACATTATACCAAAAAAATATCTATAATACTGTGTAGTATAGTGGGTTATAGTTGGTATTTTTTCATATTATAATTGTTAATCTATAATCGATACTATTAAAAGCAAAAAATAGTCTAAATCACGATTATCCAGCGATAATTCAGTAGATCTTTATTCGGCTTTTTTGTGATCGCATTTGTTTTTCTTGCATTTTCCATAGAGATTGAGCGAATGATGCGTAATCTCAAATCCAAGGATATCACCGATCATAGTTTTTATCTGCTGTACTCTCGGATCACAAAATTCAAGTACTTCACCGCAATCAAGACAAATCAAATGGTCGTGTTGCTTAAATCCATAGGACTTTTCATACTGTGCTAGATTTTTACCAAACTGATGCTTGGTAATTAAATCACAACTCACTAGTAATTCAAGTGTATTGTACACAGTTGCCCTACTGACGCGATAATTTTGATTTTTCATGTGAATGTACAAAGCCTCTGCATCAAAATGATCATTACGCCTATAGATTTCTTCTAAGATAGCATATCTTTCAGGCGTTTTGCGCAGAGCATACTTTTCCAGATGTGTTGAAAAGATAGTTTTAACCTCATCCAGAATATTTTCTAATTTTTCAGGAGCACTAGTCATCTGTAAATGTTTTATCTGTTCTTACTACTGAAGAAATACCAGGCAACTTCTCCAATGCATGTACAACGCTATCTAGCTGGCTTTTGTTTAATACTACGATACCGATTCTACCTTCAAAATATCCTTCCTTGCCTTCTATGCTGAATGACTTAATGTTAACACCTAGCTTATTAGAAAGCTCATTGCTCAACAGCTGGATCACACCTGGTCCTGAATCTACACCTGTCACCAAAAGTTCTACAATGAAGTGTGATGAAGGGTTATTAACCCAATCAGCCTTCAAAACGCGGTAGCTATAATTAGCCAATATATGGGTGGCATTACTACAGGATGTCCGATGGATCTTCAATCCTTCTTTTGATGTCAAATAAGCAAATATTTCGTCCCCTTCCACCGGATTGCAGCAAGTGGCTAGTGAATATTGATACATATCTGCAGGCTCTCCATTGACCAATATATTAGAGGTAGATACCTTTCCTGATCGGCGGATCTTCTTAAGCGCATCAGCTGTAGGAAGTATTGTTTCCTCTGAAGGTTCGTCTGTTTCCTTTCTGAAAATAATCTTGCCGCCTTCAATATCGTAATTTTTAATATCAGCCATTTTAATCTCATCTTGAGATATGGCATAATAAAAGTCTCCACGATTTTTAAACCCAAAATATTTTGCGACAATATCCACATTATCTTCAAAATCAATCTTGAGATTTTTAAATTTTCGTTCTAGTGTCTCCTTACCAAACTCACCGATCTTGCGCCGTTCTTCTTTCAGCGCTGATTTGATCTTAGAACGTGCTTTACCAGTGATTACCATTTTAAGCCAGTCTTCGTTTGGCTTTTGGTTTTTATTAGTGATCACCTGAACCTGGTCTCCTTGATTGAGTTTATAACCCATGGGTACCAGTTTTTTATTGACCTTTAATGCACTGGCGTGATAGCCTACATCCGTATGAATCTCAAAAGCAAAGTCCAGAGCTGTGGCTCCTTTAGGTAGTACTCTCATCTCACCCTTTGGCGTATATACATAGACCTCTTCATCAAAGAGATTGGTCTTAAAATCACTCAAGAAGTCAACGGCATCTGAGTGCTTAGTTTCCAGAATCTCCCTGATATTATCCAGCCATTTATCAAATACGTTATCCTGCTTTCTCACCCCTTTATACTTCCAGTGGGCAGCAAAGCCTCGTTCGGCTATCTCATCCATACGCTCCGTTCTAATCTGTACCTCAACATACCTACCTCTAGGACCAATGACAGTGGTATGCAGCGACTCATATCCATTGCTCTTAGGCACCGTAATCCAGTCTTTTAATCTTTCAGGTATAGGTTTATACACATCAGTGATGATAGAGTATATCTGCCAGCAGTATATTTTTTCTTTCTCAATAGGGACATCTATAATAATCCTCACCGCAAAAATATCATATATCTCCTCAAAGGTGACATTATTATTTTTTATCTTATTAGCTATAGAAGAAATCGCTTTGCTCCTGCCCAGCACCCTATATTTTATGCCTAGTTGATGTAATTCCTCCATCAATGGTTTGATAAACTGCTCAATATAGGTGTTGCGTTCTTGATCAGATTCTGTCAGTTTATTATTAATTTCGCTGTAGAGCTCAGGATCAGTAATTTTCAGACATATATCTTGAAACTCATTCTTGATATTGTACAATCCCAGTCGGTGTGCCAGTGGTGTATAGATATAATCTGTTTCTGCAGCTATCTTCAGTTGTTTATGTTTAGGCTGTGCGTCAATAGTCCGGAGATTATGTAGTCTATCAGCCATCTTAATCAAGGCAACACGCACATCGACCACAAGGGTACTTAGTACCTTTTTGAAGTTTTCAGCCTGTGGACTTTCCACATCACCAGTATTATAAGAACCATCCAGTTTTGTGAGTCCGTCAACAATAATGGTTACTTTCTCGCCAAATATCTCGCTGATTTGCTCCAGTGTGATCGGCGTATCTTCAACGACGTCATGCAATAAAGCACAGATCACTGAGGTAGGTCCTAGACCAATCTCTTCAAAACAAATACGTGCTACCTCTATAGGGTGAAAAATGTAGGGTTCGCCTGATTTCCTGCGTTGAAATTTATGTGCATCTACTGCCAGTTCGTATGCTTTTTCTAGCATTTCTCTGTCATTTTCTTGCAGGCTCTTATCCATAACCTGAAGCAAATGATCAAACCTCTCACGTACCTTTACTAATTCTTTCTCACTATATGATACCCCTATCGGCATGGTTCAAAAAAATTTCTAAACTACAAATATTAATAATTCCTTTTAGAATAATATGAATGTATGATGCTTTTTTTTTCAATCAATAAATAAAATTGCTCTGCGACTATACTATTTTGTCCAGCACAGAGCAATAAATATGTCCAGTACTATTGTAATAATTAAAAAGGTAAATCTACCGCCGACTTACAAGTCTTCTTCTTTTTCAAGTAACTCAAGTGCTGCGTCCACATCGGATTCATGCACCATGATGACAAGCTCATTTTCAAATGGGAGCACATTATTACCATCATCTCGAAGAAATGTCTTGATTCCTGCATTATGCAATGCTGCTAACATTACTTCACCCTGAACTCTGTCCTTGTAAGAGCGTATTGTTACAAAATTTTCAACATCCATATTGCTTCAATTATTTATAATATTAACAAAATTGTATTTCTTATAGTTCCCACATAATGGTTACAAATAGACAGTTATTTGGCTTTTTCTTTACTATTTTAAAAAAAACTGAATATAAAATGCCTCTACATTCCGTTTTCAACTCAAATTTAAATTTTTCCATTTCTTGTTGATCCACCATTCGATATCTATTTATTAAGATTAAAACAATCCAGTAATGTAAGACAGATACATTAATTGGCCTTCATCTTACCTTTTTCAAAATAGTTCAAATGAAGTGCTATTTGACGTTGATACTGACACGCTTCATAAATCTAGGATGTGAGCAGGAGATTGATCATGTAGCCGAAAGGCACCTCTAAGATAGCTTGAACAAGATATCCTTTTGCTGAAAAAAAGCACAAGAACAACAAAGTATTTCTAGATTAAAATTTGCAAAGGATGATAAAATGATCACCAAGTATGATATACCAATTGCTTATCGGTTTGAGTGGTTTGAAAATAATAGTTGTCTCAGTTATTGGACATACAAAAAACAAACCATGAAATATTCAGACAAAAGAACAACTAAGTATAATTATAAGCTAATGTAAATAATGCTACCAAGTGATTCAAATCGTATTCTTTTCATAACAGAAACAATATATTTAAAATGGTCAAGCTCAAAATAGAATAAACCTGAGGCGACTGTAATGGAGATAAAAAATAACTATGGTTCTCATCCCCTATGGTATTTTAACTCCAAATGATGCATTAAAAATTTAAAATCCAGTTAATGACTCAAAACTGGTTTTGGAATATCATAAGAAAGTATAACTTTGTAGTAAACAATAAAAATTAAAAAATTATGAGTTTAAAAATTGGAGATAAAGCTCCGCTTTTCACGCTAAAAGACACGGACAAAAATGATGTATCGTTGGCAGATTTTCATGGCCAAAATGTAGTGGTTTTGTTTTTCCCACTAGCATTTTCAAGTGTTTGCACCACAGAATTGTGTGAAATTCGTGACACTCGTGCTCAGTATGACCAATTGGATGCACAAATTCTAGCTATATCAGTTGATTCATTATTTACCTTAAAGAAATTTAAGGAAATAGAAAATTACAACTTTACTTTGCTTTCTGACTGGAACAAAACAACTGCAGCTGCCTATGGTGCACTCTATGATGAGTTTGTATTTGGGATGAAAGGTGTGGCCAAACGATCTGCTTTTGTAATCGACAAAACAGGCAACATTCAATATGCAGAAGTATTGGAAAATGCAGGTGATTTGCCAAATTTTGAAGCCATTAATGAAACTTTACATCAATTATCATAGTTATATATTTTAGTTTTAAATAACCATTCATTTAATCAGATGACGAACGTAAAATTTGATGAACCGGAAGACATACTAGTCGATGAAGATGTTACGTCTGGTCTCCATGCGCAGTTGATAGTCTATAATGACGATATAAACACCTTTGACTGGGTTATTCAGTGTTTTATGGAAATCTGCAAGCATACTCTCGAGCAATCAGAGCAGCTTTCCCTCCTTGTACATTTCAAAGGGAAAGCTACTGTCAAAACAGCTTCTTTGGAAGTTTTGCAGCCAATGAAAGAGGCATTAATAGATCGTGGACTTTTAGCCGTCATCGAAACTACCGTTGCCGAATAAGCATCTTGAGCGTTGCTCATCGGTATCAAAGGTTAACAATATTATTGTAGATTATATAATGAAGGTGGCCTCATAAAGTGTAATAGGTATGTCTTAATCTGACACAAGACATATTTTTTACAATGTTTCTAATAAGTTTTCTGAGACTTAATTTCTTGGAATGATCTTCTCGATATGAGTAGGGAAAAATTCCCTCAGACCATTCCATTAGATTATATATGAAGGGTTGCTCCTCAGCATTGCCCACTTCTTCTTCATCTGACATAGGTAAAGATACAACAATTTGATAATAAGCGTTTAGCATTTTTCTCGTGCAAGATGGAGGCTTTCTTTCCATGTTTGCATCGGGATTTTGCCATAACAATACTTTCATGTCTATCCTATACCCTTCTGTGCCAAAATGGCACACAAAGACAGAACAATCATCATTATCCTTACTATTCGTCTCATAAGTCATCTTATTTTAAGATTACTATCTTACGGACACATTCAGGGATATTGTCTTTTAGGATTTGTACAAAATACATACCCGGTTTCATCGATGATATATCTATTCCAGATTGTGCATCAATAACATTACGTAGCATTACTTTCCCAGCAAGATCCATGATGCCATATTCATAAGTACTGTTTTCTTTGCTATTATCAATTGTTATGTTGATGATATCTGATGCAGGATTAGGCTTAATAGTATATATTTCATCGATTTCTTCTGCCGAAGCCGGTGCACTCCTATATACATTACTTTCCGGCAACGCAGGCTCTATCTTCTCGTCTGTCAATACATACAGTAACGCTCTCCCATAAGCTGCATAAGGGTCGGACATGGATGCTACACTACGCAGCAGGTTTAGCTGTGTAGGCGTGAATACCGGTGTTGCTATGTCATTGCGGACATATGCGATATTGAGCAGTATCGCATCCATGACGGACGCGTCCATGCTATACGTATCCTGGATATCTTCCAATAAGGAAATCGCATCATTGTACTGTCCCATGATTACTTTCACTTCTGCTGCTTTGATGTCATACGCTTTATCTTCCTGTTCCCTGTACCATGTATATAACTCAGTCCATTTCCCATGCTTGCGAAGACACCTTGCCCACTGATTGACAAGATAGCGTATGTGGCGATTCAGCCAGGCAACCATTGCTTTTTCTGTTTGGGATAGCGGTGTAGATTTCACTAGCAGTGTTTTTAGCTGCCTCCGGTAGTCCAATATCATATTGTGAAGCCGCACACTGTCACACCCCAACGCTTTGATATAATCATACTCCCTGATAGGAGGGTTACTAAGAGACGTGCCACATTGATTACTTTGATGTGCTTCCGATTTATCTACGACTATATAGCTACCCTGCATCACAGGATCTAAACATGGCGGGTAGGTAATATTTGGTTTTGGCACATAATACAAAACATGATTCGTATTGAGCACAAGATCTTGTACATAATTCGCATGTGTAAAGCAATTGGAAGCCGCTACATTTTCATTACCCTGGGCGCCACTAATCGTACCGTAGGCCTCGACATCTGTCCCGGCACTATTGAAGCAATTGGACAGGAAAGTATAGTAATTATTTTCAAAATATGCTCTGATACCATAAACTGAACTACTATGGTCATTATGCTCTGATATATTGGATTCGCTTCCTGCACCAAAAAGACCTTCTGCATTATATCCGCCGGTAAAGCTGTTGAATTCTGATTCATACCCATTTAAGCCGGACATCCACGTAGCGTTATTGCAGTAGTTAAAAATATTATTCTTTATTTTTTGTGTGCTGCCATTGGCATATACGCCTATATCACAATTTAAAAATTCATTGGATATAGGAAAACTAGCATCTCCACCTATAAAAGACTCGACATTAGATCCAAATAAATTCCTCATGGCGATAGCCTCATGGCAACCTACAAACTGATTGCCACCGCGGACATTAATAGTTGTATTTATAGCCAAAATGCCCTCATTGGTCTGGTATGAAAACTGATTCCCTTCAAAAAACACACCATTGGAGGTAGTACCTCCTGTACTATTAACAAGATGTACGCCTCGTATGCCCCCTAATATATCCGTATTTTTTACACTGATCTCTGTTGGGCCTTCCACGTGGATATTCACTACCTCGTTATCAAAGAAATGCGCCCCCTCTGTATGTATCTTTCCAGAAGCATCTGAAAGTGCCCTGATTCCAGTTTTTGACTTACTGAGCGTACCCTGACTATAGACCTCTCCTGTTCCATTGACCACTACCCCAAACCACTGCGTTTCACAAGCCGTGATATGACCTGTAAAGGTTATATCCAATTTTCCACCCTCCTGCACTTCTATTTTGTGGTTGTCTTTCATGTACAGTGTTGCGGATACTGTAAGATGTCCACCTGACATGATGATCATATCTGTTGCCATATATGCATCATCTGAAAACACCTCAGTACCAGTCACGACATATGGTTCATTGATATGATTGACGGTTTGGATTTGTCGGCTATCATCCGGAATATACTCAATAACATCCGCATTATATCCACCAGAATCATCGTAGTCGACTTTGAATTTATATGTACCATCAGGAAGCCCATCTAAATCTATATATGTAGTTTTACCGGTGTTATGGACATATCTTACTACCTCGTCTTGTTCGTTTGTCACTGTTATCCAATACGAGAAGTTATTATAGTCCACATTAGGGCAAGATGTACTCAATTCCGCTTTATATACACGACTATATGCACATGATGTCAACTCGTGTGGTTGCAAAAGTGTCACATCTAAGAAAAAGGCGATATTTTTCTGATCGCAATCTATCTCTACATTGTCCACTAATGCAGCCATAGGAGATTCTTGCAAAGTTTGTCTCTCTCCTCCTTCTCCTATTAAATCCATATCACATACCCCTGCTAAATTTGCAGTTACGAACATAGCTATCTGGTGTATGGATGTAGGCAATGGATTATCGGGTACAGCAAATTTGAATATATCAGAATGATATATACCTGCCCCTAAACCTTGAGTTGTAAACTCTCCTATGCGCAGATCCGAATTAGAGCTTATAGCCAAGTTATGAGCATGGTTGTTCTCAATAAACCCATACATATCATCAGAGCTATCGTACTTAAACTTATAATAAAGGCTTATCGTCGGTGTACCTACTGCTTCCTGTATTTGAGGTGGAATTGTTTCCAAAACTTTTACGCAATTGGTATCAAAAAGCTGATGCATATCATATTTTATCTGATAAAAATAGTTATCTTTCAACTCACTATCAGGAATATCCAACAAGATACCTAATTGACCTTGTAATGATGTGGTAGGAGAAGTTTGATCGAAAGGTGCGACATCAGCGCCTTTTTGTACTATCAACTTTCTATCATTTCCACTGCTTATCCGGACACTTCCATGGTTAATGCTCGGAGCATATATCCAAGTATCACATTGATCATTAGTCAAGAAGTTGTGAACATCAGTTTGATTAGACAATGACTTAACCGGAATCTCCGGATATTTTACATAGACTTGTCCATTTTCAATCCAATCCGTGTAAGCATTGCAATTCGCTTCGCTCCCTACATTAAAATCTAACAGAAGTATCTGCCCTTTCACCTGGCATAATACAACACTAAGCATGAAAACAATTGTTAAAATTAAATTCTGCCCCCCCCCGTTTTTTAAATAATAACATTCTATTTTTCATCATAATTAACATTTTAAATTATAAAAATACATGATGTGTTTTAATTTTAAGCCATTTTGCCATATGTCATTTGTCCGTAGATGAATAGATAAAAGCAAACACTAAAACTTTAAACAGCATCATTGTCACTTGTAAAGATAGATATACATTTTAGTATATCCAAATAATAAACACTATTTTTTTACTGCATATTTGTCATATACATAAATTAATAATTCTTTTTTATCGGATTTTAAAAAATATTAACTCGAACTAAACGCATATTAAACACATTATTCTGCTCCATCCTAATCTTATAGTGTTGGTTTTAATATTATATTTGGTTTTTACTTGATTTTGTTAAACCCAGATTTTACATCAGAAATTGACAACATAAAAATGGTACTTCATATCTATTTCGGTACTCTTTTTTCAATCTACTCCTCGATTCTGTTGTTGATAATGAGTTTCTTGCGACTCAGTTTTCAGTGTCCTTCTTCTCCTATGGCTTCAAAAAGCGCTTTTGTACCTATAAAGCGTATCTCTACTATAAGCCATATATTTGCAGGATAAGGATACATTTTCTAATTCTTCTGCTAATCCATGTAATCCTAACTTGTTTTGATTAATTTTGTCTCTATATTCATTTTGACAGTATTTTAAAGGTTAAATTTATTTTTGTTTCGCACACAAATGTATCAGGCTTAGCCTTTTACTGTCAGGTTGAATCAAAAGCTATTCATCTAAAGTCACCTTTTTAATTTTTTTGATGAAAAACCTTCTCTTTTTAGACACAGATCATCTTCAATTTCCTCATCCTGCCACAGTAAGTGCCGAAGGCATTTTAGCACTATTTGGTGATTTATCTGTAGATAGGCTGCTGCTTGCATATCACTATGGTATTTACCCATGGTACAATCCTAATGAACCCATCATCTGGTGGTGTCCTAACCCTAGATATGTCATTTTCCCTTCTAAAGTAAAAGTGGCTAAAAGTATGCATTCTTATTTTAATCAGAATAAATACCGAGTGACTTACAATACGTGTTTTGACGAAGTCATCAGACAGTGCCAGAAAATAAAACGCAAAGGACAGACCAGCACCTGGATAGATGACCGCATCATAGCAGCATATACTCGGATGCACCATCTAGGGTATGCCTGGTCAGTAGAAGTATGGGATGGTGATGAGCTAGCCGGTGGTTTATATGGTATGTCAATTTGTAAAGTTTTTTATGGCGAATCGATGTTTAGTCTCAAGAGTAATGCCTCTAAATTTGGCTTTATCACTCTGGCGCGCAGATTGGAAAAAGAAGGCTATAAAGTTATAGATTGCCAGCAACCCAATGCCCATCTTGAGAGCTTAGGTGGTGAGTTTATACAGGGCGAACAATTCCACGAGATACTTAGAAAAAATCGTCTTGAATGGCTTAGCAATCCATAATTATCATCCTCATTTTCTACCAAAAAACTTATAAATCTCTTGCTGCTTTGGCCTATCAGAAGGCATCTCTCGGAGTGGTTCGCAAGGGCGAAGTGTCGCTTTACATTCTGCAGGGAGTTGTTGATACAATGCTGTTCCTTCTGTTTTCCAGGCCATCATTTCATCACTCACTTTCTTAATGACTTTTGCAGGGTTGCCGACAATCAAACTGCGATGTTCAAAAACCTCGCCTGCCTTAACAAAAGCCATAGCGCCTACAATAGATTCCTCACCAATGACTGCATCATCCATGATTACACTATTCATACCTATCATGCTGTTACGTCCTATGACTGCTCCATGTAAGACGGCTCCATGACCGATATGTGCCGATTCGTGTAGGATGACAGACTTGCCGGGAAACATGTGCAAGGTGCAGTTTTCCTGCACATTACATCCATCGTGTATGATGATCTCGCCCCAGTCTCCTCTCAATGCAGCTCCCGGACCAATATATACATTTTTTCCTATGATGACATTGCCAGTTATGACTGCCTGAGGATGTACAAATGCAGACTCGTGGACAACCGGAATATATCCATTGAATTCGTAAATCATGCTTATATATTTTTATCTTTTAAGGTATTTACCACCAAGGCAGCGGCAGGACATACTAGCGTATTGGCAATATTAAGTGTAGGGCGCTGAAAGTAGGCTACCTCATCCGTATGCGGATACCGGCGACAGGCTTCAGGTCTAACCTCATAAATAGTGCATTTGTTATCAGCACCTAGAAAAACACACGGTACATTTGAAAATGTTTGCTCACCATCAATGTCTGTAATCACATATTTACGAGTGAATTGCTTAGGTGTAGTTTTCAGAAAAGAAGCGATCCTTTTTATATCACTAGAAGTAACCAGTGGCGGTATCGTTTTACAACAATGGGCACATTGAAGGCAGTCAATTTGCTCAAATGCAGCATGATGAGCAGCCTTGAGTTCATTCAACATAGTTTCACCCTTGAGATGCGTTTGACTCCTGGCCCAGTGTTCATTGGCTTTTCTTTCGCGCTGTGCATTATCTAATAGATTTTTGTACTTTGGTAACATGATCTCGATAATTAAATACCTGCAATTCGATCGATAAAAACCTTCATCACTTTGCGTACATCCATCTCTTTTCGATTCCTATTTTGCCCTAACAAAATAACGTTACCATCTCCGTCAACTTCAAGATCAAAATTAAACATAAATTTTTCCGGTTGTTCGGGTGACAATTTAAAAGCACCAAATCTAAGATCATAATACTTAATCTTCTGATCGCTCTCTCGCTCCATAATATAATAATCATCACTAAACCAACGCAGTGTTTTCAGTGTAGAATCAGAATTTAATTGATCATTTAGATTTGCTCTGTCCTTTTTGATCGTGTGTAATAGAAATCGAGTTTCAGTATCAAAAAAAGAATAAGACCCAAATACATATGAAGTATCTGTTTCTGCAACACCACTCCATAAAATATTGGTCATCAAAGAGGGCGAAGTCATATACCGCTCATACCTTACACCAGCTTCATCTAATGAACTCTCAAATATGTGATCGACTTGTATTTTATTATAAATGGTCAACAACATGTACAAAGAACTAATGGCGAGTCCAGCATAATTCCATTGCGACCGTCTAATATTGTTCTTATCAAAACGGGATGCAATCCATACACAAATCAAAAATGGAATGGTATAAAAAAAATCTACCACAGCAATGTTGTTGAAAGCAACCCTCATGTCAGTAAAAGGGAGCAGAATCTGAGTGCCATAAGTCGTAAAACTATCTAGAATCGGATGGGTCACAAGCGCCAGAGCAAACATCCAAATCCATCCGGTCAAGTGTGCTTCCGGGGTGGTGTAACTAGAGCGAAAATATCTTTTGAAGATAATATAAATAGCCAATCCGAGAACGAATATTGCAACCAAGACAGACTTCCATGAAAAATCTAATCTGTAAATCAGTAATCCAACAACAAAGGTCGCCACTAAACTCCATCCTATGATTCCTGCCCATCGATGCCAGTGCTGAGCATACAGCCATTTGACGGTAAAACCCATGATAATGCCCAGCACAACCTCAAAAACTAAAGAGTGCGTAATACCTCTATGAAATGCGAGTGCCTCAATCGGCGAAAGAAAAAAATTAGAAAGTACGTCAAGGTCAGGAATCGTACCAGCGATGGCACCCCAAATCATAGCTCTATTCCCAATCTTCTTACCGAGCGCTGCTTCAGCTACCGACGCACCCAGGACGATTTGAGTTAGTGAATCCATTGTTGGGCATTTGATTCTGTATCAGCAGTTTCATTGATATTGAGTTTTTCAATAGCCTTATGTGCAGCTGTTTGCTCAGCTGATTTTTTATTAAAATCCTCAGCAGTAGCCACGAGTTCACCGTTTACCACCACACCTACCTTAAAGCAATCTCTCTTATCCATTTTAAATTTAGCCAAAGTATTGAAACTGACTTCATGCCCATTTTTTTGACACCATTCAAGCAAGATAGATTTATGATTGTCATCTCTGGTTTCAAGGTCATTGATATCCAGATATTTCATCAAGATATTCTTAATTATATAGTTTTTAGTTTTCTCATAACCAAATTCAATGTAAATCGCACCCACCAGCGCTTCCAGTGCATTACCTAGCATACTGCTACTGAGCTTGCCCATACTGTAATCTGAAAGAATCATATCCAGCCCCATATTATCCGCAATCTCGTTGAGTGTATTTCTTTTGACTATTTTCGACCGCATTTTCGTCAGAAATCCTTCATTTTTATTAGGATATTTGTTAAAAAGATACTCGGCCACAACGGTAGAAAGAATAGCATCACCTAGATATTCCAGTCTTTCATTGGTGGGTTTATCCGGTGTTTCATTGGACATAGATTTATGATAAAATGCAGTTTTGAATATACTAAGTCTAGCCGGAGTAAAACCCAAGATCGGTTTTAACCGCAATGCTAATTCCCTATCATCGGAAAAATAAAGATTATAAAAGCGTCTTACAAAGTCCAAAACAATTACTTATACCTTTTGATTATCACAGAAGCATTATGACCACCGAAGCCAAAAGTATTACTCAGCGCAACATCAATCTTCCTTTCTTGTGCTTTATTGAAAGTAAAATTCAAACCAGGATCAAAAGCTTCATCATCTGTAAAATGATTAATGGTCGGAGGGATAAATCCATCATTGATAGCTGCAACACAAGCAATGGCCTCAATAGCACCAGCGCCACCGAGTAGGTGCCCAGTCATAGACTTAGTACTTGAGATATTTAACTTATAAGCATGATCTCCAAAAACAGATTGTATAGCTTTAGTCTCCGCAACATCGCCAAGTGGCGTTGAGGTACCATGAACATTGACATAGTCCACATCTTCGGGTTGAAGGCCAGCATCTTTAATAGCCAATACCATCACGTTTTTAGCACCCAGTCCTTCAGGATGTGGCGCAGTCATGTGATATGCATCAGCAGTCATACCTGCACCGGCCACCTCTCCGTATATCGTAGCGCCACGCTTTAGAGCATGCTCGAGTTCTTCCAGCACTAATGCGCCTGCTCCTTCGCCTAGTACAAAACCATCTCTGTCTTTATCAAATGGTCGGCTGGCAGTTTCAGGGCTGTCATTGCGCTCAGACATGGCTTTCATGGCTGAAAATCCACCTACACTGGCCTTGGTTATAGCTGCCTCAGAACCACCTGTCACCATAACATCAGCCCTGCCATGACGAATAAAATCAAATGATGTGATGATGGAGTGTGTCGAAGACGCACATGCTGAAACCGTCCCAAAATTAACACCTCTGAATCCATATTTAATGGAAATGTGGCCAGGAGCAATGTCGCCGATTAATTTGGGTATCAAAAAAGGGCTGTATCGAGGCTCATCATCAGGTCCCCAAAGTGCAGCTTCCGAAATATCATGCTCAATAGTCTCAAATCCTCCGATACCTGTCCCCCAGACTACACCCACTCTGTCCAAATCGAGTTTTGTAGGATCCAGCCCTGCCATTTGAATGGCTTCATCAGCAACGACTAGAGCATATTGTGCAAAAGGGTCAAGTCGTCGAGCATCTTTGCGAGGTATAAAATCTTCTACATTAAAATTTTTTAATTCACAAGCAAACTTCACCTTAAAGCGTGAAGCATCAAATTTTGTAATGGGGCCTGCACCACTAACACCATTTCTGAGGCCATCAATATAGGCCTTATAATTATTTCCAATAGGAGTTAAAGCCCCTATTCCAGTTATTACTACACGTCTCATACAAAAGATTTCATTAGATTTGGCAAAAATCGTTTTATTTTTGCAAATATTATCTATTTTAAGCTAATAAGTTTTTGACAAATCATACTATATAGTTCTTTTAATATAACAGAGACACAATCAATGCCTGCTTCCATCATACAGTAAGCATAATTTCAACCGAAAAAAAAAGTCCACACAGATTAAAATCTATGCAGACTTTTTTTAATAATAATGAATAATCTTAAGCCTGATTCGCTTCAAGAAATTCAATAGCCTGACCTACTGTCTGGATTTTTTCTGCTTGATCATCAGGAATAGGAACTTTAAATTCTTTCTCAAATTCCATGATTAACTCAACAGTATCCAGTGAATCAGCACCCAGGTCATTGGTGAAGCTGGCTTCATTTGTAACTTCTGACTCATCAACGCCTAATTTGTCAATGATAATTTTTTTAACTTTTTCTGCGATTTCTGACATTTTACTAATGTTTTCTAAATGAAGTGCAAAGTAATACAATACCTATATATTAAACAAATATTTTATTGAAAAAATTAATATTACACAAAATTATAATATGATTTAACTATTTGAATATCACGGTATTAAATTACCTACACAAATTAAATGTATTTCAAGATGGAGACGAACAATGTTTTTAAAAGTTACAAAAAAAGCTAGATATAGCTATACTTTTTATTGCCTCTTATAACTTAGTATAATCCCTACCAATATGAAACAAAGCATCACCCAGTGATACCACACAACCATTATTGTGGCCTATGATATGGCCTGAATACTTTGCAATGACATCATCTGACCGATTTCCGTAAGGATCCTTTATCTCTCCGAGTTTATCTCCTCTATTCACATAGTCACCGGATCGTTTTTCCCAAATAAACAAGCCAGGTGTCGAGGCACGTAACCATGTTGACTTATGAATCAGGTATTGGTCTTGATTTTTAAACTGGGGCTCTCCGTCTAGCATATTTAGACCTTTCAAAACATTCTGTATCACACTTAATCCGGTATCAATAGATAGTTGGTCCAGTCTGATGGATTCTCCTCCTTCAAAAACAAGTGCAGGAATACCTACATCGGAGGCAGATTTTCTGAATGAGTGTGCGATATAAGGTTGTTCCATCATATACTTTGTACCCGTAAATCGCGCTAAAGTAGCTGCACGAACATCCTTTTTTGCATATCGAATCTGAGGAAAATTGTATCTGGTATCTCCACCTGTATGAAAATCTATAGCAAAATCCACATGAGGTAAAATTTTTCTGGTGATAATCCGGGCTACTCTTGAAGCTAGTGAGCCATTAAGATGTCCGGGAAATGACCGATTGACATCTTTTCCATCCGTAGAAACATACCTACTAAAATTTATAAAACCATATACATTGAGCAAAGGCACTACTATCACTGTTCCTCGTTTTAGATTGTCATATATATTTTGCTCAAGGCTCCTCCTAACTATCTCTATTCCATTGATTTCATTACCATGCACGCCTCCAAGAATCAGCATTGTAGGTCCTGCTTCATTCTTTCTGAGCACATGTGCAAACACATTAATTCTGTTTCCTGAAGGAATTTTGCCTGCATTGATTCTTACAGTCTGTATGCTTTCCGGAATAATAATTTCATCATCTAGGATGAGCTCTTTTTCGTATTCTTTGGTAAAATCAAACAATTCTGACATGGTATTATATTCTTTGCCTTTCAATAAATTTTATAATCTTGCCTGCAATATCAACCCCTGTTGTTCCTTCAATACCTTCTAGTCCGGGTGATGCATTTACTTCCATTACTACAGGACCGTTATGCGTTTTCAGCATATCTACACCTGCAATCTTTAAACCCAAAATCTCAGCAGATCTCAAAGCTGTTTCTTCTTCAGCAGCTGTAAGCCTGATTTTCTCTGAGGTGCCTCCTCTGTGCAAATTAGATCTAAAATCACCTTCTCGAGCTTGTCTTTTCATCGCCCCGACTACCTCTCCATCAACAACAAAAGCCCTTATATCTGCTCCTTTAGCTTCTTTAATAAACTTTTGTAGCAGCACTTTTTCTTTTACGACCTGAAATGCTTCTAATACAGACTCTGCATTGCTTCGGTTTTCTGCTAAAATAACCCCCATACCTTGAGTTCCGGAAAGCAATTTTATAATCACCGGATAAGAATCCATTTGATCTAGTAAATAAGGAATTGTATATAAATTACTGATGAATATGGTTTTAGGTACACCTATACCTTTACTTCCCAAAATCTGAAGACATGACAACTTGTCCCTAGCATTAAGTAAGGGTTCAGCATTTAAAGTGAGGACAACACCTTGATGCTCAAACTGTCTCAAGACCGCAGCTCCGTAAGTAGTGCCTGACGTCCCTATCCTCGGTATAACAGCATCAACATTGATGACGGGCTGATTGTTGAAATAAATCATTGACTTGCCTGATTCAATAATCAAATCACAAGCCATGTAATCAATAACTCTTACATAATGATTACGCCTTCTTGCCGCAGTTACTAAACTTTGTGTACTGTATAACGCCGCATTACGGGATAAAATAACGATATTCATTCATCTGATTTTGCAATTGTAAAATTAATATAATCTTACTATTAGGAAATAATTCTTTTATTTTTCTTTAAGACAACAGATAATATTCCTACTTTGGCACATCAAAACAAACCAATGCCAGCTCACGAGCTTAACAATAAAAAGACCATCAATGCCTGGGCCCTTTTTGACTGGGCTAATTCTGCATATGCTCTGGTGATTTCTACAGCAATCTTTCCAGGTTATTATGAAGAATTTACACCTGATATTTTAAATATAGGTCATTTTGAATTTTCGAATACTGCTTTGTATTCATTTGCAGTATCCTTTTCTTATTTAATAATAGCTGCTTTATCACCCTTGCTGTCAGGTATTGCTGATTTCAGTGGCAGGCGAATGTTTTTTTTGAGAATATTTACACTAATCGGATCACTATCCTGTACCGCTCTATACTGGTTTGAAGGAGCACCACAATTATGGTTGGGGACATCGGCATTTATCTTAGCCACTATAGGTTTTGCGGGAAGTCTTGTGTTTTATGACTCCTACCTACCACTAATAGTAACAGAAGATAAGTACAATACCGTTTCGGCCAAAGGTTATACCTTAGGTTATATCGGTAGCGTAATTTTACTCATCGGTATCCTTGTTATGATTCAAAAACCCGAATGGTTCAATATTAGTGGTGGACAACATGCTGCTAGAATAGGATTTGCATTAGTCGGTATCTGGTGGTTGGGTTTTGCACAATACACTTTTTACCACCTGCCTAAGGACAAGAAAGCATTTTTTCACTGGTCTGTACTGAAAAACGGTTATAAAGAAATCTACCAGGCATGGCTCAGCGTCAAGGTCATGCCCAATATTCGCAACTTTCTAATTGCATTCTTTTTTTACAGTGCAGGTGTACAAACTGTCATCTACCTAGCCACTATTTTTGCTAAGGTAGAACTCAATTTTGAAACTGCTGAACTGATTTTACTGGTGCTTATTTTGCAGTTAGTTGCGATAGGTGGTGCTTATTTATTCTCGATGATAGGCAATAAAAAAGGAAATCGTTTTGCTATTCTCATTATGATAGCCATCTGGATATTTATCTGTATCAATGCATACTTCATCACTGAAAAATTATATTTTTATTCCATTGCCAGTCTGGTTGGAATGGTAATGGGTGGCATTCAGTCTGTCTCCCGCGCTACTTATTCTATGC
This sequence comes from Bacteroidetes bacterium OLB9, assembly GCA_001567255.1. Classification (GTDB taxonomy): domain Bacteria; phylum Bacteroidota; class Bacteroidia; order Chitinophagales; family Saprospiraceae; genus OLB9. The sequence goes on along the minus strand of LNBW01000024.1, from coordinate 30,488 downwards.
TGATCCCGGAGAAAAATCATCACACTACTTCCTACTTCAGTTTCTATGATGTCGTATATAAAACCTCTATTGTCAGTGGTACTTTTATTTTTGGGTTTGTCGATAATCTCACTCATAATATGCGTTACTCCGTACTTGCATTGGCGCTATTATTTGTGGTAGGATTTTACTTCATGTACAAAACCATCATCCACCCAAAATCTATCTAATTTTATTCATCCCTTAGTCTCTTTGATCGCTGAGACAAATGCAGGGTGGTCAGGCTTTATCTTAGAACCAAAAAAATGTGTTAGCCTACCTTTTTCATCAATCAGGTACTTACAAAAATTCCAGCTCGGCTCATCGCTATTCCAGCCATTTTCAGCTGGGCTGGTCAGCCATTTATATACGGGGTGTTGATCAGCGCCTTTGACATTGACTTTTTCAAACACAGGGAAAGTGACACCATATTGCGATGTACAAAATTCAGCAATTTCTGCCGATGTACCCGGTTCCTGACCCAAAAACTGGTTGCAAGGGAATCCTAGCACTACAATACTATCCCTATTTTGCTCGTAAAAAGCCTGCCAATCTGCATATTGAGGAGTATAACCACACTTTGAGGCTACATTCAGTACTACAATTTTTTTACCTTTATAGGCTGACATGGACACAGTCCTACCATCTAAAGAAGTGGCTTCAAGATTGTAAAATGAAGAATTTACCATCACAGATTTTAATTTATCTCCAGCTGCAGCTACCTTGGAAGATTTTATACAACTTGTCAAAAATGCAGGAATACCGATTACAAAGCCCATAAGCCAGATCACTTTTGCCATTGAATAACGTCTTTGATATAAAACGATTGATTATATAAATTAGTTCTGTCATTTTTATTAAACATAAATTACACATTACAAATTTACAAAAGGTAAATGTTACTTCATATCTATTTCGATAATCGCTTTTCTGTCTTCAACATTATAAAACGATGTCTTTAGAATAAAAACGTCGAGTCTGCTAGCTATTTTGTATCATTTTCATTTATAACAAGGCCAAATGAGTTATTTGATTAAAATCAGCAAGAATATTTACTAATAGTACAATATTTATGATAACAAATTACCATTAAACAATAATAAAACACTACCTTTGTGGTCTTTTTTAGAAACTTTAAATTCCAACATGTTAAATTTGATTTTATTTGGACCTCCGGGTTCGGGGAAAGGTACGCAAGCAGAAAACCTCATCAACAAGTACGGCATTCTACACATCAGTACTGGTGATTTATTCAGATATGAAATGGGAAATAATACACCTCTGGGGCAAAAAGCTAAAGAATATATGGCTAAAGGAGAGCTTGTACCAGACGAAGTCACCATAGGTATGCTTAAAAACAAAGTAGAAGCTAACCCTGGTGTCAATGGAATCATCTTTGACGGATTTCCTCGCACGATTGCACAGGCAGAAGCCTTGGACGCATATCTGGCTGAAAAAGGTACAGAAGTTACAGCTTTACTTGCGCTTGAAGTTCCTGAAGAAGAATTAATCAGAAGACTACTCATGAGAGGTACTACATCCGGGCGTGCTGATGACCAGAACGAAGAAATCATTTGCAATAGAATCAATGTTTATAATACCGAAACTGCACCAGTATTTGATTATTACGAAAGTGCGGGCAAAACCAAGCGCATTCAAGGTGTAGGCACCGTAGAAGAGATTTTTGACAAGTTGGTTGCAGTTCTTGACGAAGTATATTGTTAAGATTCGTAATTTAAGTTTTCAATGAGTATTGAAAAGTGGCAGAACAAAACTTTGTAGATTACGTAAAAATATGCTGTAGATCCGGTAGCGGAGGTGCGGGTTCGAGTCATTTTTTTCGGGATAACAAAACTAGTAAAGGAGGTCCTGACGGCGGCGATGGAGGTCGGGGTGGTCATATCATCCTAAGAGGCAATTCCAATGTATGGACACTGCTTGCGCTCAAATATAGAAAACACGTAGTAGCAACTGCCGGAGAGAACGGTTCTAAAAATAATAGTACCGGAAGAGATGGTCAGGACATCATCCTTGAAGTTCCTCTAGGTACGGTAGCTAGAGATTTTGAAACTGGTGAAATTGACTTTGAAATTACAGAACACGACGAAACCCGTATCCTTGTGAGTGGCGGTCGAGGCGGCAAGGGCAATAGTTGGTTTAAGACTGCTACACGTCAAGCACCAGAATATGCACAACCCGGGGAATCCGGAAAGGAACTATGGAAAATCTTAGAGCTTAAAGTGCTTGCTGATGTAGGGTTAGTGGGTTTTCCCAATGCTGGCAAATCTAGCTTTCTCGCATCTATTACGGCAGCAAAACCAGAAATCGCTCAGTATCCATTTACGACTTTAGTACCTAATCTGGGCATCGTCAAATATCGTGATGGGCGGTCATTTATAATCGCTGACATACCGGGCATCATTGAAAATGCACACCAGGGCAAAGGTCTCGGGTTAAGGTTTCTTAGGCACATTGAACGAAACGCTGTTTTACTTTTTATGGTGTCTGTAGAATCTGAAGATATCACAAAAGATTACAATATTCTAGTTAATGAATTGAAACTATACAATCCCGAACTCATGGATAAGCCTCGAATACTGGCCATCACTAAGTGTGATATCATAGATGATGAATACATATCATTATTAAAAAATGATATCAATGTAGATGTGCCCTTCTACTTTATATCTTCAGTTTCAGGGCGTGGATTAACAGAGTTGAAGGATGCTCTGTGGTCAGTGATGAATACTCACCACGACTGATAGTCTATTAGAATTCTTTCAGGATATTACGGCTGATGACCAATTTTTGTATTTCTGATGTACCTTCTCCTATTGTACAAAGCTTAGCATCTCTGTAATACTTCTCTACCGGAAAGTCTTTAGTATATCCGTAACCACCAAATATCTGTACAGCATCAGTGGCAATTTGCACTGCTATTTCAGAAGCATAATACTTTGCTTCGGCTGACGTTGTTGTGACCGGTTGACCTGTATTCTTTAAATAAGCAGCTTTTCTGATGAGCAATTCAGCAGCCTGGATTTTAACAGCCATATCTGCCAGCTTAAATGAAATAGCTTGAAAATTAGCAATCGGCTGTCCAAACTGCTCCCTTTCTTTTGCATATTTTACTGCTGCTTCATAAGCGCCTTTGGCAATACCCAAGCCGAGAGAAGCAATACTGATACGACCACCATCAAGCACTTTCATGGCTTGAATAAAACCATCGCCTACCTCACCCAGTACCTGAGATTTATGCACTCTACAATTGTCAAAAATCATTTCTGCAGTTTCTGATGCACGCATACCGAGCTTGTTCTCCTTCTTTCCGGCAAGAAAACCAGGTGTGCCTCTCTCTACAATAAAAGCAGTGATGCCATGACTATCCAGCAGCTCACCTGTACGTGCCAAAACTACGGCTACCTCGCCTGAAATACCGTGAGTAATCCAGTTTTTCGAACCATTGATAATCCAGTCATCCCCATCTTGCACTGCTACACATTTCATTCGCATAGCATCTGATCCAGTATTTGCTTCTGTCAAGCCCCATGCTCCTATCCACTCCGCAGTAGCCAGTTTAGGCAGATATTTTTTCTTTTGATCTTCATTGCCAAAAGCAAGAATATGTCCTGTACATAAACTATTATGTGCTGCTAGGCTCAATCCTACTGATCCACAAACTTTTGCCACTTCGACAATCACTGACACATACTCTTGATATCCAAGTCCTGAACCTCCGTATTCCTCAGGTACAAGTACGCCCATGAATCCCAACTCACCTAAAGCGCGCATCGTTTCTACCGGAAAGTATTGCGCTTCATCCCATTCCATGACATGGGGCAAGATGTGCTGTTGGGCAAATGTCCTCGCGGACTCTTCAATCATCTCTAAATTGTCAAAGCTGTCAGTGTGCATAAGTGTTTCAGTGTTTATAATCTTTTTTTTAAATGATGTGCAAAGATAAGCAAAAAAGCCTATTATCCAAGTTGGAATCTTCATCACAAAAATACTAGAACCCATCAAGTCATCTTTTTTACATCAGAATAGATGATAGCCGTATTAAAAATATGCAGTGGTCAGTCAAAAAATATATCTTTGCAAACTTTAATATACATAAAACTTCGTCATTTAAAATACAATACCATGTCCCTCATTAATGATTTTAATGCATACCGCACTAGGATGAACGAACGCATCATGCAGCAGGATAACAAGGTCTTAAAGCGGTTTTTTAGCTTAGACAACCAGACTTATCAGGACGGTGCTTTGTCTGTAAAAACCAAGGAAATGCTTGGCCTAATAGCATCTATGGTTCTTAGGTGTGATGATTGTATCAAATACCACCTAGGTACTTGTCATGAATTGGGTGTGACAACAGATGAGATATATGAAGTATTTTCTGTAGCCAATATTGTAGGCGGTTCTATTTGCATTCCGCACACAAGAAGAGCTGTAGAATACTGGGACGAATTGTGCAATCAGGGTTAATTATCTCAACCTATTCATAGATGAAACTGTGGCTTCATCCTTATTGATAAACTTTGCTGCAAACAAAGAAAATATAAGGCTGAGTACCGGCATTGCAATGCCTATACTTTCAGAAATGCTTTCTGCACCGGCATCAGTGGTGCACTCGTTAAATACGAGTAAGAAAGAGGTCAGCAACAACAATATAGAAAATACACTGACCATGTATGACATTCTAGCCTGAAGGCCTCTGTTCTTAAACAAAAATATCGAAATAAGACTCAATACACCTCCAAGAACAGTCAGTATCATTAATATTGGGCTGTCCTGAATATTATACACTAAATCGCTAAATAAATCGGGAATAGCAACTGTACTTGTAGCAAAAGGTAAACCAAATAAACTAAAAAGTGCAATACCGCTAAGTAGTAAAAAAACACTTTGAATTCTCTGTATCATAGGTATATCTTATATTTGTATTGTTAACGAAAATAAATTATCTAATAAATAATGGTGCAAGATAATGAATTATAGTTTTTGGGAAAAATATTTTATAGAATCACCTGCTCAAGTCACGATTATTGGTGCGGGCATTGTCGGTCTTAGCACAGCGATTTCTATTGCAGAGAGAAACATGGATTTGACAATAAAAGTTCTGGATCGAGGTCATCTGTCTTACGGTGCCAGCACTAAGAATGCCGGGTTTTCATGCTTTGGTTCAGTATCCGAAATATTGGATGATATGCAGGCCAATGGTGAAGAAATGTGCATGGACATCGTCAAAATGAGATGGCAAGGTCTGAGTAAACTCAAAGAAAGAGTACATCCAGAGATAATGGAGTATCAAGCGTGTGGTGGTATAGAATTTTTTAAAAAAACGGATGTCGAAACCATCGAAGTGTGCACCCAGGCTATACCCCATCTTAATGAACTGATGGAAGGTTATCTCAGCATAAAAAATTGCTATCAGTCAAAACCCAATACGACTTTGTCCGCATTTGACTCTACCACTATTTTCAATCCGTATGAGGGCACGATCAATCCAGTCAAAATGATGCAGGAGTTGTATAAAAAAGCGATTAGTCTAGGCATAACCATTATCTTTGGTATCGAAATCAATGATATTCGTATGGATGATCATCTGCTTATTACGAAAGATAATTTACACATCAATTATCAAAAACTTATATTGTGTACTAATGGCTTTACGCAGCGGATTATGCCAGAATTGGCTGTTTTCCCGGCAAGAAATCAAGTACTGATGACCTTGCCATTGGCTAACAATCCGCTAGCTGCTGCCTGCCATTATGATAAAGGTTATATCTATTTTAGGCAATATAAAAACCGCATTTTAATCGGTGGTGGACGAAATCTCGACTTAGATGGTGAAATGACGGACAATTTTGGGCTAACTGACAAAATCCAGCATTATCTTCTTGATATATTGGATTCTATTTATCCAGGTGCTTCGACACAAATCGATCATTGGTGGAGTGGTATAATGGGTGTAGGCCCAAGCAAATATCCTATCATCAAATGGTTAGATGATAGTGTACTGGCAGGCGTTCGGCTTGGAGGTATGGGTGTTGCTATAGGCAGTTATCTGGGAGAGCAACTGGCAGAAGAAGTCACCAACTTATAAAGAAGGATCTTTCACCACAGCATAAAAAGTTAAATTTAAGTTATTTGCAATGTGTAACTCCACGTTATTCGTTACTTTTGCGTCTTCGACAATGTTAATGAATAATATTTTTAACCATTTTAATTCAACATATGAGGTCTAAATTGATGTTATTGCTACTGGTTGCCAGCATGCAATTGACTACTTATGCGCAAAACAAAACACAGAAAAATAATATGGACAATGAATTTTTAGCAAACCAAGTAGATGGAATGTATGCTAAGTTTGAAACAAACAAAGGCAATATATACACCGTACTAGAATTTAAGAAAACGCCTATGACTGTAGCCAATTTTATTGGCCTAGCTGAAGGAAAGATAAAAAATACTGCCCGACCTGATGGCACGCCGTACTATGATGGATTGAAATTTCATAGAGTGATTCCTAATTTCATGATTCAAGGTGGATGTCCGCTGGGTAATGGTACCGGTGGCCCGGGATATAAATTCGCAGATGAATTTGATCCGACACTTCGCCATACAGGACCTGGCATCCTCAGTATGGCCAACGCAGGTCCCGGTACAAATGGCTCACAATTTTTCATCACGCATGTAGCGACTCCATGGTTGGACAATAAGCATACAGTATTTGGTCATGTGATTAAAGGCCAGGATGTTGTAGATGCTATTGTACAGAATGACTCTATCATTAGCATAACCATACTCAGAAAAGGAGCTGAAGCTGAAGCATTTGATACGCCTAAGGTATTTGAAGAAGAGCAAGTAAAAGCTGTTCAAAAAGCAGCTGAAGAAGCTGCTAGACTAGAAGCTGAGGCTCAAAAAATCAAGAGTCAGTTCACGCATTCGACTCCGAGTGGTTTGAGATACGACATCATCAAGGAAGGAACAGGCAAAAAACCTGCATCGGCAGCGAGCAAGGTCACTGTTCATTATACTGGTACTTTTTTAAATGGTCAGGTCTTTGACTCTAGTGTACAGAGAGGAGAACCTATTGAGTTTGGTTTGAATCAAGTCATTCCGGGATGGACTGAAGGTGTACAGCTCATGAATGAAGGTAGTGTCTATAAGTTTTACATTCCTTATCAATTGGCGTATGGCGAGCGTGGCTATCCAGGTGCCATTCCACCTAAAAGTGACTTGATATTTGAAGTAGAATTAATCAAAGTAAATGAATAAGTTGAATTACTTATCATCAAATAAAAAAGCCTCAGAAAAATTTCCGAGGCTTTTTTTATTAAGGTTTACATTTGCAATTCATTTTCTGTTGCATCTACATCCTGCCTAAACAACTTATATTCTGCGATAAAAGTGCCGAAAGGTATCAATGAAGCAACAAAAGCTAGAAACGTTTTCATTAGGCTCCAGTTATATTTTCTATACACTCCAAAAAGCAAAATCACATATAGAATAAATAAAAAGCCATGAGCATAACCTACTACTACATTGGGGCCGGGATTAGCATATTTATATTTTAAAACCATAGTAAATCCCAGCAACAAATAGGAACAACCTTCCAAAAATGCTACGATTCTAAATCTTCCCAGGCTATCAGACCATAAATTTGATGACATAAAAATTATTATTGATTAAAAATGAGGACAAATATACAATTTAAAAATGGGCTGACGCAATATCTTTGGCAACAAGATATCCTCCTGTCCATGCGGCCTGAAAGTTAAATCCACCTGTCACCGCATCTATGTCTAGCACCTCGCCTGCCATGTAAAGTCCTGCAATTTTTTTTGTCTCAAAAGTTTTAAAATTGATCTGATGTAGTGCGACACCACCAGCGGTGACAAACTCTTCCTTAAAGGTTGTTTTTCCTTTGATATGAACTCGATATGCCTTCAACTGAGTGATAATGGCACTTAACTCTGACTTCGATAGCGAAGCCCAGTTCTTATCTTTATCATTCAAAACGGTATCTATAAGAAATTCCCACAGTCGTGCTGGCACATCAAACTTAGGATTAGAGATCACCTTCTTTTTAGCCATCGCATTGCGCAAAGCTGTAATCTCCGTATCAGGAACTGCTGGTATCCAGTCTATTAATACTTGAAAATCGTACTTCATCTTTGCAAGTTGCACAGCACCCCATGCAGATGCTTTGAGTACGGCAGGACCGCTCAAGCCCCAGTGTGTCACTAATACAGGACCTTCAGATGTAATAGACGTACCTTCAATATAGACTTTAGCATAAGGTGCCACCACACCCATTAACTTACAGAGTGGATGTCCGGGCATATTGAAAGTAAAAAGTGATGGTACGGGAGTAATAATTTCAAAACCCTTAGCTTGTATCATATTCCAAATAAACTGACTACTGCCAGTGGATATTATCAGGTATTGAGAAGAATAAATTTCACTATCTGTATGAATAGTAAAGCGGTCACGGTTAGCAGTATTGTAAGTAAAATCCTTGACTTTAGTATTTAACTTTACTTCTATACCATATTTTAGAGTATATTTTTTAAAGCATGCGATAATAGTCTCTGAGTTGTCTGTGGCAGGAAACATTCTTCCATCACGTTCCGTTTTCAGCTGCACACCATGCTGGTCAAACCAGTTTACGGTATCAGCGGCTCCAAAATTGTAGAAAGGCCCAAGCAACTCCCGATTACCACGTGGATAGTAAGTCGTTAATTCTTTGGGATCAAAACAAGCATGCGTGACATTGCATCGCCCGCCACCAGATATCCTTACTTTATTGAGTACTTCCTTGCTCTGTTCTAGAATCAAAACCTTCATTTCAGGTCGAAGCTCACAGATATTGATTGCAGCAAAAAAACCTGCTGCGCCACCGCCAACTACCACAACATCATACCCAGTCATAGATTGATATTACAAGATAAATTCTTTAATAGTATCCTGATAAAGTTCAGGATTTTTCTCAATAGCTTCCAGGTGCTTGCCCTGCATTATAACTAACTGTGCCGGAACAGCGCAACCCGCATAAAGCTTTTTGCCCATCTCTATGGTGGTCAGCATATCTGCTTCATTATAAATGAATAGTACCTTCTCAATATCTCGAATATTGCTACATCCTTTAATATAATCGTGGTTAGCATTGATTCTTGAAGAAAAAAGCATCAGAAACCTCATAAAATAGTACAGCTTCTTGCTCCGACTTTTATAGTAAGAAAGATTACTGTCCAGAGTATTTTCTACAATCAGTCGCTCTAATTTGTGGTGATGAAGACTAGCCGCATTGACAGTGTGGCTTCCTCCAAACGAAATCCCATGCGCAATCAGTCGAGTACCAGGAAAATGCTCCGCGCAATATTCTGAAACTAATCTCAAATCGATATGGTAATTAAAATCTTGATAAGGGCTCAAACCAAATCCATTGAAATCAAGCAAGACAACATTGCAACCTAGCTTTAAGTACATGTCAGCATGGCCGCTCCTCATGAAAAACTGATGTGCCTCTGCAAGATAAGGATGGCATAAAATCACTGTAGTAGAGGCTCGAGGCCGACTGTTATAAAAAATATGAATTTTTCTGTTATTATCTGAGATCACATCGGAAGACCACTCTATGTGTAGTGCGTCATTCATCACAAATTGACGACCACGTGGCAACAATAATTGGTGTAGAAAATTTTTAATGGCTTGCTTCAAAATTTGATACTATTATCATAATGAATATTGAATGCTGAAATAAGCAGCAATAATACAAGGCAAAAGTATGGCCAAAACATTCGAAAATCAATTTATTTGGTTTAAAGATTCATATTTTTATTTTTTGATATAAAATAAATGGTTATATAATCTTCATATATTCAGTTATTAGTATATTTAAAAATATTAATAATTCATAATTAAGCACTTATACATCAAAAAAATGTTACATAAAAGTTAAATTATATTTTTTATTTCATCAATATGTCATACCTTTACACTTCCATTGAGGTAATAAAGATTATTCGATGGGATAACAACCGATTTATTTTTAACCCAAATCCGATATTTATGAATATTGAACATTACACTCCTGTTCATCTGAATAAGAAGCATACCAGTGCTTTTCAATTTTTTGCTATTCATATCGAACCCTTACTCCTCAGCCTGTTGATATTGACAGGAATTATAGGTTCGATTTATCTTTTTGGCCAGAAGGCAATATTATCCGATCATGCATCTACCTCGATAGGAAACAGCAATAATCCTAATATAGCTTCATTTGCACCTATCTTCAATGTAGAAGAGGTTGCAGCCAATGATTTTGATAAATATGTACAGATGAAAGGAAAAATCACTGCAGGCCAACCATTCTTTTTTACGTTTTTGCAAGACGAGAACGCCTCAAGATATGTTATGGAAATGGGCGATGGTGTACGGCTTATTGTCACCACACCTAATCTGATGTACACTTATGAGCAACCAGGTAAGTACGTCATCGAACTTAAAGAGATCAAAGATGGCTTACTTCACATCATCGGTACGAAGAAAATAAAAGTGAAATAAAGAATCAAATTATAATCCCATAAGGTGCTGTTTTCTTTAATGAGAGCAGCACTTTTTTTGTATCAAACTAATCCAAAAATCCCATTTCCCTCATCCAGTCATCATTGTACAATTTTCCAATATAACGGCTACCATGGTCATGAAAGAGAATGACAACAACATCGTCTTGTTTGAGTTGATTTTTCATCTGGCGAAGCCCTGCAAGCGCTGATCCTGCACTATAGCCTAGCAAAATCCCTTCTTCCCGTGCTAGCCTTCGGGCTGCCAGCGCTCCATCTTTATCCGTCACTTTTTCAAAATGATCAATTAGACTAAAGTCCACATTCTTTGGAAGGATATCTTCGCCGATACCTTCGGTGATGTAGGAATAGATTTCATTTTGGTCAAAGACACCTGTCTCATGGTATTTTTTAAACACAGAACCATAAGTGTCGATACCCCATACTTTGATGTTTGGATTTTGTTCTTTGAGGTATTTAGCTACTCCCGAAATCGTGCCACCAGTACCCACACCTACTACAAAATGCGTGATTTTACCATCCGTTTGCCTCCATATCTCCGGACCGGTGGACTCGTAATGTGCTTGACGATTAGAAAGATTATCATACTGATTAAGCCATACAGAGTTAGGAATCTCCTTACTGAGCCGCTCAGCCACAGAATAGTAAGAACGCGGATCTTCAGGAGCAACATTGGTCGGGCAAACGATAACATCAGCACCTAACGCCTTAAGCATGTCTATCTTTTCTTTAGATTGCTTATCGCTGGTCGTAAAAATACACTTGTATCCTTTAACAACAGCAGCTAGTGCGATGCCCATCCCTGTATTGCCGGACGTACATTCGATCAGTGTGCCACCTGGTTTGATCAATCCTGCTTTTTCGGCATCTTCTACCATTTTAAGCGCCATCCTATCCTTTGTGGAGTGGCCGGGATTGAAAGTTTCTACTTTGCCCAGTACTAGACAGGGAATGTCCTCTACTACCCTATTGAGCTTAACCAGAGGTGTATTACCAATAGTTTCTAAAATATTGTTTTGATAATGCATATTATAAATGAATTCGGCTTAATGATTATTTGGCAAAGATAGGAAATTTATACCTATAGAACACTATAATTACACTATGCCATCAGCAGTAGGCCAAAGAATGGTTTATTTTTCAGGATTTTCTTTATTGACTCCATCCATTACTTCAATGGTTTTATCCCAAAAATCCTTAAACAAAGGCTTGATAGCTGCAAAAACCGCCTTGCCCTTTTCAGGTAACGGCTCCAGGAGCGTATAAGTGATGGATTGTGCCTTAGTTTCTTCTTTAAGAATGTGCAGATTATTAATCAGCCAGATGCCCATACTTAAAATGTAAGCAAAGACTAAAGCCTGTAGGGTGCCCCCTGCTATCTTATTTATAAAATTAATATGTACAGCTATTAATAGATCCTCCATCTTTCTACCGATAAAACGGATCAATGCAATCATACCTATAAAGGTGAAGACAACACCCAGCAGAAATGAAATAGCCGGAGATGCTTTGATAACACTCTGTATCAGATTGATCATAATCGGTGACAACTTCAACGCAGCAAGTATAGCCACAATGATGGATAAGGAGTCAAATATCGTCTTAATTAGTCCGCGCGAATAGCCCAGGTAAAACCCCAAAGCAATCACGATAGCTACTATCAAATCTAATATCATAATTATTGGTTTTTATATATCACTATGTATTGAATAATTATTTAATATGATAGATTTTGGGGTTCTTAGATTTACAATATATAATCACAAAGTTGATCGGCTAGTTTTCGGTCATTACTTAATCGAGGTACTTTATTCTGCCCACCTAGCTTACCCTGTGCTTTCATCATATCTCTGAAAGCACCACTCTTTAATGGCCTTATGATCAGTGGTTGCAAAATCTTACCTTTGATGAGATCATCATAGTAGATATTCTGACGGCACATGGCATCATTGACCTGAGCAGCAAAGCGATCCAGATCTGAAGGCACCTTATCAAATTCTACAAACCACTCATGAAAAGGTAGGCCACCATTTGAAGGATTTACCTGAGGCGCTACTGTAAATTCAATGATTTCCACCTTTGAATTTTGATTGGCTTCAAGGATAGCTGCTTCCACTTCTTTGCCTATAACATGCTCACCAAAAGCAGAAATATAATGCTTGACACGTCCACTCACTATTAGTTTATATGGATTAAGCTGGACAAAACGCACACAATCGCCAATATTGTAACCCCAAAGCCCTGCATTACTATTGATGATCACAACATAGTCTCTACCCAATTCCACCTCTGCTAGATGAATTCGCTCAGCATCAGGCCAACCTATTTGTTCCACAGGGACAAACTCAAAAAAGATACCTGATTTCGTATTTAATAGTAAGCCTTCATCATTAACATCATCCTGGAAAGCCATAAATCCTTCAGATGCAGGAAAGGTTTCTATACTATTTATTTTTCTACCTACGAGTGACTCCAGTTTAGTCCTATAGGGTTCAAAATTGACACCACCATACATAAACAGACTATAATTAGGAAACACTTCATGAACCGTACTTTTACCGGATCGTTCCAGGATTTTTTCATAATACATCTGAACCCATGGCGGTATGCCACTGATCAGCGTCATATCCTGATGGATGGTCTCATCTACAATTTTATCCAGCTTCTGTTCCCAATCTTCAATGCAATTTGTTGAGTATGAAGGCAACTGATTAGTTCTAACCCATTTGGGCACTTCATGATTGACTATACCTGAAAGCCGACCAGTAGGAATGCCTCCTTTAAATTCCAATTCGGGTGATCCAGATAGAAAAATGACTTTCCCATTAAAAACGTTAGCATTGCCTATCTGGTGAAAATAATTGAGCAAGGCTGTTCTTGCAGTAAGAATATGGTTAGGCATACTTTCTTTAGTGATCGGGATATATTTTATACCGCTGGTCGTGCCCGATGTTTTTGCAAAATACTTTGGCCTTCCTTGCCACAATACGTCCTGTTCGCCATGGATAATTCGATCAATATAAGATCGAAAATCTTCATAATCTCTGATAGGCACCGCATTTTTATAATCTTCATAGGTCTTTATCTGATTAAAATGATGCTCCTTGCCAAAAACCGTATGACTAGCCTTGCGTACCAATCCGGTCATTACCTTCATCTGGTCATCAACAGCAGTTTCCTTCCATTTCTGTACAGCCCGAGCAGTAAAGTGGGCTGCCTTCATGATGGCAAAATTTTTCAAACTCATTTTAATTCGACATATTTATTCCCAAAAGCAAAGTTTACCTAAATCATCCAAAAGCATTTACCTAGGAAGCTTCATAATATACAACATTCTCTTTACACTATATCGACCGGCCCCATTAGCTATCAGTAAAAAAAAGTCCTCCACAAAGTGCCAGATTACGCATAAAGTACAATGTGTGCAGTCGCTTAAATTCAGGTGCATCATCCCAGAATGAATACACTATCAATGTATAAGGCAACCAATAAATCAATAATAGTGCAGCACCAAACCTAACCTGATACCCAATTAGCACAAGAACGCCTCCTACGAGCAAAATGGTAATAAGCATATACATTATTAAATTAGGCTGCCATGTAATACCATAAGCCACAAGCGTTGCCTTGGCCTTATTAAAAAAGACAAGTGAATCCAGTGCTTCGTAAATAAAAACAAAAGCAATCAATATCCTGGCTAGAAGTTCTGCTACATCTTTCATTACGCAAAAATAAAAAACCTATTGATATTTAGATCTGAAAAACAATGATTAGAAAATATGGAAATACCGAAACGCAAACCTCAAACTTTATCTTCTGTATTATAAGTACGCCAGAAGGAAATAATCATGCGTACCGGCAGCAAAACTGTAGTCACCATCGCACCGGTGCTAAAGAAAAAATACTGATACTTAATAAACCGACCAAAATGAAAGTTTTCTATGGTTTGCTCATTGCCAAAGAAGCTCAATACGCCAATATCATCCACAAAAAACCGAAATTCATAAAATCGGTCCATCTGGTACATCAATAAAGGAATCGGTATAAAAACCAATGCAAAACGTATCCACTTCGACCGAGAAAACGGAGAATAGCGCAGCATAAAAATCCACCGTGTCAGCGTGATGAATAGTATAATATTGATTGTGTTGCTTATATAAAAATTATAATGATCGCCTGATTTCAGATAGATAGGTAGCATAAACAATGCGCTAAACACCATTGCAAACAGCACAGATAATAATTCAAACTGGTATTTATTTTGCATCGGCAATATGTGATTTAATGATTAGCTTCCATCTATCCTTGAACATACAGAATATACTTTTCTTCAAAGTAGGGCTCATTGAAGTATTGAAAAATGTGTTGTGACTCTCGATATTCATACTTAGGAAGCATTTTTAATTCTTCTGAAAGATCACCTTTAAGCGCAATTAATCCATTAGGGTACATGTTCTTATGTGATTTTGACAACACTCTTCTGCTCCATGGTAAAAGTTTATCAATTTTAGCCACTGCGCGTGTAACCACAAAATCATATTTTTCTTTCAGTTCTTCCATCCTGCCGTGTTTAGTACTCACATTTTTCAGGCCAATGGATGCTGCTACCGCAGTGGCAACTGTGATCTTCTTATTAATACTGTCCACCAAAGTAAAACTACACTCCTGAAATAAGATAGCCAATGGAATGCCGGGGAAGCCTCCTCCGGTACCCAGGTCAACAATTTTTGTTGTAGGCTGGAAAGTCATAAACTTAGCAATAGCTAGAGAATGTAAAACATGGTGCAGGTATAAATTGTCAATATCCTTGCGCGAAATGACATTAATTTTCTCATTCCATTCACGATATAATCCCTCCAAAGCTTCAAATTGTCTGATCTGAACATCAGTTAGTTGTGGAAAATATTTAAGAATGTATTCCAATGTGCTCTGAATTTGGTTTATAAATGGACGTGCAAATGTACAAAAAAGAATCGAGGCAAATAATATCACCGGATGCATATCATACTTTTATTAAATCCCATTACCTTTGAAGCATGAAAAAATGGATTTCGATATTCTTATGGTGGATCTTCCTTCTACCCTGTGGTAGTAGCCAAGACGCTTTGTATCCCGAAGTACAAATTTCTCTTTTGACGTGTAGTCCCGGCGATGAATTGTACTCCATATATGGTCACAATGCTCTCCGTATCCGTAATAGCATCACGCAAACAGACATTGTTTACAATTATGGAACATTTGACTTTAATACACCTGGATTTGCATTGAAATTCATGCGAGGCAAGCTACCATACCTACTCAGCACAGCTACATTTGAAGACTTTATGCTCGAATATGATTACTTCCACAGATCAGTAAGAGAACAGATATTGCAGCTTGATTCATTGGAAAAAATATCCATAATTCAGTATCTAAATGAAAATATGTTGCCAGAAAACAGAGCCTATAAGTATGATTTTTTTATGGATAATTGTGCTACCAGACTCCGTGACGTTTTAGAAAAAAACATTCAAAATCTGACCTGGGACACTACTGCAGCGTCAGGCAAAACTTTTCGTCAGCTGATAAAGGAGTATCAGATTAACAAGCCATGGACTAATTTTGGAATAGATCTGATTATTGGGGCTCCTGCAGACAACAAAACGACATTAAGTCAAGAGATGTTCTTGCCTGACTACCTTGAGCATGCTGTTGAGAAAGCTACTTTAGGCCGTGAGCCGGCAACTCGTCTGCAGATGGCAAAATATGAGCTACTGAGTTTTGATAATCCTATAGGTAAGATTAACTTTCTGCTTACGCCCTATTTTTTATTTTCTTTGCTTTTACTGCTTGAAATCGTGCTTTTCTTTAGATTTTCTCCTTTAAGTAAAAACAAACTGATAAAAATTTATGATATCATTTGGATGGTCGTAATTTTTTTAGGTGCATTATTGATGCTTTTCATGTGGTTTGGTACCGATCACATACCCACTACT
This sequence comes from Bacteroidetes bacterium OLB9, assembly GCA_001567255.1. GTDB lineage: Bacteria > Bacteroidota > Bacteroidia > Chitinophagales > Saprospiraceae > OLB9. Next base: position 13,900 of record LNBW01000024.1, on the reverse strand, counting down.
CGCAACTTGAATATTCTTTGGGCAAATCTGTTGATACCTTTCTGGTATTGTACTCGTCATTTTATCAAATCATCTAAATTTATACTCTTATTCATCTGCATTTGTTTAGTCATCTCTATCATCAACAGCCTTCCTACGTTTCAAATTTTGCCCCAATATTTCCACCCTGTTGTGGCCATTATTTCAATCACTTTATTAATTAAATTATGGAGAATTAGAATATCAAATCCACCACAATCATAAGAAAACATATTATTATACGGATCAAAGTAAAGGTGAAGAAAAAGAGCGACGTATCAAAACATATTATTTATCACATTGTTGAGCCAGTATATTTTTCAAACTTTTTCACGGATTGATGAATGAACAATTCCAACGTACCACATTTATTTATTTACGACGAAGGTACTGCCCAAAATAAGGACTATTTTACTTATGGCGAGATGAATATCATCGAAAAATCATTGAAAAAGACGACCATCATCAATGAGTATGATGATTTTCTCCTGCAAACAGAAGCCGTCATCCAAAGACTCAGACCGGATAAAAATGGACTCATCATCTATATACACGGATATCTAGGTGATAATGAATTCTTTATGGAGAAAAGTGGATATGTTTTACATACCCAAATCATGGGCAATGCAACTACCAGATATGGGATGGCACTGTCCCTGCAATGGAAAACAGTGATTCCGTATGGAGGAGCTTATGTAAAGGCTTTAGCATCAGGTGAAAAATTTGCCTATAGATTACAAGATATTTATCAAGTATTGAGGAAATATCACCCTGCAGCACCAGTGAGTTTCATTTGTCATTCTATGGGCAATAGAGTATTTCAGTCAATATACGAAACTTGGGTACAAATAGAGCCTGAATTGAAGCTGAACAAAGTACTTTTCATGGCTGCTGACCTAGAAAATGATATTTTTGAAACCGCATTCAAGAATATAGAAAAACACACAGAAGATATCATAGTATATCACAAAAATCAAGATGTAACACTCAAAATTGCGACATCACTAAATCACTACACCAGGCTCGGCCTCACAGGTCCAAAAATAGGAACAGAACCTTCTAACTGCACTGTAAGAGATGCTAGCGATATTGATGATGATAAAAGTTTTGCAGGCACTATAACGCACCACCGCTACTTTTATGGTAGCAAGACAGTTCGAAAAGAGATCGTTGACTGGCTGAAAAAATAAAAATATGGGTATCCTATTCTACAATAAGATACCCATTGATATTTGAATGAATCAGTTTGTTATTTGATATTCAACATCTTCATAGTCTTGGTTTGATCTCCATATCTTACCTCATAGAGCAATAAACCAGGAACATTAATATTATGTGATGAAAGAATAAACCTATTTTCACCTTTTCTGAAGTAACCCTGAGTAGAATAAATAATTCTACCTGTTAAATCGGTTACCCTCAATCCGACCTCACCATCTTCAGGAATATAGAACTGAATATCTGTTTCATTATTCCATGGGTTAGGCGTATTGCCATATACCTCTAAATCACTGGTTTCTTCTCCATCGATACGCCATGACAATTTATGAACAGCTTGACTTCCATCATAGTATTCCGGTTTCAATCCTCTCGAAATGTTAGTCAGGAATAGATGTTGCGCTTTAATTGAATTTTCAATATCAGCATGTAAGTAGAACAATACATCACCTGCATGCATTTCAATCGGCTCAGAATTATGCCATGAAATATTCAATACATTATCAACGAAAGAATAATTTTCCGCACCTAAGGCCAATAAACCTTGTGTGATAGCAATATTAGATAACATTTGTACTGGAATCGAAATCTGGAATCCTGTAATACTTTCATCACTGCTTGCAATAACAGGAATCGCATTTCTACCTGTGAACAATTCCTGATTAGGAATAACAAAACTTATTTCTGAAGATCTCGACTGCCATGAGTTATCCTTGGCTTGAGATGAATAACTATTGTTAACATCTCCTATTTTTACTCCAACCCAGTCAATATTCATGCTCTGATCAAAAAGCTCAATATGGTAACTTTCAGGCAAATAACCGAGGAACGGATCCTTAGGATCAAAGAACTTATAATTCTTATCGATAAGCCTCCAGCTTGTATTATCAGGGAATCTGTCATAAACACCCAAAATCAACTTCCTTAATTGTGAAATATCGCTTGCTGTTACCTTTTCATCCTTATTAATATCAGCTGCTATGATCTTATATGGAGAATTCAATTCCTCAATCTGCAAAATATGCCTTTGGATCTTAATCAAGTCTAGTGTCGATACTCCTTCTAGTGGATTTACATCTTTAGTCGGTATTACATCATATGTTCCACCATCACCCATTGCAGGGAATGCATATTTTCCTGAATCAGAGGTGTACTCAAGTGGCATTTCACTGCCATCTAACTTCACTTCAACTCCAGGAACAGCCTGCTGATTTTCTGTAAACACTTCACCACTAATTCTCATAGGAGGTGTTGTACAGAAAGGTGCATATTCGTTTTTCAAACCTACTAATACATCACAACTATAGTATGGAGATGAGGCTCCTTCTCTCCAGAAGTAAACTTGTAACAAATATGGAGCTCCCGGCAAGTCAGCACACGTATAATGTCTAACTGTGTCATACTGATTAATATTATCAAATGAAGCTATTATAGTTCCCATGCCATCACATCCTTGGAAGATTTCCACGTGGTCATAAACATTATCTGTGACCTCTAAATTATCATCCAGTTCCGGATACGTCTTATTGCAGTGTAATGAATCATGGCGTCCTTCTACAATTAATTTAAAGTTAAATGTATCGACAAGTGTATTGTCACAGTTTGAAACAGCTACTAATTCGAAATCATGTTCTCCATCTGTATATTCACCGTTCAAATTGAAATCATTAACAGGATTACCGTTTACAAAAAGTGAATTATTACATCCTGCTACAGTATGAAGGGTGCTACCTTTTAGCTCAGCTATACACGTCAATGAATCCCTTTGGATGGTGACCGTATCAGGACCTGATATAACAGGAGGTGTTACTACCACATCCACAAATTGAGTGTAATTCCAAATACCCGCATCCGTGCCAGGAATCAGCTGACATGAATCTATCACTGTCCATAATCGCTCAAAACTACCTGCGCACAGTGGCGAAGGCAAATTATCAGTATAGGTCACTACAATTTCATCACATTGCACAAATTCATCGACATCGAGATCAACACTTCCTAATACACTAGGATCTATTGATGTACAATTGTCAATGGTTATATCCGCAGGGAATGTTATATCTCCTATTGTCAATGGATCTGGATTCTCAATGGTAATCAACTGAACACAACTGGTTTCATTGCCTGAAACATCGGTACCAATGAATGTTCTGGTTATCATACCTTGATTACATTCGTCTAGATCTGAAATTACAATCTCATCCAGTGTTAAGCCTGCTGGACAATTATCTGTTACAGACGCATTGCCATATATAGAAAGTGGTGCATCAGGGTCAAAATCGGCGCAACTTACATCTACATTTGGTGGACACGTTAATGTAGGTGGTAGTGTATCTAGCACTGTCACTAGTGCGGTACAAGTAAGTGTATCGTCGGTGTTAAGATTAATGAGTGTCAATGTAACGGTCACTGGGGTTCCTGCTGCTGCATCATTACAATTAAACATAGAAGGACTTACACTAGCATCGACATCTACACAAGCTCCTATTACTCCAGCACTTACATCTGAAGGTGTTATAGTTACCGAGCCTGTTGCATCAAGGTAAACAGTAATATCTACTGTTTCACAAGTAAACTGGCCTGTGTCAACAAGCACAGTAGCAGACGTACTAGCTGTACATCCATGCTCATCAGTTACTGTGACTGTATAAGTAGTTGTACTTGTAGGTGCAACTCTTACAGTGTCAAATAAGTCTCCTGTACTCCATTGGTAACTAACGCCACCACTAGCTACTAGAGTTGTGAAATCCCCTATACATATCAATGAATCTCCAGTTATCACCGGATTGATGAGGTCAAAAAATTTCAACAGTATGTGAGGCAGTATTCTCACATCCTTTATCATCTGTAACAGTCACAACATAAGTTGTAGCCTCTGTTGGTGAAACGGTTATAGTTGTTCCTGTCTCACCTGTACTCCACTCATAACTTACGCCTCCACTTGCTATCAACTCTGTCGCAACACCTGAGCAAATTGTATCAGGCCCACTTATATCCGCATTTGGTAGTGGCAAAATTATCACAGTTGCCTCTGCAGTATTTGAACAGCTATTCTGATCTGTTGCAGTCACAGTGTATGTTGTATTTTGGGTAGGACTAACAGTAATAGAAGCCGTAGTTTCACCTGTACTCCACACGTAAGCTGAACCACCACTTGCTGTCAATGTCGTTGAATCTCCAGGGCATACTTCAAAACCTCCAGTAATTATCACCACAGGGAGTGGATTTACCGTAATGTCTATTGATGCTTCTGCGCTACACCCATTAATATCTGTGATTGTAACACTATAACTCGTAGTTACGCTTGGGTTGACAGTAATACTTTCAGAAGTTTCGCCTGTACTCCAAAGATAAGTGGCAGCGGTTCCACCAGTTAATTGAGCTGATAATACAGTTGATTCATTTACACAAATTATATCATCACCCGTGATAGATGCAGCAAGATTAGCACCATGAACGACGACTGTTACAGATGCAGTATTTGAGCAACCATTTGTGTCAGTTGCTGTTACAGTATATTCTGTATCAGATACTGGTGCTACATCGATAGAGCTGGTTGTTTCGCCTGTGCTCCATACATAACTAGACCCTCCTGAGGCCGTCAAAGTTGTAGTATCACCGATACAGATCTCCTGATCACCGGATATCGAAACCACAGGTAGTGGTAGTACATTCACTGTTATTGATGCCGATGCTGTACAACCAAAGTCTGTTGTTACGGTTACTGTATAAGTCGTTGTATTTGTAGGACTCACTGTGATCTCAGGTGTGCTATCACCTGTACTCCAAAGATAACTCACACCTCCTGAAGCCGTTAATGTTGTAGATGTTCCAATACAAATTTCATCGTCTCCTACTATAGTGATATCAGGTAGAGGATGTACTGTCACGGTAATCGAAGCACGACCTTCACAACCATTAATATCTGTAATAGTAACGCTAAAAGTAGAAGTAACAGAAGGATTAACAGTAATAGAAGCTGTTGTTTCACCAGTATTCCAAAGATAAGATAGAGGAGTACCTCCAGAAAGCTCAGCTGTTAAAACTGTAGATTCACCTAAACAAATCTCATCATCACCTGTAATGCTAGCATTAATACTCAATCCATTTACAATTACTGTTGCAGATGCAGTATTTGAACAACCATTTGCATCTGTAGCAGTCACAGTGTAGGTGGTGTTTACTACAGGGGACACATCAATTGAGCTGGTGGTTTCTCCTGTACTCCACACATAACTCACACCTCCTGAAGCGGTTAATGTTGTAACCTCATTCAGACAAATTTGAAGATCTCCTGTGATAGTTACTACTGGCAAAGGTAAGACATTAACTGTTTTAGAAGCTGCGGCAGTACAACCAAAATTATTAGTTGCAGTAACTGTGTAAGTCGTGTTCATCAGTGGGCTGACTGTAATAGATGGAGTTGTTTCACCTGTACTCCACACATAAGAAGTCCCTCCGGATGCAGTCAATGTAGTAGAGGAGTTAAGACAAACGTCTTGACCATCAATACTAACGGCTGGCAATGGATTGACCGTCACTAATTTTGATGCTGATGACGTACAGCCATTTATATCGGTTATCGTCACCACATAAGTTGTATTCGAACTAGGTGAGACAGTAATAGTACTTGATGTAGCTCCAGTATTCCAGGCATAGCTCACCGGATTTCCTCCATTAAGTTGAGCCTGGAGTGTCGTACTTTCACCAGAACATATCACATCATCACCGTTTATAGAAGCTTGCAAAGCAATTCCATTGACAGTTACAGTTTTTGAAGTACTGGCTGTACACCCAAAGTCATTTGTTACAGTCACAGAATACGTAGTTGTGGTAGAAGGACTCACCGTAATAGAAGGCGTACTTTCGCCGGTACTCCATACATAAGACACACCACCACTCGCTGTCAATGTAGTACTACTTCCAACACAAATAAACATATTCCCGGTAATCTCTGGTTCAGGTAGTGGGAAAACAATGACTTCTCTAGAAGTCGATGCCTCACATCCATTATCATCTGTTGCTGTAACAGAATACGTCGTCGTATCAAGTGGACTCACTGTGATAGATGGAGTTGTTTCGCCTGTACTCCATATGTAAGTACTGCCACCTGATGCTGTCAAAGTTGTACTTTCTCCTAAACAAATATCTTCACCTGCTATAGATATGACAGGTAGTTGATGAACAGTTACTGTGATACTTTCAGAATCCGTACATCTGTATTCATTAGTCACAGTAACAGAATAGGTTGTTGTAGTGTTTGGTTGAACCGTGATGGATGGTGTAGTGGCGCCAGTACTCCAGTGGTAAGTACCACCGCCGCTAGCTGTGAGCGTCACCTCTTCGCCAATACAAACCTCATCAACACCAGAAATCACTGCAACTGCTGGGAAGTTTTCGCATATTTTCTCACATATATCTGAGTCATTATTATCCTGGACATCTACTTCTACAATCACTTTATCTGTATTCCCATTACAATCTGTAACCCAAAGTTCGACAAAAGTCGGATAGTTGACGTCAAGGCAAGTAAAGCATCGTACCGTATCCGTAATATCTTCAGAGAAACTAAAAATTAAAGGATCTGTACAACACAAACTAGAGCTACTCACATTAAGGCTTTCCGCTGTAATACATCCTTTTTCTAAGTCAGGCAGACCATCTCCATCAGTATCACATGGCACTATTGCTACTGCAATTGAATCAAGAGCAACTGCTTGAGGTGCATCATTATTTACAACTGTCACCAGATGTCCTTTAGTAACTATATTTCCACACTGATCTTCAAATGACCACAATATACGGTGTGTACCCACTGGCAAATCTGCATCAAGAGATGCTATCGGACCGGATCCAATATTAGTAACCGTTTCAACACCTTCGTCAAAGTAATCTAAATAATAGCTCCACTTCAATTTATTGTCCGGAGTACAATCATCTCTTCCTACAAAAGTGAGTCGAACTCTACCTTTATCACAAACTCCTTTGTCAGTATAGAAAGTGGTATCTATAGGTTCTTGATCCACAAAAATAGGAGGTATTGTATTATTAACCATGATCGTTTGCTGGAATTTATAAGGCACATAATTACTTCCTGCTGCCTCCATCTCACACCAGTCAATTACCGTCCAAGTTCTTAAAATTTTATAACAAGCCCCTGTCACAATATCAAATATCTCGTCCTTATAAGAGGCAGCTGCAAGACTACAAGGTGTCTGTGTTATCACTGGCGCTCCATATCCATCAGGTAAATTCTCAGGTTTTAAATCTTCCACTGAACAAGCATTGTTAGTCACAATATAATCTTGTGGTTTTATCACGTGCTTTTCAGGATCAAAATCATAATTATTTTCAACGGTTATAGTCTGTGTACACATAACAGTATTTGCATTATCTGATGCTGTAAAATGTCTAAGAATGGTACCAACTCTACAAGCATTGAGGCTAAATTCAGGATTCAATTCTGCAACCTCAGCACCACATACATCAATTGCTGTTGCACTGCCATATTGTGTCAAATCCATACCATCAAACACTTCTGAGCAATCTATCGTAAGATCGGCAGGACATGCAATTTTAGGAGCATGTTTATCTTGAACTTCTACAGTCATCATACAGGAATTATTATTTCCGCTGATATCCCATGCTCTTAGGATAACGATATTTTCTTTTCCTACATCTGCACAATTAAAGGTAACAAATGGTCCAAAAAGACTATCAACTACAGGGCCTTGTTCTGGCATACGTGCTACATCAAAGTAATCAATGCCACAACCGTCATAGCTTCCGTCATCAATGTGTCGTGGGTATAAATCTGCAACACCAAGTGAATTCAGTCCTACAACCACAATACCTTTACATGCCATTACAGGAGGTGTTTCATCAATCACAGATACGATAAAGCTAACAGAACTTGAATTTTTACACAAGTCATAGGCTCTATAGGTTATAATGTGATCTCCAAGACCCAATCTAATTTTCTGTGTTCCATCAAAATTATCAATGAAGCCACCAGGGTATGTAACAGTAACTGTTAGACCTTGATTGTTACAATCATCCGTCACTACTGCCTGTGGAAGCTGAATGTCTGCTTCGCATATTTTGTTTCCATTTACAGTAACAGAAAAATCTTCAATCGGTGCAATGATAGGAGCTGTTTTGTCCACTATCTCCAGCATCTGGTCAAATTTTATAAAATCAGTGGATGAACACCATTGCTCATACACATACCAGGTTCTTATAATTTTTCTTGTACATTTAATGTATCCTAGATCTCTATCCACATACCCTACAGATAGATTGCAGAGTCCAGGAATTGAAGGGTACATTGGTACATTAGCAATGTAAGGAATACCCGTAACTGATATATCGGGATGTCCTTCATCATTCAATTCAAATGTGTTACATTGAAGGGCTGTACCTGCTGATGTCTGGAATGATTCCGGCCACTTGATCAAAGACAAATCAGGACGTGCCACTCGTATTCTCATCCTGCAGACTGGAGACTCATTACCATACTGATCTACTGCTCTATAAGACCTATCTATAAATGCAATATAATCAGGATCACATTCGAGTGCTGTATAAGTTTCTTCGACTATCTTATTGGTGATTTTACCACCACAGTTATCTGTTTCAAATGGCCCCTCATATTCATCAATCTTATAACAAGGCAATGTGATGTCTTGACAAATAGATACAGGTGGTGTTTTATCTTCCACAACGATATTTGTCCAGCAAGAATTACCTCCACAACCTTCTAATAAAGTAGCCATCACCATCGTACCAATATGTACTTTTGTCAAGGTAGCATTAGGTATGACATTACCCTCTGCATCAGTCAAAGTGACTATATATGGATAATTTGAGTGCAATGTACCTGCTGCCAACATTTGAGGTGTGATTGTTTTTGAACAGTTGCCATCAAGTGAGACTTGAATAGTTCCATGACATGAAATTGCGCTTCTGTCAGCTTCTCCAATCGCAATCGTTAGTTCAGCAGGTGTTACACAATCACTATTAATAATAACCTTAATAGTATGCTCTCCGTCGGCATAACTGGACCAGTCTATCTCATGCTCATCATCAGTGACTCCTAGCACCTCTGCATCGTCAATGTACCAAGTGAATAAAGTCCCAGCAGGAGCTCCTGTCACTGTATATTCTGTAATAGTACCTCTACATAATGATTGGATACCATTAATAGCTAACTTATCAAATCTACATACACCACCACTTCTTGAAGTCTGCTCAAGATCACCATATTCGTTGGTTACTCTGATAGAAAATCCTTGACCATCCAGATGGATAGCAGTAAGTCTGTACTCACTAAACCCAGGTCTAGATACAATAGGGACTTCTGTTAAGACAAAACCATCAACCAATGGTGTCGGGGCTGCCGGTGGCGCTGCACTTCCTGCATCATATAACCCAACAGAAGATTCTACTGTCCAAGTTTCTCCTGAAAGGCTCTCCAGTTTCATTGTAGTAACAAATTGTCCATTTGTTGGAGTAGTACCTTGAATACATGAAACACATGGATTAACTTCAAGAGGCGTGATCACCGCTAGTGCAGCTTCTGCAACATCATCTTCGTAGATATCATCAGACTCAGAACCACTACCTCCTCCATCAGGGAGTTCACCAAGTTTCTTGTTAGGATCTGAGACATCATTGCCTAAATCATCATAAATTTCATTGATCTCTATGTTATTAGTCAACAAAATTGGAGGCTCAGCCTGCTTATCAATTAATACAGTGATAGTAGTTGGATAGCTTTGGCCTGGCTGTAAAGCTGGATCAAACACTATTGTTTTTTCGGCATTGCCACTGACTGATATCCATTCTTTATCATGCAGAATCATATGATTTGGTAGATAATCTACCAATTTAATCTTAGAAATAGGCGTTCTTCCAATATTCGTTACTTTTATATTAAACTTGACTTCGTCACCAGGATTAGCTCTCCTCACTCTAGTTACTTTCTGTATATTCAAATCTACATAATGAAAATTCACTACTGCTACGTCATGGTCATCTTCATCTGTCTCACCATGACTGGTAATGAGATTATCAGTAAATGTGAAAGGCTCGGCACCATTATCATTATCAGGATCAGTATCCGGAGTAGAGTCAAAATCTGCAATTACACTTCCACATGCACTTTCTGCTATTTCAGCATAATTAATAATCTTTTCAACACGCTTAGGATCCTTAACAATTAAAGCTAATTTAATATACTTACAGTCACTCGGAATCAATGTTGAATGAACAGTGTAAAACAATTTTGTTCCATCATCTGATATAGTCCATCCCGGATTATCAGCCGGATTAAAGAGAAATTCAGGATTTAGATAATTAACGACTGTAAATCCGGTCGCATTATTTGTGCCTTGATTACAGACGATGGTAGTAAAGTTTACTTTATAATCAGGCACAGTTATCACTTCCTTATCTACTTTATGAATAAGTGCCAGATCACAGATATTTGGAAAGCTCATGGAAGATAAATCATTTACTCCTTCCGCACAAACTCCTATATCTGGAATTGCACGACCTGAAGCATCTTTGATCGCTATGACCTTAACATGATTAGTGTATATGTATGAAATAGGTGTAACAGCTGCAAAATTCAATTTGAGATATATGGTTCTTTCACTCTTAGGGCCTAAGATTCCCGTAAGTGTTGTTTTCAACTTGTTGCCATTTGCTGTCCATTCAGGATTAGTGGCTTGAACAAACACATAAGTTGGAGGGAATACATCTTCCAATTCTATATCTGAAACAGGTTGATTGCCATTATTTCGAATTTTAATTTCAAAAACAGCAAGATCAGTATATTTAACTCCCGGGCCATTTAAAGCATTTTTGGTTATCTTTATTCTACAATCGCTACCTTCTATAAGTCCAAGATCAAAAAGATGGCTAGTGTAGTCCGTAACTACGGAAATGGATGCTTCGCTACAACCTGCTACACTTCCTCCATCACTATTGATTGCAGGAAATGAAGGATTTGATAATGATAGGTTATACAGCTTTCCATCAATAGCATAAAGCCCTGTACCCGCATCAATGATAGAAGGCGCAATGCCTACATAATATTGCGTATTGCCATAAAGGCCATCTGTGACATTACTACTGTTAAACAAGTAATTACCTTTACTATCAGTAGTGGTGGTTGCTATGACATCACAATTTTCATCTCGTAATTCTATGGGCAAGCCTGCAACACCTGCTTCGTCAGCATCCTGAATGCCATTTTCATTGGTATCTATCCAAACTAGGTTTCCTATTTCTATTTCAGGAATGCCACATAATGGAATAATATCTCCAAAACCTGTTGCTTTACCAAAAAGTGCTACTGTTTCTCTTGTATATAACTCCTTTCCGGCTTGCTTCTTACCTGTGATGGTGCTATATCTGTGTAAACCGCCTGAATAAGAATTAATTTCAGGATCAAATACTGTTGACACAACTGATCCCGTGCCAGGCAATGCCAGAATACTTCCTGTGGTTATTTCAGGATGGTAGGTAGGATTAGCAATCCAGTAATCATCGCTAAAAAACTCGCCTTCGGCTCTATTTTCCATTGTCCATCCTCCACCTGGGTTTTTATGTGCAATCAGCAAATCACCATGTTGATCATCCAACCTGTTAGTTATATCATTGCAGTAAGCATGTCCTAATCTGTCAGACAGAGAGAGCAACATATCACCGTTATCCGTAAAATCTATATCTGTAAGCCAGTGTGCTGGCGCCCCGCCTACAACCGGTATGGTCTCCCAGTCGTTTCCGGCATAAGTGCTGACTCCGGTATCTGTAAATGAACCAGTAGCCGGATCAAATTCCCACACATACACAAACTTTCCCGGTTCAGTAGTACCTACATAAATTTTATCATTATGATATTTAAGTGCAAAAGCATGAATATCAGTGCCCGGTATCTGGTAAGCCACTGTATTTGCAGCCGTAGGATTGACAGTAGGAATTCTAACCAGTGTATTATTATATATATTAACTACATATAGGAATTTTTCATCAGGTGAAATCACAATAGCGCCCAGACCTATCTTTCCTACTTGCTTGCCATAGTCACAATCTGCCACATCTGTTATGGACAATGTTCCTACACTCTGACCTAAATCTCCTAATCTGGTATAAAGCGAAGTGACATACATGGTTCCATTAAAGGTGGACTTAAAGATAGCATCATGACCTGCTTTAAGGCCGGAATATTGCTTAACAAGTGCTGATGAAAATATCTCTTTTGTTCTACTCTTATACGCCAATCCCCAGATGGAGCCTGTTTCGCCATGCATAGCAAACTTGCGCGCAGGTGTGGCACTATTAAATCCGTAAGGAATTCCAACAATGGTAGGCATATTTGGTCGCTCTGTCACAGTACCTTGAACGAAACAAGTCGTCAGGATTTCTGTTTTAGAATTGCATAAATCTGCGTCAGAAATAAGTCCTAAGCCAATATTACACTGTGGTACAGTCGCAAATTGAACAGAGGTTGCATTGTCCTTTCCAAATCTGGATGGATACAACTCATTGCTATAAGAAAATAGAATTCTTACTTTCTGTCCATTGATCAGGCCACTTATCGCAAATGCACCATGATTGTCAGTTGTTGATGTGCCTAATTCTGAGCCATCACTACCATGAACACGCACTAGGACACCAGACAAACCAATCTCATCTGCGTCTTTAACGCCATCATTATTAACATCGCTAAATACTATGCCTTGGATCGTTCCGTCTGCAGGGATGCATTGAGCAGACATATCAGCCTTTGTAAATAATGCAAATACAAAGGCAATAGCTACATAATAGTAGTTACGAGTCGACACACGACTCCATTGAGAGATACTGTTTTTCATTTTAAGACCTTAGTTTTGAAAAGTAAAATGTTTTAAAGATTATTATTTATGCCAAATGATATAAATAATGATTCTTTAGGGTCGATCTTCCATCAATTGCGTAACCGAAATAACAACTGATTTTCAATCAAATCATTTACTGTTTCTACGGGATAAATACCTCATTTTCAACACACAATATATGAAAATACGATATTTAAGCACAAATATATAAATAATATATAATATGTAGTATCATATTTCAATAAAAAAAAATTAAAAAAAATTATAATATATTATTAATTGTAAAAAAAAATCTATACTTCATTTTTGTCAAGTAACCCTTGCTCGTAAGTTCATATTTTTGATGCCGTAACACATTTTATATTATAATAATATGTTTTTACTAACGTGCTTACCCCATAATACTCATTAGACTCTGTTGTGAAGAGAATTGATGCAAAATTGCTATGAGGCTCGGAGTTTTTATTCCGCAGGCATCGTTTTACTATGTCGAGGACAGAAAAACGAGTACCGAAATAGATATGAAGTAGCATTTTCATGTAGTCAATTTCTAATGGGTAATTTGGGTCAGATTTAGTTTTTGTGCAGTGATTTTAGGCTGAGTCGGTACAGCCTTGACTTTTTGTTTCTTTTGTGTCAAGACAAAAGAAAAGGTAAGATCAATAATTGCACAAATGATTAAATTTTAATGCTTATTGATTCCATTATCCGTGGTAAACCTTCGTTGCTCATATGTTTTTCCTTATTAGATAATGGTGAGTATTTCAATATAACCTTTG
>LNBW01000023.1 GCA_001567255.1 Bacteroidetes bacterium OLB9 | reverse complement strand
AAATTATAATTTTTCTGCCGGCTATACTACCTCAAGAGGTGATGAAAGCAGCTGCAGCAGCTATTGTCGATTTTAATGAAATGGGGTTATCATTGCTTGAAATTTCTCACCGATCTAAACCATTTGTAGCAGTCATGGACGAAGCCAGAAGTTTGGTCAAGGAATTGCTTGATATTGGCAATGATCATGAAGTCCTCTTTTTAGGAGGCGGCGCCAGTACTCAGTTTTCAATGGTGCCTATGAATTTACTAGATGAAAACGGCCATGCTGCCTATATCGATACCGGTCGATGGGCTTCCAATGCTATTAAGGACGCTCAACTTTTTGGACATGTTGATATCATAGCATCGTCAAAAGATAAAAATTATGCCTATATACCTAAAGATTACGATATTGCTCCTCACTATACATATCTGCATCTTACAAGCAACAATACAATCTACGGGACACAATTTAAAACATTTCCTCAAACCAGCGTACCGTTAGTATGTGATATGTCATCAGATATTTTCAGTCGTCCTATTGATATCAACCGATTTGATTTGATCTACGCAGGAGCTCAAAAAAACATGGGACCTGCAGGAGTCACATTAGTGATTGTTCGTAAATCTGCTTTAGGAAAGGTCAGCAGAAAGCTTGGTGCTATGTTGGATTATAATCATCACATCAAAGGTGAATCCATGTACAATACCCCACCGGTATTCAACGTGTACGTTTCTATGCTCACCATGAGGTGGATTAAAAACCAGGGTGGTGTTACTGCAATACAACAACAAAACGATGTAAAATCTTCTGTATTATATAGCGAAATAGTTCGCAATAGCCTATTTTACACACCGGTAGAAGGTGAAGACCGCTCCGATATGAATGTATCCTTCTTACTGCACAATAAAGATCTCGAACCACTCTTTCTAGAAAAATGCGCTGAGGCTGGATGTGTTGGTCTTAATGGCCATAGGTCTGTGGGTGGATTCAGAGCCTCTATCTACAATGCTATGTCAGTAGAAGGTGTCAAAGTCCTCACAGATGTCATGAAGGACTTTGAAGCTAAATATGGATAACATGAGAAGCTCATTTTTGTGAAATATATAATGGACATAGACGGCATACAGATACCCATGCGCATTATCGAAGAAAGGCGCAATGGAGCCAGAGTAGCACTTGGGAAAGATTACGTCATATTGCGTGTACCCAAGATTCCATTTTTCAAGGCGGATATCGCTAAGCATGTCGAATGGGCACGTACATGGTTACAACAATTAAAAGCTAAAAAGCCACATGCATTAGAGCGATATCAGCAACTTAGAATCTATCAAGATGGAGATCAATTGACCATAGGCATGCATCAATTTCTACTCTCTATTGAAAAAGTTAAGGCTGAAAGTGGTCGCATACGATATGAAAAGGATCATAGGCTCGTCATCAGAATACCAGACAAAACTGATTACGATGAGCAAAAATTGATTAAATCACTCATTATCAAATTTGCTCAAAATTATTTCTTGCCGATGATTACACAAAAGGTAAATTACTATAACCAACGCTACTTTCATAAATCCATCAACAGTATCAGACTAAAATACAATAAATCTAACTGGGGAAGTTGCTCGGTGGGTAAAAATCTCAATTTTTCGGTTCGATTGTTTTTTGCACCAGACGATGTCATCGACTATGTTGTCGTCCATGAGCTGGCACACTTGATTGAAATGAATCATAGCGATAGGTTCTGGAAAATTGTTGCAGACATTATCCCTGATTATAAATCCAAAGAAAAAGTGCTAAAAATCAATTCTCCTAAATATGATTTCTAAAGCGCACTCGCTATTTTGATACATTTCTAAATAAAGTTTGATTCCCATCCTATCAAAACCTAGGATTTACCTCATTGCAAGATTAGACATCCTGATGACAATCCACATGCACCTAAATAATTTGTAAGACATCAACGTAAGTTGAACAACTCTAATGTAAAACAAGGTACAATAATTCTACGCTCATACAAAGAATAGGACTGATAAAATCAAGCAGAGCAAGCGATAGAACATGAATACCTGTTATTGAATATTACCCAATGGTAACTCTTTAATGCTTTTGTAATAGTGCTGACGTAGCGACATTTTTATTCAGTCAAATGACAAAGTAAATGTTAGCCCTATATTCATCAGTAGGACAAATATCTTCATCGATGGTAATATTATCTGACATTTTGAAAAGAAAAAAAATCAATTAAAAAACGTTGCAGGATGGCCTCTTTCATTCAAATAAGTAAAATAACGTGAATAATGGATAAGAAAAAAGCATAAAAATTATAAGCATAGGAGATTATTTAATATATTTACGTTTGTAACACAATATTTTAAATTAAAAACACCTCCTATGCGTAAGGACAAAGTTATTCAAATTTTTGATTAGACATTGACGATTTTGT
>LNBW01000022.1 GCA_001567255.1 Bacteroidetes bacterium OLB9 | reverse complement strand
TTTAACCAGTCAAATTTACCATATTTTCTCAACCAATTTGGTTATTGTTGCTCTACCTTGAATTCCATACTTATTAGTTGCTCCTCTACAGCTGAGTTCTCCTCGTTCAATTTCTGATACGACTTGAAGTTTAAATGCTAATGTGTAATCTTTTTGAGTGCGTTTAACATACTCGTTTTCTTTATTTTGCATATTGATACTTTTTTAGTGTATCGCTATTTTAGGACGGGACATAGTCCTAAATAAAAAGAGGCTACCGCAAATCGGTAGCCTCTTTTTATTTAGCACAAACCAATAGTAAGCCTTATTATTTGTTCCATATTCTAGGTGCTGGAACAGGTTTGAGAGGTTTTCTGTTTTTCAATTCTTTCATAACTTCTTCGATAGCACGATCCAATTGCTGGTCTTCGCCATTCCATTCTTTGATAGGGTCGTTATCAATCACAATATCTGGATCTACACCATAATTTTCAATGATCCACTCTCCGGTTTTGTAATCATAACTGGTAAAAAATGGTACTCGTATATCTGTACCATCCATATATGGCAGTGATCCGGATATTCCTACAATTCCTCCCCAAGTCCTTGTCCCTATCAGCTTACCTAGCCCTAATGCTTTAAAACCCCATGGGAATAAGTCACCATCAGAAGCGGAGTATTTATTGATCAGACATACTTTGGGGCCTACCTGTGTGCCATCGGGTACAGTACCTATTCTATTAGATCCACGACTCATAGTCAGTCGGTAAGGTTCACGAGCCAGACGCTCTAGAATCATAGGTGATACATTTCCTCCTCCATTTTCTCTGTCATCAATGATTAATCCTTCTTTATCCAGCTGTGGATAAAAATATCTGGCAAACTCATTTAATCCTTCCACACCCATATCCGGAATGTAAATATAACCAATTCTACCATCAGATGCTTTTTCTACCTTTTTGATGTTGTTTTGTACCCATTCGTAGTGATAGAGAGGATACTCGTCAGCTATAGGTGTGATCACTATTTTTCTTGCGTCCTTTTCTTCCGCTTTATCATTAATGGTCAGTTCTGTAAGTACACCCGCTTTACCAATTAACAGTGAATATAGGTCTTTTACTGAATTGGTTGGAATGCCATTGACAGCTATGATATAGTCACCTATGCTTACCGTGATACCGGGCTCTCTAAGCGGTGACTTCAAACTTTTATCCCACGACTCACCTTCTAGGATTTTTTCTATTTTGAAATAACCACTTTTGTCTCGGGATACTTCAGCGCCTAAAAGTCCTGTACTGACTCTTTCAATAGTAGGTATTTCGCCTGGATTAACATAAGCATGGCCAATGTTGAGCTCACCGATCATCTCGCCAATAATGTAGTTCAGGTCAAGCCTGTTTTTAACATAGGGTAAGAAAATTTCGTATTTTTTCTTCATCGCTTTCCAGTCCACACCATGCATATTTTCAACATAAAAACCATCACGGTAAGCTCTCCAGGCTTCGTCAAAAATTTGTGGCCACTCCTGTGTATAATCGGTATTGATTTTCATTTCGGAAACGTTGACTGCATCACGCAATTCAATTTTACCGGTAGGTATGCTAGTAACAAATATTTTACCTTTTTTATTAAAAAGGGCATTTTTACTTTTGAACTGGATCGTCATTGATGCTCCATCAGCGACGGTTTCTTCATTTTGACGTTTGAGATCATAAAGATAGGATGATCCATTCCTAGTATAATATATTTTATTTTCATTCATATATAAATTGCGATAAAATCCGGTCTGAACAGGTATTTTAATCAATCGACTCCCTATATTTTCAATATCAATCTTAATTAAACTTGAAGTATCTGATTTTTCGGTATTTTTAGGCTCATTGACCACCGCATCTTTTTCAATCAATGGCGAAGGTGTATCTTTGGAAAGAAGAGCTATATACAGACCACTGGAAAAATTATATACATGATTCCATTCTTTAGCTCCGTAAATAGGATCAAAATCTCGTGAGGATGTGAATATGATGTATTTTCCGTCTTCACTAAATGCAGGACTATAAGATTGATACCATTTATCTGTAACAGGATACTCTTTTTGATCAGCTATATTATACACATAAATCACACTAAAATTATTCGATTCTGGGCGAGAGTAAGTGAGCCATTTACTGTCCGGCGAAAAAGATGCACCCCTAGATTCGCCTCGTGGATCCTGCAATACTAAAGTGCGTTTTTGAGTAGATATATCGATTAGGTTGATTCTGTTTTTTCTGTCAGTATAAACAATCGATTTTGAATCAGGACTCCATTCTAATCCTCTTATATAAGTGTCATTATTTTTAGTGAGTTGTTGCGGCGTTGTAGAATCAGTGGCTTGAAGATATAACTCTGTTTCGCCGGAACGATCAGAAATATAGGCGATATATTTTCCGTCCGGCGACCATTTAGCTTCTCTCTCATGTGCACCAGGAGTCCGGGTAATATTTTTAGTTACACCTTTATCTGCAGGAATGTTGAAAACTTCACCTCTAGTTGTCACTGCTAACCTTTTACCATCACTTGACAGGCTAACATGATTAATATAATCAGCGCCATCTTTTATTTCGCTTCTGGCATAGATATTATCTGATTTTAATGTAATATTGACTTTCTCTGCTTTGTTGGTTGCAGGATCTAGTTTATATATATAGCCTCCATTTTCAAAAACTATCATTTTACCATTGGAACTTGCAAATTTTACATCATATTCTTTAAAATTAGTAACCTTTGTGGTTTGCTTTGTTTTGATGCTATACATAAAGATATTCATGGTGCGGTCTCTGTCCGACATAAAGTAGATATAATCACCGACCCACATAGGTATGATATCCTGAGCATCATTGTTAGTGATGTTTTCTACTTTTTGGGCCATAGCATCATAGATCCATACATCATCAGCCATACCACCTTTATAATACTTCCACGTTCTGAATTCACGCATGACGCGATTATAAGCCAGTTTTTTACCATCGGGTGCATAGCTACAGAATCCACCTTCTGGAAGTGGTATAACATTAGAAAGACCACCTTCTTTAGGTACTTGGTAAAGTTTACCGGTAAAACCATCACTGATTCGGTTTCTATATATAATTTCTTTGCCGTCAGGTGTCCATCCCATTACAATGTTGTTTGGTCCCATGCGATCTCCTAGGTTATCACGTCTGTTATTAGCAGTATAGGTCAGGCGCAGTGGCTCACCACCGGTGGATGGTATGGAATATACTTCAGTGTTACCATCATACTGGCCTGTAAATGCAATGGTCTTTCCATCTGGTGAGAATCGAGGAAAAATCTCATAGCCAATGTGGGAAGTTAGCCTTTGAGCTTCGCCACCCTGGACTGGAACTTTATATAAGTCTCCAGCATAGGAAAAGACAATTTCCTGCCCATTACATGTTGGGAATCTTAAAAGTCTTGCTTCTTGACCGATTAAGTTGAAAGTCGCCAAGGTTAACACAATGAATAAAAAAATCTTCTGCATGAATTGTATTTTGTTTAAGAAACAAAGATAGGATTTTTAGTCTAATTTTGATGTTTTGACAGGGTCGAATCAGGTATTTGTGTCTTTTGTCGGTTTTACGACAAACTAACCTAAACTTGAGTTTATATTATTTTGCCGCGTGATGTGGAATCTTGTAATTAATATTGAAATATATTTTCTAATGAATTATCCGGTTTTAAATATTATTTTTGCACATATATTTTTAAACTTCAATTTCAATGGCCAAAAATATTCACACCTTTGATGAACCAGCTGCACTCACTTCAGTAGCTCTTTTTCATGATATGTTTAATATGCCGGTACTGCAGAGTCCAACTATTCCTGCTGAGAATAGATGTGAGCTGAGAATAGCTCTATTGCAAGAAGAACTAGATGAATTGAAAAGTGCTATTGTCCAGAATGATATCGTTGGAATAGCGGATGCACTGAGTGACCTTCAGTATGTACTCTCTGGAGCTGTACTGGAGTTTGGTTTGGGGGATAAGTTTAAACAACTTTTTGATGAAGTGCAACGCTCCAATATGAGTAAGACATGCAAATCAATGGAAGAAGCTAAAGCAACCCAGGCTCATTATCTAAAAGAAAAAAATACTGATTCTTATATAGAAGAAAGAGATGGTGAATATCTAGTGTTCAGACAATCTGACAATAAAGTGCTAAAATCGGTAGAATACTCAGCGCCTGATTTAGAAACGATCTTATTCAAGCCATGACCGATATGATTAACGATGAGTGATTTTTTTATTAAATTCAGCATTTTTTACTTCCTTGTCATTTTGAAGTATTTTTAAGAAACCATCAGCATCAACAAGATTTTTGTTAAAGTAAATCACCCATTTAGGAGGTGTAGCTTGGATTTTATTGGTCACTCTTACCTGGAATTTGGCATATTTTTCCATCCAAGACCTCATAGAAATATTAGGTTGTAACTGAACTATAATTTCATTATCGATGATTTGGGATACTTCATTCGCTTGAGGTTGACCTTCAACAGTGGTAGGAGCATTGGCTTTAATCAGCTTTAAATTTGGCAGTTTAGCTAAATTCTCAAGAGCATATTGTAGATCAAGCACCTTTTGGGGTCGATGTATGCTACCTGTTACTGTTTTAGACCTATTTTCTTTATTGTATTTTAAAGTAATGACCGGAAAGTCAGGGCTCTCTATAGGATAATTGTCATCAAATCCAAAGAAGTCATTTGCGTCAAATACGGATGTTAGTTCATTCATTTGCTCTTTACTCAGTTTGACCGCATATATCCCATACTTCTCAACATTGGCAATGCCCTCATATACTGCATAACGGTTTTTATAAATATCAATGTTATATACTGAGCACTTGCCTCCACATGGGCCTTTATGAACAGACAATACGACATCCTTTTCTTTGAGTTTAGATACATCTTTAAGCCCACCACATGAGAAAAAACTGGTTATAGCCAATAAAATTAAAAACTTCTTCATTTTAAATCTTTCTGATATTACTAAAACTAAACTACATCAATTTTTTTTGCCAACTTTAACTTTGCCCTAAAGTTGGTTGTCCGAGATGTCGATATCTTGCTAAAATTTGTACGAACTTGGGTGATAATAAAAAGCATTTCCACCATTAAGAGGAAATGCTTTATAGATGCAAGTTTTACTTTGTTGACGATTTATAAGCTTTAAATTTTTTACCCATTTTATCACTTTGTTCATTGCTTTTCCTTCTAACTGAAGGTAGTATTGACCGGTATGAAGCTGATCTACACTGATGTGTTGAACCTTTCCATTGAGTACCCCTGATTGCATTACTTTACCATTAACTGTGATAATTCTATAGCTGTCAAATATACCTGTATTCCCTTCAATTGTGATATTGTCAGTTGCAGGATTAGGATGGATTTTTATCTCTGTATGAACTTCCTTTGTTGATGTGGTGATTAAATCTTCATCATAACTTGCAGATTTATTAGATATCAGCCACAATTCAGGATCTACTTGTACTTCAGTCAATTTAAATCCTACATCTACAGTAAAGATCTGTTCATTATGGGTATTTTCAAGCCTTACTTCCATTTTTTGACCATTCTCACCGATTAGCAACACCGGTACCGGCATATCAAAAAATGAAACCGATGGATGCGATGTCTCTTGTAATATCTTCAATACAACCTTATCATCTGTGGATGCCCATTTAACTAGATAAGTAGGAAAGCCCTCACCTTCAAACCAGTTTTTAAAAAATGAAGTCAAGTCTTGTCCTGACTGTTGTTCCATATAAAATTGTAAGTCGCTGGTTACGGCATTTTTGAATTTAAAAGCCTCCAGATAATTTCTACATGCCTGGAAAAAGTCTTCATCTCCTAGTTTCCATCTAAGCATATGGAGTAAGTAACTTGCTTTGCTGTAAGATAATCTTGAGTTGAAAATATTGTTGACACTATTGGGGTTAGATACTTTTACTGAACCATCCGGCCTGGATATGATGTGGTATAATTTGCCTCGTTTCCAGTCCATAAAATTGGCATTGGTTTCAACTGGAAATCTTTCATAAGTTAAACCTTCCATATAGGTAGCAAATCCTTCATTGAGCCAAATATGTGTCCAATCTTTGCAGGTAACATAGTCACCAAACCATTGATGGCCTAACTCGTGTGCCAGCAGGCCCCATCCGAAGTTCACTACAAAACTCATCGTTTGATGTTCCATGCCACCTCCCCATCCAAACTGGGCATGACCATACTTCTCATTTTTAAATGGATAGGCTACAAACAGTGAGTCAAAATATTGCATGGCAAGTAAATTAGCAGCGGTACCACGTTTTGCTTCATTAAGATTCTCAGGGAATACATAGTTGATCACCGGTAGCAAGGTGCCATCGGAAAGCGCAACTGTATCAGTATAAACAGCAAAATCAGTAACTGCGAATGCCACAAGGTAAGGAGAAATAGGATACCTGTGCTTCCAGTGGTATGTTTTCAAACCAGACTCAGGCGAAAACTCATTTATTAAAAGACCGTTGCTAGCTGCTCTATATTGTTCAGGTGTGGTAATAATCATGTCCAGACTGTCGATTTTATCGTCGGTTCCATTCTTGCATGGCCACCAGTCTTGAGCACCAAAAGGCTCTGAAAGCGTCCATAAAATAGGCGTGCCATTGTGCGTACTCTGTACAAATGAACCAAATCCTGTAGGTGCAGGTTCACCATGGTAGGCAATGGACAAACTATCCAACGCTCCTTTGTTCAAACTAGCGGGCAACTCTATACTTAAACCAAATGGAGGCGTTTGCGTGAAGTTGACCTTTTGGTCTCTGTAGATAATACTATCTATGGAAAAGGAAGTAGAAAAATCAAAAACAATTTGATCCACATCATCCTCAGTGATCTCAAAATAAGTAGTAACTGTTCCATCAAGTGCTCGAAAGGCAGGATCAATATACCATTCATATCGATAATATTTCATATCATATGCTTCAGTACCTACGGTAGGAGTAAGTGCAGCATAGGGTTGAGTACTTTTGGGAAGGTGTACGTGACTACATTGCTGTCCTGGTATAACTTCTTGTCCCATGACAAGTGTGGATAATAGTACACTAGCTAAAACTAGTATTGTATTGAACTTTATCATATAGAATTTGGATTATGAATAAGCTACAAATGTAGCAAATATTTCTTAATCCAAATCTTCATTTTGGTCTATTACTTGATCTATTTGTCGCATAGAACGCCCACCTTTGCCATTTTGTTTGTCTAGCGACCATCCGTCAGTGGCTGAAGTTTGTAACCATAAATGATTAGATCTTCTAAAAACCTGGACATAGAGTCCAAATTCCTCCTTCATATACTGCTCAAAATCTGTTACTAGCATATCTTTATCTATATGCCATTCGGTTTCAGTAATGGTAGGGTTGATCTTACCTAAACTCATATCATGAGGTAACTGGTCATTTGCGGATGATCCTTCATATACGCTGATTGGTTTTGAGTAAAATTCCAATTTTAGATGTGGAAATTGTTCTGAAAACTGATTAAATATATCCTGAATGGTTAAATCTTTTGCTATTTTCATGATTAAAAATTTATAGTTAGGATATTATTTGTGTAACTGTCCTTGTACTGTGTATGCAAATACCATCAAGTCATATGTGGTGATAATTCCGACTAGATGGTCATTTTTATCTACAACTGGTAAAGCTCTGAAGTAGTTTTCACGAAATATCTGCACACATCTCTGAATCGTATCTTCAGGAGTAACCCTAATGACATTGGTTTCCATAATGTCTTTTGCAAGATTGCTTGTCAGCAGAAAATTATTTTTTCTCATACTGGAAGGAAGCTCAAGTTTTGTTCCCCAGTCTAACAACAACATGACATCTGTACTTGAAATGATGCCTACAAACTCATTATTGTCATTGACCACAGGGATGTGGTGAATTCGTTCACTGTCAAATATATTTTTAACTTCTTTTAATAGGGTATCCTGCTTGACTGTGTGCAGGTCAGACGTCATCAGTTCTTTAACTTTCATATTTAAAAGCTCCGTTGATTTCATTTTGAATAAATTTGATGGGTGAATAAATATTTTGCTACTACAAAAGTAAGAGTTCCTATTGCTCAATGATGTGACGAAAGTCACTGTGACCAAAGATGAATATCATCAATTGTTTTGAAAAGCTGTCTCTTTTTAGCAAATATAATTTTGAATGCTGATATCGAGTTATATGTTGCTTGAATTTAGTATTTTTGTTGTAAATTAAAATGTATGAGGATATATACCAAGTCAGGAGATAAAGGTACTACTGCTCTATTTGGCGGCAAGAGAGTGCCAAAGGATGACATCAGAATTGAAGCATATGGCACTGTAGATGAGCTTAATTCTTTCATTGGCTTGCTCAATTCTGCATTTGTCGATGCTACTCAAAACCACTTTTTAACAGAAGTGCAAAAACGCCTTTTTACCATCGGTTCCAATCTGGCATCTAATCCGGATAAAGAAGTGATCACCCCGGATATTGAAGAGGATGATATCAATGCCATTGAAAAGGAAATAGACATGATGCAAGATTTGCTCCCAAAGCTCAAAAATTTTATTCTACCGGGAGGTCATCAAGCTGCAGGATTTGCACATGTTTGCCGTACGGTTTGTCGTCGTGCTGAAAGGCGTGTCATCACACTGGATAGGGACTCTACTGTGGATCCGCTCATCATTAAGTATTTAAACCGATTATCAGATTATTTTTTTGTTTTGAGCAGATATATAGTAATGCAGCATAAAGGCGAGGAAATTCTGTGGTCACCGAGAATGAAGTAATCAACTGAGATATGCTTCCTCAAAAATCAATAGATTATAGGAATCAGGCATTGAGCACCTGGAGGTTCAAGGTGGGTATGCTGATGAAGCTACCCTCTGTATTTTGGTGGGGCATTTCGATTAGATCGCTGAACGAAGAAAGTTGTGAAGTGACGATTCCTTATTCATGGCGCACTCAAAATCCATTTAAATCCATTTATTTTGCCGCTCTGAATGGTGCAGGAGAGCTTTCAACAGGGGCATTATGCCAGATGTATATTGCCGGATTAGGAAGTTACTCCATGCTAGTGACACAATTTAGGTCTGAATTTTACAAAAAAGCTACAACAAAGGTTACGTTTTCTTGTAGTCAAGGTAGAAAAGTACATGAGGTATTAAGCAGCCTTCAGTCAGGATCTTTTTCAACATTGGAATTAGAATCAGTAGGTAAAAATACAAATGGCGAAGTTGTAGCGAGAATATTTGTCACCTGGTCATTTAAGAAAAGAGATTAAAAAAAGTGATTTTGGCATCATATTTGGATAAGGTGTAATATCTCATTCCAAAAACAACGGCCTTCACCTGTTATGCACAGCTGAAGGCTTTTATATTTTGATTCAATCAGATGATTTCATCAAAGTCTTCCGCATTATCTTGATAAAACTGCATCAGACCATTCATACGAGCTTTTTCCATGATGTCAAATGCCTTCACAATTTCGTTTTCGATACTTTCACTGAATGTTTTAATGTCTGCATAGGTATTGATCCCACTGCCATCTCTGAATTTCAGGGTTTGCTCCATGAAGTTATACTCATACTTCACAGAAAAGCGTTCTCCATACTTGAATACGGTTACTTTGATTTCTTTTAAGTCAAATTCTCCAATAATTCTCATTTGATATCTTGTTTTGCTATGATGTTTTGTGTGATATGTTGGTATAAGGTTTTGAGTTCGGGCTGGGATTCTAATAATTTTAGGTGTGCTTCTATAGTGTGAAAGTCCTTGCGCACAGCTGGTCCTGTCTGAAAATTGCCATTTGGATTTGTTTTGAAATTGTTTATTGTGGTTTCTAGCAACGGAAGAAGTAATGTAAAATCCAGCTGATTGGCCAAGCAGTAGTCTCTGACCTGCTCTAAAAGATGATTGGTAAAATTATTGGCTATTACAGCACTCATGTGCATTTTCTTACGGCTGATATCATCCATAACAGATACTTGATGAGCGATGGATGATGCTAGCTTTAAAATGTATTTTTCGGCTAATAGATCACTTCCCGTTACAACGAATGGAATGCTTTGGTTCGGTATGATATGATGTTTTTTTAAGGTCATCAATGGCCATAATACTCCGTAATGTGTTGCAAATGGCTTAAGAATATCAGATGGTGTGGTCCCGGATGTGTGTGCCAAAACTTGTTTGTCACTAAGCTGAAGTGGCAGTGCTTTTGCTGCATTTACTATCTGGTCATCACCGGTACATATAAGGTATAAAATTGCATCTTGCGATAGTGATGTTATTGAATTGATGTATCGAAATCCTGAATTTGCAAAAGTAAAACCTGAATTTTCACGAGTTTTTCTACCCAATACTTCAACTTCATATTGATGGGCTAACAGCAATCGAGTGATGTGCCAAGCTACATTTCCAGTACCTATGATGGCTATACGATCCATTATTGTCTGGATTGCTTATACTTCTTAATAGAAGCTAACAACATACCGAACATCATCAAAATACAACCCAACCAAAAGAGATTGATACCTGGGAAAATGGTCGCTTGTAAAATCAGATAATCATTGCGGGGTACTTTGGTCGCTATAGATAAGATGACTTCTTTTGACTTCCGGTCTTCCGCCGCAATACTAAAGGTAAATTGTTCTGTTTCCGGATTGATATTCGTGAGTCTGATGTGCAGGCCGGATGCTGACGATAAGGATTTGATACCCATCTGCTGATTATTTCTGATGACATAAAGCGGCTTAGCTATTTCATCTATGCCATTGCCGGTGATGTGCAATACTGCTGCAATCGCAATATCTCCGTCTTCTGCCTTATATCCGTCTATTTCGGGTTGAGTGTCTAATTCACTGATTTGGATATGATAGCCATTGATGTTAATGGTTTCATCCTTTTTGATAGAATATTCATGATAGTCAGCATGATCGTCAGGTGTGAAATACCGCTCAATGGTCGAGTCCGCAAGTTTGATTTTCATACCTGCATCAGAGATGGTGGCAGGATAATTATAGACTAAAGCGCCTTCAAGTCCCTGAGCTATAGTTGCATAATAAGTGGTGTCTTCCTTGGTGTCGTACACAGCGATGCGCACACCGAGGCCACCATCATGTTCCCTTTCATTGTAATCCTGGTGTTGAGGATCAAAGGTCAGCATTTCAGGTTTGATGATATATTCGTCGATTTGAATGGTATCATTGATGGCGATTGGATAATCAACGTACTTCAGAGAGTCTTCTATCATTTTGGCCTCTTCCACACTGGTCATGGCCGGTGGCAAACTAAGTACACAGGTGAAAATGTCTTTATTAAAGTAATGCTTAGTGTCAGGATTGAAAGCAGCTACTTTAGTGTAATCATTAGAATACACAGCATGTGGATATAGTGTAAATGATTCTTGCACTTCCATCTTTTCATTCAGTTTCTGGAAGTTGATAGCAAATCTTCTTTCTCTGTCAATGAGTGTATCCGACTCATAAGTAATTAAATATCCCTGAGAATAAAGCGGTCGATGTTTGATGAGTTGTACATATTTTTTGACATCTTCATCATTGAATATATTTTTAAATACAAATGGATTGGAAGATATATGCCTTTGATTGAGTCCGCTAGCTAATATCCCTATCAACATTAACCCGAATCCTAGATGTGAAAGCCCTGCTTTAGAAAGTTTGAAGCTCTTTTGTGGTATTTTTATCATATATGCTATACTCATGACAATTGCAAAAATACCACTGAAACTCAATACCCAATATTGCCATGATGGATAGTCGAGCAGAAGAGAACTAATCCATGTCAATACTAAACTAGCAGCTATACCGGCTAGGATTTTATAGCCATACTTCTTTTTTTGAACTTCCCAGGCTTTTGCTCCAAATTTTAAGAAGAGCGAAGCACTGGATAACAATGCCACTAACACACCGATCCAGAGCTGATACTTGTTGTAATGTTCCATTACGTCACTGATCACCTTGCCTTCATAAAAAGGATTGAAATAGGTTCTAATCTTATTATATACCGGCAAAGAAGTTGAAGTGATAATAAGTATTCCACCAAATAATAATATCAGTGCACCAATGAACATCCAGAACTCTCGGGATGGAACGGCCTCTTCCTTTACGGGTGCAGGAATCGATTTGTATCTATAAATGTACAAGCCGAATCCAAGTAATGCAAAGAAAGCCATAAATAAAATGAGTTGCCACTCCAATCCCATTTCTGTAAATGCGTGTGCTGAGGTATCGCCTAAAACACCACTTCTGGTCATGAAAGTAGAGTACAATACTAAAAAGAACGTAAGGATGTAAAGGAAATACATCGTTCTGGTGCCATATCCGGTATTTTTAGAGACAATATGTAAGTGGAAGGCAGCTACGAGGGTCATCCAAGGTACAAAAGATGCGTTTTCTACAGGATCCCATGCCCAGTACCCACCAAAAGAAAGTGCTACATAGGCCCATAAACTACCAAGTAAGATGCCGGTACCTAAAATACAGGCTGAAAAAAGTGACCAGTGCAACGACTGACGTACCCACTCTTTGTGGTCATTATACCATAATCCTGCAAATGCAAATGCAAATGGCACTGTCGTAGAAGCAAACCCTAGAAATAAAGTGGGTGGATGTATGGTCATCCAGTAATTTTGAAGTAATGGATTGAGTCCACGACCTTTGATAAGCGATAGATATTCAGCATTAGCAAAAATAGGCGCATCATTGACTTGACGAAGCAGGGTAGTGGGATTACTTCCAATCTTTAATGTTTCGTCACCCCACGGAATATGGATGCCTAAGATCATAAACAACAGAAATGCTTGCACTAGCATCATGATGAGCATGACAGGTGCCTCAAACTTGCCTGTTGTTCTGATGATTACAATAGATAATACTACATGCCAGAACATCCAAAGCATAAAACTGCCTTCCTGACCTTCCCAAAATGCCGAAAGAATATATTTAAGTGGTAAGTCCTCTGATACGTGATTAAATACATAACTATATTCTATGTAGTTGTGATACATTGCATAAAACAATATCCCGATCAGCGTCAGCAAACTCACTGCGTGAATGCTAAAACCTATGCGCCCCATTCTGTTCCAAGAACCTGAAATGTCTATAGCATCCCGATTTCTACCACTGAAATAATATGAAGTTGCTGAAAATAATGCTGCTACAAAGGAAAGAATAATTGCAAAATGTCCTACATTTCCCACCCAAAGGTGTTCACCTACATATACCGTCTCACTCATTATTGGTTGCTTTTTAAACTTATCAGTCCTGCTGTTCCCTGACTGCTATTTCTTCATTTTTGTATTTAGAAGGACACTTCATCAGGATCTCATTGGCATTAAATATGTCATTGTGTAATTTGCCGGTGACAACAATTTGTTCTGACATTTCAAAATCCTGAGGTTTGGGTTGATGCAAAATCACTTGTTTAACAACACCTTTGTCATCTTTCATGTAGAAAGAGAATTGATTAGGATTGTTTTGAGCATCATATTCCATAGGTTTGTCTTTAGCCAGTTGACCGACTACTTTTACCTTGTCACCGGAGGCTGCTTGCGCAAAATTAGCATAGGTACTGACGTCCTTAGATGCACTTAAAAACACTGTGATTCCGGCTATAATTAATATGAATGCAATAATTACACTTCTGTTCATCTGATATTGTTTCTAAATAATGGACTACAAAGATAGACAATCTAAAGGTATTAAACTTAAAAATTCGATTTTTGTTTAATCAGTTGTCAAAAAAAATACACTTAATGTTAACAAATAGAACTGATTATATTATATCAAAAGTATGATGCTGAGCACTAAGATGGAAAAATCAAAAGGATACGGCTTTTAATCCTACAATGGATGCAATCAAAGTGAATAAAAAGAATATTCTCCAGAATGTAGCTGGTTCGTCAAATACTAAGATACCGAGTAAGACAGTCACGGCAGCTCCGATACCTGTCCAAACGGCATAAGCAGTACCGACTGGCAATGTCTGAATGGCCTTGACTAGCAAACTCATGCTGATAATTAACGTTATGAGAAAGCCCAGATACCACAAGTACATGGTAGTGCCTTCGCTTTCCTTTGCCTTGCCTAGACAAAATGCAAAAGCAGCTTCAAACAATCCAGCAATAATGATAATAATCCAAGCCATAACCTATTATGATTGTCACTGCAAATGTAAGGCAAGGTAATGACAAAAGGAAATGATTACATAATGGAGGTTATATAACTCAGTTGAAATGATTCTTGTGAACAACCATCACGGACTTTCGTTGTATAGATATGCATTCAAACAATACTCCTGATAATTATGGATAAACGATTGGAATCTTATAAAAATACGGGTAAAGGTAACGAGCTGACCGCCGAGTTCTGGGATGAGCGATGGAAAAGTGGCCAGATAGGATGGGACATCGGCTATGCATCTCCACCGCTGGTTACATATATGGATCAATATGTTAATAAAAATGCAGCTATTTTGATTCCGGGCTGTGGCAATGCTTACGAAGCTGAGTATCTGAGCCAAAAAGGATTTTCTAATATCACTTTATTAGACATATCCAAAGCAGCTGTCAATCGCCTCAAAGATAAATTTTCAAATATTGATGGTGTAACCATAATATGCAATGACTTTTTTGACTTTTCAGGTCAGTTTGATTTGATACTAGAGCAGACCTTTTTTTGTGCACAGATTATAGAGCGAAGAGAAGCATATGTCCAAAAGGTCGCAACATTGCTTAAGGAAGGCGGTAAGCTCGTGGGAGTCTTATTTGGTGTGGATTTTGGGCCTTCAGGACCGCCATTTGGAGGTGATAGAGCAGAATATCAGAAGCTTTTTGAGCCATATTTTCAAATTAAAACAATGGAACCTTGCTATAATAGTATTAAGCCAAGGTCTGGCGCTGAACTTTTCATTATTCTTGAAAAGAAACCCTGAAATTAAATCGGTATTTTTTATTCATCACCATGAAACAATCAAAATTGACCTTCGTTTCATTATAAATATTTAATTATGTCAATAGTACAATCTTTTATCTCAGAAATTAAGCACGAGGCTAATAATACTCGAAAATTACTCCAATTAGTGCCGGAAGAACACTTTGATTATAAACCCCATGAAAAATCCATGAGTTTAAAATCTCTGGCTAAGCATATTGCTTTACTGCATAGTTGGCCAGGATTGATTGCTACAACCTCTGAGCTGGATCTAGCCAGTAATGATATGCCACGCCCTTCTGTTCATAATACTGACGAGCTAGTGGCCAGCTTTGATGCAGCGCTTAAGGATTCGCTTGGTAATTTGGCTAATGTAAATGACAGTGACCTAGATGCTATGTGGACACTAAAGAGTGGTGGCCATGTGCTATTGCAGATGCCCAGAGCAGTTTTCATTCGTTCAATGGCATTAAACCATGCGGTACACCACCGTGCACAGTTAGGCGTTTATCTTCGCCTGCTTAATATTCCGATTCCAGGCATGTATGGCCCGAGTGCAGATGATCAGGGATAGAATGATATATTTTGCATTTTAGTATAGTAAGTAATGTGATGCTATGGAATTGCATTACTTATTTTTTTTTGTATTGCGAGCGATATAGTCAAAGCAGTAGTTATACATTCAAAGGAGTCAATATTTAAAAATCAACGTAAAGAATCAATTTAAAATATATCGAATATGGCGGATAGAACTGTATTAGTTACCGGTGCAAATGGAAATCTAGGAGCTGCCGTGGTGAAATATTTCCTGGATCAGGGCGATAAGGTCATTGGTGTAGTACATAGACGGACCGAGTCTCCTTTGTACCATCCTCATTATATAGAATCAGTTGTGGATCTCTTGAATGAGGATGAAACGAATGCATTTTTTGATAGAATCGCAGAAGAACATACACATGTAGATATTGCAGTGATGACTGCAGGCGGATTTGCAATGGGCGATATTGAGAAAACGATGATGAAAGACATTCAACACCAGTTTAATCTCAACTTTGCTACTGCATACAACCTCACACGTCCACTATTTATAAATATGAAGGAACATCGCGATGGCAAAATCTTTTTTATTGGTTCCGGAGCTGGTATGGACACTTCTACAGGTAAAGGCGTTATGGCTTACGCACTGTCAAAATCACAGCTTTTTCAGTTGTCCAATATCATCAATGCAGATACAAAGCATACAGGTGTTCAGTCCTATGTTGTAGTGCCATCCATCATAGATACGCCTCAGAATCGCGCAGCTATGCCACATGCAGATTTTAGTAAATGGGAGCAGCCTCGGTCTATTGCAGAATTGATTGGAAAATATGCAAACCAACCGTCAAAGGTAGATCATGTTATTGTAGTCAAAAAAGAACTTGGACTGGATTGATACCTACAAAATATTACATTGGATTGACATTTCTTTTTTAAAATCTGTCTTGCTTTGGCAGGTTGCATTGTATTTTTGTAGCATTCATAAAGTCAATTTCTATTTATGTCAATGTATCGGATCTTATTGCTAGTGCATGTTTTGTCTGCCATACTTGGAATGGGGCCGGGGTTCGTAATGATTTATATTGTAACACGTGCTACAAATATGACAGAATTGCGTCATGCTTATCTCATTCGTAATAGACTGCACATATTTGTAATGGTAGGTGGTAGCTTGCTGCTTGTAACAGGTCTTATCATGGGCGCAATTAATCCACTTTTGTTTCATTTCAAGTGGTACGTTACAAGTTTAGTCCTCTTTTTGATTGCTCTTGGCTTTGGACCGATCGTTTTATCTCCAAGATCAAAACCCATCAAGGAATTGCTGAAAACCTATCAAGGTGATGACATACCAGATGAATATTACCGTCTGGCCAAAAAGCTCTTTTTTTACGAGCGTATAGAAAATGTGCTTTTTATTGTCGTTATTATTTTGATGGTAACGAAGCCATTTTAAAAATACTGGTTTAGGTTGTTATTGAGATGTAATGGGGTGCAAGGCTCCGTTTACTTTGATAGTCAGCGTACTTCCCTTGCGACCATAAACTTTTAAATGGGTGATTTTGCCATTTTCCCATTCACAATCTACTGTATAGCCACCACGCGCTTTCAGCCCTTTAAAGCTACCTTTTGCAGCCCATTCTTTTGGTATGGCCGGTAAAATTTCGATATACTTGTTGTGACTTTGCAAGAACATTTCGGCGATAGCACCGCTGATACCAAGATTGCCATCAATCTGAAAAGGTGGGTGCGTTGTAAGAAGATTAGGATGGGTATTATAGCTCAATAAACCTCTGATCATTTGGCTTGCTTTTTGTCCATCTCCTAATCGAGCCCAAAGTGCACATCGCCATGGCCAGGTCCAAGATCTACGGCTGTCACCTATGGTTGAGGCTGCACTGAATGTACTGTCAGGTTGATTAAAGTTACCACTTCGTGCTTTGAGTGATGTGATGGCAGCAGATGCAAGGTTAGGTGTTTTCTGAGGTGTGATCTGACGACCAGGAAAAACAGCAAATAGATGGCTTGTATGTCTGTGTAGGTCTGTTGGGTCATCTCTATCTGATTGCCATTCTTGAAGTTGTCCCCATTGGCCGATTTTGTTTGGAGCTAGCTGATTTTGTAGAGAAGATATTATGTGCCGATACTCGATATCTCTGTTCAAGAATGTAGCTATCTCTAGATAGTTTTCAAATAAGTCCCAGACTAACTGTTGATCATACATGACACCATCTTCTATAGGACCATGTTCAGGAGACCACCCATTAGGCACGACTAGTAAACCATCTTCACGTGGTTTGAGACGATATGCCCAGAATTGACAAATCTCTTTAATAGCCGGATAGGCAACTGTTTCCAAATAGATTGAATCTCGAGTAAATGCCCAGTGTTCATACAAATGATGGGCATACCATGCACTGGCAGTAATATTCCATTCCCATCCATTACCACCGAAAATACTTTGACTAGTTCTAGCTGTCCAGCCTGGTGTGTTTGGTCCAAAGGCCTTCCGAGTGGCTATCCTACACGATACAGACTGTTGTATGATGAAATCAAGGAGTGGTTTATGGCATTCAGAAAGACCGGTAACCTCTGCTGCCCAGTAATTCATCTGAACGTTAATATTGTTATGATAATCACTTGCCCATGGAGGTGCATTACTATTATTCCAGATACCTTGTAGATTAGCTGGAAGTGAACCAGGCCGTGAACTACTGATGAGTAGGTATCGTCCATATTGAAATAATAGTATTTCCAGATTAGGATCGGCCTTGCCAGTACTGTACCTTTTGATTCTTTGGTCTATAGGTATTTTAAATACATCACCATCGGTTTTCCCGGTTTGGAGGGTAACCGCTTTCATGAGCTGAGTAATATCAAGAATATGTGCCTTTCGAATTTTTTTGTATCCCTTGTGAATGGCTTTACGTAATATTTCATCTACCATAGGACTAGGAGCTGCACCTCGCCACCCTGAATAATAATCTGCTTTGTAGTCGGTAGCTGCATGGCAATATAGAATTAACTCATTGCAGTTCTGGAAGATTAATTGCCCATTTTGACTGAAAATCTTTCCACCTTTATGCTGTGCCACAATTTTTGCGGCATATTGTAAGCTATTGGGCATGATGCCGTAAAATTTCAGTGCGTTGCCGTCACAGGTTGTTGATGCACCTTGAGCTGAAGATAGAGTGATAGTTCCTGACATGCCTGACCGTCTTGTAGTGGTGTACTTGAATACCATCACCTGGTCAGGAAAACTTGCAAAAGACTCATATTTATAATGATCACCATTGTTGATATAGGATACGGTACAAATCCCTTGATTGAGGTCTAACGATCGATGGTAGTCTCGGTATTCATCGCTATGCAGGAACTGAATTACTATTGCTCCAAAATTACGATAGGAGCCAAAACCATGATCACCTGTCAAGTAGTCTCCGTCCCAGTTGTTGTCTCCGCTCCAAAGGCTTTCTTCATTAAACTGGATAGTATCAACTTTGACACCACCCATGATCATTGCACCTAATCTCCCATTGCCAATAGGTAGGCGCTCAGTTTCCCAATGATGGCCTGGATGGTCTGTCCAAATTTTCAAAGGCTGGCTGTTTAATGACACAGCTGTAAATGTCAGAACAACAAATGGTAGCAACCTTAGGCACAACATTGTATCTTTTTTGCTACAAAGCTAAGGATAATTAAAGTGTTTGTTTCAATAAGGCTGTGACTTCTTGTTGGATGCTCAGTGACTTATCTTTATTGTAGTAATTCTGCAATACTTCGATTGATTCCTCAAAGCTAGTATTTTTATTTTTCAAATCGATAAACATATCCTGAGCTGCTTTTGGTCGTGGCCCCCAATGGAACCAGTCCTTGCCTTCCTGATCTCTGACCACAAGGATGGGAATAGATTTCGAACCATTGGTAAGGTATTTGTCAATTTCAGAATCACTATCTCGTAGCTGAATCGAAAATTTGATCTTCTCATTAAGCGTGGACATTTTGTAAAGTATGGGTACGATGTGAGCGGCATCACCACACCAGTGTTCTGTGATCACAATCCAATTTTGTGGCTGCTGGATGGCTTCAATAGTTGCAATTGTTGTCTCTTGTATCTGTGCTGTTTTAATCCATCTTTTGAGGCGCGCACTATTGAGTTTTGTAAATTCTAAATACTCGGGATTGTCGTATGGTGGTTCCGGGTTTTCGGTTGATAAAATAGCATCAAAATCTTCTATATAGGAGTTCCAGTTCATCAGATTTGAAATTTTTACTAACTAACGTATGCTACCTGATAAGGTTGATGAACAATGTCTTTTTTTAACAAATTTTATAGGCAAGTTGGTATATTAAAATTAATATTTATATATAATTATAATGTATTATCGGATGTTATAAATTATAAAATTGTCATATATAATGATTGTAATTTTATCTTAGCCTTATCGATAGATATATTATTTGGATGGAGTTAAGATATTAATGAGGTTTTGCTAGTTTTGAACTAATAATTAGGAGCTAAGGTGCTTATTGATTTCAATGTAATCCATGCTATAATAAAGTTTTTGTGATAATTTATTGAAAACTAGTGCTAATTTTGATAGTTATTTAAGAAAAATATGATAAGTCAAGATATTCATAGAGTACAGAAAATAGCCCGTGAAGCTTACGGCATAATAGCAGAAGCAAAACCACTTTCCGGTTATGAAGACATAAATTTTTTACTGGAAACTCAACAAGGCGAAAAGTTTATTTTCAAGATATCAACGGCTAGTTCGTGTCTGGACTTTTTACAAGCACAGGCAGAGGTGATGAAATTACTTTCAATATCGAACATGAAAGGTCATTTTCCTGTCCATATACCTAATTTAAATGATGAACTTATAACAATTTCTTCTTCAGGTGGAAAAGTACAATACATAAGAGTGTTGTCATGGATAGAAGGAGATTTTTGGGTGAATTGGTTAGATAAAGATAGAAAATTGTATGAAAGCTTGGGCGCATTTTTGGGAGAGATGGACAGCATCCTGAATGGGTTATATATTTCTGCTGCTGAGCGATATTTGAGTTGGGATATCTGTCGTGCATCAGATGCAGTAGAGCACCTACAAAATATCCATGATCCTGAAAAAAGAAGAATAGCAGGATATTTTTTACTGCAGTTTCATACAGAAGTATTCCCTAAACTCAATCATTTGCGAAAAGCCATAATCCACAATGATGCAAATGATTATAATGTCCTGGTTAGCGATGATAAAGTAGTAGGACTTATTGATTTTGGCGATATGGTATGGTCTGCATTGATCAACAATCTCGCCATTGCTTGTACCTATGCTATGCTCGACACGAATGATCCGATTGAGAAGGCATCCTGGGTAATAGGGGCATATCATCGTGTCTATCCTTTGCAGCTTCAGGAGATTGATTTGCTATATTATCTGATTGCATCTAGGCTAAGTATCAGTGTCACGCAGTCGGCGACACAGATGCAAAAAAAGAGCAATAATGCCCACCACTTTTTAACAGATACACAAGCCTGGGACTTACTGCAAAAACTCATTTGTACCAATCCGATTAAAGCCGCAGATACTTTTAGAAAGGCATGCGATTTTGCACCGCTCATTAATGAAAATGAGGATTATGTTGCTTTACTCAGTGATCGCAAAAAGCATATTGGTCGTAACCTGAGCATCAGCTATCAACAGCCGCTCAAAATTGTAAAAGGAGCACTCCAGTATCTATATGATGACAAGGGGCGCACCTACATCGATTGTGTTAATAATGTCAGTCATGTTGGTCACTGCCATCCTGACATAGTCCGTACGATGCAGCATCAGATAGCTGTACTCAATACGAATACCAGATACCTTAGTGATCTAATGGTCAGTTATGCCAAAGAGTTGACACAACTATTGCCTGAAAAGCTTAATGTATGTTATTTTGTCAACTCAGGTAGTGAAGCTAATGACTTGGCCATCCGAATGGCAAGACAATATACTGGTCGAAAGGATATTGTAGTATTGGATCATGCTTATCATGGTACATCTACTCTAGCAATAGAAATGAGTCCGTACAAATTTGACGGACAAGGAGGCAGCGGCCAGAAGCCGTACATCCACAAAGCGTTATCTCCTGATTTATATCGTGGATGTTTTCAGTCTGATGACCAGAATGCTGGAGAAAAATATGCGGCTCAAATATTGGAATTGTTGTGCCAGATGACTGCTGACGATAAACCTATTGCAGCATTTATCTGTGAGACGCTGTTGGGTGTTGGCGGACAAATTCCACTGCCCAATGGCTATCTTAAGAAAGTATATGAGTACGTACACCAATATGGCGGGTTATGCATTGCTGATGAAGTACAAGTTGGTTTTGGTAGGGTAGGCAGTTGTTTCTGGGGATTTGAACTACAGGAAGTAGAACCTGATATTGTAGTATTAGGCAAGCCTATCGGCAATGGTCATCCACTAGCAGCAGTGGTTGTCACGGATGAAATTGCTGATGCCTTTAATAATGGCATGGAATATTTCAACACTTTCGGTGGAAACCCTGTCTCAATGGCTACCGGTAGTGCTGTACTGAAAGTATTAAAAAATGAAAATTTACAGGCACACGCATTACGGACAGGTAATCTTCTACTCTCCGGTCTTCGCCAGTTGCAGAATAAGTATCCTATCATCGGCGATGTGCGAGGACATGGGCTGTTTATTGGTGTGGAGATGGTTGGTGATCGTATTACCAAAACCCCTGCAGTAGAAGAACTCAATGTGGTGGTGGAAGCTATGAAAGAGCGCGGCTTCTTGCTCAGTACAGATGGGCCGCTTCATAATGTGCTGAAAATCAAACCTCCACTAACTTTTAGTGAGCAGAATGCTAAAGACTTGGTAAGGCATCTTGGAGAAGTTTTAGACAGTATTTGATGTTTGCACTTGTGCTTATGTGACAGGAATTGATTTCAAGGTGTTGTGTATCTTATTGGTATTGCTCCAAAGTATAAATTATCTCACACTTTATCTTACCTTTGCCATTCATTGGTCGATTATAATTTAAATCATAAGGTATATAATATTTAGAAATATATGTTTGAAAAACTGAGATCCAAGTGGAAAGTAGGGTGGTTGCAGTTCTGGCTTATTTTTACAACTTTTGCCATCGGCGGTAGCCTCTGCGCTAAGATCAGTGCTATGTTGTTGCAATTATTTCTGTCAGAAAAAGATTTTATTTACTGGCTGATATACGTCCCACTTGTCACTTTGTTGTGGCCGCTGACGGTACTGGTTGTGAGTATTCCATTTGGGCAGTTTCGTTTTTTTGTAAACTACCTTAAAAAGATGGCTTTGAAAAATTGGAATATTGAAAGGCAAAGACTAAGTCTTATCACGTTTTCCTATTCAATATGAAATATAAATACTTTATAGGAAGCGTGTGAATGTGATGCAAGTCTATTTGATGGATTATTTGGCAATGAAATGGTGCTGTTTAAACTCTCCGGTGCAGAGATCAAAAGTTTGTTTAAAATGGCTTATAAATTTGATGAAAACCGCCCTATTTATCCATCAGGAATGAAAGCAGTATCTACCATGACTTCTGGTGGTGAAGTGGCAAATGTGGATATTTATACACCTGACGGAGTCCCGATGCAGTTGGATCGTATTTATACAGTAGCGATGAATAATTATATGGCTACAGTATATGATTATGAGCATAATGATCCGGGAACATCACTATTCAAACCGACTGCAGAAAGTATGATTGAATATCTCAAAGCACTAAAAATCATACCAAGTTATGAAAACGAAAAGCGTATAGATTTTATACGTTGAATGCAATAGAGAACACATATGATTTATTTATGTATGATTTGTTAGAATAAAATCTTGTTTTATTTTTGCATTATAAAACAAATACCCCTGAAATAATTTATTATGAAATTATCATTTAATATAAAAAAACGTTTTTTTGGATAGCTTTTGTAGCTGTAATATTGATTTCTAATGGATGTTCATCAAGTAAAAAGTCATTGGAGAGAGGCGATTATTACAAAGCTACAATGCAGGCAGTTGAGCATTTACGTACCAGTCCCGGAAGTAAAAAATCCAAAGAGGTATTGTTGAAGGCTTATCCACTAGCCAAATCCGCTAGTCTTAGAAAAATCCAGGAGGCGATAGAATTAAAATCTCTGAATAAATATTCAATTACAGCTGATGAATATATTGCACTCAATACAATGGCCGATGCCATCTTTCATTGTCCTAAAGCATTGGAATTGATACCGACTCCTCAAAAATATAATAAGGAGCTAGGTGAAGTATTGCCAAAAGCAGCTGAAGAATCATATAATCTTGGATTGGATCAATTGAAGCAGCATACCATTTATTCAGCAAGAGAAGCTTACTATCTGTTTGTTAAGGCCAATGATTACGTCCCAGGATACAAAGATGTAAATAAAATGATAGAAGATGCACTCTATGAAGCTACTCTAAAAGTGTGTGTTCAAAAACCTATGACACCCGGTCAATATCAGCTCACAGCAGATTTTTTCTACAATAATCTCATGAGTAAAATAGCAGGTGTGACCAGAGATAAGTTTATTAGATTTTATACTTATGAGGAAGCTAAAAATGAAGGACTCAAAAGCCCGGATCAAATATTGTTGCTAAATTTTGAGGATTTTTCAGTAGGCAATATGGTGGAAAGTAAAAATACCTATGAGGTAACAAAAGACAGTGTTCTAGTAGGTACTACGACAATCAATGATAAAAAGCAAGATGTATATGGTACTGTCAAGGCTAAATTTACAAACTACAAGCGAGAAGTAATCTCTCAAGGTATTTTGTCGGTACAAATCATGGATGCAAATAATAATAGGGTGCTGGAGCATAATTCCTTTCCTGGTAAATATGTTTGGGTCAATGAATGGGCATCTTTTAATGGTGACGAGCGGGCTCTGAACGATGATCAGAAGAAAAAGGTAAATTCTGTGTCATTGATGCCACCACCACATCAGGACTTATTCATACAGTTTACTAAGCCGATATTTGACCAGACCGTTAGTTTTGTCAATCGATTTTATACGAAGCCGTAATAAAGATTTTGCTTACTTCCATTGTGAAAGCTCTTTGGCTCTTTTTTCTGCATCGAGAATACCGGAAATCAGAGCATCTGATAAGCCTTTTTCTTCAAATTTTTTTCAGAGCGGCCTCAGTTGTACCTCCTTTTGAAGCGACTGCTTTAATCAGATCGTCGAGATTCATTTCTGCATTATTGATCAGATGGTATGCACCTAGCATGGTTTGCTTTACAAATTGTAGTGCTGTACTTTCATCAAACCCCATGCGTTTACCTGCTTCTACCATGTTTTTGACAATAAAGTAAAAATAAGCGGGGCCGCTACCACTAAGGGCAGTTACAGCATCCAGCATGGATTCATTCTCAAAGTAAACAGATCGACCAGTGGCATTGAGTAAATTTTCAATTTTAAAGAGTTTTCCTATTCCAATGCCTTCGGCTGCTGTAAAACCTGTGATACCCATACCTAGCATAGCCGGAGTATTGGGCATGGCACGCACGACAGACAGATGCTGTAGTGCATCTTGAATGCGCACGATTGGAATACCGGCCATAATAGAAAGAATAATCTGATCTTTGGACAATACTTTACTTAGTTCATTAGCCATCTCCGGAAAGTCCTGTGGCTTAACAGCAAGAATGACGAGATCATAATCTGCTATCTGTGATGAAACGATGTTGACTACAACACCTTCCTTATTCTCTGAAAGCATTTCGCATCTCGATTGACTTTTTTCAACCAGAAGGAGATTTTTTTTCTCTACAAGATTATATTTTAAAAAGGATCTTGCAAATGCAAGGCCCATCGTTCCACACCCTACAATGGCTATTTTCATGGATATTGATTTTAAAAGCTGCAAAAATATACAATTTTTTGTCGTCACAAAAGGCTTCTTTGTCTTGTGATTAGGCTCATTGGACGTAAAAACGCTTTTTGAGTATGTGAGTTTGCAACGGTTATATTGAAAATGAAGTCATATAGGTGTATTTGATTTTATTTTATAATTTTTTAAAACCAGTTGATTATGAACACACTAAAAGCTTTATTTTTGACGTTATGCTTTATAGCAACAAGTCAGTTTATTAATGCAAATGCCACCCATTTTGCTAAAACTCCTGAGACTGTTGCAATCCAAAAAATTTTATCCGATTTAGATTGCACCAGCCTACTTAAGGAAGATGTTAGAGTGAATATTAAATTTTTTGTCAATGACCAAGATGAGATCATTGTTGTAAGTACCAGTAATAGATTTTTGGATCAATTGATAAAAAGTGGTATGAATTACAAGAAGATTCCAGTGAGTAATCTGGAAAGAGGAAAATTTTACACTCTGCCGGTAGTTTTTAAGGTTAGTTAGTTAATATTTTTCATATTTTAATTGTTTAGTTGGCCAAAGATGTAACCATCTTTGGCTTTTTTGTACTGGATGTTTTTAGGAATTGTAAAAAAATGCAATTTATTATGTTTTTTTATGAAGTATATAGAACAAAAATAAAACTCTTGCGTTTACTTTAAATAACTTACGACGAATAATATTTTATTTGCGACTTATTTATTAATTAATTAAAAATAAAATTTTAAAAAAATTAAGATGGCTGACTACAAGATGGACAAAATCGATCTGAAGATTATAAAAATGCTTCAAGAGAACAGCAAGATTACAAATTTAGAGTTGTCAAAGAGAATTGGCTTATCTCCTGCGCCGACTTTGGAACGTGTTAAGAAATTAGAGCAATCAGGAATTATCCAGAGTTACCATGCAAAAGTGGATTCTGCCGCTATGGGTCTTAACGTAGGTACTTTTGTTCTAGTGTCGCTTGCATGGCATAAGCCTAATGCACTGGATAATTTTATCAGCAAAATCAAAGATATAGCAGAAATCACAGAATGTTATATCATCACAGGCGATGCTGATTTTCTGTTGAAAATTGTTTGTAAGGACATACCGACATACGAAAAATTGTTATTTAAAACGCTTTCACAGATTGAAGAGATCGAAAGATTGAAGACACTGATGACACTGTCCACAGTTAAAAAAGATGTTGTTCTTCCTTTTGATTATGATAATGGAAGTGAAGATTAACACTATAGAAAATTTAAAGCTTAAAAACAACCGCTTTCTATACCATTGGGTAGCGGTTGTTTTTATTTTTAGCATCTTGATGCCTATTGAAGTCTGATATATGAAATCTCTGCTTTGGAAAGTGTACAAGGTTGATGCAGAAGTGTGCCATTACATTTTTGGCACTATGCACACAGGAACAGAGGAAGCTTACACTTTTTCGGAGTTAGCTAAGAAATACATTTCCAGGGTGGCTGCATATGCCGGTGAGATGGATTTGAGTGCTTCCTCAAATATGGATATAGCATCGCATTTTAATCTACCTGAAGGACTAACCCTTGAAGGAGTTCTTCAGCCGAAAAAATTCCAAAAGGCGCGCAAGATCATCCTAAAGTCATTTGGTTTTGATATTACACATTACAATGAAAAAATACCATTTTATTTGTCTAATCTATTATCTGCTAAATCATTACCTAATCAGAAGTATCAACCATTAGATTATCATTTATGGCAGTATGCAATGGCTGAAGGAAAGGAAGTTGTTGGTGTTGAAACGGTGGAAGACCAAATACGTGTCCTCTTAGCTATTCCTTTAGACTATCAGGTCAAAACACTTCTGGATAGTATAAGAAATATTTCATCGTTAAGAAAGAAAACACTTACACTCAATCGTCTTTATGCAGATGCCAATGCTGTACTGTTGTATAAGCTTTCAAAAAAGCAAACAGGAGCGATAAGAAATATAATGATCTATGAAAGGAATGAGAGAATGGTGGAAAAGATTCTTGAATACTACAAGCTTAATCCAACTTTTGTATCTATAGGAGCGGCTCATCTACCCGGAGCCAAGGGCGTTCTAGCTGGTCTGAAGCGGGCAGGATACAAACTCAAGATGATAAAAGGATGATGATAGCCTTCTCTGAGGCTTAATTTATTCTATGACTTCTGTGTATTGTATTATGCTGTTTCAATAAAATGGCTTACTTTTACAGACGCACTACGATTGATATTTGTCGTTTGTCGGCTTTCAATCTAATGATTTTTATAATAGTAACATATTTAGATGAAAATACATATAAATATATTTAATGCAAAAATGAATACCATTAAATTATGGTCCATGTATATGTTCACACTGCTGATTTCTGTCTCGGGTTTTGGTCAGCGGACCAAGTTTAATAATGGATGGTCTTTTAAACTAGATACGTCAAATATATGGAATGAACGAAGCCTGGTGATGCAGCAGTGGCGCAGTGTCACACTACCACATGACTGGAGCATTGAGCTGCCCTTCGATTCTCTTAGCCCATCAGGTCATCGAGGCGCATCGTTAAGAGGTGGCCTCGGCCTATATGAAAAGAGATTTAAACTGTCTGATAATGATGCTGACAAGAAGATATTTATCATTTTTGATGGTGTATATATGAATAGTACAGTGATCATCAATGGTCATACACTAGGTACTAGACCTTTTGGGTATA
Source organism: Bacteroidetes bacterium OLB9 (assembly GCA_001567255.1). Taxonomy (GTDB): domain Bacteria; phylum Bacteroidota; class Bacteroidia; order Chitinophagales; family Saprospiraceae; genus OLB9. The sequence continues at coordinate 83,954 of LNBW01000022.1, read as the reverse complement.
TTTCCTTTGAATATGATTTGACTCCATTTTTAAGGTTTGATGGAAGTTATAATGTGCTTAAAGTTAGAGTTGAAAATAGACAGCCCAACTCAAGATGGTATAGTGGAAGTGGTATATATCGTAATGTGTGGCTTGATAAACGCGGGTCAACGTATATCAAAAGCAGTGGCACTTTTATTGCCTCAGAGATTGTAAATATGGATGAAGCTAAAATCCATTTTGAAACAGAATTGGTATCTGATGTTTATATGCAAGTGAGCCTCACCACAGAAATTTTTGATCACAATGACAATATCATCGACTCTCGCACTCAACAAATTGAGCCATTTTCAGGGCTTTATAAGGTTAAACAAGACTTTGTACTTAGTCAACCCAAGCTCTGGGATATCGACGATCCAAACTTATACACAGCCATTCAAACTGTTTGGTTAGGTGATAGTGTGATTCATACTTACTCGACCAGATTTGGAGTGCGCAACTTTTATTTTGATCAAGCTAAAGGATTCTTTCTCAATGGCCGCCATGTTAAAATAATAGGAGCCAATATGCATCATGATTTAGGAGCTTTAGGTGCTGCAGTCAATGTCAATGCAATGCGACGGCAATTAAAGATGCTCAAAGAGATGGGGTTTAATGGTATCCGAACTGCACATAATCCGCCTGCTCCGGAATGGCTAGATTTATGTGATGAACTGGGATTCATTGTGATGAATGAAACTTTTGATGTCTGGCGTGAGGTAAAAGAAAATACTACCTTTAATTATAATCTTTATTTTGATGAGTGGTTTGAGCGCGACTTGAGAGATCATGTGATTAGGGACAGAAATCATCCATCTGTATTTATGTGGAGTATAGGCAATGAAATTCCTGAACAATCCTCTAAAGGCCCTTTTGCAATAGAAACTGCCCGTAAAATGGCTGCTATCATTAGAGGTCTGGACACCACAAGAGTGATAACTGCCGGTCTCAACTATGCAGATAATTCCAATCAAATTTATCAGTCTGGAGCTCTTGACGTCATAGGAGTCAATTACAATCATAGGCGTTGGCAGGATCTGGGTAAGACCCTTTTTCCAGGGGATAAACCCTTTATTTTAGCTGAAAGTGTTTCAGCTCTTGCTTCCAGAGGAGCATATGATATGCCATCGGATAGCATCAGAAGATGGTCGGGTTTTACCACAGAAAATCGTGGTGGAAATCCTGACTATACATGTTCTGCCTATGAAAACTGCTCTGCTCCTTGGGCATCTACCAGCGAAGAAGCGCTACAAATTTTTCTAAAATATCCTTTTCTTAGTGGCATGTTTATGTGGACTGGTTTTGACTACCTGGGTGAGCCTACGCCTTATCCTTTTCCTGCTCGTAGCTCTTATTTTGGAGCGATTGATCTCGCAGGATTTCCAAAGGATGCGTATTATTTGTATAAAAGTGTCTTTAGCAAAGATACAGTTTTACATATATTACCACACTGGAATTGGGTACAAGGCCAGAAAATTGATGTCCATGTATATTTTAATCATGCTGATGCTGTAGCTTTATATCTCAATGACAAACTCATAGGGAGAAAGGAGAAGACAGGCGATGAGCTGTTTGTTCGATTTAATAACATAACCTATCAGCCCGGAAGTTTAAAAGCTGTATCGGAAATACATCGTTCAAAAGTAGCTGAAATGACGGTCAAAACTGCAGGTAAGCCATATCGTTTGATAGCTTCGGCTGACAGAAAAACTATTATAGGTGATGGAGAAGACCTTTGTTTTGTCACGGTGAAAGTACTTGATAAGGAAGGTAATCTAGTTCCTAATGCAGATAATTTACTACACTTTCAAGTACGTGGAGCTGGAAAAATTGAAGCACTGGACAATGGTTGTCAGACAGACCTGACGCCTTTTAGTAATAAGGAAAAAAGGAAGGCCTTTAATGGGCTGGCACTTGCCATCATAAGACCAGATCAAAGTAATGGTGTGATAGAACTGAATGTCAATGCTGATGGCCTACTTCCTGCCACAATTTATATTAATGTTGAGTAGTTCGTAGTCATTTATATCGATAATAAAGTGTTAAATGATAATTTAAGCTGAATATTAAATTTTTAAAAGCTGTATATTTGTAGTGCCTGATGGCCAACAAGACAAAGTACTGACAACAAAACCATTAAAAACAACAAATTATGTCTTTTGTAGAGAGTAAGGTTAAGCCTTTTATCGAGAAATACAGTTTTGGAGTGTGTAGCTACATTGCAGATAAATGGGGACTGGATGAATCAAAAGTACGGCTCTATTTTATCTACAGCAGTTTTATTGCGTTCGGTTCGCCAGTTATATTTTATCTCGTAACCGCTTTTTGGCTTAATATTAAAAAAGTAATAAGAGGTGGAATAAGCCTTCGGTGATTAAGAATTGTAGTATAAATGGGAGTGACCCTTCAAAAATCTCGTTTTCTTAATAATTTCCTAGAGAAGTATATTTTTCTTGCACTGAGTACAGGTGCAGTCACCACTTTTACCTACATCAGCAGTAATCTTGAGATACAGTGGACATATGTTGCTTTTGTGATTACCTCTACATTTTTACTTTACAACTACCATTTTCTTTTTAGTGTCAATAGGAACATGTTCTTCGATAAGCAAAATCGGAATCACCTCATTCATGTGGTTTTGCTGGGTATGGCTTCCGGGGCTTTGTTCTTGCCTCTTTTATCAGTGACTAATGTGATATTACTACTCCTTGCTGTGTTACTTGTATTAGGATATTATGGCAAATTGGGGCGTAAACTGATGCTGCGGAATTGGTGGTTAAAACCTTTCACCATTGGCCTAGTCTTTGCTATAACGACGATGACTATCCCTTTGATGGATACTGGTAACAATGGGTATAAAATATTAAGTACTACACTGGAAAGAACACTTTTTATTGCAGCACTAGCATTGGCTTTTGATATAGGCGATGTCATGGAGGACCTTCGTGGTTATTGTAAAACCATTCCTGTTAAGATAGGTATTCAGCACTCTGTTTTGATAGCGTGGAGCTGGCTGTTTTTGGCATTCTTACTAGATATAATGGCCATGTACGCTGGATGGAAAACTTCATTATCTATTTATTCTTTAATAATTACATATGTGATGAGCGCTGTACTCATTTGGCATGCTGCTCCCACTAAACACGATTACTATTACTTATTTCAGATTGATGGTATGATTGGTTTTCCAATGCTGATGTGGTTTGTACTAAATTTTGCAGGATTGTAGCATCTCCTATTTTTCGTATTTAACATTGACTTTGAACCGACTGTCCAAAATGCCGAGTTCTTTAGCAGTATTAGCAGTAATGATGATTTCTACATCTGATTTGTAGGTGTTTTCTGGAATTCTACCCAATACCTTAGCCTTGATAGATTTTCTTAGCATAGGATTGTAAATGTCCATGATCGTTCCGGGCCGAGCTTCATTATACAAAACATAATGACCACGAACTCCGGGTGCTTTTTTGTCATAAAACCCAATCACATCCGATATATAAAAGCGAGTGATGGATGTGTCCGGTTTACTTTCTGAATGTGTGATGTCCATAGATAGTGGTGAAGGTAAGTCACCATTGCGGATAGTTGTCTTTTGTGTGTTATTCATACAATAAAATCCAACGGTGATGAGCTCGCCTTTTTGAATTTCAAATGAATTTCTACTATTGAGCAATTGCAACACGGCAACGGTAGTATTGAATTGCTGTGATATACTATACATTGATTCGCCTTTTTTGACACTGTACTTCATCACATAATATTTGCCTGAAGATGGTCTAGCAGCTGTAATTTTGCGTTTTTGCAACGGCACGTTTACAATCTTGCCTGCATGAATCGGTTTTGAAGGACTGATGTTGTTATATTGGAAAATCTCGTCAGTCGTTACCTGAAAAAATTGTGCAAGACTGTAAATCGTGACATGCTTGTCATATACATGACTATAATAAATAACATTCTCAGGGCCGTGATCTACGGCAATTTCACTTCCTGAAGAAAAAAATCGGTTGTAATCAATTTGCCCAACCGCTATTAATTGCACTAGTAAAAGTAAAAAAACAGTACTTTTACATCGCTGAATTACTATATTTGCTGTTGCGTGCGGCTTAAACATCGGTTTGGATTAAACAAAATCAGCTGCAAATATATTATATTTTTTTATAATATGTAAATTTTTTAAATTATTTTATGAAAACAGCCATTATTATACCTGCTCGTCTTGCTTCAACTAGGCTCCCTGAGAAGCCTCTTGCTGACATTTTTGGCAAAAGTTTGATTCAATGGGTATATCTGCAGGCAAGTAAAGTCAAAGACGTTGACGTAATAGTGGCTACTGACCATGAAAAAATTTATGATCATGTAGCAGAATTTGGTGGTAGGGTTGTGATGACCGACCCTGGCCATCTATCGGGCACTGATCGCATTGCAGAAGTCGCGCGTGAGCTAACTCATGACATCATTATTAATCTACAAGGTGATGAACCTTTGATTGACCCAAGACAGATATCAGATTTAATCCGGATGATGCATAGTGACAAGGTAGATATTAGCACTCAGTGCAATCGAATTCAAGATGAAGAGAGTTTGTTTGATTACAATGTGGTTAAGGTGGTTAAAGATCATCATGATAGAGCGTTATATTTTTCACGGCAAGCAATCCCTGCATTTAGGGACAAGCGTTATAGCGAATGGTTGCCTAATGCAATTTATTTCCGCCATATTGGAATTTATGGTTTTAAGCGACGAGTACTTTTACAACTTACGGGTTTACCTCCATCTGAATTGGAAAAGGCCGAGTCCCTTGAGCAACTCAGATGGTTAGAAAATGGTTATTCAATATATTGTTCAGAGACTTCCTACACGTCGATAGGTGTTGATACAATTGATGATTTGGAACGCGTACGAGATACAGTGCTTAAAGAAATGTTCCGTTAAAGCCCAGTGGTAATAAATCAGCAATGGTTCGTATTTCATAAACCTGTGGCCCATCTGACTTTAAAAGAATACGGATAGGTTGCTGATGTCTATTTTCATATTCTGAAATGACCTGTCTGCAAGCACCACATGGAGAAACAGGCTTTTCGATTTTCATATTCTGATTGTGGATGGTAATTGCAAGGGTTGTGGGCGCAACAGATGGTTGATTGGCTGCAGCATTATACAATGCCACGCGTTCACCACACATGCAAAGTGGATACGAAGCATTTTCCTGATTAGAGCCCACATAGATGTTTTCATCTTTCAGCCTTACGGCTGCACCTACATGAAAATGTGAGTAAGGTGCATATGCATGGTCCAGTTGATCAATGGCTTTTTGCATAAGTTCCTGGTCAGCAGGGCTTAAAAATTCCATTGAAGGATAACTATAATATTCAAATTGCTCTTTGATAACTTCCATATATGGTTAATTTTGGATCGGGAAGGAATAAACAAAAATATTTCAAAATAGTTGGATATTCCACATAGTACACATCAAGTTTAAAGCCAAAGTTGATTTTTCCTTTATAAAATTTAATTTTAATTGTGTTGGAAGTGTTTTTTGTCTCAAAAAAGCTAAGGAGCAGACGACGCATCCAAATTGCCTGATTGTGAATGATGATTGTATTCATAATTATTTGGTAGCATTACTTTTTTGTATAGTTTTGTGGTCAATCACATTTTAGTTATTATGCCGGATCAAAGTAATAAAATTCAAATTTTTGTAACAGGAGGCACTTTTGATAAAGAGTATAATTATATCACAGGCCAGCTTTATTTTAAAGACACACATTTACACGGGATGTTTGAACGTGGACGAAGCACACTGGATATAGATATCAAAACACTAATGATGGTGGATAGCCTTGAGATGACAGACGCTGACCGCGAAATTATTGTATATAGCTGTAGAAAAGCTGAATATGATAAAATTGTAATCACGCATGGGACAGACACAATGGTCAAGACTGCGGAAGCTATTGCAAAGCATAATATAGCTAAAACGATTATCCTAACAGGTGCTATGATTCCTTATGCTTTTGGGACGTCGTCTGATGGTTTTTTTAATCTAGGAGCAGCACTGGCATTTGCTCAGACATTGCAGCATGGCGTTTATATTACCATGAATGGTCGATATTACAACTGGAACAATGTGCGCAAGAATACAAAGACTGGGTACTTTGAAACACTGAAGTAATCCAAACTTAATCCAAAAGCTAGAAAATGTAATAATCCCTTTTTACTATGGTAGCTATATTGATGAATTCCTGAATTTTCATAAAATATAACATCATATATCTCCTTTTATATAGAATAATGATGTAATTTGGCAAGGCAATTCAATCAAATTAATATATCATAAGAATATGGCAGCCCATCATGATATTTCGAGAATCATTGGAAGGTTTAAAGGCAACCAACCTGGTAATCTAATTATTATGACAGCTGCTATGCATGGCAATGAATATGCGGGAGTGAAAGCGCTTGAAATGCTTTTTAAAATGCTCGAAGCAGAAGCTGACGACCTTGTGCTATGTGGAGAAGTGATTGGTTTAATCGGTAATATAAGCGCATTTCGTCAGAGGAGGAGATACTTGACCCGAGATATCAACCGTTGCTGGATGCCGGACAATATAATGCGAATTAAAAATACGGCTCATGTGCAGCTCGATGACGAAGACAGAGAAATTAAGGAGTTGTTGACCATACTTGAAGAAATTGCCTATGAGTTAAATCCTTCAAAAATTTATTTGCTCGATTTGCACACCACATCATCTGATGGTATCTTTTGCATAGCTAGTGAATCTCAAGAAAGTATCCAGTTGGCCACCAAAATGAAGGCTCCAGTCATTTTGGGTTTGATGAAAGGGCTTGGTGGCACTACGCTGCACTTTTTTAATGAGACTTTTGCCGGAATTCCTGCCACAGCAATTGCATTTGAAGGTGGATTTCATAATGACCCACTTTCAGTCAATCGTTGCATAGGAGCTGCTGTCAACCTGATGCGGATAACAGGATCCATCTCAGCACAAGATTTGCCGTCACTACAGGATTTTATTTTGTATCAGTACTGTAAGGGCCTACCCAGATCTGTTGTTGTTCAATATCGTTATCACGTAGAGGATCCGGAGCTGTGGGAGATGCATCCGGGGTTTGAAAATTTTGATACGGTTTATGAAGGACAACTGCTGGCTACATATAATCATCAGGGTGTGTATGCACCAATGAGTGGCTACCTAGTGATGCCACTTTATCAGAAATTAGGGCATGATGGGTTTTTTATATGTACTGAGGAAGAGTAGCTAAGTGATAGATTTATATGTACTGAGGAAGAGTAGCTAAGTGATAGAAAAGTTAAAAATCATCCTTTGAAAAATAATTTGTACCCTTTTTAGGGTAATTTTAATTAATGTGATATTAGTAGTAAAAACAATTTAATAATTAACAGCATATAAAACGTATTGAGAACCCGCACTCAACAAAGGAGCTTAAAAGGTCAAGTATTAAATACCCTAAATTCACCCATGAAAAATGGGGTAATTCTCACATTAATAAAAATGTTTATGGTATCGTTTTTGACTTTCTTTATAATGTTAGAACGATATAAAGATATCTATCCATTATAAGTTTAATAACCAAGACCAAACTCACTATATTATGTATTACCGAAAAGACGAAAGTCTTTTCAGAGATGTCAGATTTGTAATAGGGATTTTATTGTTAAGTGTGATTACAGCAATAATGATGGTTAATTATTATCACCTTTACAATATTCGACTATTCTGAAGAGACAAGCTCCGTGTGTCATGACTCGGAGCTTTTTTTTATTTGTAGCAGGACTATCTGTTGAGCCATTGTTCAGGGTTGAGCTTGCTTTTGTTTTTCCAAAGTTCAAAATGAAGTTCTGAATTATTACCATCCTCAGGTACGATGTGACCTATACTTTGACCGCGTTTTTATTTTCTGGCCTTTTTCAACTGATACAGACTCCAGCTTGGAATATACTGTGTAAAATGCTCCATGTTTGATGATGACCATATTTTTGAACCCTGGTATGTTTGTGACGCCAACAATCTCGCCATCAAAAATGCAACTTACCGATGCTGATCCGGGTACTGTAAAGTCTATACCATTATTTGCTACCTCTACTCCACTAATACTAGGATGAGGATGTTTTCCAAATTTTCCTGTAATCCTGCCTTTGCTTACTGGCCATTCAAGAGCACCTTTGTTTTTTTCAAATCCTGAATCGTCCACTTCTTTTTTCTTACCTGCAGAAGCCACCGCTTTTTCCTTCTCTTTCGCTTTGGCTAGTTCAGCAATGATGATTTTTTCTATAGCCGAATTGAGTCGTTCTCTCTCCATTTCTCTTGCTTGGAGTGTCTTTCTCAGTTTGTCTTCTTCCTTAGTTAATTTTTTGATCAATGCATCTTTCTCTTTTTGTTCTTTTTCGATCAGTGTCATATTGCTAGATGTGCTATTGATCGCATTGATATTTTGTTCTTTAATTTTGCTTATTTCATCGTTTTTAGTTTTTATATCTACACTTAGTGATTGAATATTCTCGAGCTTGTGGCGTGCGTATTCATCAAATTGATGAATATAGCGCCATCTCATTATGAGCTGGTTGAGGTTGTCTGCCGAAAGCAAGTAGAACCATTTAGAACTGGCTATTTTTTTAAAATAACTTATCCTGAGGATTTGCTTGTATTGTTCTTGTAGTGTTTTATGTTTCTGTTCAAGGTCTTGGAGTTTAGATTGGTTCTCTAGGATGAGCTCTTCATTTAATTTGACTTCAGTTTGAAGATTATCTATCAACTGTTTTCGACTGGATATCTGATCTTCAATCGCTTTAAGCTGACCCAGTGTTTTATTTTTGTCTTTTTTCGTAGTCTCTAGTTTTTCAGATGTATTTTCGATTTCTTTTAATGATTTTCATCCGTTGACTTTCCAATTCTTTGCGCGTTTGTCCTTCGGACGAATATATTGTTAATGAAATTAGACCAGCAATACTCAACAGATATCTAATTGATTTTTTCATAACCTTTTGGTATTGTGAAATTAATTTCTGATGAATCTGAAAACTTAACATCTGTAAATTTTAACTCTAGTATGGCTTCACCATTTTGATATGGTGTAGTGAATTTCCTCCCAAAAGCAAATTTGCCTATATTTTCAATATTCCTATAATCCGAATATTCAATTACAGCTGCTCGGTTGTTGTGATCGGTGATGGTCATTTTGTCCATGTCTAAAGTAATGCCATTTATATAATACTTAAGCTTCAGTTGGTCGATCACCGAATCAATTATAAAATAAGCAGAATCCCTTGTTATTATACTATGTTTTACATCGGGCAAGATGATATTTCCGGCTATCATTTGCTGCAAATCTTCAAAATCTACATCGATTTTTAGCAATTTTTTGATTTCATTAATTGGGCCTGTTTCGTAGGTAGATTCAAAGCGATACAAGACTGTATATTCTTGAGGATCAGCATAAACTCTAGCTACTTCAATTCCGAATTTTTTAATAGCCATTAAAATCGCCTTATCTCTATGGATTTTAGCCTGGACACCACCTGACACATTTTCATCGGGCGTCACTAAGGTAGCATTAATTTTAGCCGAAATCCAATTGAAATCAATATTTCTCTTTTCAAGCAATGACAAGAGTTCTTTGTCCGTTTTGTCATGCACAGTCACTGTTCGCTGCTTTGTCTTACAAGCAGTCAGTGAAATGACAAGCAGAAAAATCATCCATCTCATTATTGCCCCTTTATTTCAGATAATTTGTGATAGATTCTTTCTCTATTATTACCTAAGGTCAATGCTTTTTTCCAGTATTCTGTAGCACTTTTAAAGTCTTTTTTATTAGCTGCTAGATCACCTTTTAACTCCCATGCATCTGCATTTTGATTACTGCTGACCTCAAGTGCATGCTCAATCTGTTGTTCTGCTGACTTCTGATCCTTTTGACGGATAGCAGCTTCGGCTCTAATTACTGCAACTCTGCTCTCTATATCTTTACTGCCTGCACTGATTAAAAGAGCATCCTCGAGCATGGATTCTGATTTTTTGTATTGATCTTTTTGGATGGCTGCCTTAGCGGCAAAGCAATAAGAAAGCGGGTGATTTGGGAAGTAATCAATAGCTTCAGCAGCTGTAATTGCTAGTTGCTCAAAATTGGTTGCATCATTGAGGCAAAACATCAACTGTTCCCAGACCGGATACACATTTTTACTGATTTGTAAAGTCTTTTCATACTGACGAATAGCAGCGGTAATATTACCACTATTTTTGAGTACATCACCATACAAAGCATGTGCTTTGGCTTCATTAGGATGCGTCAGGACAAGCTTGTCTCCAAGTTGAATAAGTTGCCGATTGAGCACTGAGTCCTCACTTTCAGCTTGTTGCTTGAGATAGGGGAGTATCTCATTGATTTTGATGTCAATCGGAGCATTAGGATTAGCTATCAGTGGCATTAGCGTAGTTAATTTGTCGGATTCGTTGAGTTTTTTATCGGACATGAGGATTAAACTCATTTTAGCATCCTGGTCATTGGGGTCGATTTCTAGAATTTGCTTCAGATAGGTTTTTGCATCTTGCATTCTGTCATTGGAATGCAGCACACTGACAATCAGTTTTAAATATTTTTTCTCATTAGGATACCTAGCGGCAAGTGTTTCTAGTGTTTTTACTGCTTCTTTAGGTTTTCCTGCTAGATCGTAAATTTCAGATTTTTTGATGGCTATGGAGGTGCTCCATCCCAGATTCTCTTCCTTTTTTTGCACCATCTGCAATGCTTCGTCAAACTTACTTTTGCTAGTCAAAATTTGTATAGCTTGATCGTAATATGTTGAAGCTTTAGGCTGCATATCCGTTAGAGTAGAAAGTGTATTAACAGCCTCGTCGGTTCTATTGGCAGCCATTAAAAATTTGACTTGAAACTCTCTGTACCAGGTGTTTTCAGGTGCGAGGTTGATGGCTTTTTTGATATTGGATTCAGTCAGATTATACTCCTTTTTGTCAAAATAGAGCTTTGCAATTTCAAAATACACTGCTCCACTTTCGGGATTATCTCTTCTCACGCTATCCAATACTTTGATGGCCTCGTCTATTTTGTCAGTTTCAGAGAGCAATAAGGCCCTGACAAACTGATCTTCGCTTTTTACCTCGCTTGCTGTCTTGCGCCCATCTGTATCCTGCCCAAAAAGACTAGAGGTAATGAGTAAAAATCCCAAGTAGCAAATTAGATTCTGAAAGTTGATATTGAGCATTTTAATTATCAATAAATTCTTATCCCTAACTAATAACGAAGGAAATTGGTTCAAAGGTACGGCTTATATTGACTTTTTTTATATATTTAGGTTTGTAACTCCTAAAATTCCATTGTTACTTGGATTTCCTATAATCAAAAAAACATGAGATTTACTCTATTTCAGTGATTTTTAGCATATTTGTTCTGATGCGCTTGTGCAGCGGCATACTTCCGGTATTGACCACTAGATCGCCAGATTTTACGACACCTTCGTCTTTAAGAATGCTATTGATATCTTCAAAAGTATCGTCTGTGGTAGTAAACTTAGTGTAAAGGTAGCATCTGACGCCCCATACAAGACTCAACGTACTCAGCATATGGGGCTTATCAGAAAAAATGTGGATATCAGGTTTAGGGCGATAAGATGAAATTCTAAATGCGGTATATCCATTTACGGTGAGTCCAAGAATAGCCTTGGCCCCAACCTCTTCAGCAATTTTTGGTGCAGTGAGACAAATGACATCAGAAAGGAATGTTTCTGAAAAGGGTTCTGGATTTACACCGCGCTTCTGTTTAATGTAATATGCTTCTGCTTCTGCAATGATTTTTCGCATTGCTTCTACGACGCGGACAGGATGATCACCGACAGAGGTTTCACCACTGAGCATCACTGCATCCGTTCCATCTAGCACAGCATTAGCTACATCGGTTATCTCAGCTCTTGTAGGAGAAGGATTTTTAATCATACTTTCCATCATCTGGGTGGCTACGATGACTGGTTTAGATTTTTGAATGCATCTTTCTATGATTTTCTTTTGAAGTGCAGGTAGCTTCTCCATGGGTACTTCAACACCCAAGTCTCCACGAGCAATCATAATAGCATCAGAGAATTTGATGATCTCCTTAAGGTTTCTTATGGCCTCCGGCTTTTCAATTTTAGCAATTACTTTGGCAAAATGCCCTTTAGCATTGATCCTTTTTTGAAGGTCTTTGACATCTCTTGCTTGTCTTACAAAAGAAAGAGCTATCCAATGCACTTCTTGTGTGAGGATGAAATCTAGATCAGCGAGATCTTTAGCAGTTAATGAAGGTTGACTGATAGCTGTGTCCGGCAAGTTGACACCTTTATTGGAAGACAGTCTGTTACCAAATAGTACTTTGAGTTTGACTTGGTCTTTTTTATTGGTCGAAATGACTTGTAGAACGATTTTACCATCATCGACCAGAACCTTTTCGCCTGGCTCCACATCTTTAGGGAAGTCTTTGTAGCTCATATAGATTTTATCCTTATTGCCTACACATTCTTCATTGACAAAGGTAAGAATGTCATCTGGTTCAATATCAATGCCATCATTTTCTATTTTACCAACTCTTAACTTTGGTCCTTGAAGATCGGCCATAATCCCTGCATGGACATTGTATTCTTCATTGAGCTGTAGAATGGTGTCTATGACTTTTTTGTGCTCTTCATGCGATCCATGCGAAAAATTAAGTCTAAATACATCAACTCCTGCCTTTAATAACTGTAGTAAAACCATCCTGTCAGATGATGCAGGACCAACAGTTGCTACTATTTTAGTTTTTTGCTTATCGTGTATTTTTATTAGGGGTGCCATCTTTATTTTAATACTTTATTCAAAAAAGATTGCTAAGATAGTGTATTTTATACAATATTATACTTATTGTTGAAATTAATATGATCAAATGCTTTTTTATTATCAGAGATAATAGAAATTATCCTCATTTGAGCATTCTACAGCGAGCTATCCATCTCCACAACTATTTGATTGATATTCAATTATTGACTATATTCGGAAAAATAGACAACTAATCATCAAGATGGGCATTGAGGATTAAGTCAGCACCTTTTTCTGCGATCATGACGGTAGGCCCATGGATATTACTGCCGGTAATCGTGGGCATTATAGAAGAGTCAATCACCCTAAGCCTTTTGATACCTCGTACACACAGTTGTGGATCTACCACAGCCATGTTGTCTATTCCCATCTTACACGACCCTGCTGTGTGATATACAGTTTCTACTTTTTGGAGGATAAAATGGCGAATGTCTTCATCAGTTTTGCATCGAGGTCCTGGTACTTCTTCTCGTTTAAAAAAAGGCACCATTGCAGGCTGTGCAATGATATTGCGTGCAATTTTCACTCCTTTCACCAGAGCTTCAAGCTCCATCTCGTCTTCAAAATAATTGGCTTCGATACGTGGATAATCAAATGGATCTGCTGATTTTAACAACACTCGACCACGACTGTTTGGTCGCATATGACAAATATGGAGTACAAAGCCGGCTAGGGTAGGTGTCAACAATCCATCACCATGTGGTTGCATCCTGAGTGCAGCAAATTGTAGCTGTAAATCTGGTACTTCTATAGATGGATCCGACTTGATAAATCCTCCTGCATCAGTAGGTGTAAAGATGAAATCTGCATCTTTCTTATAAAATTTAGACATGAACCTCACCATATAAGGCCACGGAAACACTGTTAATGATGTTCCTGATTTGTCTCGATTTCGGATGATAACGTCAGGATGGTCTTGAAGATTTTCACCCACACCGGGTAAATCTACGATGGTTTTTATACCATGTTGATTTAATTCATGTGAAGGGCCAATTCCAGAAAGTTTTAGAATTTGTGGAGATCCGATAATACCGGCACTGAGGATGACTTCCTTCCTAGCATGAATGGTGTGTATCTCCTTATGATTTTGTAAATCAAAATAGTCAACACCTGTCGCTGTTTTTTCCTTTAATATAATATTATTAACATGAGCAGAGGTAATTATCGTCAGATTAGACCGATTTCTAACACTTTGCCCTAGAAAGGAAAGGCCAGCATGGCAACGCCTACCTTCAGGTGTTTGGTTGATTTGAAAGAAGTCCACGCCTTCATATTGTGCACCATTCAAATCTCTGTTGCGCGGAATACCAGCCTGCTGACAAGCCTCCAAAAAAGCACCACTGGCCGGAAAATGAAAATTTGGATCAATGACATCCATGGTTCCTGAAACGCCATGGTATTCGTCATGTCCTCGGTGTTGTAATTCTGACTTTATAAAATAGGGAAGAACTGAATCATAATCCCATCCTATATTGCCGAGATCAGCCCAGTGATTAAAATCTGATGGATGACCTCTGGTATAAATCATCGCATTGATCGCGCTTGAACCTCCAAGGGTTTTACCTCGTGGCCAAAAAAAACGTCGATTTCCTGTTTTACTATTGCCTTTTGCATAATATTTCCAGTTGTACTTTGAGCTGTTCAGAAGTACAAGCATATTGAGCGGATTGCAATTGTTGATAAAATGTGTTTCATCAGAAGGTCCCGCCTCTAACAAGCACACTTGATTGTCAGGATTTTCAGATAGCCGATTTGCAAGCACACAACCTGCAGAACCACCACCTATGATTATATAATCGTATTGTGACACCATGATGAAGCACTTAAATAGGCGTTAGCATGATCATTTTCACTAATATAGAGATATATTGCAAGTGCAAAAAGTGAAGCAATAGTACTTTTTGCTCTTTACAATTGGATTTTTTATTCCTTGATGCTTTGCAAGATCAACTCGGAAACATCCATGACTTTGACTACATCCTGCTTATCTTTGGCTTTCAAACCATCTGATAGCATCGTGATACAATATGGACAATTAGCCGCTACAATAGATGCGTTTGTCTCCAGAGCTTCTTCGATACGCTCTACGTTGACGCGCTTTTCACCGGCTTCTTCCTCTTTCCACATCTGTGCACCACCGGCACCACAACAAAGGCCATTCTTTTTGACACGCTTCATTTCGACAATATCGGCCTTGAGTTCCTGAATGAGTTTACGAGGTGCCTCATACTCACCATTGATTCTACCCAGATAACAGGAATCATGATAAGTGACATTCGTATTTTTAAAAGTTTCACCTTCAACTTTGAGCCGACCTTCCTCTATCAGTTTGTTGAGAAACTGAGTATGATGCATAACTTCATAGGAGCCGCCCAATTCAGGATATTCATTTTTTATGGTATTAAAGCAATGAGGACATGTGGTTACTATTTTTTTGACACCATATTTATTCATGGTATCAATATTTTGAAGGGCCATCAACTGGAATAAGAATTCATTTCCTGCTCTTCTTGCTGGATCGCCGGTGCACATCTCTTCGTTTCCAAGTATTGCAAAGGTGATTCCTGCTTTATCTAGTAAGGTAGCAAAAGTCCTTGAGACCTTCTGTGCTCGAGCATCAAAACTACCTGCGCATCCTACCCAGAATAAGACTTCTACATCTAGACCTTCTGCTTGGGCTTCAGCCATTGTTTTAACTTTCATATTGTTGATTGAAATTATTTTTAAAAAATGATGTTTTAATAGAATAAGAATTATGCCTCATTTCTCCAGGCTTCCCTTTCGACAGACATTTGCCAAACAGCACCATTGTTTTCGATGGAATTAAACATAGGCACCCAGTCAGCAGGACCTGCTGATTCGCTGAGTATTTCGTACCTTCTCATCTTCATTATTGGTTCTAATGGATCTATGAGTACCGGGCAAGCCTCCACACAAGCATTACAGGTCGTACAGGCATGGATTTCTTCTCTAGTGATATAATCAAACAGCGATTTGCCATCATCATAATTGTCCTTTGTCAGGGTTTTGATGTCTGTGTTATCTTGCGTTTTTGCATATTTCATGTCACCTGATCTAAGGTTGCGGCTGATTTCTTCTGCTCTATCTCTAATATCCATCATCACCTTGCGCGGAGAAAGTTTTTTGCCGGTCATATTGGCAGGACAGACCTCAGTACAGCGCCCACACTCAGTACAAGAATAAGCATTAAGAATATTCTTCCAGCTGAGATCAAACACGTCTTTTGAGCCGAATTCAGGCATTTCTTCTCCCATAACTTGTTCTTCATCACCTGTGCTAAAACCAAGCATAGACTTTACTTCATTCATGATTTCCGGCATATTTTCCATCTGGCCTCTCGGCGTTAACTTGCTGAAATATACATTAGGAAAAGCTAAAAAGATATGTAGGTGCTTAGATATAGGAAGGTAAAGGATGAACCCCAAGACCACCAAGAGGTGTAACCACCAGCCAAAACGCTCTAGAAGCATCAAAGCCTCAGGCTCAAGACCTCCAAATAAAGCGGGCCCTAACCATGAGCTTATAGCTAGGCTTCCTGTATTCGGATAGTGATCAGGCTGAATCCCTTGCAGCACGGTGTCCGCACCATTCATTGTAAAAATACCGGTTATTAATAAGAATTCTCCTATCAAAATGAGGTTGGCATCCAGTTTAGGCCATCCATTGAGTTCAGATTTCACTAATCGAGGTACTTTAAGCAAATTTCTTCTGTATAGGAAAGTGATGGTTGCAATAAATGCCAATAAAGACAATATCTCTATAGTAGAAATCAGCAGGGTATAGAACCCTCCAAGAATGGGAGCAAAAAATCGGTGTACACCAAATAAACCATCTATTATAATTTCTATCAGTTCAATCTGAGTAAATAAAAAAGCAACATAAATGAAAAGGTGAAAGACAGCCGGTATCCATTTTTTGAACATTTTCTTCTGGCCGAAAGCCACGAGAAGTACATTTCGCCATCGTTCATTCTTGTCCGTATTCTGGTATTGATACGGCTTACCCATCATAATATTATGGAAGATCCTACTGTATAGTTTGTACGCAATATAACTGGTAATACCCAGCAGTAGTATGAATATGATCTGTTGCATAGGTTTCCTTTTTTTTGAATTACGGCACAAATTACAAATATATTCAATTTTTATTATCTTTGTAATCTAATTTAAAACCATTCTAAATGGAAGTGCTGAACCATTATCAGATTTACCATAAGATTAAGCGTATTGCTTATGAGATCTTGGAGAATAATCTGTCTGAAGATACCTTATTTCTGATCGGTATTAACAATAATGGTTATCGTTTTGCTTCGCTGCTACATCATGAGCTGGCTCACATCAGTAACAAAAATATAATTCTCTGCAGAATCCGATTGAATCCTGCTCATCCATTGGAATATCCTATTACAGTAGATTGTCCATCAGAAAAATTGCAGGACAAGAGTATCATTATTGTAGATGATGTAGCTAATACAGGAAGGACTATCTTTTATGCCTTTACTCCTTTACTTAGCTTTTTGCCTAGAAAAGTGGAAGTGGCTGTACTAGTTGACAGAAAGCATAAGACTTTTCCGGTTAGTGTTGATTATGTAGGACTTTCACTTGCTACAACTGTACAGGAAAATATAAGGGCTAACCTGATCAATGAAGATCAACTCACTGTATCTGTAGAATAGTTACTGTTACGTACAATCCATTGGCCTATAAAATTATCAATTTCAGATAGTTGATCAAGCCTCAGTGTATTCATACAATAAATTTTTTATTCATCGAGTTATTGTAACTATTGAATAAGTTTTCTTAATACTTTTGAAGGCGAATTTATTGAAAGCATATAGATAATTTGCCATAAAGAATATCAAATTATATTTTTTTTATATTTGCAATGCTTGGTTTTTTAATATATTTATATATTTGTGCTTTAATTTATTAAAATATTAACTAATATGAGTTTGATTCTTCAAGCCACAGCTGTGGTGGATTCTGTTGGAGTAGCCGGAGGCGAGTCAACATCAATGAGCGGTATTGGTCTTTTGATGAAGGGAGGTCCGGTGATGTATCCTCTTATTTTATTGTCAGTAATTGCTGTTTATTTGATTATTGAAAGGTTTTTATACATCCGGGCAAAATCCAGAATAGATTCAAATCTGGTTCAGTCTGTATTAGATAAGGTATATCACGGGCAGATGGATTCAGCTTCGCTGATGTGTGAGCAAAATGGAACCTCTCTTGGTAATGTACTCAAAGCAGGCGTTGATACTTTAGGTAAGCCACTAGATCAAGTAAAAGAGGCATTGAATGTACAATCTGAGATTGAGCTCCTAGGTATGGAATCAAAAATGGGGTATATTTCGATAATTTCTGGTATTGCACCTCGACTCGGATTTGTTGGTACAATTATAGGTGTAATCGTTATATTTTATAGTATTTCGCAAACTGCGGATATTTCGATTTCTACGATTTCAGCAGGTTTGTATCAGAAGATGATTAGTTCAGGTACTGGTCTGGTAGTCGGTATGATTGCATTCTGGGGTTATAACCACTTATTAACTAAAGTGGACTCATTCAACCTCTACCTGCAAAAAGAAGTTTTAGAATTCATTAAGGGAATCAATCGCCCTGTTTAAAATATAAATTAAATGAGTGTTTCAAGAAAAAGAAGGGTTTTTCACGATGAGGATGCCATGGCGGCAATGAACGATATCATGTTCTTCTTGATGTTGTTCTTCCTGATCATTTCCACAATGGCTAACCCTAATGTTATTAAAGTATTGCTACCGAAGGCTGATAATACTCAGACTGTAGCTAAGCAACCCATATCTCTAACTGTGACGGAAGATATGCGGTATTATCTCAATACAGAGGAAATCGCAAAAGATGATTTAGAATATGCGCTAACGAATGCAATTGGCAATAATAATACGGACCGAACGGTTATTCTTCGACTAGCGAAAGATTTGACTATGCAGGATCTAGTAGATGTTCTTGCTATCGGTGTCAAGCTGGACTTAAAGATGGTCTTAAGTACTACTAGGTAGGTATTCAGTAATAAAATATATTTGGATAAAACAGGCTCTCAATAATATGGGTAGCCTGTTTTTATTTTTTGAGTATAAATATTGCAAGCACTGCCTAGAGTAATTTTCAAAACTGAAGATTCGATAAGATATGAAGATGTTCAAAATAGTCTATGAATAGTCGTATAATTTTGCTTATTACTTTGTTGCAATTCTAAGGATATCTCCAAAAACACCTCTAGCCGTTACTGCTGCTCCCGCACCTGCACCACGGATGATGATCGGGTTTGTACCGTAACTTTCTGTATAGATTTCAAATAAACTGTCAGACCCTGATAATTGTCCTAGAGGTGAACTAGCTGAAACTTTTACCAGGTCAGTTTTTAATTGACTTTTACCATTTTGAATATCGCCTGTTATTTCACCTATATATCTCAATACTTCGCCTGGTAGCAGTTCATCTTTTTGTTTTTTGAAATGAAAGTTCACCTCTTCAATATGATGCATAAATTCGATAGTGCTTAATGGTCTCATCGCTTCCGGTATGAGGTTTAGAATGTTGATTTCACTTAACTCTGATTTAAGGTCGAGCTCACGAGCCAAGATGAGCAGTTTGCGAGCTACATCATTTCCTGAAAGGTCTTCACGGGGATCGGGTTCAGTATATCCGTGATCGATTGCTGCTGTCAATATACTGCTAAATGGTCGGTCACTTATCGAGTATGTGTTGAAAAGATAGCTCAAACTGCCGGAGAATACACCCTTGATAGCAGTGATTTTTTCACCGGATAAGTGGAGCAACTTTATGGTGTCAATCAGTGGCAGTCCAGCGCCTACATTGGTTTCGTATAAATAATCTCTATGATGTTTTTTCAGGATGTGCCGCAGTTCTTGGTAGAAATCATATGACATCGTATTTCCGATCTTATTTGAAGAAATGAGATGGAATCCTTGTTGGACTAGTTGTAGGTAGTTCTGGACAAATTGTGCTGAAGCGGTATTATCTATAGCGATGAGATTGTCGAGATGATGAAACCGTGCAAAATCCACTACGTTCTGAACTTCATACGGCCTGCCTTCGCTATTGAATTTTTCATGCCAATCAGTGTCCATTCCATTTTTATCCAGTAGCAACCGTGATGAATTGGCTATAGCAAATATTTTGAGCCGTATATGCTTTTTTTCTTCAATATCAACGATAGAAGCCAGTACCTGATCAATAAGCGTACCACCTACATTGCCAATGCCAAAAATAGCTATGTGGATGGTTTTGACTTTATGTGTTTTTTGTTGAAAATGACTTTTATGAATGGGCTTAAGAGCGCTGACCGGATTTCTAAATCTGATAATTTCATACGCTGGTGCTTGTAGTGTTCTGTTATTTGAATGAGGGTAAATGCCAGTATGATTACTCATGCCTAAGGAACTCAGAGTAAGCCTATTTGCGTTGTTAGATAAAGAAGTTGTGTTGATCTCTTTTAGTCTAAGGACATTTATGATTTTGTTTATTATTGGATGAATTTTCATTGGAATATGGGTTTTAATAGATTGTTTAATTGTTCGGTTTCGATCAGAAAAGCATCGTGACCATGTACTGAATGTAATTCATGGTAATGGACATTGACAGTGTACTGCTGCAGCATGTCGCAAATAGACTTCTGCTCCTGCTTGGTAAACATATAGTCACTATTGATAGCAATGACATGGATATTAGTCTTGCAATGAGTAGCAAAATCTTGAATTTGCTCTGAAGTCACCTGGAAGCCTATGGTCTTGAGCAAATGATTCATCAGCTTATATGATGAGAGTGAGAACCGATCCTTTAGTGCCGATCCATGATACAGCAACCAAGACTCGACTGCATACTGCCCTTCAGAATGCTGACCTTTAAATTTAAGCCGGAATGATTCAGGCGTTCGATAGAGCAGCATAGCATGCATCCTGGCATCCTCAATAGGATTTTTAGAATGCTTGAGTATGTGCTCTTGAACTTTGACATTTCCTATCAGCCAGTCAGAACTCTTTAAACTGCAGGCTATAGGTATAAAGTGAAGCATAGCTTTAGGTCGCATCAATAGCATTTCCCAACCGATGCTACCACCGATACTACCACCAATAGTCGCGTACAGCTGGCTGATTCCTAACTGGTCAATAACTTGCCAGAATAGAGCTGCAATACAATGAGTGGTTAGAAGTTCATAATTTGCTGATACCGCTATATTGTTGTATCCATTGCCAGGTACATCTATAGCAAGAACGGTATATCTACTCAAATCAATGGTTTTTCCTATGCCGATGATATCATGCCACCATCCATTTTTTCCGGTCACAGTACTATTGCCTGTAAGGGCATGATTAACCAGAACAATGGGCGCTTCATGCAGAGGACGCCCAAAAAAACTGGTACGAAATTGTGAAATTTTCAGTAAGCGTATCAGTTATAGGAAAGTGCTTGATCTCTATGTTTTTCAAATGATTCATTTTGTATGTTTTTTAACGATTGAAATGCCTGCTCTAGATCAGCCTTCAGATCATCAATATGTTCGATACCTACAGAAACCCTTAGTAGGTCAGGCGAAACACCGGCCGCTTTTTGTTCAGCTTCTGTTAATTGCTGATGCGTAGTAGAAGCCGGATGAATGATCAGAGACTTTGTATCGCCAATATTAGCAAGAAGTGAGAAAAGTTGAGTATTATTGGCTATTATTTTTGCTGCTTCATAACCTTTTTTTAATCCAAAAGTGAGTAATCCGCTTTGTCCATTTGGTAGGTATTTTTGAGCCAGTGTATAGTATTTGCTGGATTTGAGGCCAGGATAATTAACCCAGGCTACTTCATCACGCTGTTCCAGCCATTCTGCAAGTTTCAATGCATTCTCACTGTGTTTTTCTATGCGAACAGGCAATGTCTCAAGACCCTGGATAATCTGGAATGCATTGAAAGGACTCAATGCAGCGCCTAGATCTCTTAGTCCTTCAATTCTAATTTTGGCGATGAAAGCTGCTTTGCCTAGCGCTTCGTGATACACCAGACCATGATAACCAGGTGATGGCTCAGTAAACTCTGGAAACTTGCCACTGCTCCAGTCAAAAGTACCGGCATCAATGATGGCGCCTCCTAGTGATGTACCATTGCCTGCAGCGTATTTTGTGAGTGAATGAATCACGATACTGGCACCATGCTCGATAGGGCGCAAAAGATACGGCGATGCTACTGTATTGTCAACGATGAGCGGTATTTTATTGGCGTGTGCTATTTTTGCGATGGCTTTCAAGTCAAGAACATCGAGTCGGGGATTGCCGAGGCTTTCTACAAATATAGCTCTAGTTTGAGGAGTAATGGCTTGAGCAAAATTTTCTGGATTTTCGGGATCAACAAATGATGAGGTGATTCCAAATCGTGGTAATGTCACATGAAGCAAATTGAAAGTACCGCCATATAGGCTAGTCGAAGCAACTATATGATCGCCTGATTTGAGCAAAGTTAGTAGGGTAGTAGCTATGGCTGATGTCCCGGATGATGTTACGACTGCGCCGATTCCGCCTTCCAAGGCAGCAAGCCGTTGTTCCAGTATGTCATTAGTAGGATTGTTGAGACGAGTATAGATATAACCTGGAATGGATAAATTGAAGACACCAGCGGCATAATCAACATCGTCAAAAACATAAGAAACGGTTTGATAAATGGGTACGGAACTGCTTTTCTTTGATGATTTGGGGTTGTAACCTGCGTGCAATGCATTGGTTTGGAAATGGCTCATAATAATTAAAATTAAATAGTTAAAAAATAAATGGATAAAAAAAGGCCCTTCCAGACGACTGCTGAAAGGACCTTTGGATTTAGGTTAATATAATGATTATATATCTATCTCCTTGATTTCAGACCATCGTCTCCCGGGTAAGTGCACATACACATACACATACACATACACATACTAGCCATGCAACACTTAGATGTGCTGACTGTATTTCGGTACGGACGGTCTAAAAATGGATTCATGGTTTGATAAAAAATATTATTTTAAAAAAAAAAGCCCTTGACACATTGCAAGGGCTTTACTATTTCTTAATGGATTTATATGTTAATGACAAAATAGCAAGCCCTGCGTTGTACAACACATCATCATAACCTGCATATTTTGACACAATTGATTCATTGCTTATTATTACTGCGCAAAGATTCAAAATTATATCTGATACTTACAAATATTTTTTTAATTATTTTCAAAATATATTTTCAATTAATTGAATATCAGTTATTTAGGATTTATATTTTGTTATTTCTTGAGTATCGATAGTTGTAAAATTTAGAATGGATTTGATTTTATATGAAATAAAAAATCCCAAATCAATAGACATTAGATCTGGGATTTTATCAACTATGAATTTACTTACTCCTTTATTTATTTACAATTAAGACAGGTCAAAATCCTTCTTTAATGATATATTCCTCACTAACACCTATTGCTGATAAGTGGCCTTCCATAGCATCCATCATAGGGCCTGGACCACACAAATAAAAGTAGCATCCATCGCCTAAGTGGTGCTTTTTGATCAAATCAGCAGAGATAAATCCATGCTCATAACCTGGCACTTCTTCGTGTGATAATACATTGATAAATTTTTCCCCAAGTAATTGATTAAACTTTTGCTCGTCTATGATGTCTGCCTTAGTCCTATTAGCAAAAAGCAACTTGTTATTACCTATTTTATGTTTCTTTTCAAGGTCTTTTAGAATAGCAAGGAATGGTGTGATGCCCGCTCCTCCTGCTATAAAAAGACCTTCGCCTTTGTACTGAATATCTCCATAAACATCACCTATTATGAGTTCATCTCCAGCTTTTAATGAAAGTAATTCATTCGTTACGCCTTGATGAGATGGGTAGGTCTTGATGGTAAATTCGATATGATTATCCTCCGGAAGCGAAGTAAAAGTGAATGATCGCCACTGATCTTCCCATCCTGGCTTATTGATAGCGACATCGACAGCTTGTCCTACGATAAAGTCCAACCCTGCCGGTTTTTCAGCATTGATTCTCAAAACATCATGTGTAACATGATCTATCGAATTGATTTTTACAGTTTGTGCCATGATTCAATTTTATTTAATATAAGACAAAAATGCTCTCTGTGTCTGTTCATCTTCGAATTTGCCGGAATAAATGGCAGAAATAGTAGAGCTATTCGTATCTTTTATTCCTCGCGAAGCAACACACATGTGATCTGCTTCTATAACAACAGCAACGTCATCATGTTTAAGAATTTTTTTTGAGTGCATCGGCAATTTGAATGGTCAACCGTTCTTGTACCTGTGGTCGTCTTGCATAAAAGTCAACTAATCTGTTGAGCTTTGACAAACCAATCACTTCTTGCCTAGGTATATAGGCTATATGTACCTTGCCTATAATAGGTACAAAGTGGTGTTCGCAATTAGAGTACAATGTTATGTTCTTTTCCACTAACATTTTATTGTAATTGTACTTATTTTCGAACAAACTGATACTTGGCTCGTTTTCTGAATTCAAGCCACTGAATATTTCTTTTACATACATTTTAGCTACTCTTCGGGGTGTATCTTTCAGGCTATCGTCTTCTAGATCCAGACCGAGCGTATCCATGATTTTAGCAAAGTGATATTCAATTTTTCTGATTTTCTCATTGTCTGTTAGTGCATTCACATAATCGCTGCGAGGAACATCAATAACGGACTCCTCTATACTTGTTTTTTCTAATTGTAACATGCTGAATGTTTTTTTATAAGTTTATAATTCATGAATTCGAGCCATTACATTGGCTACGATCGCATCGCAAAAGACAAGATTGAACTCAAACAGTTCTTCGGGAGCATAAGTCTCCTCCAGCAAATTTCTCAACATAATCTTAGCCCTGTTCAACCGTACTTTTACGTTTGATTCACTGATATTCAAAAGAGTGGCTGTTTCAGCTACATTCATACCGTTCATTTCGCGGAGCGTAAATACTAACCTATATTCTTCGGGTATTTTGCTTAAGGCCTTTTCGATGGTTTCAATGAGTTCCTTATTAAGAAACATTGTATCTGCGCGGTTTTCAGATCTTGAATTGAATAATGGTCTTGACATATCGTTAAAATCTTGATTAACTTCGTTTTTAAAACTTGATTTTTCTTTTTTTCTAAATGAATTGTTTAGCATGATTCGAATAATCCATGTCTTAAAATTAGAGCGACCTTCAAACTTGCTCAGGTTTTTATAGGCATCGACAAATGAATCCTGCATTAAATCCATGGTGTCCTCATGACTATAATTGTACGATCTTCCTATCTTGTACAGATATGGATTATATCGTCGTACAATAATCTCATAAAGTGCTTTTTCGCCATTGAGAATACGATCAATGATTTCTTGTTCAGTAAGTAGGTCTAAGTTATTCATTTAACTTTTAGATTTTTTTTACAATTTTTGAAAGGTTTGCCATAGAGTAGGCTGCAATTGCCATGACTAAATCTCTTACGGCTAGATCAGGATAATCAAAACCAATTAATAAAGTCAATGCTATCAGCGTCAGCCATCCTGCAACGATGTAGCCTCCGATGTCTGGTTTTCTCAGGACTATAATTCCGGCTATAATTTCTATAACACCTACAATTTTCATGAAAACATCTCCTGAGAATGGAAGTAATCCTGAAATACTGCTATTAAGATAAGCGCCCCAGTTCGTGAGAAAATTGACAAATTTGTCTAGTCCTGCAACGATTGGAACTATAACAAAGGTGTATTTCAGAAGGTTGTAAGTCTGTTTAAGTAACTGATTGTTGTTTGTGTTTGCCATTTCAATTTTAATTTGATTCTAAAGAGTTAGAGTCAATAGAAATGAAAAGGTTACAAAGTGATGGATTAATTATTAAAAAACTGACCGGATAAAATAATTATGTGCTAGAATTAATGAGTTTAAATTATAGGCATATCAATTTGATTTTGAATTCAATATTATTTTAAAATCATTTTTTGATCAAATAGACTATAGACACCCATGATTTCATCCAGGATTTTTTGAAAATCAATTTTGAGATCTATCAGCCTACCAGTTCTGATGTTAAATACCCAGCCGTGGATCTGGATTCTTTTTTCTACAATTGCGTTCTGAACATCTCTGGTTTTGATGACATTGATGCATTGTTCATATACGTTAAGTTCCACAAGTCTGTCGTAACGTTCTGATTCAGATTCTATGGCATTGAGTTCATTTTTGTGAAGCCTATATACGTCTCTAATATTTCTAAGCCAGGGATTGAGTAGTCCTTCATCACTAATCTGCATAGCAGCTTTTACACCACCACAATTATAATGTCCACAGACAATAATGTGTTTTACTTTTACATAATTGACTGCAAAGTTGATCACCGATAAAGAGTTTAAATCATTGTTGGGCACCACATTAGCTATGTTTCTATGTACGAAAACCTCACCTGGATCAGCACCCATTAGAACCTCTGCAGTGACCCTACTGTCAGAACAACCTATGAAAAGTACATCAGGGTTTTGACCTTTAGATAGTTCTTTGAAGTAGTCCGGGTCTTTTTCTAGTTGTTCGGCTACCCAAAGTTCATTGTTTTTCAAAATTTGATCCAGTATCATATCTTTATTTTGTTGTAAAGTTAGTTGACCTTCGTCTTTCGACCAAAATTATTTGTCAATAAGATTGATGAACTGCTAATAATTAAGCATAAAATAAAATCAGGACTAAAAACTTTTGCGTATTTTTGCCAGGCTAAAATTGAAATTATGCCTAGAATATCAGAAAAGGCCGTCATTATGCCGGCATCGCCGATTAGAAAACTGGTACCTTATTCAGAAGAAGCCAAAAGGCAGGGTAAGCTCGTGTATCATCTGAATATCGGACAGCCGGATATCGAAACACCGGACGCAGCACTGCATGCCATTCATAATTTTAATGACAAAGTTATCGAATATAGTCATTCAGCAGGTTTTGAATCTTATCGCAACAAGCTATCGATATATTATAAGAATCAAGGCATACCCGTTGATTCCGAAGATATCATTGTGACGACAGGCGGATCTGAAGCATTGATTTTTGGATTTATGACGACTTGCAATCCTGGAGATGAAATTATCATTCCTGAACCATTTTATGCTAATTATAATGGATTTGCTGCTTATGCCGGACTTAAAGTGGTGCCGGTGACCTCTCGTATTGAAGATGGTTTTGCGCTTCCTCCGGTAGAGGAATTTGAGAAAAAAATCACCTCTAGAACCAAGGCTATTGTCATTTGTAATCCGGGCAATCCCACAGGATATCTTTACTCGCAGGAAGAACTGGAGAAGCTTCGTGATATTGTCAAAGAGCATGATCTATTTCTATTTGCTGATGAAGTCTATCGCGAATTTTGCTATGACGGATATAGACCCTTTTCTGCACTGAATCTTGACGGTATCGAGCAAAACGTTATTGTTGTAGATTCTGTATCTAAGCGTTACTCTATGTGTGGTGCCAGAATAGGAGCGATGATCTCTAAAAATAAGGAAGTTATGGCTGCAGCACTAAAGTTTGGTCAGGCGCGATTATCACCGCCGACCGTAGATCAGGTCGCAGCCGAAGCAGCACTAGATACGCCGCATTCCTATTTTGAGCACGTCATCGCCGAATACGTAGAAAGAAGAAATATCCTGGTGGATGGGCTGAATAAAATACCTGGCGTGTTTTGTACTAAGCCTAAAGGTGCATTTTATGTAGTAGTGCGTTTTCCTGTGGATGATACTGAGCGCTTCTGTCAGTGGTTGCTAGAAGACTTTGAGTATAATGGTGAAACTGTTATGATGGCTCCAGCTAGTGGGTTTTATGCCACTCAAGGCTTAGGGAGAGATGAAGCTAGGGTAGCTTATGTTCTGAAAAAAGAGTCATTAGTGGCAGCTGTCAAATGTCTGGAAGAAGCGCTTAAAGTATATCCAGGAAAAAAGTAATCACCGTTGGTTTAGGTTATGGCATGAGGAAGTCTCTATTAGGTGACTTTTGATAGTTGTGATGGAGGTTGATTTTTATACCGGCATTGATGACCATTGTTGGGGTGTTGGATATTTCCTGAATAGGGTATAATGATAAGTCCGGGCTGATATCAAATTCCATCATATGCCGATCCACAAATGCATCGACTACGGTGATCAGATGCCCACCAATAAGCCATAACCATGAATATTCACTCCATTTTCGGTAAAAATCCCTTTGTTGTTTGTATCTTGAAGCCCTAGGGTCTCCTGTTTCGAGCGCTGTGAGATAGTTTTGTTGTGCTGTTTTATAATGGCTCCGGTTGTAAATCAAAACATAAGTCAGTGAGCCGTCTATTCCTAATGCTAGAGGCACTTTCCACCATTTTTTATTATAAATTTGTCCGCCCGAAGGTATGAGCAGACTGTAGAGCGCTGCTTTGCCTGGTTTACCAGTGAAAAGAGAGAAAAAACCACCTTTGTGAATGATTGTGTCGTTTTCATTTAACGCTGAAGTGTCGATTACTATGGGTCTTCCAAATGGATCTAATCCTCCATCCACTTGACCGTTGACTTTACATGTGTATAATAGTGCAATGGAGAAAATAACTAAAGGAAGAATGCGGCTCATAGAATGTTTTCAGCTTAGTTTTGCATGAGCAATTCAGTGATGTTATTAAAGTCATCATCAGAGTTAAACCTAAAAGTGATACTTCCACTACCATCTCCAGCTCGTTTGATGTCCACCTTTGTTCCAAATTGCCTGCTGAGTTGGTCTTTAATTTTGATAACTTCAGCCGTAAATACATTTTTGTTTTCAGCAGGTTCTTTCTTGCTTGTTTTGGTCTGCGTGTGGTCTTTAATTAGTGATTCGAGTGCACGCACAGAAAGGTGCTGGCTGATGGTGTCATTGTAAAGTTTTGATTGTAATCCGAGGTCTTCTACGCCTGCTAGTGCTCTTGCGTGCCCCATTGACAAGTCTCCATTTTTGACGGAAGCTTGGATTTGTGCAGGTAGCTTCAGCAAGCGCACATAATTAGTGACAGTACTTCTGTCTTTCCCTACACGCTCAGAAAGCTGCTCGTGGGTCAGATTGCACTCTTCCATCAACCTCTGGTAGGAAATGGCTATTTCCACTGCATTAAGGTCAGCACGCTGGATGTTTTCGACGAGTGCCATTTCTAACATTTCCTGGTCATTGGCCACACGGATATATGCAGGAATCTCCTTGAGCCCGGCTATTTTGGAGGCTCGAAGTCTTCGCTCACCTGAGATGAGCTGGTATTTATTTCCTCCAAGACTCCTCACCGTAATAGGCTGTATCAATCCACTGTTTTGAATAGATTTGGCTAGTTCACTTAACTGATTTTCATCAAACTCAGATCTAGGTTGAAAAGGGTTGACTTCTACCTGATCAGGATGAATCATTGCAATACAGCTCGATAATTCTTTGACCAGTTTAGATCGCTCCAGTGGATTATTTGTTTTTTCTATATTATTGAGTAAAGACCGAAGGCCTTTTGAAACTTCATTTTTTTTATTCATGGTCGCTGATTAGCTTTGAAAAATTTTTTCTGTCTGTTGTACAGTTAGAAACTCCTGGGCCAGATTTAAAAAGTTGATAGCACCTTTACTACTTGCATCATAGATGATGACTGGTTGACCCAATGAAGGTGCTTCTCCGATTTTACTGTTTCTATGGATGATAGTCTCGTAGATGCGATCCGAAATGATGTTGCGGATCTCTTCAATGACCATATTGGCCATGCGAAGTCTTTGATCGTACATGGAAAGCACGACTCCTTCTACCACAAGATTAGGGTTGATGGATTGTTGTATCAGGTTGATGGTGTCCTTGAGTTTGCCGAAACCTTCGAGAGAGAAAAATTCACATTGCACTGGCACCAGAACACTGTCGGCTGCTGTGAGTGCATTGAGTGTAATCAACCCTAGTGAAGGCAAACAATCTATAAAAATATAATCGTACTCATCTCGAACTTTTTTCTATCAGCTGACGCATTTTAAATTCACGGTCTTCAGCGTTGACAAGCTCTATTTCTGCTCCCACTAAGTCAATAGAAGATGGCAGTAGATCTAGATTAGGGGTTTGAGTGGATACAATGCCATCATGCGGATCAGCATTTTCTGTAAGACATTCGTAGGTGGTGATGCTGATTTGATCGCCTACAACACCGACTCCCGAGGTTGCATTGGCTTGAGGATCTGCATCTATCAGTAGGACTTTATTCTCCAGAATGGCAAGTGCCGCTGCGAGATTAATGGCAGTGGTTGTCTTTCCGACGCCACCTTTTTGGTTGGCTATGGCTATAATTTTGCCCATAAAATTAAAATATTATAATTGTATGCTTTCCCCGACACTGAGGATGATTAATTCTTTACCTTCTTTTTTGAATGCCGCTTTTGCTGCCTCATGGTCTATCTTGATGTACCCAAATGTATCAAAATGACATGCGATAATCTTGTCGCACTGAATAAATTCCGCAGCTAGTACTGCATCATCATATCCCATAGTAAAGTTGTCGCCTATAGGCAATATAGCAAAGTCCAGCTTAGGACAGGTCATCGGTATGAGTTTCAAGTCCATAGTGAGCGCAGTGTCACCTGCAAAGTAAAAACGCTTCTCGTTGTTCCAGATGACAAATCCTCCTGATGCTCCTCCATAACTACCGTCTGGAAGCATGCTGGAGTGAATGGCATTAACATACTTGACAGTTCCAAAATCAAAACTGAACTTGCCACCCAGATTCATTGGATGACCTTTCAATCCTCTGTCTTGATACCATGATACGATTTCAAAGTTTGAAATCAGTGTTGCATTATTGTTCTTTGCTATATGCTCTGCATCTTCAACATGGTCGCTGTGGCCATGGGACAATAATACATAATCTGCTTTTATGGTATCGATATCAATATCTCTTGCTAATTCATTGGCCTTGATCATTGGGTCAAAAACCAAATGTTTTCCACCGAATTCGGCTTGAAAAGATGACTGTCCTAAATATCTGAGTGTCATAGTGAATTTATATAGTCAAATTAATAAATACTTTATATATAATTATCAATAATATCCGATACTTATCTCTTAAAGTCCTGAATTTAAAGAATGAATTACCACAAAAGAGGGTTGCAATTGGTGTGCAAAGGTACAAAATTAAAGTCAATAAAACATGAGCTGCTTAATTTCAAGGTAAATTTTTAAACTTACATTAACAAATGGGGACTTATGTCTATTCTAAAGGTTGCTTTTGGAATTTGATAATTATAGAAAAGTATTATCTTATCCCGCTATTTTGAATTGTTAAACCCATATCGCTCATTTGACTTTGTTACGTAAGGAAATGATACAAAATAGCTATGAGGCTCTGAGTTTTTTATTCCGCAGCCATAGTTATACTATATCGAGAATAGACAAACGAATACTGAATTAAATTTGAAACACCATTATTATATAGTAAATCCCTAATGAGTAACTAGGGAGAAATTACAATGTAAGCTATAATTGACATCGCTATTTGCGAATGTTTTTTTGAAATATATCGAGTTCTAGTTATCAAATTGTTAGGATTGGATCAGTTAACATTGCCCGTTTTTACAATAGTGAACTGAATGTTAGTGTTACTTGGATTAATTGGTTGAGTAGCTGGTAACGATTTATAACTAGCAGTGTGGTTAGGAAACTCCGTGTTCAGAAGTAGTATGACTTTGCGAAGCCCTGATAAATCAGCAGCTGTGATTTTATTATCGCTATTGATATCGGCTGCCGCTTTTTGATAGTCTTCTTGAAATGATGCAAGAAGCAGGATGTGTTTTTGGATCGCTACAAGATCTGCTGCTGTCACTATTTTTGATGCGGCCGGGCCGATACTTTCCATTGTGACTTCCGGTTCTTCCATTTCAGGAAATGCGGTAGAAGGATAAGTGAAGCTGTATTGTCCCTGAGCGTCTTTAGTGATTTCTATCTTTTGTGATGGATTTGTCTGGGATTGAAGATAAAATTTTACATGTCCATCAGTGAGCGTGTATCCGGGTGTATTAAGAGAGAGTGAGAAGGTGGTAGCACTTGTATTTTTTTCAGTTCTTGCTATGGCTATCTGTGCATCTAATTGCGAAAACTGAACAGGGTAGTGTAAAGTCCTATTCGGTGCGATGACAATAAAAGTCGGTGTGCCATACCACGAGCCATATGTGCCATCTTTAAATTCTAGTGCTATCGGCCTTGCTCCACCATCCACGCTGATGCCCTTCATGGTTTGTTGGTATTGATTTTCATAAGCTAATACATCAGCATCATAATCAGTAGGAATAGTGGTAATGTGAAAGAACTCTACATCACCGTTACCTTCACCATAATCTACATATTTTTGTTGAAAATAGGGCGCATTGGCGATGCATGGTGGACATGTAGTGAAGAAAAATTTAACCACTACTACTTTGTTTTTATCAAGATAGTCTTCATAAAGTCGATGTACCTGGCCATGTACGTCTGTTACCGTAAAATTGTGCATGGTAAACTGAGCATAGGACATAGAAGGTAAAAATATTAAAACCAATAGTGCGTTTTTCAGGTATTTCATTTGACTTAATGGTTTGATTATATTTTACAAAAATATAGTGTTTTCAATAAAAAGTATCAAAAAAATATCGAGGATGGACATAATTTTAATTTAAAAAATGAATAATTCCCTAAATGATTGCTATAATTGTCCTAAGATAAAATATTGACGGATGCGTTTCAAAACATTTTGGTTGTATGGAATTTTAGTGCTGTGTTGTAGCTTACTGGTTTCATTTTCCAAACCTGTTGCATGGGGATTTTTTGGCCATCGGCTCATCAATAGAATGGCGGTCTTTACATTGCCACCTGAACTCATAGGCTTTTTTAAGGCTAACATAGAGTATATGACTGAGCATGCGGTTGATCCGGATAAAAGGCGATATGCTACCCGACATGAAGGGCCGCGTCATTTTATAGATATTGACTACTGGGACAAAAGCCCATTTCATAATGTTCCCCGAGATTTTGAAGAAGCCATCATCAAGCATTGTAAAATTCGATTTGTAACCGGAGCAGACTCGCTATATTTTAATAAGGAAATCACAACTGATTCTTTCTTTTTATCTACTGAACATTTTGGAGGTATCCGCTTAGGAATTGATTATCCGACATTTGTTAAATACTGGAAAAAAGTCATTAAACCCTTGTATTTTGATGAGGTATGGAAACTGTCCGGTTATGATATCGACGAGTTATTCGGCACTTCATATTTTCAGCGGAATAATGTTGATATACTGATTGAAGACCATTTTTCGGAGTTTGGTATTGTGCCATATCATCTTGAGACGATGATGTCAAGGCTCACCTATGCTTTTGAAAATAAAGATATGCCCACTGTTTTAAGGACAGCCACTGAATTTGGTCATTATATTGCAGATGCACATGTGCCATTGCATACATCCTATAATTATAATGGTCAATTGACAAATCAGGATGGAATTCATGCTTTCTGGGAATCAAGAATCCCGGAACTATTTGCAGAACGAGATTATGATTTTTTTGTTGGTAAAGCCACCTATATTGAAAATCCGCGAGATTATTTCTGGGATATTATAATCAAAGCGCACAGTCATCTGGATAGTGTCTTAATGATTGAAAAACGCTTGAGCCAAACTTATGCCAGTGACATGATCTATTGTTATGACGAGCGACTGGACAGAACGATTCGAATCCAGTGTCCGGAATATACTGAAGCATACACTAATGCTATGGGGTCAATGGTTGAAGATCAGATGCGTGCATCCATTCATGCGGTAGGATCATGTATCTATACTGCCTGGGTCAATGCCGGTCAACCGATTATAGATAACAGCCCTACAAGACTTGAAATTGAAGCTGAGGAAATCATACCTGACCCTAAGGTCAAACCACGATCTCACGAGCATTAACTAATTGATAATGATGAAACCCTAAATTAGCCTAGCTCAATGCTTTGAGGTAGAGTTGAATGGTGTTTTTTAAACCTAAATAAAGCGCATCAACAATAAGTGCATGACCAATCGAAACTTCAAGCAGTTGAGGAATGTGTGATTTGAAAAATTTTAGATTATCCAAATTGAGGTCATGGCCTGCATTGATGCCGAGCCCGATATCGTTACACACATATGCAGCAGCCATAAAGGCAGATATTGCTTGAGCTTTTTCCTGGGTATAAAGATGCGCGTAAGGGCCTGTGTAAAACTCTATTCTGTCTGTACCGGTTTCTTTAGCAGCATAGAGACGATCTTCGATCGGGTCAATGAAAAGACTGACTCGTATACCAGCATCTTGCAGCCTGCTGACTGTTGTTTTTAAAAATTTTTGATGGGCGATGGTATCCCAACCATTGTCTGAAGTCAATGCTCCCGGTAAGTCAGGTACTAGTGTGCATTGATCCGGTTTGTTTTGGATGACAAGGTCGATAAACGCTTCTGATGGATAACCTTCTATATTAAATTCTGTCGTCACGACTTCCTTTAGTGCTGGAATGTCAGTGTATTTGACATGTCTTTGATCCGGACGTGGATGCACCGTGATGCCTTGTGCTCCAAACTCTTCACAGTCGATCGCGGTCTTGATTAAGTCAGGGAAATTAGCACCTCTGGAATTACGTAGCAGAGCGACTTTGTTGATATTAACACTTAGTCTGGTCATCGTCTGCTATGAATTGCTTGATTTTTTATGATTGATGATATCTCGCAGCTGAGCGGCTTTCTCGTAGTCTTCTTTTGCAAGCGCTTCTTCTAGCATTTTTTCAAGGCTAGAAATGCTCAGATCCTCGATGGATTTGGCTTTCGATCTCGCGGGTTCAGTTTTTACTTCTTTTTCGGCATCTTCGTCAAGAATGACACCGGCACTCTCAAGGATAAATTCGTAAGTGTATATAGGGCAGTCAAATCGAACTGCCATCGATATGGCATCTGAGGTGCGCGCATCGATCTGGATTACATTACCAAACTGCTCGCAGATCAGTTGTGCATAAAATATACCGTCAAGTAAGTTGTTGATGATGACTTCTTTAAGATTGATCTCAAAAGCATCCATTGTATTTTTAAACAAATCATGAGAAAGCGGTCGATTGGGAGTCATGTTTTCTAATGCAACAGCAATAGCTTGCGCTTCAAAACCTCCTATCACGATAGGTAGCCTTCTTTTTCCGTTTTCTTCGCCTAATACTACAGCATAATTATGCGACTGTGTCACACTATGTGATAATGCCATAATATCTAATCTTATTTTCTCCATTAACTTACCATAAATTCAAACTGCAAAAATAGTAATATATTTTGGACTTTACAATATTTGTAGCCACATCACATGAAGGAATATCTTCGAAATAAAAATCTGATTTTAAATCCATTCAAGGCTAATCTACTATTATAAGGTA
Source organism: Bacteroidetes bacterium OLB9 (assembly GCA_001567255.1). GTDB lineage: Bacteria > Bacteroidota > Bacteroidia > Chitinophagales > Saprospiraceae > OLB9. The sequence continues at coordinate 48,602 of LNBW01000022.1, read as the reverse complement.
TTGACCTATTATAGTCAGTTCTATAATTGCATGTCCTGCCGTTCTGAATAGCTTCGGCTCGATTATTAATATTTGCCATAAATGGCACTTACAAAAGGTCCGTTTAAAAATGCTTTAGGTTCAATCTGACTTTGTAAAACGGTTCCGCTATACTTTCCGGAAAGTAAAATATAAGCGACCTCGCAAAGTGGAGCAGCCGTCGTCGTTTGAATGGCTCTCAACTGATGATGCCCAACTTTTGATGGTGCTATTTTATAAGACCTCTCCTTTCTGTGTAATACACCATTTTTGTCTTTACCTTCAACAGATGCATATACAATCACGATATCATCTTCCACACGCGCTATATTGTTGAGCATGGTTTGCTCCAGTACCTTGATTTTGTTATCGCTATCATTAATATTGGCGATGGTTTCTTTTACCCACTGGTAATGGCCCGGAAATCGCAGTGTCTTATAATTAAGATCCTTTATTTTTCCTGCAAAATAGTCAGGTAAATCAGCTGCTCCACCGGATGTATAGTTGTCTTCATATACTTGACCATCTATAATAATACGCTCCAATCCGGAGAGTGCAGGAACCGATACTTTTTGAAAGTTTTGTACTACTTCTGCATCTTTCATATATTCAGTGGCTACACCGATTGGGCTCCAGGTGAAAGCATAAAAATGTGGCGCAGGTGCATGGCGGCTGATAGCACCTACTTTCATCTGCATTTTATCAGCCATTTCCACCTGGTATTCATTGCTGAATTCAAGATAGAGCTGGTGTGCTAGTATATTGATAAATCCTGGAGCTAGACCAGTTTGCAGCACAAAACCAGTGTCTGCATCTTTTGACAACTCCATGATCTCTTTGGTCTCCTGAACGTATTCAGTTAAATTAGCATAATGACAATGGTGTTTTTTTGCAAGGCCTGCCATGCGTGGTGCCTGACTTCCTGGCAAACAATCCAGGATAATATCACATGAAGCCAGTATGTTATCCATGTCACTATTGCTACCTTCAAGAGGCATCAAAATACCGTTGACTTCTGACGCTCGAGTAGCTCCGGACTTTACAAAATTTAAGGTTCTGTCTAATGCTTCTTGTGAAATGTCACCATAATATATTTTTGCCTTGATCACTTCAGATTCTGCTAGTATTAATCCGGCTGCCTGCCCGATACCTCCACTTCCTGCTATAAATATACTGGCTTCCATAATTCTTTGTAACTGGTTGTTTATACTCTATTTTTAAATTGGGATGCAAATATAATCAATTATAATCTTTACAGAAAAAAAAATGTCTATTCACCGTGTTCTTTAGAATAATTTTAATTTATAGAATTTCAACCAATTAAATATTACATTATTAATTAAGTGATGTATTTATTTGAAATTATGTGAAAAATATATTAAATTTATTTTTAATATGAATGAGATGTTTATATCTTTGCCAAACAATTTAAAATCTTTTTATAGCAATACTTTGACACTTTAACACTTACAACGACCCCAAAACGTATTCAGGATACAACTTCGGTAATAATTGTATTCCTAAATGTAAGCTGAGTTGTCAGGACTATATAGATCGATTTTAATGAGTTTGGACCATGAGTATTTAAGTAAAAAACCGATTTATTTGCATTCGTATGTCAACAAAAAAACAAAAACCGAAACAAAATTCCAGTAGATTCCGTATTAACTGGCAAGATGAAAGATTGCCAAAACTACTGGGTGTAGTATTGATTTTAGCGGGAATTTATCTAGCTATTGCTTTCGTCTCCTATTTATATACATGGAAACTGGACCAGGATAAAGTACTTAAATTTTCTTGGGGAATGCTGCTGCAAGGAGATTTGAGCGTACAAAACTGGCTGGGCAGACTAGGTGCCATTCTTTCCAATATGTTTTTCTACTGGGGATTTGGATTTCCATCTATGATTGTGGTTGTATTGATGCTTCGCCTTGGTTTTGATTTACTGAGAAAGAAGCCTTTGAGGCCATTTTTGATTTTTGCCCGCAATTCCTTTGTGATAATGGCATTTTTCTCGCTTTTACTTGAGTTTTTATTCAGAAAATCTGAATTTACTTGGGGTGGCGCCTTTGGCGAAAGCACAGTGTTTTGGCTATCTAACTTCCTTGGTCAGATAGGGCTGTTTTTTTTGCTACTCTTTACATTAGGAGGCTATATAGTATGGAGATTTAATATGAGTTTTGAAAACTTGACCTTCACAAATCCACTAGCTGGTATTCATATGCCTTCACTTGACTTTTTTAAGGGGATTGAAGATTCAGAATTAAAGCCTAAATCTTATAAAGAGGAGGTTACATCTTTAGAAGATGATATTGAAAAGTTATTTCTCGATTCTTTAAAAAATAACAAGAAAAATACCGAAACAACAGGTGGAAATAGCAGTACAGATGATGATGAATGTAGTAATGAACTAGAGTTTGATATGGGTACACCTGCTACAAATAATTCTACTCCCAGTCATGATCTAGAACTGGACTTTGAAAATACAAAGGATCAACCTGTCGAAGAAGAAGTAGTTGGCCTGGGAAAGATTCCGGTAGTACCTGAAACAGAGATTGAAGCGGTTAAACTTGATGATGAGTTGGAGCCATATGACCCACGTTTGGATTTATCTCGCTACACAATGCCAACCACTGATCTTTTACTAGAATATGCAGATCAAAAGGTGGAAGTAGATAGGGCAGAGCTAGAGGCTAATAAGGATCAGATTATTGCTACCTTGCTCAATTACAAAATCGAAATTACAAAGATACGTGCTACCATCGGACCTACAGTGACACTGTATGAAATCGTTCCTGCTCCGGGCGTTAAAATTTCAAAGATTAAGAACCTAGAAGATGATATTGCGCTCAGTTTGTCTGCTCTAGGTATCAGAATTATAGCACCGATCCCTGGCAAAGGAACTATCGGTATTGAGGTACCGAATAAGAAAAAGCAAATCGTTTCACTCAAAGAGGTGCTTAATTCAGATAAATTCACTCAATCTAAGATGGCATTGCCGATTGCACTTGGCAAGACGATATCTAATGAAGTCTTCGTAGCCGATCTGGCTAAGATGCCTCACCTTCTTGTAGCTGGTGCTACAGGACAAGGTAAATCTGTAGGTATCAATGCAATTCTGATGTCTATTCTATACAAAAAGCACCCTTCTCAGGTGAAACTGGTGTTGATTGATCCTAAAAAAGTGGAGCTTTTTCCATACAGCAACCTAGACCAACATTTTCTTGCATTCTTACCTGATCAAGACGAACCGATTATTACTGAAACTAGCAAGGTGATTAATACTTTAAATTCACTTTGTATTGAGATGGATAGTCGTTATGATCTGTTGAAGAAGGCTAGAGTGAGAAATATAAGTGAGTATAATGAAAAGTTTACGGAAAGGAGGCTTAGTCCGAAAGAAGGGCACAAGTTTTTACCTTATATCGTGTTGGTTATTGATGAGTTTGCTGATCTGATTATGACTGCCGGTAAGGAAGTGGAGATGCCGATTGCACGTCTTGCCCAGCTAGCTCGTGCCATAGGCATACACTTGATCATTGCAACTCAAAGACCTTCAGTGAATATCATTACAGGTATCATCAAGGCTAATTTCCCTGCTAGATTGGCTTTTAAGGTGACTTCTAAAGTTGACTCACGGACTATTCTTGATGCTGGAGGTGCTGATCAATTGATTGGTGCAGGTGATATGCTCTTATCGATCGGTAGCAATAATGTACGTCTGCAATGTGCTTTTGTAGATACGCCTGAAGTTGAGAAAGTGATTGACCATATTTCTAATCAGCAAGGATATCCTGAACCTTTCTATCTTCCTGAATATGTGGGAGAAGAAGGTAATGTAGGTAGTACTGATATTAAATTGTCTGATCTGGATGAAAATTTTGATGAAGCTGCTCGATTGATCGTATCAAATCAACATGGATCTACTTCTTTGATTCAACGTAAACTGCAATTAGGTTATAATAGAGCAGGACGCATTATGGATCAAATGGAGCAATTGGGCATTGTCGGCCCTGCACAAGGGTCAAAACCAAGAGAAGTACTGATTTATTCAATAGATGAATTGAATACATTCCTTGATTCTCTGAAGAATAGAGGATAAGCCTTTTAAAAATTAATATTTTAAGACCAGGCCTGTGTCCGCTGGGATGCAGGCTTTTTTCATAAGTATATAAAAAGGAATGACTTTTCAAGTGGATTGAGCTGATCAATCATAAAGTGATCAAATTCATCATCTTCTCTTATCCAGAATTGTAGGAAACTTTCTGCTCGTTCTTGCAAACCATTATTAGGAAACAATTTTGCTTTTAAGTTCCTCAATTGATTGATTTGAACTTCTTCTTTTTGTTTCAGGCTGCGTTTAAGCCGAGTTTCTATGTTTTCTACGGATTTTAGTGTTTTTTGAGCTTCTCCTAGCACTGCTGCTTCTAGAGTAGGATCGATGGATTTAGCTTTTTCTGCAATCGTATGAAAAATACCAAGAATTTCTTTTGACTCCTTTTTTAGCTCAAAGTTTGGATTGTCAGACTGTTGTAGAAATTTTTCAATTAGCGGATCTTCATCCATCAACAGATCCATCTCAGTAAGTTGTAATTTTTCCATTGATTTTTGCAAATTGGATGGAATAATCATCACTGAATTACGGCGGATAAGTACTGGAAAAAATACATCGAATGCTTCAAACTGTGATTTCCTTTCTAACCAATATGCCAGTTCTCCGCCTCCACCAATATATGCAAGATTAGGCAATGTAAACTCCTCATACAGCGGACGAATCACCACATTAGGACTAAAACGCTCTGGATGTCGGTGTAGTTCTGCAATAATTTCAGCTTCACCAAACTGTAATTCTGTATTATTAACTAGGTAATGATTATCTTCATGGATGATGCGCTCGCGTGACTGACCTGATATATAGAATAAATTAATGGGCCTGGCATGTGCTTGCGGTTTAAAATCAAAGGACTCTAATTTAACTTGCGTCGCTTGTACTAGCGGTTCGCTGATTTGATTGACGAGTTCACGCTCCATGACTGGAATGAAATTCTTTTTGAGTCTAACATCGTCCATGTTGAGGACAATGAGACCGTATTCTTTGAAAAAATCATTGACCCAATAATGAACAAACTCATTGTAAGAAGAAGAAGCCTGAAGGGCGGCCGACCATACATTTGTTAGATAGGTTGCTTTAGGAGAATTTCCTAAGATGGTTGTCATTTCTTGTACTGCTTCTGTCAGGTTGTCTAATGGAAATCTACCTACAGGGCCACTATTTTCACTATTCCAAGTCACAGTTTTACCAAAGAGATGGACCGACTTGATTTCATCAAAATCGTGATCTTCAGCACCATTGATAAAAACCGGTACAAAATGGCAGTCCGGCATAGCTTTTTGCAATAACTTAGCTAGATGAATGGCGGAGTAAATCTTATAAAAATAATAGCCTGGCCCGCCTAACAAACTCGGTTGATGGGCGGTAACTATAGTAAAGGTATTTTCTGAAGCTAGCTTTTTTATATGTATTTGTTGTTCTGAAGTAAGTCCAGTTTGCTGATATTGGTCTGTCAATACTTCAACCATGGTCTGCCTATCCACTGGAAAATTTTTCCTAGTTTGTACTGCCTGCATCAGTCCATCTAATGTGGGCTCAAAACTGATAAATTCGCCTAGGTCACTATATCTGGTTTGATAAAAGACATCTTTATGCGATAAAGCAGGCATCTGATCGAAAGGTATTCTCGATATTTTTCTATTCTTGACTTTATCTTTATTTACTTCGTTAAACGTGACTGGTTGGCTCACAATCTGTAATTATAATATGAATGGACAATATTGAGGCATTTGATTGACTCATAGGCTGCATAGCTAAACATGAATTCACTGATATTTGTTGACAGAAATTTGATTTTCTATCTTTTACCTATGTTTTGTATTTATGCAAGGGTGAATGACCTATTGATTTAATTAAAAAAAAGCAGTGAAGTTAAAACTCACACTGCTTTTTTATATTTATATCAAAGAGGGATTTTGATTATTCTATTTCCTTAACGATTCTATCGGCTTTAAATATATACTTCAATGCGGCGTATATTCCACCGGCATGAACGCTGACGGTACGGTTATATTCTGGATCAAAAATAAAGTTGCCTGGTAAAGACTCGATATTTCCATCAAAAATTAAGCCTACCGCTTCTTTATTTTTATTGATGAGGGGACTTCCGCTGTTCCCTCCGATGATATCATTGGTTGATACCATATTGAGCGGAGACTTAAGTAAATCTAATGACGGATTTAACCACTGCTCTGGCAACGACCAAGGAAATTGCCCTTTGTGAGAATAATATCTGTCATATAAGCCAAAATATGTGGTATTGATTGGGGCAATCGTACCATTATAATTGTAACCTTTTACTACGCCATCAGAAATTCTTAATGTGAATGTGGCATCTGGTGGAAGTTTGTCGCCATACACTTTAAATACCTGTGCAGCAATTTTTCCCTCCAATGTATTAATTCTAGATTTATATTTTTTATTCAAATCGGCTGCGATTTGGTAGCGATCCTTAAATATCTTGCCTGCGGTAAGCAAAGGATCCTCGTTTTTATCCATTTTCTCTTCATTTTCAAAAAACTTATTTACTTTCTTTTCATCTGTAAACAATGTCTTTTTCAGCAACCATGAAGTATATTCATCAATATCTTTCTTTCCTAAAATTTTTTGTAATGTCATATCTCCCGGATAAATATCTTCATGCACCTCACGAAGGAATAGTTTGAAATTGTCTATCTGATCTTGATCCTTAATGGATTTTAATTTTTCAAGGATCGTGTTTTTGAGTTTGTCTTTCTGTGCTTGTGACGCACCTTCTTTGACTAGATCTATATAGTTTTGAAGATCAAACATTACAGTATATATATTACCTCTGAATGGACTTGGTGACAAATGAATAGATGCCCATCCGTTTGGTGATAGTTCTTCATAAATCTTACTAATTTCATCCCAATAAATAAGTCCTTTTGATTTGGATCGGATATAATTTTCCATTTCAACTTTCCTGCCGAAAAGCTCTGGGTCATTCAGCCCTTTGGTGATACCTTGATATACTTTCATCGAATTGGCAATGTTGGCAATTCGATTGAGTAATTGTTGAGCTTCATATTCCTTTGCGGGATCGTCTTTCATTTTATTGTAAGTTTCCATCATCATATCATTTCTGTTTTTGAGAAATTTATAAACGAATGGATACCGATAATCTCGGTCATAAGAAAGTTGAGCTACTGTTCTATATCTTTCGGTTCTACCCGGATTGCCTACTACAAATACAGGTTCTCCTTCTTTTGCACCGTCTTTGTTAAATTTGAGATAGTTAGCAGAGGTATTCAGCGGATTACCATCTTCGTCGTAAGCTCTCCATAGTGTAGCATCCAGATTGTAACGTGGATAAGTGAAGTTGTCAGGATCACCTCCAAAAAATCCAAGGTCTAACTCTGGAATCCAAACCAGTCTGATGTCAGTGTATTTTTTAAATCCGTAGATTGAAAATTTTTCGCCACTGTAAAAGGTGACGGTCTGAATTCGGAGGCCTTTCCAGTCCGGCTTTTCTCTGTACATGTCTTCTATATCTTCTAAAGCTTTTTCGCGCATTTGGACCAACTCTTCATCTGATTTAGCTCCTTTGGTACGCTGATTGACTAAATTAGTGATGTCTTCATCTTTAATCATTTGCTCTACAAAAAGGCCTTCAGCTCTTCTTTCATCAGCAAGGGTCTCTGCGTAAAATCCATGTTTATCAAAATTTTCACCATCTCGTTGAAGGCTTGTCACAACGTCTCGAGAACAGTGATGATTAGTCATAATCAGTCCATTGGGAGAAATAAAGGATGCACTACACCATGAAGCAAATTTTAATGAAGATTTTCTGACATAGTCAAACCATTCATCTTGCACATCCATTCCGTAAGTTTCCTTTAGCCATTCTTTGGGTGGATTTTCAAATGTCCACATTTTACCAAAATCATACTCACTCGCTTTTTTCTGAGCGATAAGTGAAGAAGTGGTAAAGGCAACCATAAAAAGTACAACACTGAGAATTCTCGTCATAATGAAAATATTATTTTAAAGATTATTAATTAATGCGTGCAAATATAGGAAGATCAAGTGAGTATAGAATGATTATTAAAAAAATAAATTGAAACATACTGACGCAACTAAATTCCTCCATGTTGGTCATTGCATTCATTTTATCAATATGTAATATTTATATGGATGTTTTTTGGTATACACTAGCTAAAAAGTGTCTGAATATCTTGGTATTTGCCTTGTAATTTGTCATGTAATTTCAAATTTAATGTTAATATCTTAACCTTTTACATTTTTTTGCTATGGGGTTTTGTCTTTTACGGATAAAATACTTTTCTTTGCGTACTTTTTCAAACAAATTCAAAATTTATTAAGTAATGCGATATTTTAAGGTTACGTTATTTTTATTAGTTGTAGCGAGTTTAGCTACTAGTTGTGTGAGTAAAAAGAAATTCAATGAATTGAATGAAATGTATGAAGCTAACAAAGCGCTTCTTGATGATTGTACAGAAAAGAACAAAAATGTTGACTTCTCAAGTTGCAACACTGACAAAAGAACTTGCTGATGCTAATGCAAAGTTGAAGAATGCTATGGATGATTTATCTAATGCAAATATGAAATTGAAATCAGCAGAGGATCAACTTATGGTTTTAAAGAACAGCAACGCGGGCTTATTGGATCAATTGAATGCCGCTTCAGTAATTAATAAGGCTGGTGCTGAAAGTATTAAGAAGTCACTTGAAGCTATCAGCCAACAAAGTGCATACATTAAAGACTTGACTAAGACTATGCAGTACAAAGATTCTGTGAACTTAGCACTTGCATTGAACCTAAAGAGATCACTTAAAGATTTCAATGATCAGGATGTTTCTATCCAAGTGAAAGGAGGAGTAGTTTATGTATCACTATCTGATGATATGTTATTTAGTACAGCTTCTGCAGTAATAAATTCTAAAGCACAGAGTATTTTGGGTAAAATTGCTTCAATCCTGAATGACCATAAGGATATGAACATCTTAGTGGAAGGTCACACTGATAATGTACCTATGACTGGTGATTGTATTACTGATAACTGGGATTTGAGTTCAAGAAGAGCTTTGAGCGTGGTTAAGACACTTCAGAAAAAATACAAAGTAGATCCTTCAAGAATGACTGCTGGTGGTAGAGGTGAGTATTCTCCTGTCGCTTCTAACAGCAATGCAAAAGGTAGAGCTCAAAACAGAAGAACTGAGATTATCATCTTACCTAAGTTAGATCAATTCTTCCAGTTGCTTGAAGCTCCTGAAAAGAAATAATTGAGACCTATATAATTGGGTAATATAAATATTAAAAACGGAGGTTGTATTGACAGCCTCCGTTTTTTTATTGTCATATATTTTAAAACCAGGGCTTACTCTTCATATCCGAAGTGCCTCAACATGCGCTCGTCATTTCTCCAGTTTTCCTTGATTTTAACGTTTAGATCTAGAAAAGTGTGTGTACCGAAGAATGATTCAATGCCTTCACGAGCAGCAATACCTAATTTTTTAATGGCTTCACCACCTTTACCGATGATTATCGGCTTTTGAGACTTTCTTTCCACATAAATGTCTGCATAAATCATTAAGATAGGTTGACCATTTTTCTGCTCTTCCTTAAAGCGATGTACCACCACTTCACAAGAATAGGGCACTTCTTTTTTATAAAGTTTTAAGATGTTTTCACGGATGATTTCTGATACAAAAAATCGCTCCGGTTTGTCCGACATTTCATCTTTTGGATAGTATGGCGGGCCTTCAGGTAGATCGCTTAAAATCCGGTCAAATATTGAATCTGTATTGATCTTTTGCTCTGCTGAAATAAAAAAGGTTTCGTCAAATTCAACACGCTGATCCCATAGTTGGCTTACTAAATCGGCTTTGTTTTCTTTGTCCAGGTCAATTTTGTTGATGATGAGGTATTTAGGTATCGGAGCTTTTATCAATGCCTCGATAACAGGTTCGCTACCGGTATAATCTTCAAATATATCGGTGACAAAAAGTATAATGTCGGCATCCTCAAAAGATGAAAAAGCAAATTTATTCATGGATGCTTGCATTCCGTAATTAGGTTGGTCTATAATGCCCGGTGTATCGGAAAATACAATCTGATAATCTTCCTCGCTTACAAGGCCTAGAATTCTATGTCTAGTAGTTTGTGGTTTGCTGGTGATGATGGACATTCTTTCACCCACGAGCGTATTCATCAAGGTAGATTTCCCTACGTTAGGATTGCCGACAATATTGACAAACCCTGATTTATGTTTTTTCATGTCAGTTGTTTATATGATTTGTTTATCATTTTGTCTAGCGCTTGTATAGTGTAAATAGGTTTTTGGCCTCGCCAATTGATATTGTTATATGGTTCACCAACGTTGATATAATAGTGTAGCCGATGTTTTTGCATTTCAACGGATACGTGTTCATAGGTATTCAATAAACAAATCCACCCGCGATCATCCTTAATGTCATCATACCACTCTTCGTAATAACAATCATCTTCACCATGAAAGTTCATTACGTTTTCACATATAATGGCAAACTTCGATATTTTGTGATCTGTCAACCTATCTGCCAGTTTTGTTTTCAAAAACATGATATCATTATAGAGGGCATCATTCCATTCACCTATTAATTCTATGATGGCAAAGTGTAACCGATAATCCACAAATAAGATTTTGGCATATAGGGTTTCTGATCCGAAGTAGTCCCACTGAGGATGTATCAGATAGTTATACACCTTATTGCTAAATGAAAATTCACTGTACTTCCTTCCGTGAAATGGAGACTTTTTATCTTCTTCGGCGGAATATTCATCTCGCCATCCCCACCAAGGTTCTATATCATGCATAATGCTAAATATTTGCTTAGCTATTCAAATTATTTTTACCTGTGATTTGTTCAATAGACCATACTTTTTCTTCGTCACACTCTTTATATTGATCCTTGGCGCATTGGCCTACCCATTTTGAAGAAGAATCTTTTCGACACGGCTCACTTTGGATGGATATATCCACATCTTCTTCGGCAAATTCCTCTCTGATGATGCTCTTGAGAAATAACGCCTCCTGATGTGCTTGCTCAACTGTAAAGTCCCACGGCAGTGTCAAATGCATATCTACATGGTACACCTGGCCAAAGCGCAGTAAAGTGAGTTTATGTATATTAACCCAGGCCGGTCTTCGATTTTGCTTGATGACCTTGACGATTCTTCGTAGAGCCTCGGGGTCTGCTTCGTCCATTAGCCCAGTGACCGTATCTTTGAGGACCTGAAATCCTGTGTACAGAATGAATATGCCAAAGATAATAGCAAGCACGCTATCAAGCCACTTGTAGCCAGTTATGATATACAATGACAGCCCAGCTATCAATGCAAAAGTAGAGTATGCATCTGATTGTAAGTGCTTTCCTTCTGATATCAAGCTGATGGAATTGTATTGTTTTCCTTTGTTGATGGCAAATCTACCTAAAAGATAATTGACTGCAACTGTCAAACCCATCATCACCATTCCGATACCAATATCCTGAAGATAAGTTGGGTGGTTTAACCTTAGAATGGCTTCATTGATAATCATGATGCCTGCTACTCCAATTAAAATACCTTCGACTGAAGCAGCCAACAACTCAATTTTGCCATGACCGTAAGGATGATTGTCATCACGCGGCTTTATTGCATATTTTAGAGCTAGTAATGTCATGAATGCGGTGATAATATTGACGATACTTTCCAGCGCATCTGATAAGACACTCACCGAGTTGGTCAAAATAAACGCAAAAATTTTTGACCATAAACAAAATTAGTCCGACACCCAATACAATCCATTGTATTTTTGTCTTCTGTTTTCCTATATCAATAACGACTTGGTCATGCATGGTCTAAATACATAATAATGTCCTGCATATTATTAACATAATGTAATCATCGCTAGTTGTGTGCCATGCAAATATATCAGTTTATTGGCAAAATTGATGACTTACATTTGATGATTCTATCAGTGATTTATCATGATCACCTTCTAGGGCATATGAGCTACTCTTCATTTTTTTGTAATTATTTTTTGCAAATCACTGGTATTGCCATAGAGTACTAAAATGTCATTAGTATCGATAACAGTATCAGGCTTTGGGATGCCGGTGATATATTCTTCACTATTTAATCCAAAATATGATTTTTTTGCAGCTGGCTTTATGATGGTCAGGATTAGAATATTGTAATTTTCTCTAAACCCGATTTGCTGAACAGTTTGACCTATAAAGGTGGATGGAGATTTTATCTCTATGACACTGTGATGTGGATTAAGATCAAATGAGTTGACTAGGCCTTTCAAGCATAGCTTCTTAGCCCACCGTTCAGCGGATTCAACTTCCGGCTTTGCGATTTCACTTACACCTATGGCATTTAAAATATGTTCATGTAAGGAATCTGCAGAACGGCTGATCAGTCTTTTTACGCCTAAGTTTTTAAAAAGTGCCGATACAATGACATTGGTGCCACTATTTCCTCCTATGCAAACAACGACGACATCTGTATTTTGAAGTGGTAAATCAGCAACGGTGGCTTTATCAGTAGCATCCAAACATATGGTATGCGATATGGTGTCTTTTAGGGCCGTCACCTTACTCATTTCACGATCAATGCCAATGACTTCATTTCCTTGTTCTGTTAACTTTTCAGCCAGTGAGGCTCCAAAATTTCCTAATCCAACAACTATAAATTTCATCTTATTTAGTTTATTAAAATTTCTTCAGTAGGGTACTGGTAATTTAGTGATTTAGCTTTTTTGACTAGCGCAATCAAGAGTGTCAGTGTTGTAATTCGACCGATAAACATTAGTAAAATGATAACGATCTTTCCAATCTCATTCAAGCTCGGCGTAATCCCGAGTGTCAAGCCTACAGTACTGAATGCGGAAAAACATTCAAAGGTTATGTCCAAAAACTGTAATTGAGGATTGTAGTAGGCGACCACATATATACCTATGCCTATGACGATCAATGACAAGGCCATGGTAGCAAAAGCCCTTCTTATGGTAATATCTGCAATTTCGCGCCTCCATATTTCAATTTTTGTTTTGCCTTGGGCTGTCTGAATAAAGTTTAAGATCGCAATAGCAAAAGTACTTGTTTTTATACCTCCGCCTGTTGAAGCAGGAGAAGCCCCAATCCACATCAAAAAGATAATTACCCAAATCGTAGTTAAGTGCATTTGGCCGTAGTCAATTGAATTGAATCCGGCTGTTCGTGGGCTTGTCGCTGCAAATAGTGCAGTAACCCACTTGCCAAAGCCCTGATGTGGTGCCAGGACATTGTAAAACTCATTAGAATAAACAAATACTGTTCCTAGTACAATCAGGCAGAATACAGTAATTAAATTCAGTTTGCTACTAAGAGTGAGAATTCTTGGTGTGTATTTTTTTTGATGTTTGTAAAACCAGAAAAAATATCTAATCATTAAGTGTTTTAAATACTTTAAAACATTTACTACAATAGGAAAGCCGAGTCCACCAAAAACAAATAAACCTACTAAAATCAGCTGGAATGGGTAATTGGTTACGACTTCGCTTTCCATAATATTATTTGAAAGCGTAGAAAACCCAGCATTGCAAAACGCAGAAACAGAATGGAAAATAGAAAAAAATATCTCCGATCTTTTAGATTGAAACTGCGAACCATCAATATTGGAATAAATTAATATGGCTCCAACAGTTTCTATAAAAAGGGAAATACCCAGAATTCTTTGTAGAGATTTGAAAACCTTACCGATGTTCTTACCATCTCCCGAAAGATCACCCATAGCGATTTGATTCTCGTAGGTGGCTCCTCCTTTGAAAAAGAAACTAAAATAACTAGCAAAAGTGAGTATGCCTAATCCGCCTGCTTGTATCAATAACATGATAATAGTTTTTCCCAAAGGTGTAAAGTAAGAACTCGTATCAACTACTATTAGGCCGGTAACACATACTGCACTTGTTGATGTAAACAAAGCATCTATAAATGATATGCCATTATATGTCGATTTGGGTAGCATTAACAGTAATGTCCCTATTAGAATGAGCCCTGCAAATGTAAGAACAAATAGTTGAGCTGGTCTTAAATTAGATCGTTTGTAATTATAATCTATGGGTGCAAACTCTCTGATTAATTTTATAAATACGCCTATTCGAACCCAAAATGAAATGATATGCAATCCTAAAAGATATTGTTTGTATAAACAATACCCAATAAACACTACGCTTAGTAAGTCAAAAACCAATGCACGTAGGACAGTTTTTTTACTTTTAAATATATACTGGGCAGGCGTGGACAGTAAAGCAATAATAAGTATGCCAACATAGAAAAATAGGATAGGTGAGCGTGTCCATTCCGGCAAAACAAATCCAAATTCTATCAATAGCAATAGTAATGCTAGAAGATACATTCCATACTGAAGTCTGGAGCGTAATTCAGATGCATATGTAAATTTCATTCCATTATTTATTTTATCGATGTTTATTTGGTTCTTAGTATAATATAATTTTCCGGCCTTAAGTTAAGGCTACTGATGGATTGGATTATTATGTTGAAGTGGTTTAAGTACAATTGAAAATGATTGTTAAATTTTATATGATTTGCTACGTTTTAGGTAAGTGAATTTCTAAGGTTTTGCATTAATAATTAGTACAAATAATTTATGTCTGATATTAATGAGCATGTGTCTGGTTTGATTTTAAGATGCTCAATTTTGGAGTTAAATAAAACTTTATAAATAGGTTTTTATTATTTCAAACTATATTTTTTTAGGCGGTAAAAGACAATATGTCTAATTATTTTAGACTGCTAATTTAGGAACTTGGATGATGTGTAAAAGTTTTTTTTGCTTTTTTTTTGATGATTTTATTTCAATTGAAGCATCAATTTTTTTGTGTAAATCCTATTATGTGATGTTTGCATATATTATCTTTGCATTTCCTAAATTGGGGTGCTTGAGCATTGCTCTTGCTGAGATTATACCCATCGAACCTGTCCGGGTAATGCCGGAAAGGGAATAGTATAAAATACGCAATGTATCTCAATTAGGAATTTTAAATAATAATTCACACAAAATGAGATACTTGGTTTTATTGGTCTTTTCGCTTTTTTTCGGCAATTTATGCAGTCAATATACTATTTCTGGTCAGGTGACGAATGAAAGAGGAGAACTGCTGGAATTTGGTTCAGTATTCCTGGTCAATACGCAGTATGCTGCTGTATCGGATGCTCAAGGTAATTATGTCATTCCTAATGTAAAGCAGGGGAAATACATGCTCAAAGCCACTTATGTAGGATATGACCCAGTGATCACAGAAGTAGAAGTAATCAGTGATGTGCATCAAGATATTAATTTTAAGGGTGAGATTTATCGGTTGAATGAGATTGAAATCCAGGCAAATCGCACCTCAAGCAAAGGGCCATTTACGAGTAGCAATATTTCAAAAGATGATTTGGTTAAGAATAATTTAGGGCAAGATGCTACTTTTCTTTTACAGTGGTCGCCATCAATGGTTGTGACATCAGATGCAGGTGCCGGTATAGGATATACCAGTATGCGTATGAGAGGCTCGGATCAGACTAGAATAAATGTTACACTCAATGGCATTCCGGTCAATGATGCGGAGTCGCAGAATGTGTTTTGGGTTAATATGCCTGATCTTGCTGCATCTGTTTCTAATGTGCAGATCCAGCGAGGATCAGGTCCTTCGACAACTGGTGCCGGTGCTTTTGGTGGAACTGTCAGTATTAACACATCGGAGTTGAAGATTAATCCTTTTATGGAAGTGGATGCAGCCTATGGATCTTTTGGAACTTACAAGGTTTCAGCAGGTCTGGGATCTGGTCTGATGAATAACAAATACAGTGTACAAGGCAGGTTCAGTTTGATTCATTCAGATGGTTACATAGATCGTGCTACAGCTGATTTAAAAAGTTATTATTTTTCGGCTGCAAGAGTGACACCTAGATCTTCACTTAGACTTAATGTGTTCAGTGGTCAGGAACAGACATTTCAAGCGTGGAATGGTAGTCCTGAAGCCAAGGTTAGGGGAGATGAGGCGGCGCTTATAGCACACTACAAGGTCAACGAAGGAGGGTTGTATAAGACAATTGAAGATTCTATTAATCTTTTTAAGTCTGATCGTAGATACAATTACTATACTTATGAAAATCAGGTGGATAATTATCGACAAACACATCTGCAACTCTTATATTCTTATTTGGTAAACCCTAAACTAAAAACAAAATTTACTTTGTATTATACTCCCGGCAAAGGCTATTTTGAAGAGTATAAACCTCAAGCCAAGCTCAAAGATTACGACATTGATCCGGTGATCGGTCAGGATGGTGCTACAATCACAAAATCTGATATAGTCAGAAGGCGATGGCTCGACAACGATTTATTGGGTATCATGGCTGATATGGTTTATAATGTTCATACCGGTGCAGAGTTGCATTTAGGTCTTGCTGTTAACCATTATGCAGGACATCATTTTGGCAAAATTAATAAGTCGTCCGTAGAGCTTCCTGAATTGCCTCGTGATTATCACTATTATGATAACACCGGAAAAAAATCAGACCTATCGGGCTATGCTCGATGGGTGCAACAAGTAGCGGAGAGATGGACTCTTTTTGGTGATTTGCAAGTGAGATACCTTGAGTATAATATTGCAGGCAAAGATAAAACCCTTGAATATATTGATGTAGGCGAGCGGTTTGCTTTTTTTAATCCAAAGGTTGGATTCGACTATAGGTGGAATACAACATCCGATTTATATGCTTCTATTGCGGTTGCTTCCAAAGAACCATCACGTGGTGATTTTATTGATAATGCTTTTGGAGTATTACCTAAATCGGAGCGCCTTTATAATACTGAGGTTGGATACAGACTGGATAAAGAACGGACTCAATTAGAGACCAACTTGTACTATATGAAATATAAAGATCAGCTGGTACTGACAGGAGATCTGAATGAATCGGGTGCTGGCATCCGCATCAATGTACCGGAAAGCTATAGACTGGGTTGGGAGACCTCATTGAAGCAGTTTTTGAGTAGTAAATGGGCAATATTTTTCAATGCCACATTAAGCAGCAATAAGATCAATGCTTTTGATGAGGTGATAGCTGATTATACTAATGGTTTTGACAAAGTAGTCGTACACCATGAAAATACAGACATCTCGTTTTCTCCATCGCTGACCGGTATGGCAGGGATCCTGTTTCGACCAACAAATGGCATGGAGATCGAATGGTTAGCTAAATACGTAGGACGTCAATACTTAGACAATACCTCTAATCCTGATCGCTCTCTGGATGCTTACCATTATCACAATCTGAGGATTTCAAAAGATTTTTCTTCAAGATTGTGGAAACACTTTACTGCAACACTTCAAATCAATAATATACTGAATAGGCTATATGCTTCTAATGGTTATACCTACACCTACATTTATGAAGAGGCCATTACTGAAAATTTCTTGTACCCGCAAGCGGGAATTAATTTTATGCTAGGGGTACATGCGGCATTTTAGTTTGTATTGAAAGTAAAATAGATTGAGGTATGGAATGGTTGACGAGTCAATAATACATATTATCTAACTAACGAATTCTTTGAATATATTTCTTTTGGAAATAGTAGCTATTAAGATTTAATCGGCTTGATTTTGCATTATCCATTGTCCTGTCATTCGTTAAACAAAAGTAAATTTTAAACAAAAGACAGGATTTTAACCTTAGTAGTTATATTTTTGCAATCACATTAGTGTAACACTATGCATTTTTTATATCCTTATTTTCTGTGGGCATTGGCTGCACTGGCTATTCCGGTCATTATACATTTATTTTATTTTCGACGGTTTAAAAAGGTGTATTTTACTAATGTCCGTTTTCTGAAGGAAATCAAGGAAGAAACTTCTAGTAGAAATAAGCTTAAAAATCTGCTCATCTTGCTGGCGCGCTTACTCGCTGTTGCGGCACTGGTATTAGCTTTTGCACAGCCATTTATTCCTAAAGGTGAGACGTTAAAGTCAGGCATTAATAATGTATCCGTTTTTGTGGATAATTCTTATTCTATGACGGCTACGCGACAGGATATACCCTTGTTAGACTATGCCAAGGATAAGGCGCGCGCTGTGATCGGAGCTTATGGAGAGGATGATAAATTTCAGGTGCTGACCCACGATTTTGAAGGTCGCCATCAGCGATGGCTGAGCAAAGAGGATGCGTTATCCTATATAGACGAAATACAACTGACTCCGGTAGTCCAGTCGTTGGACAAGGTCGTCAATCGTCAACATCAGCTATTTGAATCTACCGAAGGCAACCGACTTTCATACCTGATTTCTGATTTTCAAAAAAGTATCATGCCTAGTGAAGGATGGAAGGATACCACGATGGAGATGAGTCTGTTGCCGATTCAGTCCAAACAGCAAAAGAATATTTCTGTGGATAGTGTATGGTTTGATGGACCGGTGCCATTTTTACAACAAAACAATAAACTCGTAATCCGTATTCGTAATAATAGTGGTGAAGATGCTGAACAAGTAAAAATATCTCTGCATCGTGATGGACAAGAAAAGCCCGTAGGTGTACGCGATGTACCTGCCGGTGGAACAGTAACTGATACGGTGAGCGTCACCATTGAAAAGACTGGTTGGCAGGAAGCTGTGATAAATATCAGCGACTATCCGATACAATTTGACGATAATTATTATATTTCCTTTCTGGTGCCGGACACGATTAAGGTTTTGATGATCAATGATGGTGGAGAGGTGAGACATCTTGATGCGTTGTTCAGAGGGTTGAAAAATTTTTCGATGACCAGCCAAAATGTCAATCAGCTGCAGTATCAACAATTTCCTGCCTATGACCTGATTATACTCAATGATTTGAATACACTCACTTCTGGGCTTTCTACAGAGATCAGCCAGTTTGTGCGAAATGGTGGTAAAGTACTTGTATTCCCAGGTCAAAACGCCGATTTAAACAATTATAATCATTTTTTGTCTCTGGCTGGAGCCGTGCCTTTTGACAATGCCAATAAAAATCCCCGCGAAGTAGCTGCCATCAATACGGATGAATATGTATTTTCGGAAGTATATGTCAGAACATCACAAAATCTTAAATTACCAAAAGTTCAACTTAGTTATAATGTGCGTTCATCAGGTTCGCATGCTGGTGAAAGTTTACTGAGTTTTAGAGATGGAGATCCATTTCTATCTAAATATAGAAGTGGAGATGGCCAATTGTATGTGTGTGCTTCGCCTCTCAATCCTGATGTAAATGATCTGGTATTTAATGCGGAAATATTTGTACCGATGATTTTTAAAATCGCCATATCGGCTACGAAGCAAAAGAAGATTTCTCATACAATTACGAACAATGTCATTGTTGAGACGGATAACTTACGCAAAGCCGGTGACTATGTTTATAAGGTTAAAAATGATAGGATGGAGTTTATTCCGGGTCAGATACCTAATGGTAATAAAATCACTCTAGACCTAGACAACCAGATTAAAACAGCGGGATTTTATGATCTCTTACTAGATGATCAATTAGCTGGAAAACTAGCTTTCAATTATGACAGACGAGAATCAGATATGAGTGTCTATGAAGAGTCTCAATTGATTCATATCACCGCCGCCAATTCCAAAGTCAAAGTTATGGGTGAGACGTTGCAGGCAAATATAGAGGGTTCAATCATCGAAAAAGATCAAGGAATTGTCCTTTGGAAGTGGTTTGTCATCTTGGCCTTGATTTTTTTACTAGCTGAAACCATATTAATTCGTTTTTTTAAATCGTAATTGGAAGCATATGAACCTGCTCATTAAGGATGCCACAATTTTGTTAAAAGACAGTGAGTTTCATCAGCAAAAGAGGGATATTCTCATCACGGATGGACATATTGCTCGTATTGCTGACAATATTAGTGACGTGCAGGCTCAGATCATCAAGGGTTCAAATCTCTATTGTACCATTGGATTGTGTGACGTAGGTACGCATAGCGGTGAGCCGGGTTTTGAACATAGAGAGACAATGGATTCACTGACCCGAGCAGCAAGAAATGGTGGTTATTCAGCTTTAGTAGTATTTCCTAATAATAAACCTATAACACAGTCTAAGACCACAGTAAATTTCCTACGTAATCATCCGAATAGAAATGGAGTGGAAATATGGCCAGTTGGAGCTTTGAGTCAAGACTTAAAAGGTGCTGACATCAGTGAGTATCTTGATATGGTTCAGGCAGGTGCAGTAGCCATGAGTGAAGGCTTGGTAGGAGTACAAGATACTGGATTGATCAATCGGGCAATGCAGTATGCCGGATCTGCCGGGATTCCCCTAATCGTACATCCCGATGACCACTATCTAAGCAGGGAAGGACAAATGCATGAAGGCGTGATGAGTACGTCACTCGGTATGAAAGGCGTGCCTGATATAGCAGAAATACAGATGATTCAGCGGGATTTAATGGTGCTTTCGTATAATGATGCCCATATAATCGAACACGGTATCTCTACAGCTCGAGGACTAGAGACAATACGACAATACAACGAAGAAGATCCTAGAGTTTTTGTCACTGTACCATATCTGAATTTGGTACATACCGATGAGGATTTACATGAATTTGATTCTAATTTAAAAGTGATGCCGGTGCTGCGTGAGCATTCGGATAGAATAGCACTTATCGACGGTGTCAAAGTTGGCACAATTGATGCCATAATAAGTAATCACGTACCCTTGGACAAAGAGGCCAAAGATGTGGAATTTCCATACGCAGTGCCCGGTGCAATTGGATTAGAAACATGTCTTCCTGTGTTAGTAGATGAACTTAAGGATGATCTCGATTTAGCTCAAATTGTAGATAAACTAACCATAGGACCTCGCCAAATGTTGGGTCTTCCTATTCCGGATATAATTGTCGGCGCACAAGCTAATCTGTGTGTATTTGATACAAATGCGACTTGGACATATGCAGATGATCAAATAGCATCTGCTTCCCGAAATTCCCCATATCTAAATAGAGAATTCCATACAAAAATAGTGGCTACGGTCATAGGTGATAGTTTTGTAGGATGATTTATTAATACTAGGATCACTGCCTTTTTAGAATCCTACTTGATAAAAACTCATGCCTGATTTAAGGAGTTTGCCTGCTATAGGAAAAGTGTTTATATCGTATCAAGTTGGTTTTGACGTTGTATTATTTCGAACCAGAAATTATATCTCTTTGCGTTAATAATAAGCAGTTCCTTTTTAATCTGATATTTCAATCTTACCGGGTTGCATGCAGATTTGAGTAAAAGCGAAATTTCAAATTGAGAAGAAGTAATATTTAAGTTTGTTTCACAGCCTTCATTTTATCTGTCTAAACCATTAAAATTGTTAGGCAAATAGAACAAAAAACCTATTAAGATTTTGTCGATATCACTTTAAAAATCTACCTTTGCGGACTTTTTAGAAATATTTAAAAAACATATTATACGATGAACAACTTAGTTTATGCAGTACCGCTGATGGGTTTGATCGGGTTGATCTTCATGGTGGTCAAGGCAAGCTGGATTAACAAGCAAGATGCTGGTAACGAAAGAATGCAATTTATTTCAAAGGCCATCGCTGATGGAGCATTGGCATTTTTGAAAGCAGAATGGAGAATTTTGGGTATTTTCGGTGTAGTGATGGCGGTCTTATTAGCTTGGTCTGGAACGCTCGTAGAGAGCTCTGATTGGCTGATTGGAATCACTTTTCTGATCGGTGCATTCACTTCTGCATTTGCCGGTTATATCGGAATGAATGTAGCTACTAAAGCTAATGTAAGAACTGCCCAGGCTGCCCGTACCAGCCTCAAAGATGCACTCAGAGTTTCATTTGCAGGTGGTTCTGTGATGGGCCTCGGTGTTGCAGGACTAGCGGTTTTTGGTTTGAGTTTGATTTTTATATGGTGTTATTATACGTTTGTGGATGGAGACATTAACGGTCTAGGTATGCACAAAGCTTTGGAAGTTGTAGCCGGCTTCTCATTAGGAGCGGAATCGATAGCTCTTTTTGCGAGAGTAGGTGGTGGAATTTACACTAAGGCTGCAGACGTAGGGGCAGATCTAGTAGGTAAGGTAGAAGCGGGCATCCCTGAGGATGATCCTCGCAATCCAGCTACTATTGCTGATAATGTAGGTGATAATGTAGGTGATGTTGCTGGTATGGGAGCAGACCTTTTTGGATCTTATGTTGCGACTATTCTTGCCACCATGGTACTAGGAAGTGAAATCGTCTCAAATGACAATGTAGGTGGTATCGGTCCTGTATTGTTACCACTTTTGATTGCAGGATTAGGCTTGATCTTTTCAGCCCTTTCTACTTTCTTTGTCAATATCAAAGATGATAAAGGCAATGTTCAAAGTGCATTAAATATAGGCAACTGGGGAGCAATTATCCTTTCAGCTATAGCTGCTTATCCATTAGTCAATTATATCCTACCGGATACGATGAATATCAGAGGATACGAGTTTAGCAGCTTCAATGTATTCCTTGCGATTATCCTAGGTCTGATTGTAGGAGGGCTGATTTCGTGGATTACAGAATATTATACTGCAATGGGCAAAAAGCCTGTCAACTCTATCGTTAAGCAGAGTTCTACCGGTCATGCTACAAATATCATCGGAGGTCTGTCAGTAGGTATGGAATCTACAGTTGTTCCGATTATTGTACTTGCTTCTGGTATATTTATCTCTTATGAATTGGCGGGTCTATATGGTGTGGCGATCGCTGCCGCTGGTATGATGGCGACGACAGCCATGCAGTTAGCAATCGATGCATTCGGTCCTATTGCTGATAATGCAGGAGGTATTGCGGAGATGAGTGATTTGCCTAAGGAAGTGCGAGAGCGTACAGATATTCTCGATGCAGTAGGAAATACAACAGCAGCTACAGGTAAAGGCTTTGCTATTGCATCAGCAGCATTGACATCATTGGCCTTGTTTGCAGCTTTTGTGGGCATATCAGGCATTACCGCTATTGACATATATAAAGCTAATGTCTTAGCAGGTCTATTTGTAGGTGCAATGATACCATTTATCTTCTCTGCACTGGCTATAGCAGCTGTAGGTCGAGCAGCGATGAAGATGGTCGAGGAAGTACGCCGTCAATTTAGAGAAATTAAAGGAATTATGGACGGAACAGGCACTCCGGAATATGACAAATGTGTGGCGATATCTACTGATGCTTCAATCAGAGAGATGGTAGCACCTGGCTTAATCGCTTTAGTAGTACCGGTCATAGTTGGATTTCTATTTGGTCCTGAAGTCTTAGGAGGTTTGCTAGCAGGTGTGACCGTCTCTGGAGTACTCATGGGTATTTTCCAAAATAATGCAGGTGGTGCATGGGACAATGCTAAGAAATCATTTGAAAAAGGGGTTGAAATCAATGGTCAAATGTATTATAAAGGTTCTGAGCCACATAAGGCAGCTGTCACTGGAGATACAGTAGGAGATCCTTTTAAAGATACATCAGGACCATCGATGAATATCCTGATTAAGTTGATGTCTATCGTTTCATTGGTGATAGCTCCACATATTGCAATTCAGCAACCAGAGACCATGATGGGACATAATGATCAACCTCATAAAGAAATCAAAAATCAAAGTTTATCAAGCAATTCAGAAGCAATTTCTGATGAATTGATGAAGTAATCATATTAGGTAAATAAGAACTTAAATGGGCACGCTGTCGATAGATGACGTGCCTATTCTATTTTTATCCGATTTGCAATTATGGATTTGCTAAATTTGTGGGAAATTCTTTATATTTTTGCGCTTCAATTTTTGAAAGTAGATTAGCTCAGGTCGTATAATTACCGGCAAATTCGTACACCATAATGATATTATCTGATAAAAAAGCAATACAAAGAATCGTTTTGGCTTTGGCAAAGTTAGGACTAAGGAATGTGGTGATTTGCCCTGGTTCTCGCAATGCTCCTTTGGTCATCTCCTTCAATCGCCATCCGGATTTCCATTGTGTGAGTATCAGAGATGAGCGGAGTGCAGGGTTTTATGCGCTAGGCAAAGCGATCGAAACACGTCAGCCGGTAGCCATAGTTTGTACCAGTGGTTCTGCCACGCTCAACTTCGCACCGGCGATTGTTGAAGCATATTATCAACGGATTCCGCTCTTAATTTTGACTGCAGATAGGCCTAAAGAATGGACAGATCAGGGTGATGGACAGACTATTAATCAAACGAATATTTATCACAATTATATCCGACGAAGTTATGATTTAAGAGGAGACGCGACAGATGAAAGTGATATATGGTTCAACGATCGATCTATTAGTGAAGGTTACCATATCGCCTCAGTCAAAGATCGCGGACCGGTGCATTTCAATATTCCGATGCACGAACCACTTTATGGTACGGGAGAAGTTAAAAATACAGAGGTTAAGGTATTTTCATGTGCCGATGTGACGGCTCAGCTTAGTCAGATAGAACTCACACAGTTGGCTACTCAATATGCACAAGCTAGAAAAGTGATGATTCTGGTTGGTCAGCATCCTAAAGAAGAAGGTTTTCAGCAAGTTTTATCAAATCTAGCACATTGTAGTAATACCATCGTTTTGACAGAATCTACAGCCAATGTCGCTCATCCATCATTTATTGCGCATATCGACAGGTGTATTACGCATTTAGATGTAGATAAGGCAGTAGATCTAATGCCTGATTTATTGATTACTGTGGGTGATGCTATAGTGTCTAAGCGTATTAAATCTATGTTACGCAAACATCGGCCTGCAGCACACTGGAATGTACATCCTTATGATGCTACTATGGATACTTACCAGTCACTCACCACCGCCATTCATATAGCAGCAGTACCTTTTTTGCATGCTTTGAGTCAACAGTTAAATGAAATAGTCTCATCAGGCTTTCGCCAAAAATGGTTGCAACTGAAGGAGAAAAAAGACCGGTTACATGAGGTATTTAGTGATTCATGTGTATTTAGTGATTTTAAGGTGTTCGATATATTGTTCAAATCATTGCCAAAGGATGTTTCATTACATATATCTAATAGTTCTCCAATAAGGTATGCACAGTTGTTTGATTATACTGGAATAAAGGAGACGCATTCTAATCGAGGAACAAGTGGTATCGAAGGATGTACGAGCACAGCAATAGGTGCAGCCGCTGCAGCTCCGGAAAAGCAATTCTTGCTGATCACTGGTGATGTGGCTTTTCATTATGATAGCAATGCATTGTGGAATGAAGAACCTATTGATAACCTCAATATTGTCATCATAAATAATAGTGGTGGAGGTATCTTTAGAATCATTCCCGGCCCCGATACCACCCAGGAGAGAGCACGGTTTTTAGAGACGAGTATGAAGCTGTCAGCAGAGCATCTTGCACACCAATACAAATGGAACTATATGAGTGCTTCTGATACTACATCACTGCATGAAATATTGCCATCGTTTTTCCGGCACAATAGGACTATATTAGAAGTTTTTACAGATGCGGACACCAATCCTCAAGTATTAGCAGCATACTGGGATTATTTACAACAAAAACATTGATAGCATGAATCAGATACAATGGGAAATTATCAAAGAATATCAGGATATCACATTCAAATATTGTGATGGTGTAGCTAGAATTGCTTTTAATCGTCCTGAAGTGAGGAATGCTTTTCGACCGGAAACAGTATCAGAGTTGCTAGACGCACTCATTATCAGCCACGAATCACAAGAAACCGGCGTAGTCCTTATCAGCGGCGAAGGCCCGTCTCCGAAAGATGGTGGATGGGCATTTTGCTCGGGCGGCGATCAGCGAGTACGGGCCAGAACCGGCTATAAAGGAGGTGATGGCATCAATCGCTTCAATATCCTGGATGTGCAGCGCCAAATTCGCTTTATGAATAAGGTAGTCATAGCTGTTGTCCCTGGCTGGGCTGTAGGAGGAGGTCATAGCTTGCATGTAGTGTGCGACCTTACCCTGGCGAGTAAAGAGCATGCACTTTTTAAGCAGACCGATCTAGATGTGGCCAGTATTGACGGTGGTTTTGGTTCAGCTTATCTTGCCCGGCAGATAGGCCAGAAGCGTGCACGAGAAATCTTCTTCCTAGGGCGTACTTATACTGCTCTGGAAGCTTACGATATGGGTATGGTCAATGCTGTTGTACCTCATGATGAGCTAGAACAGACTGCATTTGAATGGGGACAGGAGATCATGGCTAAAAGCCCAACAGCTATCAAAATGGCTAAGTTTGCAATGAATCTCATCGATGATGGTCTGGTCGGTCAGCAAGTTTATGCCGGCGAAGCGACGCGACTCATTTATGGTACTGAAGAGGCAGAAGAAGGGCGAGATGCCTTTCTTCAGAAGAGAAAACCGGACTTTAAGAAATATCCTAAATTCCCATAGAGTAGTCAACAATGGCAACGATATCAGCGTGGTTAGTGAGTTTTAGATTGAGGACTTTACCATTGGCATTGTCCACCATAATTGTAGGTAGCTTCTTAGCTGCCTTCCATCACCAGTTCAAGTGGTCAGTTTTTATCTTGGCTGTGTTGACAACTTTGTTTTTACAGATACTCAGTAATCTGGCCAATGATTATGGTGATACAAAAAATGGGGTGGACAATCAGGATCGCCAAGGCCCAAAGAGAAGTTTGCAAACTGGAGCTATCACTTTATCACAGATGAAGACAGCTATTATTATTTTTATTAGCTTATCTTTGATATCAGGTGTTGGATTGATTTTTACAGGTACTAAAGGTTTGCATCTGACTTATGGATGGGGCTTTTTTGTATTGGGTATTGCAGCAATAATAGCTGCAATGAAATACACCATGGGCAAGAATCCATATGGTTATGCCGGTCTAGGAGATGTTTTTGTTTTTATATTTTTTGGTTTAGTAGGTACGATAGGTACTTACTTTCTGCATACCCATGAGATGCCTTTAAGGGCATTTCTGCCGGCCATGACGATGGGCTTTTTCAGTACCGGTGTACTTAATCTCAATAATATACGTGACAATGACAATGATGCCTTGCATGGAAAAAATACGCTAGTAGTGAAAGCAGGTATTCAGGTGGCAAAATACTATCATGCAGCTTTGCTCATAGCTGGTATGTTTTGCACAATCCTTTACAGCTTGAAAAGTGGTGCTTCGATATATCAATGGATCTATTTACCGGCTTTTATCGGTATTATTCGTAGCATAAAAGTTGTAAATAATAACGAAAACCCTGCTGCTCTGGATGTTGAACTTAAGTATCTCGCACTGAGTACATTGATTTTTGCTTTACTTTTTGGTGTTGGACTGTTAGTGTAAATGAGTGAACATAACAGCTTTGATAGTAGTTACTTTGTAAATTGAAGATGGTGTACTGCTATTTTAAAAAATATACTCTAATATTTAAACGACCGGGTGGGACTTCTCGTGGTGTCCTCCATACTAAAGATACATATTTTATAATATGGCAGGAAGAAGGCAAGACAGCCTTTGGAGAATGTAATCGATTTATCGACCTATCATATGATGACAGAAATGGCTATGAAGAAAAACTGGCTGATGTATGTAAAAGACTACCATTTGAAAAAGAACTATTACTTGATGAATTGACCGAATGGCCTTCAATACGTTTCGGTGTCGAAATGGTGTTACTTGACAAAAGTAATGGCAGCCAACAGATATTATTTCAGGAAGTGATAGGCAAATCTGGTTTTGACATACCGACGAATGGTTTGATATGGATGGGTAGCAAGGAATTTATGTATGAGCAGATTAAGGAAAAGCTGAAAGATCATTATACGTCGATTAAACTCAAAGTAGGTGCAGTTGATTTTGATACAGAGATAGAGTTGTTGCAATTCATACGTCGGCAGTTTTCTGCTGATGAAGTGGAAGTTAGACTGGATGCTAATGGAGCTTTTTTCTTTTGAGGAAGCCCGAGAAAAATTAAAAAATATTGTCCGCTTATGATATTAGTTATATTGAGCAGCCCATCAAGGCAGGGCAATGGCAGGAAATGGCAGCACTGACGGCTGAAACCCCTATAAAAATCGCTTTGGATGAAGAACTCATTGGGATTGTTGATAAGGATAAGCAGATAAATTTGATTAACACGATTCAACCACAAATGGTGATTTTGAAAATGGCTTTGCTAGGAGGTTTTGTTGAAGCGGATCACTGGAAATTACTGGTAGAGGCCTATGGCGGCACTTGGGTGATTACCTCTGCGCTAGAAAGTAATATAGGACTGAATGCTATCGCACAATATACGGCTCAGGGATGGTCAAATTATGCTCAAGGGTTGGGCACTGGTCAACTTTATACCAATAATATTTCTGGACCTTATACAGTAGATCATTTAGGGTTGCATTATCACGTAGATAAAGATTGGGACTTTTCACCATTGATATGAAACATTTGCAATACACTGAACTCTCTTTGAATGGTCATCGTTTGGAAGGTGACGCTATTGTGGAAATGGCGAGGACATCTGAAGAAAAGAATATCCGTGCGATAGGCACATTTATGCAAGAATGGTTAAATGAATCTGACCAAATTCTGATACAAACCAGTGGATCCACAGGCGCACCAAAGGTAATAGAAGTCCAAAAAAGCCAAATGCTGCAAAGTGCAGCTGCTACTGCTAAATTTTTCAAATTCCATCCAGGTCAGATGGCTCTTTTAGCATTGCCAATGCAATATATTGCAGGCAAAATGATGGTCGTACGTGCTTTATATAGTAAACTGAATCTTATATGTATTGAACCTGACAGTCATCCTCTTGAAAAACTTAGTCAGCACGTGAGAGTAGATTTTGCACCATTGACTCCCATGCAATTGTCAAACACGAGCAATACAAAGTCTGTTCATACGATTTTGTTGGGAGGTGGCCCTATCAGTTCTGAACAGGAAGAATCTTTTCAACGGCTTTCGGCGGAGATATATCATGGTTATGGTATGACCGAGACGTTGAGTCACGTTGCGTTACGTAAGGTTAATGGAAAGGATAGGAGTGTGGCATATGCTGGTTTGCCTGGTGTTATTTTTGATCTTGATGGAAGAGGTTGTCTGACGATAGATGTACCATTCTTATCAGAAAAAGTGGTCACCAATGACCTGGCCACATTAATAGATGACCATCATTTTATTTGGAAGGGTCGTCTGGACAATATTGTGAATAGTGGTGGTGTAAAACTGTATCCTGAACAGATTGAAGCACGGCTGTATCCATATATTGCTCAGCAATTTTTTGTGGCAGGACTAGCTGATGAGGTGTTGGGTGAAAGGCTTTGCCTTTTTATAGAGGGTTCTGAATGGGAAGGCCTAAAAATGAATGAACTACTTCATAATATTGAATATTGCTTGAAATCCTTGGAAAGACCTAAAGCCATCTATTTCATTGACCGATTTTTGATGACGGCTAGTGGTAAAATAAAGCGAAAAGAGACTTTAGGTCTGATTTAATGTCATTTTAGATAAAAAACTTGATATTTTCTTTGTATAGATATTAAAAAACTAACTATCTTTGCACTCATTTTTAAAACGTATAAATATTTATTTACAATGATTGCAATCGTAAACATAGCTGGTCAGCAATTCAAAGTGACTGAGGGTCAAGAACTCTTTGTCCACCAGTTAGAAGCCGAAGCAGGTTCATCTGTATCTTTCGATCAGGTATTGATGGTAGATAATAATGGATCTGTGAGCGTCGGCACGCCGGTATTGAGCAATGCCAAAGTAAATGCCACTGTTATTGGCAACCAGAAAGGTGACAAAGTCATCGTATTTAAAAAGAAAAGACGTAAAGGCTATCAGAAAATGAATGGCCACAGACAGTCTTTTACTAAAATCAAAATAGAATCTATCTCTGCATAATTTTTGTGTGCAGTTTATTATCTAATCTAAAAATTAAGAAAAATGGCTCATAAAAAAGGTGTCGGTAGTTCGGATAACGGACGGGATAGTAAAAGTAAACGATTAGGAGTTAAACTCTTTGGTGGCCAGACGGCTAAAGCTGGTAATATTCTTGTCAGACAAAGAGGTACTAGATTTCATGCTGGAGAGAATACCTACCTTGGAAAAGATTTTACGATTCACGCACAAGTGGACGGTACAGTCGCTTTTTCTAAGGGTAAACTCAATAGAACATGGGTGAGTATTGTTCCTTCATTGAGTGAAGTTAAAGAAACCGTTGCGCCGATAGTTAAAGCTGCTAAACCTGCAGCTAACGAGGAAGAATAAGTTGATATCTGATTGAATCAGATTAAATGAATTAAAAGGGATGTAGTCAATGACTTGCATCCCTTTTTTATTTACTATGATATGCAAAATCTTAAGAAATTACTCCTAGCTCTTTACCTACTTTAGTAAATGCCTTAACTGCTTTGTAAATGTGCTCCGTTTCATGGCCGGCACTGATTTGTACTCTGATTCTGGCTTTTCCTTTAGGCACGACAGGGAAGAAGAAGCCTATAACATAAATACCCTCATCCAGTAACCGTCTTGAAAATTCCTGTGCGAGCGGCGCATCATAGAGCATAACAGGTGTGATAGGGTGTGTTCCTGGAATGATGTCAAATCCCGCTTTCGTCATTTCTTCTCTAAATAATCGGGTATTATCTTCTAGTTTGTCTCGGAGTGCAGTACTTTCATTAAGGATGTCAAGCACTCTTATGGATGCTCCCACAATAGAAGGCGCTAATGTATTGGAAAAAAGATATGGTCGCGATCGCTGTCTGAGCAAATCCACAATTTCTTTTTTGGCTGCAGTAAAACCACCGGATGCACCACCAAGGGCTTTCCCAAATGTACCTGTTATAATATCTACTCTGCCAAATGCATTGGCGTGCTCAGAAGAGCCTCTACCGTGTTTGCCGATGAATCCTGTTGCGTGGCAGTCATCCACCATAACCATTGCCCCATATTTATCTGCGAGATCACAGATTTTATCCACCTGGGCAATGATACCATCCATTGAAAACACACCATCCGTAGCAATAAGTATTCTTCTGGCTCCAGCGGACTGGGCTTCTTTGAGTTTAG
This sequence comes from Bacteroidetes bacterium OLB9, assembly GCA_001567255.1. GTDB lineage: Bacteria > Bacteroidota > Bacteroidia > Chitinophagales > Saprospiraceae > OLB9. Next base: position 17,436 of record LNBW01000022.1, on the reverse strand, counting down.
CTTCAAGATCCTCCATATCATTATTTTCATAGCGGTATCTTTTAGCTTTGCAAAGACGGATACCGTCGATGATAGAAGCATGATTGAGCGCATCGGAAATAATAGCGTCTTCTTCACCCAATAATGGTTCAAAAAGACCTCCATTAGCATCAAATGCTGCAGCATACAAGATGGCATCTTCCTGACCAACAAAGGCAGCTATTTTCTTTTCCAGTTCTTTGTGGATATCCTGAGTGCCGCAAATAAAACGCACAGACGACATGCCAAAACCATGTGTGTCTATGGCTTCTTTGCCGGCGCGGATGACTTCAGGATGTGATGAAAGTCCCAGATAATTATTAGCACAGAAATTCAACACTTCTTCTCCTGCTGTGGTTTTGATTTGTGCACTTTGAGGGGTGGTGATGATTCTTTCCTCTTTATATAATCCAGCTTGTCTCATTTCGTCCAATTCTGCAGCAATACTGGCTATGGTGGCTTCTCTATTGGTACTCATTATTTTATATTTTTGTGGGTTTTATAAATTTGAATAAAGATTTTATAATATTATCTCTTTAAGATGCTTAAACATGTCGATGGTCATACTATTTAAATCAAAGTCAGGAGACCATTTCCAGTCTTCTCTAGCTTTGCTATCATCAATAGATTCAGTCCAAGTGGCAGCAATATCTTGTCTGAAATCAGGTTTATAGGATATCGTAAAGCCAGGAATGTGTTTCTTGATTTCGGCAGCTATTTCAGCTGGAGTAAAGCTCATGGCACTCAGATTATATCCGTAACGCACCTTGATTTCTTGAGGGTCAGCCTGCATAATGTTGATGGTCGCTTTGATGGCATCATCCATATACATCATCGGTAATCGAGTGTCTGCATTGAGAAAGCATTCATAATGACCTTCTTTAAGCGCAGCATGGTATATTTCGACTGCATAATCTGTCGTACCTCCGGCAGGTAAAGATTGCCACCCAATGATGCCTGGGTATCTAACAGATCTTACATCCACACCATATCGTTTATGATAATAATTACACCATAATTCACCTGACGTTTTGCTCATACCATATACAGTGGTTGGTAAAAGTGGCACATCCTGAGGTGTATCTAATCTGGGCGTTGTATTGCCAAATACAGCTATTGTACTCGGGAAAAACATCCGGTCTATATTCTTTTCTCTGCAAATTTCAAGTACTGAAAGGAGTCCGTTAAGATTGATATTCCAGGTCTTTACAGGATTCCATTCGCCATTAGCGGAGAGTATAGCTGCAAGATGATAAATTTGATTTATTTTGTAATCGTCAATGATCTCAAGCGTTCGCTGATGATTTAAAATATCAAGAAATTCAAAGGGTTCAGAATCTAAATCGTGTTTTGTGATATCGGTAGCTAGAACATTATTATTTCCATATAATTCTCTGAGTTTAGCGGTTAAGACACGACCAATCTGACCATTGGCACCAGTGACAAGTATTCTGGGTGTATTCATTGAGTTTGTAAATTTATTAGGCGCTCAAAGTTAGCTTTATTTTTTATTTTTACCTAAATTTAAATGGCATAATGCCAGCCTAATTTAAGAGTTCTTCTCGAAGTGCAGATATCCGGTTATTTCATTTAGGAAAATAATTTTTTACATTTGTGGCCATTAAAAAAAGGTGGAGTAGATGTACCAGTACGTAATCGTTTATAATTTGTCTTATATTGAAGGCTTGCAACTGGTATTACCATCGGCCTATATTTGCGATAAGGATAAATTTGGGCAGCCCGGATATATCAAAGCGCAAGCTTTGCCTGAAAATACCTCTACTTATTTTCCAGATATTGCATCCTCATTTCATTTTCAATTATTGAAATTTTGTCACGAAATGAGTCTCCCAGAACTTGAGCGGGAGATGAACCGTAATAAGAAAAAAACTCAAAGCCTGAGTATGCTGTTTTCTGATGATGCGGTTAGAAAGAATATTTGTGCGATTCTAGATAGGAGATTAGAAAAGTGGCTGACCATGATCCAGGAAAACCAGTGCTATCTTTGTTATGGTCTGCAGCGCAAGATGAAAGCTGCCGATCATTTGCTGCTCTTGAATAATCCTATAGCTCATCCGGCTATGTTGTTTAATAAAACCCAGACTGGCGTTAATTATTCGCTTTGGTTAAATATCAATGGTCAAAAAACTTTACCTCATCTTCATGATATTAAATTGATTGCTAATCAACCGGGCATGATTTTGATGGATAATAAGTTTATCATTCGCCTGAATCACATTAATTCTAATAAGTTAAAACCCTTTTTGAGTAAAGAGAAAGTATTTATTCCTAATAAAAATATAAAGGTTTTTTTCGAACAGTTTGTGTCTGATGCTATTAAACTTTCAGAAGTCATAGCTGAAGGCTTTGAATTGCAACGCCATCAGGAGTTGAAAAACGTAGAACTGGTATTTATTTATAATCTTATTACGGATAAGTATTGTATTGACTTGAAATTTGACTACGGTGCCTTTAGTTTTATGATGAGTGAGGCGAATAGTCGAAGAGTGGAAGTAATGGTTGATGAAGCCAATCATGTTCAGGCTGCAGAGTATTTAAGAAATCCAGAGCAAGAAGCATTGTACATTAAGTTGCTGACAGATCTTCAATTTATTAGACTGGATGATAAAAGATTGGGCACGCTTGGTGGGAAATACGATGCAATTGTCATGGTTGCTAAGCACTATCAAGAGTTGTCATCGGCTATGAAGATAACGCTCCCGACTATTGATAATAAGAGGATTGCATTACACTCATTGTCTATAAAAGAGGATTTTACACTCTACAATGACTGGTTTGATTTACATGGTGCAGTGGTGATTGATGGCGAAACGTATCCTATTGCTGCATTATTTAAAAATATCAAAGAGGAAAACCCTTTTTTCAGGCTCAAATCAGGAGAATTTGTTATCATCCCTGAAGAGATCATGACCAAATATAAGTCTATTGTAAAATTTGTTGAAAACAGAGATGGTCGATGGCTGCTTTCAAAGCCTCATTTTACATTGATAGAAGATACATCTATATCGGGGGCTGCAATGAAAGTCCCACATGTAGAAGAAGTAGCATATGTGCAAAGCAATCTTCTCAAGGCCACCCTGAGATCTTACCAAAGAGAAGGCGTCAAATGGCTTATTAAACATAGGCTCAACGGTCTGGGAGCTTGTCTGGCAGATGATATGGGGTTGGGTAAAACACTGCAGGTGATTGCTGCACTGATGGATGCGAAGGAGCAGATGCCTGATGAGAATGAAGCTAGTGGAGTAATACAAATGGATTTATTTGCTGATGTAAAATTTTATAAGCGAAGGTCACTTCAGGCATTGGTAGTAGTGCCATCATCACTTATTTTTAACTGGCAAAGCGAACTCAGGAAATTTGCACCATCATTACAGGTTCTAAACTATACTGGACCAAACAGGTCAAAATTATCTGCTACAATGATGACTTTTGATGTTGTCATCACCACCTATCAGACACTTGTAGCAGATATCGACACTTTAAAAGTTAAGAATTTTCAATATCTTATTCTTGACGAAAGTCAGCAGATCAGGAACCGCTCTTCCAAAACATTTCAATCTGTGTCGCAACTGGATGCTGTGCACAAGATATCAATGAGTGGAACGCCCATCGAAAATTCTCTAGCCGATTTATGGTCTCAAATGGAGTTTATCAATCCGACCATTTTAGGAGGTTTTTCTTTTTTTAAGGAACATTTTATGAATCCTATTGAGAAATCAAAAGATGAGCAAGCTTTAGCAGAACTAAAATTATTGGTCGATCCATATATTTTGCGACGCACCAAAGAACAAGTCGCTAAAGATTTGCCACAACTGATGGAAAATGTTACTTATATAGATATGTCTGATGACCAATCAAAATTATATGAAAGGGAAAAATCTGCAGTCAGAAACTTTCTTGCAGGTCTCGATAAAAATACCGGAAATTATCGTATCAATGTTTTGGCTAGTCTGATGAAACTCCGTCAGTTAGCTAATCATCCTCAACTTGTGATACCTGACTTTGATGGTGAGGTTGAAAAATTTGAAGTCATTAAGGCAGCTATCCAAACGGTGGTGACATCCGGCCACAAGGTTCTTGTTTTCTCCAATTTTATTAAGCATCTCGAACTCTTTCAGATGTGGATGACGGATGAAGGTCATCCTTTTGAAAAACTGACAGGATCCATGGACAGGCAGCAGCGTAAACACGCTATTGATCGCTTTCAAAATAGGTCTGAGGTCCAAGTGTTTTTCATTTCAATTAAGGCAGGTGGTACAGGCCTGAATCTCACTGCTGCAGATTATGTATTTATATTGGATCCGTGGTGGAATCCATTTGTCGAAGAGCAGGCCATAGCAAGAGCTCATAGAATAGGCCAAACAGAAAATGTAATGGTGACCAGATTTATCGCTCGTAATACGATTGAAGAGAAGATCTTGAAACTACAATCTTCAAAAAAGCAGCTTTCAGATGATATTATAGATATCGAAAGTATGGATTATCTAGATGATGATTCGATAGAGCAATTACTGCAATAAGTAAATGACCATCATAAAAAAAAGGACAGCTTTCTTTCGTCGGCTGTCCTCTTACTTTATATATCAGTTACCTGATTGATTACATTCTTATTTCTTCCAAGGTAATCTTTCAACGGCTCTTCCGATTTCAGTTCCTAATTTGATAGATGCTTCTCCATCCATTCTATAGTGTACGCCGAGTAATAATCTAGACCAAGCACATTCATTCATTGCTTCATTGAAACTTGAAAAAGTTCTTGGTGCACCAGAAAATTCTGTTCTGTCCTTATGGCATAAATCAGTAAAGCTGTAATTATATCCAAACAGATATCCGAATACTTCAGCTGAAGCTGAATGGAATGTAGCGTGTCCTGATGGGAATGCAGGGAATGAAGGTGTAATTCCTGTTTCACCTGTCAAAGGGTTGTCCAGACTAGGCTTCCATGTAGGATCTATTTCTCTCTGGATGTAGGTCTCAGGTCTTTCTACATTATAATAATACTTTGAATACCATGCTGCAACACCTGCATCGCTAATAGCAATGCCTAAGTATGCATTCATCAATACAGCGATATCAAGAGCTCTTTTATCATTTTTCAATATTTGATCACCTATCGCTAGATATCTAACACCTGGACTAAAAGTAAGGTCAGTCAAGTCATCACTCCAGAACTCAGCAATCCATTCATCTTCATAAGAAAGGGTAGGTGTGTTTTTAGAATAAACCTCAAGTGCTTGAGCATACAATTGTGAAGTTTTCTCATTACTGTAAGGTATTGGCTTGATACAAAGCTTTTGCTCAGGGGTGATAGAGAATACTCTAGCATTACCCCATACGCCTCCTGCGCCCTCTCCTGGACCAGGGAAAGTAGCAATCCAATCTCCTTCTTTCTTGAAAGCCTTTCTCCAATCATAACCCTGGAATGGGTCTAGGTAGTGATTATAAGCAACTTTGTCTGATACAGCAAATGCCCAAACAGCTTCAGCAACTTCTCTACCACGATTTATGGATCGGTCATAAACTTCTGTAGAAACCTGATCTTTGTATTGATTATTGAAGAATCTAGCTGTTGTAGTAATTAAATTAACATGCTCTTCTGAAGCTTCTTTTTCAAAATATTTACGAATCATAAATTCATATGCAGCATTGATAGCTAATGGCCAGCAATACTCTTTAGCTGGATCGGCTTTAGGTACATTGAATCCTTGCCAATTTCCATCTAAAGACTTATAATCAGGCATGCCTGAAATAACACTTTCATAACAAGCGAGGCCAATATACGCTAATGCGGTTGGAGCCGGTCCGGGTCTATATCCTTCCGCATATCTTTCTATACGTAAAAATACTTCATTCCAGTCGTGAATGACATCACTTGGGTAATCGGCTACTAATTTAGATTGAGTATTAGTCGGTTGGTCATCATCAATTTTTTTCTGAACATGATGCAACCACCATAAGCATAAATAATGCTATAAGAGGATAAAATAAATACTTTGTTTTCATATTATTGATTTAATTTTGAATTATGGAAATAATTGTGATTTACAAGGGACAAAAGTAATGATAAATTCAAGTATTAAGATATTTTATTTATTAGAAAATTATTAAAAAGATTCATGAGGTATAAATTATTATTATTCAAAGGTAGAAATGGGCTTATTAAAACTCCTATAACCTAGGGTTTCTCCTGACTTTTTGACGGTTTTTAGTCACTTTTATTGATTTCATATTTAATTAACTTTGTTTAAAGATAAATATTAAAAAAGGCTATAATTTGCAATAAATATTTAAAAAATAATAAATGTATAGTAACTTATATATCATTATGTAATAAATTGATTATATTATATATTTAACTACTTAAAAAATTATTAAAAAAATATAAATAATTATTATAGCTGGTTTTTAATAATTACCTTTGCACACATAAATTAAGGACTGAACTTATGCATATTTTAGTGATAGAAGATCATGAGGGTGTCCAGGACATGGTTAAGATGGGACTGGAGGAGCAAGGCTTCAGAGTAAGTGTTGCTAAAAATGGCATCACCGGCTGGGAAATGCTTCAAGAAAATCAGTACGACTTAGCCATTTTAGATGTAATTTTACCTGGGATGAGTGGCCTTGAAATATGTAAAGAAGTGCGGTCACAAGGAAATTTACTCCCCATTATAATGGTGAGTGCATTGGATGAAGTCGAAGACCGTATTGCAGGATTGGAGGTCGGCGCTGACGACTATCTGATTAAACCTTTTAACTTTAAGGAACTAATGGCTAGGGTCAAGGCACTTGATAGAAGGAAAAATGCAGATTACAACGTTCTGGTGCGAAGAGTAGAGGATCTGGAAGTCAATTTTGATAATATGACGGCAAAGCGAAATGGAAAAAGAATAGACTTAACAAAAAAAGAATTCAGGCTATTGGAGTTTTTCATGATGAACGAAGGAAAAGTTCTTTCTAAGATGGAGATTGCAGAAAAAGTTTGGGGTGTTGATTTTAATACAGGTACTAATTTTGTTGAAGTTTATGTTAATTACCTCCGCAATAAACTAGACAAGGGATTTGGTCGTAAACTAATACATACCAAATTTGGTATTGGTTATATATTTAATCCGAAACAGAATGCAAATTAAAAGCAAACTCACCCTCCAATACATAGCTATATTCTCACTGCTACTTGTCACTGCAATGAGTATTATCTATATTAGTTTTCGGGATGAATTAGAAAATCAATTTTACATAGCACTTCGTACTAAAGCTTTGATGACCTTTACAATGATGGAAAAGACCAATCCAGACTTTGATCGACAACCATTCAAAACTTCTAGCAAGCCATCAGATTTTAGTGTGAAGGACAATATCATGATTTATACCCAAACAGGCGATTTGTTATTTTCTTTCTCACCGGAAAGCAACGTTACCTCCAGTACCATCAACAAAGTTCTACAGCTGGGTGAATACAAATTTCCGATTGATGAATATAAAGCCATCGGTATAAAATATAAGTCCACACTGGGCAAAGATTATGTGATCATTGCCAAAGGTCAGTTTATGTCAGAAGAACTGGTGAGTTTAAAAGGCATTTTATTCTGGACATTCTTAATTGTCTTATTGATCTCTGCTTTTGTTGGTTACTATTTTGCTGATAGAGCGCTATTACCTATCAATAAGGTCATGAATGAACTAGACAGTTTCTCATCCGATGATCTTTCGTCAAGGCTTACACCTGGACGTAATAAAGATGAAATTGCTCGACTCACTAATAATTTTAATGGCTTATTGGCTCGTATTGAGGAATCATTCAACATTCAAAAAGGTTTTTTGTCATTTATATCGCATGAAGTTCGCAATCCACTGGCTGCCATAAATTCTCGGATAGAAGTGTATAGAATGAAGGACAGAAGTGTTGAAGAGTATAAAAGTTGTCTAGATTCCATTCTAAAAGATGCTCGAGAGCTGGAACAAATGTCTGCTCAGTTGATGCAATTGACCCGGATTACTGCGGGCTCAGACAAGGTGATGTTTGCTCCAGTGCGAATAGATGAAATGGTGTGGGATGTGCAAAATTCTATTAGGAATGTAAGCGAAGAATATCGGCTTATTATTGATGTAAATCAATTGCCGGCTAATGAAAATCAACTTAAGATTATAGGCAATGAAACGTTGTTGAAAACTGCCATTTCTAATCTTGTTGAAAATGCTTGCAAATATTCGCCGGATCACACTGCACGTATCAGAATATATTTTAACAATGATCATAGTCCAGCATTGGATATTATTGATAACGCCCAGGTCATACCGGATGAAGAAAGAGATTTGATTTTCAAGCCTTTTTACAGAAGTGCTGCGCATTCTAAGATTAAGGGTTCTGGCATAGGCCTGTCGCTTGTAGCCTTGATTATGAATATTCATAAGTTTTCATTGAATATTACGCCCAATTCAGTTTCCGGCAATGTTTTTACATTGAAATTTTATCCTGATGGACAACGACCTTCTTTAAACTAGCAATAGCTATTTATGAATTTGAAATCGTCTTCATGGATTTATAATTTTAGATGGCTGGCGATACCATTTTTGCTAGTTTTGATGCATTTGTTTTCATGCTCGGCATCTGATAAAAATGAAGATGTCAATGATTTTGACCGAAAGGCTAATATGCTGATTAGAGATTGGTATCAACTATATTTTAAGATTGAAGAGCGGGATACATCTTCTTTTCCTGTCTTATCAGCTCGAAATGCAGCACGACTAAGTATGACTATTCTTAGTGTATATTTAGAATTTGAGGATGCATTTTCGGCACAACAACCCATTGCTTTAAAAACCCTTAATATGGCTTACTATATGGCCATGTCTGATTTGTACAAAGATTATAAAGTGACTCAATTTGATGACTGGATAAAAGAACATTTTAACAAGGTAGAAACTACTCTCCATGTAAATGATGCCATTGATAAACAATGTATAAGTGAGATTATACATAAGGTGAATAGTATTTTTGAGAAGGCAGAGCACTTAGCAGAAAAAGAACAAATGGTGCCCTCTAACTATGTGCCTATTCGCTTTCGATATGATGATAGGACCAGCATTCTGAAAAAATGGGGAGAAAATCCTACAATAGTTGTGGATAAAAGTAAAATTAACCTAGAACCACCATATAGTGATCATCTCAATTTGGAAAAAGCACTCTATGATGAGTCGCTGTCTGTATATACACAGTCGTTACAATTGACTAGCGAAGATAAATGGATAGGGGATTTCTGGAGTGACGATGTAAGGGGATTGACTTTTACGCCGATCAGTCGATGGCTAAATATTACCGACGGTATTTTAGCTACTAGTCCGATGCCTTTTGAAAAAGTGATCAAATTGTACAATGACTTGAGTATTGCACTGTACGATGGATCTGTGATTTGCTGGAGGTACAAATTTACTTATAATTTGTTGCGGCCTGAGAATTTTATTAATAAATTTATTGATACAAGATGGAGGGCTATGCACCATCCTGATTTTCCATCTTATCCTTCAGGACATTCAGTGTTTGGTAGCGCAGCGGTTGCTGTTCTTGAATTTTATTTTGGCAATAATCGCGAAGTGGTGGATGATTCGCATCAAGGTAGGAGAGAGTTTTTTGGTGAGCCGCGTAAATTTAAAAATCTAGAAGCAATGGCCAAGGAAAATGCCTACTCTAGGTTTTTGATAGGTGTACATTATCTAAATGATTGTGAAAAGGGTATGGAATTAGGCCGAAAGATTGGCGAGGAAATAGCAGGTTATAGTGATCGATACATCAACTCTACAACTACTCATAAGTTAAATTGTGAGGAATGACGGTTGACTTTTCTGTGGGTAAATCTCTTATGAAAGGGTCTATTTTTCAGCTTCTTATATAATTCTACAAAAAAATACTACTTTTGCGCTTTATTTTGAAAATTTAGTTATTTAAAAACACAGTTATGAATTCCTTTTTAAAATTATCCTTGATACTTTCTTTAGCATTTATCCTTCCTTATGCATGCACTCAACCGACCGGTAATACCTCTGATTCAAATACAAAAATGGATCAGCCTATAAGCGGCGACAAGATTGTTTATATTGATATTGATACTTTATTAAATAAATATGAGTTGTATTTAGACAAAAAAGCCGCATTGGAAGAGCAATCAAAAGCTGCCGAAAAGTCACTCTCAGGAAAAATTGAAGCATTCCAGAGAAAAATGGCAAAATTCCAGCAAGAGATTGCAAATATTCAGCAAAATGCTGCTTCTTATGCGCCGGTTGAGCTTAAAAAACTGGAAGAGAAATATGCACAACAACAAATGAACTTAGCTAAAGAAGAAGAGTCTCTAATGAAACAACGGGACAATGCCGCTATGGATCTGGAGTCTAAATTGCAGGAAACACAGAAGGATCTTCAAAATAAAATTGATGAATACCTAGAGAAAGTAGCCGAAACCAAAGGTTATGATTATGTACTGATGAAGGGTGTAGGAGGTAGTGTAATGTTTGGCAGAAAAGCACTTGATATTACTCAGGAAACATTACGCGAGCTGAATGAGCAGTATGCTAATTCTAATAAAAAGGATACGCAGAAACAGAATACCTCTGATAAGTAAATCTGCCTCGCTACTTGATGTCTGGTATGATGTTCATAAGATGGCATCATACTGGATTATATTTTGCAAGTTCACGCTTTTATTCTGTCGATACTACAAAAAGGGATCACTGTATCAGGCGTGACTTCTTCCATTGTTTTGCCCAGCAATTTAGCTTTTAAGGTGTGTATGAGATTCACTTCTTTTGATAGACGTACTTCAATTTTGACATAGCAATTTGCTTCAAAAGCTTTGTGGATGATTTCAACATCGATTTCCTTGAGTATATTTAAGATGTGTCCCATCTGTTCGTAACCAAAATTTAATTCATATTCTGCTGTTAGGTATTTCTCAACAATCTCTGCATGATTAAGCGCATCTTGTGTTGCTTCTTTATAAGCGCGGATGAGCCCTGTAGCGCCTAGCTTGGTACCCCCAAAATACCTTACCACCACCACCAGTACATCAGTAAGGTTATAACTCTGGATCTGACCCAAAATCGGTTTTCCCGCTGTGCCCGATGGCTCACCATCGTCGTTGATTCGATATCGATTCATATCCAATCCTAGTTTATAGGCATAGCAATGATGCCTTGCTTTAGGATGCAGCGATTTGAGGCGATCCAGATAAAACTCAAACATTTCTTCATCTTGTATGGGATAGGCATAAGCCATAAACTTACTGCCTTTTTCTTTGTATTCACCTTGTGCCTCGCTTGCTATGGTCAAATATGCATCTGTCACTTCTGTTATTGATTTTGTTTATTTGAAAGTGATCAGGAAAATCGAAAATACAGAGAGCACAAAACCGGCAATTTTAAAAGGTGTTATTTTCTCTTTAAAAACGAGGATGCCAAATAGAGCTGTTAGCACTAGGATACCAACATTATTCACAGGAAATACTATAGATCCGCCCCATCCTTGTTTGAGTACAAGAATCAATAAGTAGATGGCAAAAAAATTAGGTACGCCTAGAATAATCCCTGCTACTATATTTTTCCATTGTAAATGGGTCTTGCCATTGACGATGGCATAACCTAGCATAATCAAACCGCTGACGCTTGCTGATAAAAATAAGGATGCCGTAAATCCAATATCGCTATTAGCGACAAGACCGGTTTTCTCTACGTAATACAAACCACTATCTATAAGACAAGACCCTAGGAAAGTTAAGGCAGGAAATATCCAGAGCCAGTTACCTTGCTGTATTTTATTGTCGCTTTGATCTGGTTTTTCATAACTTAGCAAAATAACCGAACTGATGGCTGCAAAAATACCTGTCCACTTCATCCATCCGGATGATTCATGATAGATAAATATGGCAATGAGCGCAGGGGCAATCAGTGACATTTTCTGAAAGATAGAGTTTACAACGATGCCAAAATGCTCTACTGTTTTGGCTATCATATAAAAAATTGTCACAAACAGCGCACCTAGAATCAAGGCGTGTAAGAACCAAGGTTGTGATGTTACATCCGCAGGTATGGGCCAGTCACCGATCACTACTGTTGCAGTCAGCACACAAACGATATAGTTGATAACAATGGCTTGTAGCTGGTCAATATCGTATCTTGCAAACATTTTAAATATTACGCCTAAAATACTGTTGAAAACGATACATAAAATTAAATACAACATTTCCTTTTGCTGTTATACTGGTGTGAAAATAGTAATATGATTAGGCATGATGCTGAACTCAATAGAACAATCTGTTTCAAATCCTTCACCGTCCACATGATAAAATACCTTATCACGCGGCGTTATGGTGATCTTACTAGTTTTAAAATATTCCACCAGTTCACTAGTATGAATTTTCTTTCTTAATAGCTTCGGTAAGTTGATGAGATACTTCCACAGCGGAGCTTTTTTGAAGAGAAGTACATCAAACTGACCATCATGCAGGATCGAAGCCGGTGCAATAGTAAAATCGTAGCCATAAATGGATCCATTGGCGATCACTGCTGTCACGTATGCTCCTGACCAAGTCTTCTCCGGTGTCTCAATGACCATGAAGGAAGATTTGAAATTTACTATTTCTGACAAAGTTTGTAGAAAGTAAGGAAGAAAACCCCGACTTTTGTTTTTCTGCGTCTTATACGCTACTTTTGCATCCAGCCCGACACCCCCTAGGTTGATAAAATATCGGTCATTGAGCTTGCCAATATCAATTTGCATCGTGTTTCCCTTATTGATGACACTGATGGCTTTTTCTATATTGTGGCGGATGCCTAAGTGATGTGCAAATCCATTGCCTGAACCTGCAGGAATAATGCCTATAATTATTGGCTTGCCTGATACACCATTTACTACTTCATTGAGTGTGCCATCACCTCCGGCTGCAATCACAGCATAATACCCATGATCAGCAGCATGACGAGCAATTTCTATGGCATGACTCGGATACTCAGTATATTGAATCTCGTAATCGTAGATTTCGGAATCAAGATAGGTCTTCAATGCCTGATCTATGTCTTTTCCTATTTTATTGCCTGAAAAAGGGTTGGCAATGATAACTATGCGTTTTTTCTGCTCCAATCTTTCCTTTGCTTTTTAAATCCATTGATGTTCTTCATACCAGCGGACGGTTTCATGTACCCCTGCTTGAAGTGTAAATGCTGGTTTGAATCCAAGGTCGGTTTCTAGGTTTGAAGTGTCGCAATTCCAGTTTCGAGCGCTGATTTCATTGACTCTTTGCCGATATAGTGTCGGAAAATATCCCAAAATTTTACCGGCGAGTTCGCTCATCGAAGCAGCCATTTTTATGATGAAAATCGGCAAACGTATGGTGATGTATTTTTTATTCATGGCAGTAGCGATCGCCTCCGGAAAGGCACGACCATCATAAAGTTGTCCATCTGCACCAAAGTACGCCCTATGCATATGACTGGTAGTCGTCGCTTTGATCATGAGTTTGACCAGGTCGTCCACATAGATAAATGTGAGTTGTTGATTGCCAAAACCTGCTACAACATTGATCCCTTTTTTGATCATCTTGAATACATTGAGCAAGTCTTTTTCACCAGGACCATATACAGCGGTAGGTCTGATGACATTGAAGGGAAGATCTTGTTGCTTCCATAACCATTCTTCAGCTTCTAGTTTGCTTCGGCCGTAATCGGTCACTGGATGATGAGTAGCATCATGTGTAATAATGCCGCTCTTTTGAAAATCTGCCGGGCCAAATGCCGCTAGGCTACTCACAAAAAGTAGCTTTTTTAGCGAGATATGCGATTGGCGGATTGCTTCCACTAGATTGACTAAATACTGTTTGTTGACTTCAAGATATTGGTTATAATCTGGTGTTCGAGTCAGTCCTGCATTATGGATAATATAGTCAGGTTGTATCTGCTGCAATGTTGCTGACATAGATGCTACGTCATTGTATTTCAATGGTATGATTTGACATGATAAGCCATCAAGCAACTGTGTGTTACTGCCGGCTCTCACACCTGCATACACGACCATGTTTTGACGTATAGCTTCTTGCACAATATGGTGTCCAATGAAACCATTTGCACCGGTAATCAGTATGACAGCTTGCTGCACTTCAACTTAAATTTTAATTGAGTAAAGCCTATATGTCTTATACCGCTCACCATTGAGGTGTTCTGCAGCAGCTCTCATGGGTTCATTGTTTTCCAGAATCCATGATGCTTCACCACCTATGAGACCTCTTCTTTTAGCTTCTGCTATATTTCTAGAGAAAAATGCAGCTTCCACACCCATTTTTCTGTATTCTTTGCGGATGCCTAGAGCCAGGATTCTCACTGTTTTTGTCTTATTTTTTCCCCAAAGCAACCTGAATATACCCCAAGGGAATAATCTGCCACGTTTATTTTTAATCAAGACCTCATTGATATTTGGAATCGTCAAACCAAAACCGACAGGCTCACCATCTTTCTCAGCTATGTAGGCAAATTTCGGGTCAAGGAGCATTTTGAGGTCGTTTTTTAGGTAGTCAAATTCTGCATCAGTAAAGGGCACAAAGCCCCAGTTGTCGTCCCAAGCCTCATTGTATATTTTGTGGATGCGCTTGGCTTCATTATCTATATCTTTAGGATTGATATTGCGGATAGTAAAGCCTTTAGCTTTTAAGCGATCTTCAATGGCTGCCGCTAGCCTGAGTGACTTTTCTGAAACCTTTTCAGTATAGATCATATAGGCATACAAGTCCATTTCCTTTTTGAGTCCATATCCTTCTAGGAGGCGACCATAATAGGGTTTGTTGTACGTCATCATGATTTTAGCTGGTTCATTGAAGCCTTCTACTAAGGTTCCCGCCGTTTCATTGGTAGTGAAATTAGTAGGTCCCATCAGTGCATCATGGCCATTTTCTTTAGCATACGCTTTTGCTTGATCTAGTAGTGCATTGACTACCTCTTGATCTTCAATAAAGTCAGCAAAACCAAAGAACCCTACATTGCTATGGTGGTGTCGGTTATAATTAGTATTTTCAATGGCGGCTATTCTACCTACGATCTTATTGTCTCTTTTAGCAAGAAAATACTTGGCTTTACCGTATTGAAAAAAAGGATATTTATCCGGATTCATCATGTCTTTTTGACCTATATAGATCTCAGGAACATAGTGAGGATCGTCTTTATAGAGATCGTGTGGAAAGTCTATGAAGTCTTTTATTCCATTTTTGAAGGAGACTTCTTGTATGGTTACTGACATAGTAATATTGGTTAATAGATCAAAATGGTGTTTAACTGTGTGCAAAAGTAATTTTTTTTTCATACGTTTTTCAAAAAATAAAGGCAAACTTATTGCTTTTAAGTCTGCCTTCATTCATAAACCGAATGGATGTATTCGGATATTTTATTTTACAGCTACTTCATTTCCATCAAAAACGCCGATTTCATGTGCGATTTTAGATAGGATTTCTACTGACTGGTCTATTTGGTCTTTAGTGTGGGTAGCCATTAGAGAGTATCTGATGAGCGCAGAAGTACTAGGCACTGCCGGTGATACTACAGGATTGACAAAAACGCCTCGGTCTAATCCTAACTTAGTGAGTTGGAAGGTTTTGTAATCATCACGGATCATAATAGGTATTATCGGTGTGACAGAATGACCGGTGTCAAATCCAGCATTCTTCAATGCAGCCATTGCATAATGAGTGTTGTCCCACAATGTAGTGATGCGTTCAGGTTCTTGCTCTATCAGATTGACCGCTGCCAGCACACTTGCTGCATTAGCTGGTGCAATACTCGCACTGAATACCAGTGATCTAGCATTGTGCTTCAAGTAGTTGATAGTATCGTGATCAGCAGCTATAAAACCGCCGATACTGGCAAGTGATTTACTGAAAGTACCCATGATTAAATCTACTTTGTCCGTCAGTCCAAAGTGGTCAGCAGTACCACTACCGAATTTTCCGAGTACGCCGAGTCCATGGGCATCATCGACCATGATATTGGCATTGTATTTTTCAGCAAGCTGGACGATTTCAGGCAGTTTAGCTATGTCGCCTTCCATGCTGAAAACCCCATCTATGACGATCAGTTTCATCTTGTCCGGTTCACATCGAGACAATACTCTTTCCAGCGCATTCATGTCATTATGTGCGTATTTCATCACTTTGGCAAATGAAAGTCGAGCACCATCAATAATACAGGCATGATCCAGATCATCTAGAATGATGTAATCATTTCTACCTGGTATAGACGAGATGACGCCTAGATTGACTTGAAAACCGGTACTGAAAACGAGTGCAGCCGGTTTGTGGACATATTTTGCCAACTTTTCTTCAAGTTCAAGATGGATGTCCAGCGTTCCATTTAAAAATCTAGAGCCGGCGCATCCTGAACCATATTTCTGAATAGCTTTTATGGAGGCTTCTTTAAGTTTTGGATGATTGGTCAGTCCTAGGTAACTATTGGATCCAAACATCAATACGTCCTTGCCATTTATTTTAACGACAGTATCTTGCTCTGACTCAATAGTTCGAAAATATGGATAAAGACCCATTTCCATGATTTGTTGAGGCAGGCGGTATGCAGCCATTTTTTGTTGTAACGGAGTCATAAGAAATTGACTTTTGTTGTATTAAAAATTTGTGAATATTGGGTTGACCCAATGCAATCAATAGGCAAATATCTGCAAAATTATTAATTATTGGCTCAATGACTGCATGAAATTTTTACAGTTATGTTTTATATCTTTTATTTCTGTTTTAATGAATTGTATATATTATAGATTTTCATAAATTATTATGAGCTTTATATGAAAGATTTATGATGAAAATGATCGCTTTTAATGTAAGCCTTCATGGCCCAATCAAAAAATTAGTACATCAAGTTAACGTAATTACAGTTTTCTCGATTCATATCAATCAAGGCTAGATCATTATCAAATAAGAAAAAACATATGAGCAACGAAGGTTTACCACGAATGCTGAAGCAATCATAAATCCTTTTTTTTAACGGCTGATTCGCTAAGGCCATTTTAATAAAGTAAAATTAACTCAAAATCTACTATTTAAAAGAGCGGAGGCGTTCAGGTAGCCGGAGGCAATTAGCTGAACTAGCCTTTGTTGTCTTTTTTTGGCAATGAAAAAAAGTAACAAAGGTTTTATTGAAATGCTCCTCATTAACTAACAAGAAAAACATATGAACAACGAAGGTTTACCACGCATACTCAAGCAAGGATTGATCATTCTTTAATCCTACAACTGTTTCGCTAAGGCCGGATATTGAAAAGCGTTGACAAATAAAAGCAGCGATTTTAAAAAAAGCGGAGGCGTTCAGGTAGCCGGAGGCAATTAGCTGAACTAGCCTTTTGTTTGTTTTGACATTTTT
>LNBW01000021.1 GCA_001567255.1 Bacteroidetes bacterium OLB9 | reverse complement strand
CTAGAGCATACACCAGGACAATTACACAATACAACCCTTGTTTTAATTGAATATTGCAAACTATACATCAGTAACAATTTTATTCAATCCGCTCGTAATATCTATCATTAACCAGGTAGATTACTCTATTGGCAAATAATAAAAAAGGCCATACATAGTACCAACATAGTATCGATTATGCAAATATGCTCATATCTATCAAGACAAAATCGACTCAAATGCGCACTACTAACGTATTGAAAATCTATACCATTGCAGCGCATAAGCGATAATTATTCCTAAAAACACAGAAAATCACCTATCTTTTCTATACTTTTGAACTTTAATTATTATTGTATCCTTATGAAGTATATCAATCATTTCCTGGTATTTATTATTATGTTTGGGATTGTACTGTCATCATGTAAAAAAGATCCTGATCCTGACGACCTGATCATTAAAGGTTGTACTGATGCTCAAGCAGATAATTTTGATCCTAATGCTACTGAAAGTGATGGGAGCTGCACCTATCAAAAAAGATTTATCGGTGAGTATGATATTAATGTACAATGCGATCAATCTTCGGCTCTTTTTGAAGATGCAGATATGGAGATTAAATTTACACAGGATCAACACAAGGTCTTGTTTGACATAGAAAGTTCATCTACTTTAATCAGTTTTTTTGGTACGATAATTCATAAAGATACCGTCAGCGTAGATACGTTGATTCCGGGATTTCAGGCGGACTTAAAAAACCTTGTGCCGCTGGCCACAGAAAGTCAGATTGTTACTGTGGATTTGGGTGTCAAAACAGCCCTTGCGCTAAGCAAAGATAACAAAACGCTGAGTGGGTTATTGAAACTAAAGTTGATTTCTAAAGATACTATCAACTATAATGGGATAAAAATTCCACCTATCACACTGGATGATCATTGTACACTGCAAGCTGTTAAAGAGCCATAATATTATTGGCCGGCTTTCATGATACGTCGAATGGCTGTGGCGGCCATTGTCAGTCCAAAGAGCGCAGGCATGTAAGAAATAGTTCCGTAGTAAGATTTTTTATAATTTTTACCATCAGTATATTCAAGAGTGTGTTTGGGTTGTATTTCTTCAGAATATACAGCAGTAATACCACGTCTGATGCCTTCTCTTTTCAATCGCTTTTTGACTGTTTGTGCAAATTTGCATTCCTTAGTTTCAAAAACTCCGGCAACCCTAATCTTTGAAGGATCTAGCTTGCCTCCGGCGCCCATCGCACTGATTACTTTTACTTTATGCTGTACTGCCGCCTTGAGCAAAACCAGCTTAGGACTTAAACTATCTATACAATCCAGCACATAATCAAACCTTTCTGCTTTGATGAGCGCCTCCATATCTTCAGGCTCCATAAATTTCTTATAAGCACGTAGTTTAAGTGCCGGATTAATATCCAAAAATCTTTCACTTAGCAGAGCTGCTTTTGACATACCTATAGTACTTTGTAGCGCCTGCATCTGACGATTGATATTCGTCTCATCAACCGTATCACCGTCAATGATTACCATCTCTCCTACTCCTGCTCTGACAAGAAATTCACCAGCATAACTACCGACACCACCCAGACCCACTAAAAGTATTTTTGCATTTTGTAGTTGCTCCAAATTGTCATTACCAATCAGAAGTGCTGTGCGTTCGCACCATTTAGGCGTTTTCCATTTATGATCAAAAAATATTTTAAAATTTTCAAAAATGACTTCTCTGACTTTGTCCTCTGACTCGCTGCGAAGACCGGCAAAAATACGGTATCTATTCCAAATATCTGTATTAAACTCACTGTCTGTTTCAATAAAAGTTCGATCCAAAGGTATATATTGAAGCATCTCCACAAAGACCTTATTCATCTTCTCATGTGGTGCGACCGATAGGTAGAATCCTTTATCTAGTAACTGGCCTGCCAAAACTTGATTGCGCACAAATCCATGTATCACCCAGGGTGTCTTGCCATAATTAGCCCGAAGACGGATCATTCTATCATACGCTCTTACACAATGTACTATGACCGGTGCACTTAATTGATTAGCCACTTCTATTTGCTGTATGAAAATCTCCTCTTGCAGATCTAGGTCAGCTCCTTTGAGATTGTCCAAACCAAACTCTCCTAATCCTAAACAGAATGGATCATCTGCATATGATTCTGACAGTAATGCTAATTGCGATTCAGCAAGCCTTTCTAGTGTCCACCAAGGATGATAACCTATGGTATAATACTTCTTTTGTTTTTGCTGATGGCCATGCACAGAAACGACCTCAAGCACTTCATCCGTATGCCATATATTATGATTATGAAAATCTATAAATGGTACATTCACAAATATATAATTTTACTACAATCAAAAATAATAGTATCAAAAAGCCCTTAAAGTCATGACTTCAAGGGCTTAAATTGTGGAGATGCAGGGAGTCGAACCCTGGTCCAGACAAAGCAACAGAGTGCTTTCTACATGCTTAGCTTTTGTTCGGATTTTCGGAATCAGGCAGGTACAAAAGCCAACGGCGCCTTCATCTTATCTTCTAATGTTTCAGATTGTGGTCGAAGCATCCCACTCTCCTAGTCCGCGGGTCTGGTTAAGTGCGGCTACCGGCTTGTATCGGACGTCATCCGGGCGGCACTAAAAGCTTTATAATCCTAGATTACGCAGCTAATGCGAAATTATTATCGCCATTTATAAATCGGTCATCATTTTTTGCGGAGTGAACAACCTTGCTCCGGCATGCTTACAAACCGGTGATCTTTCCTGTCGATACCGGACATCCCCTAAAATAATATACTACTGCACTGTATGCAGTCATTGGTACAAACCATTGATATTGTCAAAAAGTTCCTGACTTTCTAAAGAAAATTGCCTGTGCTACGATTTTCGTAACACAGGCAACCCAAATTTATCAAAATGACAAACTATATTCTATTAATATCCTTCATTTTGATCCAAGTTTGGATTTGAATCCAATTCAACCTGAGGAAGAGGCCAAACAAACCTATGATCACTATAAGGGACATTTGCTACACCATAAGGACCAGCATAAGGTGTGCTTAGATCAAAAGCTGCTGCTGGTGGCACCCCATTAGCTACCTTTGCAGGAATACCATCTATAGGGGCAATATCATCTTGCTGCAATCTATGGATATCTTGCCATCTTCTACCTTCCATTAAGAACTCAATACGTCTTTCAAGAAGTATAGCCTTGACTAGATCGTTTTTACTGCCAAAATCCGTATAAGCTTGAGATGCAACGTCTGCTAATGATCTATTACGAACCTTATTCAAATATTCAAGCCCTTTGCCAGTATCTTCACTTCTTGCATAGGCTTCAGCCATATTTAGTAGTACTTCTGCATATCTAATGACAGGTGCAGCATCTGTGTATCCTGAATCGTCCTTATACTTATTAGTAAATTTAACTCCTCTACTGCCTGTGAATACCATAGCTAGAGGATCGCTACTATTTTCATATCTCCTCTTATCATCTGCTAGCCATCCCGGATTAGTCCAGATAATAGGACTGATGCAAACAAGCTCACGTCTCTTGTATTGTGATGCTAGACCGGCATTTACACCCGGATTATTGGTCGCATCTTGCATGATTGAAAAGATAGACTCGCTATTCTTATAAGAATTTAGGAAAGGAGTGCCAGGATGTGCTTCTAGTGTGTATTTTCCTTCGAGTTTAAGGCCTTCTTTTATAACATTAGACCAATCTCTCATGTGAAGATAAACTCTTGTCTTGAAAGCAATGGCTGCATTTTTATTTGCTTTCGTCAAAGATGTATTTGAAATAAGATTTTCTGCATCATTTAAGTCTGCTAAAACCTTACTATAAACATCACCGACCGTACCTCTTCCTTGACTTATACCGGCATCAATTTCTGCTTGCGTATCCACACCTGTCTCACGATATGGTATGCCTGGAGCATTAGCATTAATGTGATATGGTCGTGCAAAGAAGTTACACATCTCAAAGTGCGTTATTGCTCTCAAAAACTTAGCTTGACCAATATAATCATTACCCTTATCTGAAGATATAATTCCATCAGCTACAGCTTTGGTCACACCTTCTATTACTAGATTACATCTATTGATCAACCTATAACCATCTATCCAGTAATATACATTGTTGGCAGTAGTTGGGTCATAAGTTGCTGTATAAGTCAACTGGTAGAAAGTTGCTTGATTCACGACATCTTCTCCTCTGTTATCCCCCTGTTGAACAAAAGCAGCACCCCAGATATAACCTCTTCCACCGTTTGGACTGGTTGAGTTATACTGTCCAATAGCTGCAGCATTATACATACCGTTGATAGAACTCTCAATCAATGATGGTGAAGAGAAAGACTGATCAACTGAGATATTATTAATAGGCTGCAGATTGAGAATATTATCCTCTGTACAACTATGAGCTGTAAAAAACCAGCAGAGCCGCAAAAAAGAATTTATTTAATATATTTCTCATTTTAAATATTTATAATTTTAGAAAATAATAATTAGAACTTAACATTCAGTCCAAATGACATAATTCTTGCTCTTGGAGTACCATTAATATCAACGCCATTGACTTCCATTTCAGGGTTTAATCCCTTGTACTTAGTGATCATAATAGGATTTTGAGCTGCAACATAAACCCTCAAGCCACTGATGCCTATTCTACTGACGACATCATTAGCAAGTGAATAGCCTAAAGTAATATTGTCCACACTTACAAAATCACCATCCTCAACAAAACGTGTCGTAGCAGCACTTGAAAGATTTACAAAGGTATTGCTGCTAGCCCACAATCTCGGTGTAACACCATCACCAGGGTTTTCAGGGCTTTGCCATCTTCCTAGTATTTCTGTGCTATTATTATTCAAGTTTAAGTTCATCAACTCACGTCGTGTAGAATTAAATATTTTGTTACCACCACTAAATCTAACTAAGAAATTCAAGTCAAACTGTTTGTAATTCATACTTGAAGTGATACCTCCAAAGTAAGTAGGCAGTGTATTGCCTAAAATTTTTCTATCAGATGAAGCGAGTGAACTTCTTTCTCCTAATACTCCTGGATTTGAAGAATCAAAACTATAATACAACCCATCTGGAATATTACCTTGAACCAGACTTCCATCTGCCTTTACATACACAGGATTACCATTAGCCGGATTTACACCCCAATATTCAAAACCAAAAAGGCTATTCATAGATTCACCTTCTCTTATGATGATGTTTGGCGCTATATTTACATTAGTAGAAGTACCACCAATAATATCAGCACCACCATTTGGTAACTCTACAATCTGATTTTTAGACAGTGTCAGGTTAGCGCCCAGTGTCCACCTGAAGTCATCGCTATTCAACACATCGTAAGCTGCTTCAATCTCAAAACCTTTATTGAGGGATTTACCGATATTTTTGTTGATGCGGTTATTAGGAACACCCAGTGAAGGTGGAACTGGCTCAGAGAACACTAAATTATCTATATCATTCTTATAATAATCAAAGCTCATTCTCAACCTATTGCTCATAAATGCAACATCTAAACCAAAGTCAGACTTCTTACTAGTTTCCCATGTCAAAGCATCATTACCGAATTGGCTAAATGCAAGACCATTTAAGGCACCATATCTAGAACCAACTGTCAACCCAAGATAAGGATAAGAACCAAATTCAGTATTACCTACTGCAGCATAAGAATATCTTAACTTAAATTGTGAAATGGTATTCTTTAAATTTCCCCAGAAAGACTCATTAGCTACGTTCCATCCTAAAGAATAACCCAAGAAGTTGTTCCATCTATTTGATTCACTCAATTTTGACAATCCATCTCTTCTGAAGGACAATTGAGCAAAATATTTTTGATCATAGTTATAATTAACTCTTCCTAGATATGCGATAAGACCAGATTCTGTTGCACCACCGCCAGAAGATTGAACGCCATAAGAATTAGATACAGTGACTTTGTTATAAAATTCATCTAGCAAATCTTGTCCTTGGCTATAAAAACCTTCATTATGTTCTTTCTGGTATTCAGCTACAGCCGTTAGTCCTAGACTGTGCTTAT
Source organism: Bacteroidetes bacterium OLB9 (assembly GCA_001567255.1). Taxonomy (GTDB): domain Bacteria; phylum Bacteroidota; class Bacteroidia; order Chitinophagales; family Saprospiraceae; genus OLB9. Next base: position 101,204 of record LNBW01000021.1, on the reverse strand, counting down.
CTGCAAATACAGTGTTGTAATTTAAGATATGCTGTAAATTCCAACGCAATAAATTATCCACATTATTTTCAATGATGCCATTATATCCTTTTCCATCCCCATGTCGTGGACTCCAGAATATAAAACCAGTTGTATAAGGATTATCAATACTGGCTTGTAAACGATAATTAAGACCTGTGACTATATCAGCAGATGCATACGCACTAGCTACTATTCTTCTTACTTGTGATTGGTACGTGTTATTAGCTAATACAAATGCGATATTTGAGATATTATCACCTACTGGATCTGTATTGTCCCATTGACCTACATTAGAGCCATTAGCAGATAAGTTATATCCTGTAGGATTATTAGGATCTAGAGCAGGTGTATTAGGTAATTGTCTGATGGCATTAAACATATTTCCTGAGAGAGAGTTACCTCCTGTATTCAATCCTACATAACTTGTTTGAGAAACATTTAAGTTTGTACCTACAGAAAGCCACTTATAAATCTTTTGATCCAAGACACCTCTGAGACTATATCTATCCATGGAATTGCTTTTAGCAATACCTTCTTGGTTATTATATCCAAGGGAGAAATAGTAGGTAGTACCTGCATTTCCTCCTGAAACAGCCAGAGAGTGATCTGTCTGAAAAGCATTTTTGTTGAGCACTTCTGCCTGCCAATCCGTATTAAATTCACTACCAATAGCCCATGGAGCTTGACCTCTATTCGTTCTTTTTTCATTTGCGATTGTTAGGAAATCAGGCGTCTGAAGCAAGTCAAACAACTTAACCGGATTAGCAAATCCAAAACTTGAATTTAATGAAATCTGGGTAGCTCCTTTTCTGCCTTTCTTAGTAGTGATCAGGATTACTCCATTGGCACCACGAGAACCATAAATAGCGGTAGCAGCTCCATCTTTCAAAACTTCATAAGATTCAATATCATCTGGGTTTAAATCACCCAAACCTGAAGCAGAAGCTTCACCACCTAAATATCCTGAGTAGATAGGCATACCATCCACTACATACAGCGGATCAGTTCCAGAGTTTACAGATGCAATACCCCTGATTCTTACCTTAGGTGCTTCTCCAAGTATTCCGTTAGGAGTAGTGACCTGAACACCAGCAGCTCTACCTGCTAGTTGGGTTGTAACGGTAGGTGATATCAAAGTTGCTACATCACTACCTTTTACGCTGGAAATTGAAGATGTCACATCACTTTTGCGCTGCACACCATAACCTACTACCACTACTTCATCAAGAAAAGAACCTTCTTCAAGTGAAATATTGATTACTGATGCCCCTCCTACTTCCATTTCACGGGTACCATAACCGGTATAACTAAATACCAGTGTATTAACATTCTCAGGGAGCGAAAGCCTATACGCTCCTTCGACATCAGTGATAGTCCCAACACCAACAGCTCCTTTGGCTACGACACTTGCACCGATTAGTGGCATACCAGACTGGTCTGTCACCACTCCTGAAACCATTTTCTGACCGATACCAAGTATCGTTCCAAATAGTATCAATGAAAAAGTAATTAACAATTGTTTCATACTAAAATTGTTTGGTTAATTAATAATTTAAAGGTTGAAATAATACAATAAGTTATTCTTAAAATTCGCAACAATATTAACACTTGATTAGCATATCACCTAGCTTTTACTCGGATTTTTTTTTAATTGCCATATAAATCCATTTTATTAACTTGATTTACAATGTTTTGAATGACTATCAAAAACACTTAATTTTATTTGAACGCAATAAAAAAAAAAGAATTATTTTGTGGTTTTTACTAAATGAAGGAATATATTTGTACTTAAATGCATTCTAAAATTCATTCTCATGAGGTATTTTATATTATTATTATGTATTTTCTTTTTTTCTCAAACTCAAGCGCAGTTTAAGTTAGGAGCAGGTGTAAAATACAATGCCAATAATAATTTTAAAGCATTTGGTATTAATGGTAAAATTGAAAAAGATGTTTCTGATGCTTTTGATGTCGGTGTAGATGCAGGTTATTATTTTGGAAAAAATATTTCATGGTCTTTTGATGCTAGTCTGAATTACCATTTGATGGGAAGAGATGTCCGCTTTCAGTTGATACCTATGGCCGGCATCAACTTTTCAAAAACAGCAAATATTACTAACTCGCTTTTACTCGGCTTATCCGCTAGAGTCGTTAGTGATAATCTAACTTATTTTCTAGAACCACGATGGATTTTTAATAACGATCAGATCGTACTCAACATAGGCGTTTTCTTTTAGATCGATTATGCCCGTCATCCTAAAAAATGATTATCGGCCATCGATTTTCCTCAGAAATGGCCATACAAATACCTTGTATTCTTATTTTTTCAGAAAGAGAAAATTGATTCCGTGGTGTAGGATACGGGTCAATACACCTGATCAGGATTTTTATGATGTAGATTGGTTGAAGCATACTGATAATCATCAGTTAGTCATCTTACTGCATGGTCTGGAAGGCTCATCTGCTTCTCAATATATTAATGGTCTAGCTCCTATTCTTTACGATAAAGGGTTTGATATCGCCGCCATCAATTTTAGATCTTGTAGCGGAGTGTCAAATCTACAATTAGATATGTACCATAGTGGATACACCAAGGATTTGAGTCAATTTATCGATACAGAAACTGAATCCTACAGTACGGTGGTCATCTGTGGCTTTAGTCTAGGTGGCAATGTAACCATGAAATATGCCGGACAATCCGGCACAAATATTAATCCAAAAATCAAGGCAGTCATCGGTGTATCGGTACCCTGTGATCTACGTCCTGGCAGTGCACGACTCAAAAGATGGTACAACTTTCCCTATGAACAAAATTTCATAGGTAGCCTGATGAAAAAGATGGCTCACAAAGCCACGCTCTTTCCGGATATTGTCAATATGAAAAATGCCTCCAGAGTGCACCATTTATGGGATTTTGATGATTATTACACCGCTCCACTTCATGGTTTTGAAGATGCAGAAGACTATTATAGACAAAGCAATTCTAAGCAGTTTTTAGCTCAGATTAGCATAGCCGCACTCATGATCAATGCACAAGATGATACTTTCCTCACCAAGGAATGCTTCCCTTATGAGGTGGCAGAAGAAAAAGATAATTTTTACCTGATGGCACCCAAATATGGAGGTCATTGCGGATTTGCCCAGATCAAAAAAGGAATGTTATGGTCTGAAATAGTAATCACAGACTTTATATTAGATAAAACCAGATAAAGAATTCCTATCTTTGCAGGTTAAATCCAATTTATTATTAATGTCTTTGAATTGGCCTTCAATCAATCCTTCGTTACGTCATCTCGTTTTGCTGCTCTGCGCAATTAGCATATTTACCAGTCTCGATGGACAAGTAAGAGGAAAAATAACCGAAAAAGACGGCAGCCCTTTGCCTTTTGCCGCAGTATATATTGAGGGCACATCTATAGGAACCGTTAGTAATGTGGATGGACAATACGAACTGATACTTCCGCACCATGGCAGTTATAAAATTAACTTCCAATATGTAGGATTTAAAAACCATCGTGTTGCGATCACCTATACCGGCGCACCTATTATCAAGGACATAGTCATGGAAGAGGATGCAGTCTTTCTCAATGAAGTCGTGATAACTCCCGACAAGGAAGACCCTGCTTATGCTATCATGCGTCAGGCTATAGCTCATCGCAAGGAAAACAAAAATCGTATCAAGAGTCTAGAAGCTGATCTATACGTTAAAGGGTCCATCCGGCTTAATGAAGTGCCAGAAAAACTGCTAGGTGAGGAGCTGGGTAATCTCCAAGGCATACTGGATTCTACCAGACAAGGATATATCTACCTGTCAGAATCCAAATCCAAGTATTACTTCATGCAACCGGATCGCACCAAAGAGGTAATGATTTCGACCATCAAATCCGGTGATAACAGCCTATTTACTGCCAATCAGTTTTCATGGGCTAATTTTGACCTATACGACGAGTACATCAAAATGGGAAGAACTATTGTCTCTCCTTTAGCTGACAATGCACTATCTCACTATGATTTTAAACTAGAGCAAACCACCACTGACAACAATGATTTTGTAATACACAAGATACGACTCTTGCCTAAGACAAAAAATGCACCACTGCTCAATGGTTCCATATTTATTGTGGATGGATACTGGACCATCTACAGTTCAGATCTATCGATTTATGGTGTCGCCCTCAAAAATACTTTTATAGACACCATCGATGTCAAGCAAGTTTTCATCCCTATTGATGACAGAGAAACATGGCGTATATTTAGTCAGGTCTTTACTTTTAAAGCCGGACTTTTGGGTTTTAAAATAGGCGGCCACTTCTCCTATATATTTTCTAATTATATACTCAACCAGGACCTTACTTCTATATTTAAAGATAATGAAACATTTAGAATTGAAAAAGATGCACTGCAAAGAGATACTGCTTTCTGGAACAAAGAACGCCCAATACCGCTGACAGAAGAAGAAATGAAAGACTATGTAAAAAAAGACTCATTATACACATTGTGGAATACCAAATCTTATCAGGATTCGGTGGACATAGCCAATAACAAATTTTCTCCAATACACCTCTTGCTAGGCTACACTTATAGAAATAGCTACAAGAATTATCAATTTAAAATCCCAAGCCCACTTACTTCTTTGAGTTTTAATGCTGTGGAAGGTTTTACCTTTCTGCTTAATCCATCATGGACCAAAAGCGATAGCACTTTTAAAAAGCTGGTGATACAACCTGCTCTCGCCTATGGATTTTCAGATAAGCAACTCAAACCACAGCTCAGTGTCCGCTACACCTTTGACAATTACAGTCTCGGTCAGTTGTGGCTATCCGGTGGACGAAGTTATGATCAGTATGATGAAAGAAAACCCATCAATGACAAGAGTAATGCATGGTCATCTCTATGGGACAAAAATAATAAAATCCGCCTCTACCGAAATGACTTTGTAACAGCAGGATACAGTCAAGAGATCATCAATGGCTTATATATAGACCTATCCTCTACCTACACAGATAGGAGTAATCTAGAGGTGCATTCTCAATACAGCTTTAGAAAGAAAAATAAAAAGTATGAAGCTAATATTCCCACATCAAGTGTACCAACCGCTGCACTGGAACCGAGTACTTTTTTTAAAAACAAATTAAAAGTTATTATTAAACCAGGTCAAAAATACAGCTCCTACCCTAATTTTAAACTACGTGATGCATCTAACTGGCCTACCCTTACGACTGAATATGAATGGGGCATTGGACTCTCAGAAGGTGCGCATCAGTATCACAAACTAGCTGTCAAGATTAGAGACCAGTATGTCAATCTAAGACTTTTGGGTTATTTTAAATATAATATGGAAGCGGCCTCATTCATAGGCAAGGCCCCACAATACTTTGTCGATTACCTGCACACTATGGGAAATAGGATTGCGATACCCATTGATCCTGATTTAGGAAGTTTCAATCTATTACCGTTTTATGAATACAGTTCTGACTCTTACTATTTAAAGGCCAATTTCCGACACTATTTTAATGGATTCATTTTTGACAAAATCCCGCTCATCAATAAGACACCCTTAAAACTTGTGTTTGGCGGTTCTGCACTCTATGTTCCGAATAAAGGCACCTACTGGGAACCATTTATCGGCATTGAAACTTCCGAATCGGACCGATCCATTTGTTTGATATAGACTATGCCTTTGGCTTTGGTCAAAACGGATACCGCGATCATGGTATAGTCTTCAGGCTCAGTCAGCTATTCAATAATTAATCCGCCTCTTCTTCCGATCGTGAGGCCGTAGCAATAAAAAGTGTCATAATTCCGCCGAAAATCAACGCAAGATGTATCAAAACTGTAATAATTCCTTTATTATACACAAATTTCATAAAGGTTAAATTCAAACCTACTAATGATAAAATAGCGGATAAAAGACCGATAAAGAATGCTAAAAATCCTATGAGTGCCCAAATTGGTTTTTTCATTGCTGTCAATTGAATTGCAAAAATATAAAGCGCAGCGCTAAATACCTTATGAAAATGCCAATATCTTATCCGAATCCAATTTTTGAAGAAAAAATGCAACTAATGATGATTATACAGCGTTTAAAAGACTGTTACAAAGCGCATATCATTGATCCTTGATGCATACTGAATCAAATAGTGTAAAAATCATAGAATGTCCACGCGATGCCATGCAAGGCATTCACCACTTTATCCCAACTGATATTAAGGCAGAATACATTAATCAACTGCTGAAAGTGGGTTATGATACACTGGATTTCGGAAGTTTTGTGTCACCTAAGGCCATACCGCAACTCCGAGATACCTCAGAAGTGCTGTCCAAATTGCATTTTAACGGTACAAAAACCAAACTGCTTGCTATAATAGCGAATACCCGCGGCGCTCAGGATGCGGTACAATATGATGAAATCACCTATCTGGGATACCCCTTTTCTATATCGGAGACCTTTCAGCTCCGCAATACTAATGCAACCATTCAGGAATCGCTCATCCGGGTTGAGGAGTTGCAAAATCTTGCTATCCAACACAACAAAAAGACGGTTATTTATATCTCGATGGGCTTTGGTAATCCTTATGGTGATGAATGGAATGCAGGTATATGTGAAATGTGGGTAGATCAATTAGTGGGCATGGGCATAAAAATCATTGCACTGTCTGACACTATCGGTGTTGCCACACCTGAGAGTATTTCTTACCTTTTTCAGCATTTGATACCTAAATATCCGGAAATTGAATTTGGAGCACATCTGCATTCTCAACCACACAACTGGCTTCCTAAGATCGATGCTGCTTACAAAAGCGGATGTCGTAGATTTGATGCTGCGATCAAAGGCTACGGAGGTTGTCCAATGGCTAAAGACGACCTCACCGGCAATATGGCTACAGAAAATCTACTACAATATTTCGGAGATCATCAAGTCGAAACCGGAGTAAATATGGAGGCTTTTGCTAAAGCAATGAAGATATCCAGCAAGGTATTTTTGTGATTTTTGAAGCGCTTCTTCATCTCAATTTCTGTACTCGTTTTCCTATCTTCGATAGTAATCCTACAGAATACAAGCTCCGAAATTCAAAGTTCTTTTGTATCATTTCCCTTCGTAACAAAGTCAAATGTGTATTATAGAGTGAATGGTAAACATCTGATCTCTACAACAAAAATATAAAAGAGGAAAGTGCCCGATTAATTACATTTTAGCAATAAAATATCCGTAGTAACGTGATTAGATTCATTACCGGCTCTGTCAGTGATATATACCTCAAGAGGTAGCTCATTTTGTGGAAATAAGTCTGTCTTTTCGCAAGGTGGTATGCCGGTACTTTGGTCGTAAATACAACAAGTAGTAAAAATCTTAATGTTAATTGTGCCAGAAATACCATTACCTGTGCCTTCTAAAGGTACAAAAGGCGCTTTATACTGACGGAAAACCTCACCGGTACGTAAATCCTTAATAATGACATTAGCTTTTGAACTATTGACATCCTCACCAAAGTCTCCGTCACCATCCGTAAAAAACAACGTCATCATCACACTGTCCTGTTGATTATCTCCTTGTTGCATCAAGTTTTTAGAAAACTGACGAAATTCCAGATGAGGAACAATGTCATATTTTTCCGACTTAACGCAAGCAGCAATGCTCAAAATCATCACCGGCCAGATCAGGTTTTTAAGCGCTCTTTTTATTTTCATTTGTAAAGGCATTATCTTGTGCCACGATTTATCAAAACTTTTGAAATGGAACCATCCTTTCAGACTGAGAGACAGGCAATTTTAGCACACATTTCCAAAATCCAATTATCATCGGTACCTCGATCTGATGAGACGCTACTGTCTTTGTTCCGTTTTCAATGTAAATATAACGCAATCTATAGGCAATATTGTCAAAATTTGGGAATTAATTTTGATACTTTTCAACATCCTGATGCGATACCACACTTACCCATTACTGCTTTTAAACATCATGAAGTCAAAACAGGAGAATTTGAAACTGAGGAAATATTTTTGAGTAGTGGTACAACACAAGTCTTGAGGTCGCGGCATTTCATCCGCAATATGCAATGGTATCTAGAAAACACGAGTGCGATCTGGTCTTCATCTTTTGGTCGTGTGCAGGATTATTGCTTTCTGGCACTTTTACCCGGTTATCTGGAGCGTGACGGTTCATCACTGATATCAATGGTACATCATTTCATACAGCAATCCCAATATACAGAAAGCGGATTTTATCTTCGCAATCATGAGGCATTGTATAAACGTCTATTGCACTGCCAAAAAAGCAAAATACCGGTAGTGCTCTTTGGTGTGGCTTATGCACTTCTGGACTTTACTTCTGAGTACAGCATTGATTTCCCAGAGCTCATTATCATGGAAACAGGTGGTATGAAAGGTCAACGTAAAGAGCTTACCAAATCTGAACTCCACCACATCCTCCAGCAAAAGACAGGAAGTGCTCGAATCTACTCTGAATATGGCATGACCGAGTTATTGTCGCAGGCGTATACCTTTGGAGAGACAAAATTCCGACCCAACCCTATGTTGACCGTGCACACTCGACAAGTCAATGATCCACTCTCCCGTGAAAAAAACGGCAAATCGGGCATAATCTGTGTAACAGACCTCGCTAATGTAGATAGTTGTGCCTTTATTCAGACCGAAGATCAAGGCATCGTCCATGATGATGGTACCTTTGAAATTACAGGCCGACTAGACGCTTCAGAGTGGCGTGGATGCAATCTCCTGCTGGAAGAACTGGGTATAGACTGATATATTAGCTAAATAAAGTGCCGGATGCAGAAGGAGGCACCTTTCCTATGTGTTTATATGCTTTTGCTGTCGCTTCTCGCCCTCGAGGTGTGCGCTGAATATAACCCTCCATGATGAGGAATGGTTCGTGAACCTCTTCAATCGTACCGGATTCCTCTCCTACTGCCGTAGCAATAGTATTGATTCCGACAGGACCACCTTTAAATTTTTCAATAATAGCTGTGAGGATTTTATTGTCCATTTCATCAAGTCCACTCTCATCCACGTTGAGTGCATCCAGACCAAAACGGGCGATCTCACGGTCAATCTCTCCATTACCCTTAATCTGGGCAAAATCTCTTATTCTTCTCAGCAGTGCATTGGCGATACGTGGCGTACCTCTGCTTCGTCTAGCAATTTCACTGGCGCCAGCTTCATCAATTTTAACATCGAGTATCTCTGCACTACGGAACAGAATCTTTTTCAATGTATCAACATTATAATAGTCCAGCAAAAAGGTAATGCCAAAACGGGCTCTCATCGGTGCTGTGAGCAAACCCATACGGGTCGTAGCGCCCACTAATGTAAATGGATTGAGATTGATCTGAATACTTCTGGCATTCGGCCCGGTATCTATCATAATATCAATCCGATAATCCTCCATTGCCGAATAAAGATACTCTTCGACGACATTATTGAGTCGGTGGATCTCATCTATAAAGAGCACATCGCCTTCTTCTAGTCCTGTCAGTAATCCTGCCAGATCACCAGGCTTTTCCAGTACTGGTCCGGAAGTGATTTTGATGTTAGCCTCAAGCTCATTGGCTATAATATGTGAAAGCGTGGTTTTGCCTAGTCCGGGTGGACCATGAAGCAAAACATGATCTAGAGCTTCATTGCGAAGCCTAGCGGCTTGAATAAATACGCTTAAATTATCAACTATTTTAGACTGGCCATGAAACTCAAGCAATTCCTTAGGTCGCAACGCCTTATCTACCTGTCTTTCCTCAGGTGAAAAATGCGCTTCACTCGGATCTAAATGCTGGTTCATGCCTTTACAAATATCAATCAGGCCGAAAAAGAAGTTCCACAACCACAGGTTTCCTTTGCATTAGGGTTTTTGAAAGTAAAGCCGCGATTGTTAAGGTCATCTTCCCAGTCGATTTCGATGCCTAGCAAGTAAATAGCATGAGCGCGCTCTACAAAAACCTTCAGGCCGTCAATCTCAAAGACTTCGTCTTTTTCTTTCTGATTGTCAAAACCCATAACATAGCTAAATCCTGAGCAACCGCCGCCTTTGACACCGATTCTCAATCCCTGATCGGCACTCATATTTTGCTCTTCAAAGATTCTTTTCAGTTGCTTCAATGCACTGGCCGTAACGTTAATAGGTTGTTGTGTTGTATGGATTGTTTCAATTGACATATGCGATAAATGATATTATTGATTGGTTGCTGATAATAACGTTTTAATGATATGAAAAGTTCATTCAAAATATGGTTATACAAGGACTTCCACGCTTACTTCTACATTAAAAAGCTTGTCATAATATTCTGCTGCCATGCGACCTGATTCAAATGCAGGTACAATTTCTCTCATGCTGTTCTTAGCCATACTCAACCACTGCTCTGGCTTATGATAATACATCGGTAAGATTTCTCTTGTGAGTACATTGTACAAATTCTCATTCTCTTTTACATCGCGGTCTTTGCCTTTCACTTCATCGCCTGCCGGTTCTATGATAAAGCAGTTGTGACCATGCTTAGCAAACTCAGGTACCCATCCGTCCGGAATTGAAAAATTCAGTCCGGCATTCATAGCGGCAGTCATACCACTAGTTCCTGAAGCTTCTCGGTACATATTTGGATTATTGAGCCAAACATCAGCACCACGCTTCACTAATCCGGACAACTCTAATTCATAGCCAGTCAGCACAGCCACATTGGGCATTTTAACTGTCTTTTCAAATATTTGATTGAAAATATTGATGGCGCCCATATCCTCAGGATAAGGTTTGCCTGCCCAGATAATTTGAATAGGGTACTTTATACTTGAGACGAGTTCTTCAAATTTTTCCCAGTCACTCATGATGAGGTCTGCGCGCTTATAACCTGCAAATCTTCTTGCCCACACCATCGTCAGCACGTCTTCATCAAAGATTTTACCAGTCTGATCGGCCACTTCCTTAAAGAGCTCGCGCTTGAGTTGCTTTTTTCTTGCTATCAGCGCATCATTATCATCTCGACTAAGTGCCTCTTTTAAAATTGCATCTTCCCAGTATTTTTCATTTTGAGCATTAGTGATGTGTGTGATGTCACAAATGTGCTCATAATGTCCCCACATTTTACGAGACACTTCTCCATGAAGTTTAGACACACCATTGGCAATTTTTGCAAACTCTAATGCTGCCAGTGTATAGTTCAAGCGATTATTTTCAACTGTTAAAATAGATTTGATTTCTTCATCTGCTATGCCATTAAAAAACGACATCTTACTGAGCAAATCAAAATCATGGGATTCGTTGCCTGCTTCCTCTGGTGTATGGGTGGTGAATACCACACGCTTTTTGACCTCATCCATATCTTTATACTTTGCAAATAGATAGAAGCACAATGGAAGTGCGTGGCCTTCATTCATGTGATAAATATCCGTTTTAATACCCAATATGTCTAGCAATTTAGCACCTCCAGTACCTAGAACTATGGATTGTGCAATACGGGTCGCTTCAATCGGGTCATAGAGTCGGTTAGTGATGGTGCGAGATAATGCATCATTTTGCTCAATATCGGTAGAAAGTAAAAATACCGGAGCACTATTAAAAACAGAAGGCTTAAGTAAATATGCCTTGACATATACGGTTGCATTGTGAACGATCACTGGAAAAATAATCCCCGTATCTGTCAGAAATGAATAATATTTTCGTACAAATTCTGCTTTCATCGTACCAGTAGCAGTGCGCTGTTGGTCATAATACCCAAACTTCCACAACATACCGATACCGATTATATTTTGCTTAAGTTCATAGGCGCTTTTCATGTGCGATCCTGCCAGAAACCCGAGACCACCACTATATATCTTCAGAGCTTGATCGATGGCAAATTCCATAGAAAAATAAGCTACAGGTTTAGCATATTCTTTTGCAGGCTTGTAGCCAAAAATTTCTGAAAGTGAAATCATATATACAATTTTTATAATATATTGATAATAAGAACTGCAAATATAGAAAAATTTATAATTGAGAATAGCTATCCGTCTCGATAATGTGGCGATTAGCTATGAATTACCACGACGCTGACATCAAAAAAATAAGGATGCACCTCATACAGTGCATCCTTATCTTATCAAATGAAACGATTGGTCTAATTTATTTTGTCAATGCTTCGTATTTTTTCTCAACTACATTCCAGTTGATAACCTTCCAGAATGTATCTACATAATCAGCTCTTCTATTTTGAAAGTGGAGATAGTAAGCATGTTCCCAAACGTCAAGTCCGATGATAGGTTGACCTGTACAGCCACTACCCGGCATCAAAGGGTTGTCCTGGTTAGGAGTGCTGTTGACGTGGAGAGAACCATCCTCATGTACACAAAGCCATGCCCAACCTGAGCCAAACCTTGACATTGCAGCTGCTGCAAATTTTTCTTTAAATGCCTCTCTGCTTCCAAAAGTTTCGTCAATCTTATTAGCTAGAGCACCTGAAAGGATACCTCTATCCTCTGGGTTCAAAATTTCCCAAAAGAGTGAGTGATTCCAGTGTCCTCCAGCATTGTTACGCACAGCACCATTATTCATATCCAGCCCTCTAAGGATAGCATCCAGAGATTGGTTCTCTAAAGCTGTTCCTTCAATGGCCTTATTCAAATTATTTACATATCCTTGATGGTGTTTAGTATGATGGATTTCCATAGTACGAGCATCAAAATGGGGCTCCAGTGCATCATAAGAATATCCCAGAGCAGGAAGATTAAAAGCCATAATGAAATATATATTTATTGTTTTAAAGAAAATTATTATCAACTTAATCAACATTTTGCTATTAAAATAGTTCACCAGCCTGTTTTCTCAACCTTTTTCAACAAAAATAATTTGGTTATAAATAATTATTATACAAAAGATGTATTCATCATTTGGGCCATTAGCTACACATGGTAAGAACTCAACATTGGACAATAAGCAAAACATGGTCGATCAACAAACTATCATATACTAACATCAAAGCAGACCATCACCCAATTACTCGAGCAATGAAATTGCATTATTAAAATTTGAATATACAAATGTAATTCTCTTACCTTTGCAGTTTGTAAATCATTTGGCATCAGCATCATCTAAGTATTTTAGTAAAATTAAACCTAAATTGAATCAGTCTATCATTCCTGTCTTATTCAAAAAAATGAGATATTCTAGCATTATACTCTTTTGTCTTGTTGGTATTTTGACCGGATGCATGGAAGAAAAACCTTACTTCCTTCTGAAGGGAAAAACATTGGGTTACGACTATCAAATCACCGTAAAAACTGAAGATTCAATAGCTGTCCGGCATGCGGTGGACTCTATATTACACCAATTTGAAGCCGCCCTATCTATTTATAATGACTCCAGCGCACTAGCCCGTTTTAATCATACGGACAGTATATATTGCCCTGAGCAACCAGCTTCTGAACTGATAGCCGCGGTCTATGCAAAGTCAAGAGAAATCTATCAGAACAGTAACGGTGCTTTCAATCCTGCAGTCGAACCCTTGTTAGAGTATTATGGTTTTGATAAAAAAGCTACAAGACAACTTGAAAAAATAGACAGTAATAAAGTCGCATCATTGCTACAACTTGTTCACTTTGACAGTATTCAGTTAACGAAATCAGGAGATGAGCTATGTCTCACTAAAACTCAGCCAGGCATGTCGCTCGATTTTAACGCCTTGTCTCCAGGACTGGCAGTGGACAAAATAGGTAATTATTTAGAAGACAAAGGGATGAGAAACTACATCATCAAAATCGGACAGTCAGTAAGAGCGCTTGGTCTGGATCACAAAAATAAAGGATGGATTGTCAATATCAATAAGCCTGAAAAAGGAATAGAGAATGAGGTAGAGCTGCCTCTTCTCATTTCAAAAAAATCACTTGTCACAAATGGTAACTACCTAAAATCTTATGAAGCAGGTGGCAATGTGTATTCTCACATCATCAATCCTTTTACCGGTGTATCAGAGCCGGGCAATCTTTTGAGTGTTACGGTCATATCAGATCAATGTATCGATGCTGGAGGATATGCCACTGCTTTTATGGTGATGGGACTCAATAAATCATTAGAGCTGCTCGAACAATTAAAAGATATTGAAGCTTGTTTTATATATGATACTGAAGGCGATGGTATTTATGAATACAAGGTGAGTCCGGGCTTTTCTAAATACTATCTACACAACGAACAAAAATAACAGCATGATAGACTTACATTTTAATCTGGAACGCGACTTAGTCTTTTTTGATATAGAATCTACAGGTTTAAATATACTTAAGGACCGTATTCTCCAGATTGCACTGATCAAATACACTAAGGACATTCCCACTCCTACAGAGCTGACCATGTTAATCAATCCCGGAGTGCCCATTTCTGAGGAAGCTTATTCCATCCACGGAATTTCAAATGAAATGGTGCGCAACAAACCTACCTTTGCTCAAGTCGGACCGGAGATATTTGCATTTATCGGTGACGCTGACCTAGCAGGATACAACTCTGATCGCTTTGATGTGCCCATGCTACTTGAAGAATTCCACCGCATCGGCCTGGACTTTGACCTCAGTAAGCGCAAGCTCATCGATATGCAAAAGATTTTTTACAAAATGGAGCCTCGAACACTAAAAGCTGCATATAAACTCTATTGTAATGAAAACCTCGACGATGCGCATGATGCACTAGCTGACACCCGAGCTACGGTAGAAGTCCTCAAAGGTCAAATCCAAATGTATGATGGCGTGGATTATGTCGATGGCGATGGCAATGTTACAAAGTCACCCATCACAAATGACATCAGTGCTATTGCACACTTTCTGAAGGATGATGCTGCACTGGATGTCACTCAAAGATTAAAACTCAATACAAAAGGAGAAGTCATCTTCAACTTTGGCAAATATGCAGGTCAGTCGGTGGCAGAGACATTCATCAATGAACCGAGTTACTATCACTGGATCATGGAGAAAGATTTTTCAGCTCAAGTCAAACAAATCGTTTCTAAAATATTTAACGAAATGAGAAAACCCTAATGGTACGCTTTTTAATGTTACTAATAGGAATGGGTTTATTCTTTACTTCTTGTTATGAACGTAAAGAAGGATGTCTGGACACCTATGCTTCCGACTATGACCCATCCGCTGATGATGTATGCACTGAGTGTTGTCATTATCCTAGGTTACAGCTAGCCATCACTCATCTAGTCGGTGATTCGGTATATAGCAATTCCGACACACTCGTCAATCAATATGGCCAAAGATATATCATCACTGATGTCAGATATTATGTCAGTGATTTTCACCTCTATCAGGCTGATCAAACTTATAATGTCCGCGAGCTCATCGGCAATGAATCGAACAAGTTTTACCGACCCAATGATATCAAAATAATCAGAAGCGTGGACAAGAGCATAGATATCGGCAGCATACGTGCTTTTGGCACCTTTGACAGTCTGCGATTTACACAAGGCATATCAAGGGCATTTTTGGACAATACATTCACCGATCTACCTACTAATCACGTATTATCACAAACTGGGCGACTTAAAGACGCTGATGATAATATAGCATATATGACGGTAAAATATAGAATGCTTGATCCTATCGATTCTTTAGTCAGCATTGCTATAACAGAACCTATACTTCATCCATTTGCTTTAAAGGATTCTATCAATACCACTCGCAAAAGTGAAAATATACGATGTAAAATCAAAGTGGACTACCAGGTGCTCTTTGACGACATAGACTTCTCGATGACGAATGCAAGTATAACTCAAAAAATGCGTGAAAACGCTGTAAGACTGATCCGAGAAAATTGATTCGTTTAAATTTTTATCACTCTAAAGGTTTTGGTAACCACTCCATTGTTTACTTGTATAAAATACAACCCTGGGCGTAAAGTCTGTATATTTATCCATTGATGGCCTGACAGATTAGCAAAGGCTGCCACTTGTTGTCCAGCACTATTATACACTGCAACTCGATAATCATCTATATCGGTGGCTATGCTGATATCTCCATCTGTACTGCTAGGCAATACGACAATATTATCTTTGATATGATGACGAACTACTTTCACTTGTGAAAAATTATATCTGCCATCAAAATCTGTTTGCCTGACGCGGTAATAGTTGATGCCTGGCAAAGGATCATCATCTATAAATGTATATTGATGTTCGTCAGTGGTACTTCCTGCGCCCTTGATATCGTCTAATCTTTCAAATGTCCGGCCATCCACGGACCGCTCGATAGAAAAATAATCATTGTTTGTCTCAGAGGCAGTTACAAATGTTATTTTACTCACATTATTGATGGATTGCACATCAAAATATTTAAAAGCAACAGGAAGTGGTGTTGCATTGTCGCAATTACCTCCAGGATTGGAACCATAAAACAGCCAAGTCGCAGTCACAGTTTCATCTCTGCGATTCACTATTAATGTCAATGGAACGTCCACATCGGTTTGCCCACCATTATAAAAACATTCTGAATAATTGACACGCGTATTACCGCTACCACTTACAACCGTTACTCCATTTACTTTAAATTCATCTCCACCATCAAGTCCATCCGTATTTGCATCACACTCATTTGTAACTACATTTAGTACAAAATAATTCTGAGCCGGCACGGTCACATCTTGGGTTATAACTGTAGCGGAATGATTACCTGATCCTTGGGGATCGCAAATAAAATTAGGATTACTTGGCGGAATATTTGTAACACATGGTGCCGAACATCCACCAGTAGTTACACCATTTGTGATTTGAGTGCCTAATCTGACAGATCCAGACTGTGCAATGATCGATGCAGCATACAAAATAAAAAATGCAGTTACAAAAACGGTCGTAAATATCCTGTCAGTCATATGTTTTGGTTATTAAAAATATGAGGAAATAAATTTAATCAGATGATTCACTCTAATTCTTAATAACTATGACTTATATACTCAAGGTAGTCACAATCGCAACCGTAAAAAAAATCATAAATCCATATGTATATGGCTATTTTCCCTTGCCCTGAATAAGGACTAGCAAGGTATAAAATAGAATCTTGATGTCCAGTGAAAGCGACATATTCTCAATGTAAAGTATGTCAAACTTTAGACGCTGTAGCATCTGATCCACATTAGAAGCATAACCGTATTTGACCTGTCCCCATGACGTAATCCCTGGACGTACTTTAAGCAAGTGCTTATAATGAGGTGCTGCTTTAGTAATTAAATCTATATAATATTTGCGCTCAGGCCTAGGCCCTACTATGGACATATCACCTTTGATGACATTGAAAAATTGAGGTATCTCATCGATACGCCACTTTCGCATCACTTTTCCCCATGGCGTAACTCGAGTATCGGTATCACTGGATAATTGTGGACCGTTTTGCTCTGCCTCCACATACATAGATCGGAACTTATAGATCATAAAGGGCTGACCATTCAGTCCGATGCGCTCTTGCTTATAAAACACCGGACCAGGTGATGATAATTTGACGCGAATCATACTCAAGATAATCACAGGCGACAAAACTATTATTGCAATAAAACTAATAGCATAGTCCATAAGCCGCTTGACTACACGCTGCCAGTTGGGCATGAGCTCCTGATCTATCTCAATAAGTACAGCACCATAAATATGATTCATCTTGACATTGCCTATCATGATATCGTAAGTATCAGGAATCACTTTGATTAGGATCTGCTGAGAATAGTCAAACAATGCATCTAGCAAGCTTTTAAGTTTGCCATGCTCGGAGGTTTCCACAGCGATAATGACCTCTTCAATCTTATTATCCTCTAGCACCTGCTCCAATTCATTGAGTTTGCCCAATTTAGGTAGATATTGCTCCAGATGATTGGTACTATGTCCATTGCTATCCAGAAAGCCAATGAATTTATGCCCTAAACTATACGGTCGACTGATGATTTCTTCGTACAAATCAAGGGCATTTTTATCTCCACCGATGATGAGCGTATTATAGCTGACCTTACCTGAGCGTAGTCTCCTACTGGCTACTGTCAGTATTATCATGCGCGAAATCGCCGTAAACAAAAACTGTAAACAAAACAAGGTAGCAAACAATGTAACGTAGGAAGTAAACATCATCGCTTCATCATCTGCCAGCACCGTAAAAAACAAAATCAATGACCCTACAAAGGCTGTAAAGAATGTACTCTTCAGCGTTTCCAATCGGGAAAATCGATAGATGTCTCTTTTCTTGTCAAAAATAGCGTACATCGCCATCCAGAATAAAGGAATCACAATCAATCCCAACCACAACTTGTGATCTGCAATTATCTCTCCTACTTCAACATCCGGTTGCTGGATTATTTTTCTGAATAAGAAAAACAAAAACCATGCTGCCAGCGCGGCAAAAAAATCTCCCGTTCTATAGATTAAAAGCTCTGATATTCTTTGTTTGCCCATTCTTATCAGAAGTGAATATGTTTATAATTATCAATATAAACCTTGGATTCCTGATTAATTCCGGTCTTAGAAAATGCTAAAATCATCCTGTAGCTTTCAAAATCATTAGGTGAAATGATATCCGTAAAATCCGCATAAATATGGTTCCATTCTTTTTTTGCCGGAACAAATAGGATGTATTTGATTATAATCACACCATTCTGACTTTTGGCAATCCCGACTGCTATTTCTCCATCGCCTTTATAATCAAACTCCACATAACTTTTTCCACGTGCGTTTTGCCCTTTCAAAACCTGAGTAAGTGCTCCTACCTCAACAAATCGATTACCGCTATTCAGCACGACCATACCACACTGCCTTCCGGTGCAAGCCTCTTCATCAGTAAGTACCATGCTCGTCTCTGGTTTATTGTCAAGGTCGAATTCAAAGATATTAGAGCTCTCAAAATTTTCATATACTGACAACTTGCAATCATCAATATACCTGAACTTCATATCTACAGGATATATACCATTGGGTTCAGGCTTAAGCTGAAAACCAATATCTTTAAAAAAAGGATAAAAAACAGGGTAATCATTCATACCGCTATTGCGAATACCTGCCAGAATTTTTATATCCATCTCCTTGTCTTCCCATTGAATAGGTACTTTGCCCGGTAAAGGATACACACCCAGAATCTGATTATCAACAAAAACCCATGCCTCCGTAATTTTATTAGTACCCTGTATTTCGGTGCGCGGCTCGAAAGTCACCGGTTCTCCCAGCTCCAGATAAAACGGTATCGGCATTTCGTGGTCGGTGATTCCGCAACTGCTCCAGGTGATCGATGCTCCTATCAATATCCACATCCAGTATTTACTCACACTCCAGTTATTTTATTTTGAATAATTTGAGCCAGTTTCAATGCGCGAAGACCGTCCTCAATGGTTACAGATACTTCTGCACCATGAACTACTGACTGATAAAAATCAATGAGTTCGTCTTCGATAGCATTGTTCTGCATAATTACAGGGCTATCTATACTAATACGTTTTACTCCATCATTTGTACGTATGACCATGCCTGAAAAATTGTCGTCTTCGGCATCATTTTCGATTTTGATGATTTGTGCTTCCTTCTCTAGGAAGTCTAAACTGATATATGCATCTTCCTGAAAAACTCGAATCTTTCGCATGTTTTTCATACTGATACGAGAAGCCGTCAAATTGACTACCGCACCGCCAGCAAATTCTATTCTGGCATTGCAAATGTCAGGTGTACCACTTACGATATTGACACCATTGGCACGGACATCCACGACTTCATCCTTAATCATGTGCAAGATGATATCTAGGTCGTGAATCATCAGGTCCAGCACAACAGAAACATCCGTACCTCTCGGATTAAATACAGCAAGTCGGTGCCCTTCAATAAACCTTGGTTTAAATATGACATTTTTAAGTGACCGAATCGCAGGATTGTAACGCTCTACATGGCCAACCTGTACTTTGACCTGATTTTGGGCTGCTAATGACACCAAGACTTCAGCCTGCTCTGTTGTTTCTGTCAGTGGTTTTTCGATAAATACATGTTTGCCTGCACTAATCGCTCGTTGCGCTATATCAAAATGATGCAATGTAGGACTGACTATGTCCACACAATCAACATGATCTAGCATTTCTTCAAAAGTATCAAAAATCCGAAGATCATAATGATCTTTAACAAACTGCTGCGCACTTTCGTCCGGATCATAAATACCTACCACTTCAAATGGTGTATTCAATAAACACTTTAAGTGGATTTTGCCCAGATGCCCGACGCCTGCTAAACCTATCTTCAAGATGTGATCAATTTTATACTTGCTTCAAAATAAATCCTGCTATTGTAATCAGCAACACTAAAACAACTGCTATGCTCAGAGATTTCCGAATATGACCTGTAAAAGTCAAAATTTCGTTTCTGAATGCAGGGTACTTGGGAAGAATCTCAGCCTCCAGTTTTGACTTATTCAAAATATGGGAAGAATCAAACTGTACTCTGTTTTGAACAAGGATTTTATACACTTTCAGTACTTTAACCCTAAAATAAACATTGAGAAAAAATAAGGCAATAAAAATCCCAATGATGAGTGAAATAAGTATAGTGGACATAATGGTTACTCAATGCAAAGTGCAAAGTTAGCAAAAATTTGTCTTGACAAGATACTTCGTAAGCGTTTTAAATGGAAAATACACAAAACAATCCAAGCCCTACTTGTCCCACTGTCTGATGTAGCTGCAGATATAGGTAAAAGTGTTTTCAAGTATGGATAGTTGCCGTATTGTATTATCCTAAAACATAAAAATAGAATACATCATAATCGTATGAATGCCGTATATTTACCGTGGATAATCGTATCAACCAATGTTTTAAAAATTAAACCTTTTACATTTCAGAAAGTCCAACTCACTAAATGTATTTTATGAAACCAATCTTACAGATAGGCCTCTTTTTATATTCTATCATTTTAAATGCCCAGTCGTTTTGCGGTTCCAGTCAATATAGCGATATAAACTATTTTAACGCTGAAGACATTACCATCATCAGCAATATCGAATACGGACGTGCCGACGATTATTTAGGCCGGTCTGTGGCATTGCAAGCAGATGTGTATATGCCAACTGTTGGAGTAGATACCACAAGTCATCGGCCCTTTGTACTTCTTCTACATGGAGGAGGATTTCAAAATGGTGGCAAAGGTGCATTTTCTACAACGGCCCAATATCTGGCAAAAGCTGGTTATGTAGTTGCAAGCATAAACTACCGACTGGGATGGGATAGTGGCACCAGTCCGTGTACGGGCAGTCTTCAGTCTTTGCAAGACGCAGAATATCGTGCCATGCAAGATGCACATGCTGCAGTACGGTATTTTATTGAATATTATTCAACATATAAAATAGATACCACACTCATCTTTATAGGAGGTTCAAGTGCAGGTTCTACTACAGCTCTTCAACTTGCTTATTACAATCAGGACGAAGCGATGTCACTCAGCAAATCTTTAGGTAGCTTATACACGTCAGGAAATCCATTTAACCACACTTTTACAGTAAAAGGCATTCTAAATGAATGTGGCGGAGTAACGGATACTGCATTTCTAAAAGCGGATACACCTATTCCGATAATTGCATTTCATGGGTCGCATGATAAAATAGTGCCTATAGATACAGGCAGAATTCTCAATTGCTACAAACCCAACATGTACCACTTTATAGCAGGATCGAGCGCCATCCATCAAACGATTGCTACACAAGGCATTTGTTCGGAGTTAAATATCTATGTCAAAGGTAGGCATTGTCCATACACCAATGATTCGCTGGTCGCCATGCGAGCAGCATGCTTTTTCAAAAGCATTATGTGTAATACTTGCATCACCAAAGTGCAGGAAGGCGAGGTATGGCCATCATGCAACACGATTTCTAATACATCTAATCAGTACAACAACCTCAATTTTACAGTTTTTCCTAACCCTACAGCCGACAAAATAGTTATTCAATCCCATCAGCCTAAATTGAAGCCATTAACGTTTAAAATCTTGTCTATTTCAGGAAAATTAATCACTACCGGTACAATAACAAATTCTGAAACGGAGGTTGATATATCCGACTGTGATTCGGGACTGTACTATCTCATAACCATGAATGCCCATACATTAGAAGCAAAAAAAATCATCAAACTTTAGCTAAAAAATTTAGTCCAAATGATGTTAGGTACCAACATTGAACGCTAAGCACCATAGGACATATCGAAAAACAAGTATATAATTAGAAAATAATGCATCTTTGCGACAGCTAATACAAAGGGTAATTTTCTATGCAAATTTATGATAACAAGATATTTAGAAATCCGGTAAAAATTATAAAAGCATTTGACAATACGTCTTTTTCAAGAGCTTTTCAACTTTTAGAAACAGCATGCAAAACTCATTATTTGCTTGGTTATATTCGGTATGAAGCAAAGGACATTTTCCTGGAAAAAGAAGTGCAATCATCCTTGCCGTATTTATATTTTGAAGTCTATGAAAGTTATGAACCATACATCCCTTCACCATCACAGCCAATGTATTTAGACCCCAAGCCTACATTGTCATTTGACCAATATTGTGCTGCATTTGAGAAGATCAAACATGAAATCGCCTATGGCAATACCTATGAAGTCAATTATACCTTTGATTTTAATATTGATTTTAATGGTGATTACCTCCAACTGTTTGAATATCTGAGGAGTGTACAACCTACACCATACAATGCATTTTTACAAAACGAATATGAAACTATACTTTCCTTTTCTCCTGAATTATTTTTTGAAATTCAAGACGGGCATATTGTCACAAAACCTATGAAAGGCACTGTGAAACGTAGTAAACATCATGATGATGAGTCAATACAATTTTTGAAATCAGATATCAAAAATAGGTCGGAGAATGTAATGATTGTTGATTTATTAAGGAATGATCTTGGCCGAATTTCCAGAACAGGAACAGTTGGAGTGACTAAGCTATTTGAAGTTGAAACCCACCCTACTTTCCATGCGATGACCTCCACAATTGAAGCTGATTTGCTTGAAAATGTAAGTCTCTTTGAAGTTTTTGAATCCATTTTTCCTTGTGGCTCTGTGACTGGAGCACCTAAAATAAGTACTATGCGCATCATTGATGAGGTAGAGTCCGGAATCAGAGGTGTTTATTGCGGAGCTATTGGTTTTTTAAGTCCTGAAAAAAGTACATTCAGCGTACCCATACGGATTTTACAAAGTACGGACAACCACAGCCTAAAATACCGTGTAGGAGGCGCCATTGTATGGGATTCTATATCAAAAGATGAATGGCATGAAGCTTTTACTAAAACTAAGTTTTTGACCAGGGATTATTAATATTTTACGATGATTCTGATAGACAATTACGATTCATTCACCTATAACATTGTACAGTATCTACGGATATTGGGTGTAGATCCTCAGATTTTTGAAAATGATAAGATCACAATTCAACAGTTGCATAAGCTTGAATTTGACAAAATCATCATTTCTCCCGGAGCCGGCAATCCGGATGATGCAGGTATCTCTTTGAGCGTCATATCTGAATTTTACCAATCAAAATCAATACTTGGCATTTGCCTAGGCCATCAATGCATAGGTCAGTTTTTTGGAGCTCATGTTGTTCAATCAGAACCTATGCATGGGAAAACTTCAAATATCTATTTTGATGACCGTTGCCCACTTTTTCAGGGAATGCCACAAGGATTGGAGGTTTGTCGATATCATTCTCTTGTTGTTGAAAATATCAGTGGAGATTTAGTCTCTACCGCATGGACGAAGGAAGGCATAAATATGGCGCTTATGCACACTCAATATCCGATTTTCGGCGTGCAGTTTCACCCTGAAGCCATTTTAACTCAATATGGTATGCAGTTGATGGAAAATTTTTCTAAAATTATAACTTTCCATATGACTTGGATTCGACAAATGTAAAATGTCAAATGTAAGCTAAAGCCGTTTGTTGTATGAGATTGATGACCCGAGCATTATTTCAATAAAAAACAAACAACCATTACATATAATTAATTTTCTTAATTTTACATATATAACAATTAAATATATCATAAATCAATCAGCCCAAATTCAAGTATCTATGATATTTTGACATTTTTAATCATTCTAAAATTTTGAAGTTGATTAAACGATCCGATCTTCACTTAGTCTAATTATAAAATTTATATGAATAAGGTTTATATTATATTAATTGCGGCATTCAGTACCATCAAGATAAATGCGCAAACGCTTTATTTTCCACCTACAACTGGCAATGCCTGGGACACTATTTCACCATCATCATTAGGTTATTGTCCTTCAAAAATTGATAGCCTGTACGACTTCTTAGCATCCGAAAATACGAAAGCTTTTATTTTGCTTAAAGATGGGAAAATAGTGCTTGAAAAATACTTCGGCACTCATAACCAAGATACCCCCTGGCAATGGGCTTCTGCAGGTAAAACAATTACCTCTTTTATGACGGGCATTGCTCAACAAGAGGGCTATTTATCGATCTCTGACGCTACTTCAAAGTTTATTGGTAAAGGATGGACAAACTGCACTCCTGAACAGGAAGAAAAAATCACAATCCGACATCAATTGACAATGACTTCCGGCTTGGACGATGGCGTTGCTGATCCTTTTTGCACATTGGACGATTGTCTAGTGTACAAAGCGGATGCAGGTACACGATGGGCTTATCATAATGCACCGTACACATTACTAGACAAAGTCATAGAAAATGCAACTGGAATGACTTTGAATAACTACACGACTCAAAAACTTAAGCGACCTACCGGAATGACCGGCTTATTTGTGCCTGTTGACTATAATAATGTGTATTTTAGCAATGCAAGAAGTATGGCGAGATTTGGTTTGCTTATATTGAACCATGGGAACTGGAATGGAAATCAGATTATGAAAGATGCAACTTACTTTGACCAAATGACCAGTACTTCACAAGCACTTAATCTATCTTATGGATATTTGTGGTGGCTCAATGGCAAAAAATCCTTCATGATACCCCAAACTCAATTTGTTTTTCCGGGTAGTTTGTGTTCTAATGCTCCTCCTGATATGATCGTAGCACTAGGGAAAGGTGGGCAGTTTTTAAACGTAGTTCCAAGTCAACATATGGTTTGGTTAAGAATGGGTGACGAGCCGAGCAGTTCATTAGTTCCTTTTTTACTCAATAATGACATCTGGGCTTATATCAACGATCTGCAATGTACCACTTCCGTAGTAGATAGCGACAATAACCAAAACAATCCTATGCAGTTATTCCCAAATCCTGCAAGTGATATTTTGAATTTGAAATCAAATCAGCTCATTTCAAAAATTGAAATAACAACTTCCGGTGGTCAAACTGTAAAATCTTTACAATCAGATGCTAGAGAGATCACCATTTCCATCAGTGAATTAAAAAACGGATTTTACTTTGTAAATGCCACTTTGGCCAACGGAAACATTTGGACAGGAAAAATGATCAAAAAATAGCCGTTTTCTGTCTTCAATGGATTGACTTGAGTTTATTACAATTCACCAAAATACTTCACTGTATTCAGTAAATGGGGTTGTACCAATAGAAGTTTATAAAATCATCGACTCTACCACTTTTTATGCCATGGGTAATCCATTGTATCATTGACAGTCCTTGGGTTATTATCGTGCTATACTGTTGTGAGTCGAGTGAATGATAATTCACACAAAATGTCAAAAATGCCCAATTATTATCATCCTAAAAGCGTCTGACTGATTAAAAAATTGATCCTCACTATCATTTCTAGGGAATACACCCATGATCAATGTCTGGTTTTATCCTTATCTTTGACGTATTGAATATAGCCATCTATATACCCGATTATTAAAAAACCATCAGTTTATAAACCTCATTTACCATGCAAAAATATTTACTCATTCTTTTCTGCATTATTTCTTTCAACATTTCGGCAAGTACCTATTATATTGACCCTGAAAAAGGAAGTATGGATAATGATGGCTCATTTGATCAGCCATGGAGTACACTCGAAGAGGTTGCAAATGCAGGTTTGATTCAGTCATTTTCATATTCGCCACTACCCTATGATCCTACTAATAATTCTTTAACTATAAAAAATGAAAATGGTCCAATTAAACCTGGTGACACGCTGATTTTAAGAAATGGACTACATGGAGAATTATTTTTGCGAGGTTATATCAATCCACAATTTATCACCATCATCGCTGCAGAAGGACACAGACCGATTCTCAAGAATATTCGAATGCAGGCGTGCAAGAACTGGAAAATTGAAAATGTAATCATCAGCACTGAACCTTATGGGTACTACCTAGATTATAGATTGGTTTTTTTAGAGTCACACGGATGGCATGGTCCTACTTCTAAAATCGTCATTCAAAATTGTGAGATTTTCAGTGGTGAGAAACCGTGGGAGACCGCTGAAGAATGGCTCTCTAATGCGAGCAGCGGCATCATCATAGAAGGTGATTCAATGCTTATAGAAAATAATTATCTCAAAAATGTGGTCATGGGTATTTCTGCCTCAGGTGATTTTATTCAAGCTAATCACAATGTAATTGAAAATTTTTCAGCTGATGGCATGCGTATGCAGGGCTCTGATATCCTTTTTGAAGGCAACACCATTATGAATTGCTACGATGTCGATGAAAACCATGATGATGGAATTCAGTCTTTTATCATTGGCGATGGTGTATTCAGAAACAATATCATACGTTCTAATATCATTTTAAATTATGTAGATAAGGATCAGAGATTACTGGGTCCACTTCAAGGAATAGGCTGCTTCGATGGATTTTATGAAAATTGGTTGATAGAAAATAATTTAATCATTGTCAATCACTGGCACGGCATCACACTATTAGGTGCTCGGAATTGTACCATCCGTAACAATACTGTACTCGACCCTACACCGGACATACGTCCAGGCGGATCATGGATCATGGTGGATAACCACAAAGACGGCCGACCAAGCGAAGGTTGTATTGTAGCCAATAATGTTGCCAATGCGATCGCTTCATTGGCCATGCTTATCAACAATGTAGAATTAAAAACCTATGAAGCATATGACTCCAATTTTGTAAATTATAAAGAATATGATTTTCACCTGATAGAAGGCAGTAGATTGATTGATGCTGGCAGCCCACAAAATGCTTCAGAAACAGATATTGAAGGCGTTTCCAGACCACAAGGCAATGGTGTTGACATAGGTGCTTATGAATTTATAATAACCACTGCTGAAGAACAAACAATAACAAGCAATATCAAAATTTTTCCCAATCCATCGACCGGCCACCTCAATATTGAGCAACTCAATACGCCAGGATGGATAGGAATATACGATATGAGAGGACATAAGATACATCAAACGCAAATCAGCGATCATGCTGTGCAATTAGAACTTCGTGACCTAAATCCCGGTGTTTACTGGATTAAAATTAAGGACAACAAAGGTATAGATCTCTATACTACGCGCTTTGTTAAGCTATAAGAATATGCAGCTAGCCTTCATAAAAGGGCTTTTACAAGGAGTGAATTTGTTGTACACTGATCGGGATGACAAATATTGCCTTTTCAGAAATGTCAAGGATATAGTGCTGGAAAAACACAATAATTCTTTGCATGGGCAATTAATCCAAATTACGCATTAGAAATCGACTACATAAAAATGCTACTTCATATCTTTTTCGGTACTCGTTTTTCTGTCCGCGACATACTATGCCTGTGGAATAAAAACTCCGAGCCATATTACTATTTTGTATCATTTCCATTCGTCAAAAAGTCTAATGATGAATATGGGTTTAAAGTAAATCTTTGTCAGAATCTTCTAAATTTTCAATAATTCTAATAATTTTGCGCACAATATAAAGTAGCGTACACACATATATATGCTGACAATCAATATATAACACATATATTTATTTACTATATTTTAATTTGAAAAAGTTTTTTACACGATTATTAGGACAACATCAGCCAATCCATCAATAGAAAACTGAATGCACAAACAACAATTTAATTCATGGGCTATCTTCATCTATTTGACCATATCCTTGCATCCATGATTAAAAATATTAGCTTAACCATGTCTCAACAATTCTGCGCTAAGCAGTTTTTTCTTTTTTATGAAATATAAAAATCAAAGCTGGATGATTAGGATAATTTTATTTGGGGGATGTATGTTAACCATCTCTTTTGTGGGAAATGCGCAGCGTGAATACCAGGACTCTTTAAGATATTTAACACAGCAAGTGCAGGTATTAAACAAAGAAATTAATACACTTAAAGCAGTAAAAATATCCGGATATATCCAGACTCAATTACAGTATGGTGAAAAAGATGCATCCTTGAGGGTTGGTATTCCTAATTCTGATAAAAGCAAAAGTTTTAACCGGATCGGGATCAGAAGAGGTCGTATTAAATTTACTTATACTAAGAGTATTGTTTCCGGCTTATTTCAACTCGACATTACAGAAAGAGGTTTGGGCCTTAAAGATGCCTATATAAGGGTAGATGATCCCTGGAATGGAAAATCATTTATAAAAGCTGGCGTTTTTGACCGACCATTTGGTTTTGAAGTCGCCTACTCTTCTTCCAGACGAGAAAGTCCAGAGCGTTCGAGAATTAACAACATCTTATTTCCACAAGAAAGAGACTTAGGAGTACTACTCACATTACAATTAGCTGAAAGTTCCGCCTTACATTTTTTAAAGCTTGAAGCAGCGATGATTTCAGGCAATGGTATTAAAATAGATGTGGACAACAAGAAAGATTTAATCCTACATTTATCGGCCAAAAAAGAATTTAGTAGCAATTCATCCTTCAATGCTGGTGTGTCATATTATAACGGTGGCGTTTATCAAGGAACCAACAATGTTTATAAGATGAAAGAAAAAGCCTTTGTGCTAGATAGTGACCCAAACCATTTAGGCGCTTTCGCACCGAGGATTTATTATGGAGCAGATATACAGTGGAATCTAGAATCTAACTGGGGAACTACACACCTCTATGGTGAATGGTTGACCGGTGTACAGCCAGGAGATCAATACAGTTCAGACAGTCCAAATTATTCATCACTACCCGAAAGTGATACTTATATCCGAAATTTTATGGGTGGTTATATCACTTTATTTCAAGATATAGTAAAAACACCATTATCTATTATTGCTAAATATGATTTTTATGACCCCAACATTCAGGTTGCAAATGGTGAGATCGGTCTGAATGGTACCGGAAAAGCAGATATTGCATATCAAACTATAGGTAGTGGTCTAATGTGGCGCATTAATAAGTCACTTAGGCTTACCGGTTTTTACGAATGGAATACCAATGAAACATCCGATAATCTATCCGGATTTGAAAATGACCTAGCTGATAATGTGTTTACACTCCGTTTACAGTACAAATTCTGATTCTTAACCAAAACGTAATAATATCTCAAAACATCTGCAACAACAATAATAGAATTTTGCAGCGAAATTTAATGAGATATTAACATGAAACAATTATTTATCTTCTGCATCAGCTGTTTATTATTATTTAGCTGTGGCTCAAAGTCAACAGATCAGCAAACCACTGATGCTTCGTCACAATCTAATCCTAGGCAAGCTGTAAAAATAAAAGGTTCCGAAACAGTATTGCCAGTCTCTGAAAAAGCAGTGCAAGTCTATATGAAATCGCATCCTGAAGCTAATATCAGTGTGACCGGTGGTGGTTCGGGCGTAGGTATCGCTGCTTTAATGAAAAATGCAACCGATATTGCTCAGGCATCACGAGCCATCAAATTTTCTGAAAAAGAAAAAATACAGGAAAGTGGAAAATCTGTAAAAGAAGTAGTGGTAGCCTATGACGGATTAGCAGTAATAACCCATCCTTCTAATAAAGTGTCACAGCTGACCAGAGCACAACTGGAAGATATTTTTACCGGCAACATTAAAAACTGGAAAGAAGTAGGTGGTGAGGATTTGGAAATCATTCCTTATGCAAGAGAAACCTCTTCAGGAACATATGAGTTTTTTAAAGAAGTGGTTTTAGATGATAAGAACTATATGTCAGGAATTATGAGTATGCCTGCCAATGGCTCTATCATTCAGTCTGTCAGTCAGACCAAAGGTGCCATTGCCTATGTAGGAATTGCTTATCTGAATAAAACAGTGAAGGCATTAGCAGTTTCCTTTGATCAAGGCAAGACTTATGCAATGCCTACGGATCAAAACGTAAAAGAAAAAAAAATACCCAGTGGTCCGCCCACTATACTATTATTATTTATCTGAAAATAAAGCAAAAGTAAGGGAAATCGTTGATTTTATTCTTTCGCCTGAAGGACAACAACTAGTGACAGAAGTCGGCTATATCTCTGTTAAATAATCCAAGAAGATAAGTCAAAATAATGAAGCATAACCCATTCATTAGAAAAATGCTTGAAAAAATTACAGAGCAAATACTCCGGCTTAGTGGTGCAATCACGAGCATCACGATTCTTTTTATCTGCTTTTTCCTCTTTAAAGAAGGTATCCATCTATTTAATAATCCCGATATAGAAAAGGGCTACGGACTTTATGTTCACAGCCGTAACCCAACAATACAGTTAAGTCCTGAGCAAACCAAAAAAGTGTTTGACGGTGAGCTAGACAACTGGAAGGAGCTGGGTTGGGATGACAAGAACATCAGTCTATTCAGGATAGATGATGCTTTCGAGATACATTCAGAAAAAGACCTAGGTGAAAACTATGAATTATTGCCTCAAAAACTAAGTGAAATCATATCTAATGATGAAAGTATCATTGCCTTTCTTCCTAAGAAATATGCACCATCAGGCGCATCCGTCAAAGAATTAATATCTGAAAACATCAAGATTGGTGATTATTTTCTTGGAAAAGAATGGCTACCTACTGCTACGCCTGCTCCATTGTTTGGTGTATTACCACTAGTGCTGGGCACTTTATTTGTCAGTATCATAGCCTTACTTATCGCGTTGCCATTAGGTCTGGGCGTAGCCATCTATTTAGCAGAATTAGCAGGTGAAAAACAAAGGCGTCTCTTAAAACCTGTCATTGAACTACTTGCAGGTATTCCTTCAGTAGTGTATGGTTTTTTCGGTTTAGTGGTGTTAGCTCCTATCGTTCAAAAAGCTTTTGGCATTCCAGTCGGAGAAACAGCATTGACAGGAAGTCTGATTTTAGCCATAATGGCCTTGCCGACCATCATTTCTGTTTCTGAAGATGCGTTAAGAAATACACCTAGAGAAATGCGGGAAGCCAGTCTGGCTCTAGGCGCCTCACAATGGCAGACTATCTATCGTGTGGTGATCCCTTATGCTAAATCAGGGATTTCTGCTGCTGTGGTACTAGGCATCGGGCGTGCTATCGGAGAGACTATGGCGGTGCTCATGGTAACCGGTAATGCAGCATTAATTCCACATTCAGTATTTGATTCTGTACGTACCATTCCAGCCACTATCGCTGCAGAACTAGGAGAAGCACCTTTAGGCAGTGCTCATTATCAATCTTTGTTTCTTTTGGGGTGTATCCTCTTCGTATTCACCATGATTATTTCTATCGTAGCAGAAATCATCTCAAAGAAGAAAAATTATAAAACTCATTAGCATGAATAAAAAATTAAGCCAGCAAATAGCCTTTAGTATATTTAGAATATTTGGGATTCTGGTGGTATTGATATTAATGAGCATCCTAGGATTTATTATTTATAATGGCATACAGGTAGTCAACTGGGAGTTTCTTAGCACATACCCAGAAGAAGGCATGACCTCAGGCGGTATTTTTCCAGCCATTGTAGGTACCTTCTATTTGATCATCGGAAGTATGTTGTTTGCCTTTCCTCTAGGAGTGATGTCGGCTATCTATACCAATGAATATGCAGGTAATGGATGGGTGGTGAATTTTATCCGGATGATGACCAATAATCTAGCCAGTATTCCATCCATTGTATTTGGATTGTTTGGTATGTCTCTATTTGTTACCCAACTGAAATTTGGCGATTCTATACTGGCAGGATCTTTGACTTTAGGCTTATTAGCGCTGCCCTTGATTATACGGACGACTGAAGAAGCATTGAAAGCCGTTCCAGATACCTACCGAACTGGAAGTCTAGCCTTGGGCGCCACTAAATTGCAGACCATCAAAAGAGTGGTTTTACCTAGTGCATTGCCCAACATTCTTACCGGTCTAATTCTTTCCATTGGTCGGGTGTCAGGTGAGACAGCACCTATCCTATTCACAGTAGCAGCTTACTTTCTACCACAATTGCCCTCAAGTATTTTTGATCAGGCCATGGCTTTACCCTACCATTTGTATGTACTTGCAACTAGTGGAACCGATATTGAAGCAGCAAGACCTATGGCTTATGGTACTGCTTTTGTGCTGATTGTAATCGTTTTGATAATGAACCTAACTGCTTCCTTTTTGAGAAGGAAATTAGAAAAACAATAAAATAATTTAGAATGGACAAACCAATGATTGAAGCGAAAGATGTAAACTTTTACTACGGCGATTTTCATGCTTTAAAAAATATCAGTATGCAGATTGAAGCTAATACTGTAACGGCTTTTATCGGTCCATCGGGTTGCGGAAAATCCACATTCTTAAGGTTATTTAACCGCATGAATGATCTAATAGACAACACCAGAATGGAAGGAATCTGCTCCGTAGATGGAAAAAATATTTATGATAAAAAAATCAATATCGACGAGTTAAGAAAACAAGTAGGAATGGTTTTTCAAAAACCCAATCCCTTTCCTAAATCTATATTTGAAAATGTGGCTTACGGCTTAAGAGTAAATAATATTGGTGACAAAAAATTTATAGCCCATAGAGTGGAAACGTCATTAAAAGCCGCAGCTTTGTGGGATGAAGTCAAGGATAAACTTCATCAATCTGCATTTCAGTTGTCAGGTGGACAGCAACAAAGATTGTGTATTGCCCGGACACTAGCTATCGAACCCTCTGTGATTCTGATGGATGAACCGGCATCGGCATTGGATCCGATTTCTACATCTAAGATAGAAGAGTTAGTACACGATCTAAAAAAGCAATATACCATAGTTATCGTCACCCATAATATGCAACAGGCAGCACGGGTAAGTGATAAAACCGGCTTCTTTATGCTGGGCGAATTAATAGAATTTAGTGATACAAAAAAGATGTTTCTAAATCCAGATAAAGTAGAAACACAAAATTATATCACAGGAAAATTTGGCTAAAAATATTTAAAAATCTTTCAATCATGAAACATACCGAAAAAGAAATCCA
Organism: Bacteroidetes bacterium OLB9; assembly: GCA_001567255.1. Lineage (GTDB taxonomy): Bacteria > Bacteroidota > Bacteroidia > Chitinophagales > Saprospiraceae > OLB9. The sequence continues at coordinate 67,959 of LNBW01000021.1, read as the reverse complement.
GTTACTGAAGGATGAAATCAATCAGATGTGGAAGCTGGTGATTTCTCAATTGGAAAAAACCAAAAGAGCCTTTTTAAACAACGATGTGGAACTAGCTCTTGAGGTGGTCAGCCTTGAAAAAAGAGTAGATGCTTTTGAATTAAAAATAGAAAGCAACTGCGAAAACTATATCGCTCTATACAGTCCGGTAGCTATTGATCTGCGATTGGTATTGTCCATTATGAAAATCAGTATTACCTTAGAGCGCATTGCCGATTATGCAGCCGGTGTAGCTCGTCATATACTGGACAAAGATTGCAATCATTTAGAAAAAAGACCTGATAGATCAGTTGGAACTCGAAAAAATGTTTGACATTTTAATTGGAATGATGACAGACAGCTTCGTAGCTATCAACGCCGAAAGTACACAGTCGTGTGGCAAAATACTTTTGAAAGATGATGAGGTGGACGCAATTTATCACTCTTGCTTCAGTAAGCTTGAAAACCATGTAGCCACCAACCCACAAGATACCCATTGTGCTTTTAAATTGATCCTAGTAATCCGAAAAATGGAAAGGATCGGTGATCATTGTAGCAATATCATTGAGGAAATTGTATTTTACGTAGAAGCAAAAGTATTGAAGCACGGAGGAAGTTTGGCTTGAAAATTTATTATTTTTGCAACTATAATTATAGATGCGCATGCAGCTAAAAATTTTACTGGTCGATGATGACCAAAATATCTCAGAGATTTTAGAATTCAACCTCAAAAATGAAGGATATGACGTTGTCTCGGCAGCTTCAGCTGAAGATGCGCTGAAAATAAATATCGAAGCATTTGACCTAATACTTTTGGATGTCATGATGGGGGGCATGTCCGGTTTTAAAATGGCTGAGCAGCTGAGAAAAAATAACATCATTGTTCCTATTATCTTTTTGACAGCAAAAGACACCGAAAATGACATGCTTACCGGCTTCTCTGTGGGCGGTGACGATTACATTTCAAAGCCATTTTCCATCAAAGAAGTGATAGCGAGAGTACGTGCTGTATTGAAAAGAAGTAGCCACAAAAATAATGACGCAATTGTATCTAATATTTTGGATTTTGGTTCTTTGAAAATAGATCTTGACTTGAAGGAAGTATCTATTCATGGAGAAAAAATCAGCCTCACCAAAACTGAATTTGAACTACTACTTTTGCTAGCTATGAAGCCGGAGTCCGTTTTTTCCAGACAGCGGATTATCGACCAAATCTGGAAAGAAACGCCCTATATAACCGAAAGAACGGTAGATGTGCACATTGCCCGACTGAGAAAAAAATTAGGAGATCTGGGTGCTACCATAACTAATCGTACAGGATATGGTTACCGCTTTAATACCGATGGCCTATGAAATTAAGCTTCCGTCAAAGACTCTTTTTATATTTTGCAGTGCTGTCTGCTATTTTCACTATCGGTATTGCACTATTTGAACAATCAAGAGAACGTGCCTACAAAACTGAAGCACTTCAAGAACAAATGGAAATCTATGCTGACCTGATTCAGCATCGTCTCAATGAAGAAAAAAATACAATACCTGCTACATTGACCGATTTTGATTCCGTTTTGCCACCTCACTTAAGAATCACCATTATTGACCTAGGCGGCGTAGTGATATATGATAATGTTTTGGATAATGAATATAAGCTAGATAATCATCAACACCGAGCAGAAATCTTAGAAGCAGCCCAAAAAGGATCAGGTAGTGATATTCGGAAATCAGATTCCAATCAGCATCCCTACTTATATTTTGCTAAAAAATTTGATAATCGTTTTGTCCGTGTAGCTCTACCTTATAATATTCAGTTGCAGCATTTTCTGCAGGCAGATAATCTATTCTTGTACTTTCTGCTACTACTTTTTCTCGTGTCTTTGTTGCTGATGCATAAGATAACGCTTCGTTTTGGCAATTCTATAAAGAACCTCCATCGTTTTGCTCTACAACCCAATGAACGAAAACTCAATTTCAATAATGATGAGTTGGGTGAAATAGGTGGCCGGATTCTGGACAATTTTAATCAGCTGGAATTGCACAAAAAGAACCTGCAGCTGGAAAAGCAAAAACTACTTCAACATATTCAGATTTCTGAAGAAGGAATTTGCTTTATTTCTGCTGAAAATCAGGTAGAATTTCACAATGGATTATTTCTACAATATTTAAACCAGCTCACCGATGAACCGCAAAGTAATATTCATGCCGCACTCCAAGATTCAACATTTTTATCACTCCAGCAGTTTCTGCAACAGAAATCTGAAAAGTACTTTGAAACCACGATCAAAAAGCAGGGAAAAATATTTTCATTAAGGGCCAATTATTTTGAAGATTTCAGCTATGAAATTTTGCTCACCGACATCACCCGACAAGAAAAAACCAAACGGCTTAAACAAGAAATGACCGGAAATATTGCTCATGAGCTACGAACGCCGGTCACCAGCATCCGTGCCTACCTCGAGACAATAATGGATCAGAACTTGCCAGAAGATAAAAAACAGCACTTTATAGCTCAAGCCTATCACCAGACCTTATCGCTGTCTGAAATCATCAAGGACATGAGTATGATAGCTAAAATGGAAGAAGCTCCGGATTCCTTTGAACTAGAACAAGTAAACTTGGCGAATTTATTAGAAAAACTCAAAACAGAGGAAGCTGAAAAAATTGCATGAAAAAAAATATAAACATGAGCTGGCAACTACCTGAACAATTATCCATCCATGCTAATCCGAGCTTGTTGAATGCTATTTTCAGAAATCTAGTAGAAAACTCCATTCGATATGCTGGAGAAGATATCCGGATTCATATTTCATTGTTCAATGAAGATCATGACTTCTATCATTTTTCTTACTACGATACCGGAATAGGCATAGCCAACGAAGATCAGTTGAATCGTATTTTTGAGCGATTTTATCGTATTCAAGAAGGCCGTACAAGAGATACAGGTGGTAGTGGTCTTGGGCTCTCTATAGTCAAAAATGCTGTGCTCTTTCACAAAGGTAGTATTACAGCAAAAACCCGTAAAGAAGGTGGACTCGAGTTTTTGTTTAGTTTAAAAAAGTAAAATCATCCGTTAATCGCATTTCTGATCTTATCAGATTACCAAAAGAAACACGAAGTAAAGCTTTAATCTTCGGATTTCCTAATGAAGATTTTATAGCCCATTATAGTAAGGTATTGAATTTAGCTGTATCTTAGTAGCGTCATTCAATCATTTATAGCTTATAATTCTAATCAAATGAATCGATCAATTTTTCTAATTCCGGCATTACTAGCAACTTTTTGTTTCGGATTTTCATTTAATAACATTATAAACACTTCACATAACGAACAGAATATGAAACGAGTAACTGGCATAGGCGGCATATTTTTCAAATGCAATGATCCGAACAAAATGAAAGCCTGGTATCGAACACACCTTGGCCTGAAAACGAATGAATATGGAGCTGTTTTTGAATGGTATCAGGGCGCAGACAGCACCAGAAAAGGTTTTACCCAATGGAGTCCTTTTAACCAGGATACTCAATATTTTGCTCCTTCTAATCAAGACTTCATGATTAATTATAGAGTTGAAAACTTAGAGCAACTGGTCGAGACATTAAAACTAGAAGGTGTGACTATCCTCGATGAGATTGAAACTTATGATTACGGAAAATTTGTGCATATTCAAGATGTAGAAGGCAATAAAATTGAACTTTGGGAGCCCTACGATCCATCTTTTGAAAAATTAGGTCAGCAACTGGGAGCTGAAACCACAAAATAATAAAAACACATAACTAATGACAAACCAAAATAACGAACAATTTGAACTGGCTATCAGTAGTTTTTCGGATGATATCAAACATATTGCCCGTGCCGTAAGGTCTCTGATTTATAAGGTATTTCCTGAAGTTGTAGAAGTTGTGTGGGTGCGTCAGAAAATTTCAGGTTTCGGAACCGGGCCTAAAAAAAAGACACAACATTTTTGCTTTGTGATGCCTGCTTCCCACCATGTGAATCTTGGTTTTAATTATGGTGCCGACCTTCCAGATCCTCATCACCTACTAGAAGGCACTGGACAGCTATACCGACATATAAAAATAAAATCAGTAGAACAATTGAACGATAAAAATTTAATCGATTTGTTGACTTTCTCAACCAGTTACAGGGTGATTAATGAGGTCACTAACAAACAGTAAAGCAACCATGCTGCTATCACCGATGATCGCAAACTCAAAGTCAGGTAATAGCAATGACCCAAAAAAATACCTCTTAATGACCACTCAATAAGGATACATTAGAAAGGCTGATGTGAACTATCAGCGTTGGCAAAAATCTATTGCATCTAAATGATAATGCATAAATAAATGACAATCATAACAAAAAAAAGAATGACAACTAATATTTTAAATGGTGTATTGCACGAAGTCCCTGATGATATGCTCAAAGCATTGATGTCCAATATGGCCATCGTTGAGAAATGGAACAAACTTACTCCTATTCAACGCAACGAATGGATCTGTTGGGTTACAATTGTTAAAAAAAGCGAAACGAGAGCAGAACATATTGACCGAATGATGCAACAATTGAACGATGGCAAACGACAACCTTGTTGCTGGCCAGGATGTCCACATCGTAGGCCAAATGCTCAGAAGTGGTTTAAAAAATCAGAATGATGATACCCCATGACCGTGATGCAAGCATAGCTAGAATGACTTTTGCTTCTATTTATCCACATTATGTATCGAAGGTAGAGCGAAAAGGCAGAACCAAAGAGGAATTACACCGAGTCATCCATTGGTTGACAGGTTTTGACGATCAGCAACTCGAAGCATTTATAGATGAAAAAGTAACCTTTGAAACATTTTTCAAAAAAGCCAACCTCAACCCAAAGTTACATTTAATTAAAGGTGTCATTTGTGGCCACCGTATTGAAGAAATTGAAACACCTTTAACACGACAAGTTAGATGTCTGGACAAACTGGTAGATGAATTGGCAAAAGGCAAACCAATCGAAAAAGTGCTTCGATAAATATGCCGACTGCTAAGCAGGGTATCCACTAAATAGATAGTGAATATTAAACCTCTGCATTCATTCAAAGTCTAATTAATTAAAAACATTACAATGAGACATTTAATTTATGGATTTTGTATATTAATGGTTTTCTTCAGCTGCCAAAAAGAGTCCATTTTGAATGATACGCCGGACTTGGAGCTTGTCTATTCTACACCACCAGTTCCTGTCCCTGATGGTACACGGTTTTCAGCTAATGTAGCTTATGATGATCACACTAACGCAGTTTTTGATATTCTTATGCCAGAGTCTTCACAGCCAGTACCACTCGTCGTATTTATACATGGCGGTGGCTTTGTTGGCGGCGATAAGGCTACCATTTACAAACAGAATCCTGATAATATAAAGACCTATTTAGATAATTCTATAGCCTTTGCTACCATCAATTACCAATTTAGAACCAGTGATCCTGACAGTGGTATTATTGTGAGTTTAAAAGACATCAAGCGTTGCATTCAGTTTATCAGATACCATGCTTCTTCATTCAATATTGATAAAACACGAATAGCCTGTTATGGAGGGTCAGCTGGTGGTGGAGCATCCATTTATTTGGCTTTCCACCCTGATATGGCTGACATTACTAATGAAGATCCAGTATTGAGAGAATCCACGAGGCTTACCGCTGCAGGTCACCTCACCAGTCAGTGTTCTTATGATCCGGTGGTTGTGGTCGGTATCTTTGAAGCCGCTGGCATTGACTTGTCAGCAATACCTGATTTAAAACAATCATTAGCCGCTGATTATGGTTTAGCTTCATTTGACCAGTTTTACACAAATGCTGAGGTCATTGCTTTAAGAAAGGAACTTGATATGCTGGGCTGGATGACTGTCGATGATCCAGAGTTTTTTGTAAGCAATGGGAATCCTAATGTCACTCCTACTATAAGAAGCGAAGCTGTCCATCATCCGTTACATGCTAAAATCTTGATAGATAAAGCTGCTAGTATCGGGCTGCCGTATGTCTCCAATATACCATCCATGAATATATTCGCTGCAAACAACGAAACCATTAGCGATTTCATGATTAGAAAGTTAAAATAATGAAGTTTATGTGTTAATCATCAGGCTTTGTGGAAAAGTCTTTTGCTCTTACATGGTGTAAAATATTACATTATCTCCCTGATGTAAAAGTGATGTGGATTTTTTTGATGGCCATTACCAATGATTTGTTTGATTGGTGCTATTAAGACGTTATTAAGTTAAAATTCAATTATCCATCAAAATTAAAAGGATGACCTATTATAACATGTATATCAAAAGGTAAAATCATTTAGTAAGATTGCCTAAGATAGCCACTTTTCTTTCTACACAAAACCACTTGTCTAAAAAATTTGGCTCTTCAAATTGAAATTCATCATATGGCTCATCATTATCTTGATTAAAGCTCCTTACCTACACGTCCTCATTACCTTTTTAAAAAAATAAATCTATTTTTGCCGATTCATTATTAGGTTTTGCTTATTTGAATGTTAACAAGACCGATTTATATCAGATCCTATTATACCATTTACCTAAAAAAATAGAAAATTAAAATGTCCCAAAGTAAGGAAAGACAAAAACAGGCAAAAGTCTTGAGAATTTTCAGAAAGCTCCATCGTTTCACCGGTGCTACGCTGTTTATCTTCTTCTTTGTAATATCTTTGACTGGCCTTTTATTAGGATGGAAAAAACATACCTCCGGTATCATCCTGCCCAATACTGCAAAAGGGACATCAAGTGATTTGACGACCTGGCTCCCGCTCGACAGTTTGCACAGCTTGGCGTGTCAGCACCTGCACCAAAATGTAAGTCCTGACCTTTCGCTTCAATTAGATAGGATCGACATTCGAAAAGATAAAGGCATTGTTAAATTTGTTTTTGAAGATCATTTCTGGGGTATTCAACTGGATGGAGTGACAGGTCAATTGTTACAAATAGAACGACGTTGGTCCGACTTTATTGAAAAGATGCATGATGGTTCCATCTTAGATTTCTATTTCAATACTCCTGGAGAAGTAGTCAAGCTGGTGTACACCTCAGTTATGGGACTTGCCTTGCTGTTATTTACCATCACAGGCTTCTGGCTTTGGTATGGCCCCAAAGTGATGCGCAGAAATGCATCTAATAAGTAATAAATGCCAATTATCATGCGTTGATAAAAATAATTAAAAGCGATGTCAAGTACGCTTCAACATAGATTTTGATAGGGTCAATGTTATTATTTAGATCATTACGCAGAAAATTTCACTCTTTTGAGATTATAGCTCATTTCTAAAATTAAAAATCACCTCTATGCGTCGTATTTTAACCATTTGTATAGTACTTTTTATTACCTGCAGTCTGAGCGCTCAGCTTACTATTGAAAAAATCATGCAAGACCCTGTAAAATGGATAGGGTCTACTCCAAACAATTTAATATGGTCTGATGATTCTAAAACCCTTTATTTCAATTGGGATCCTGAGCTGACAGGAGTCGATTCACTGTATAAGTACAATCTGGATAAAAAAATCATTGAAAAAGTCCCACTTTCTGAGGAGCGTTTGTTGCCGTCGCCTTCAGTCTGGTCATTTGATCACAGCAAGAAAATATACGACCGAGATGGCAATATTTATATCAAAAATATGTTGACACTTCAAGAACGACGATTGACCAATACCAAGCAGAGCAAAGAAGTCGTTTGCTTCAATGTTGATGAGTCTAAGGTCATTTATACCAGCGGAAATGACTTTTTCAGTATTGACTTACAGACAGGTTTAATTGAGCAGTTAACTGAATTTATCAAATCCTTAAACTCTGAAATGGATGATAAAGATGCAAATCCTGCATACATGGCATTAATGCGGAGTCAACAAGAATTATTCGAATTTCTAAGAGTGGAGAAAAAGAAAAATGAATCATCAAATGAATACTATAAATTGACCCAGAAAAAAAAAGTATCCTCAGATAGAGATCGGCGAAAGAAAAATTGTACATAAAGATATCAGTCCTGATCTTAGATATGTGTACTATCAAATTGAAAATACCGGACCAAACAACCAACCAACAATCATAGCCAACTATGTAACGCCTTCAGGCTATACTCAATACTTTAGAAGTCGCCCTAAAGTGGGCTTGCCATCAGCTGTACCAGATAGCTACATTTATGATATAAAAAGAGATACCATCATTAGTATAAATACAGAAACGATTCCCGGCATTAGGGATTTTCCTGAATATCTGAGTGAATATGAAGATGCAGAAACTACTGCCAAGCGTAAGAATAGAGCTGTAACAATTTATGGCCCGATATGGTCACCTTTAGGCACACACGCTATTGTAGTAGTACTTTCTCAAGATCACAAAGATCGGTGGATTATGGAATTAAATCCTGAAGATGGTTCGCTAGCCCTCATAGACAGACAACATGATGAAGCATGGATAGGCGGACCAGGCATTAGCCGATTTAGTAGCATGGGCGTATTGAATTTTATGGATGAGCACACGATATATTTTCAATCAGAAGCTTCGGGATATTCACATATTTATACCTACGATCTTCAATCTAGTAAAAAAAAGCAACTCACTTCAGGAGACTATGAGGTGTTGGATTTGGATCTCAGCAAGGACAAAAAGTGGTTTTACTTTACCACAAATGAAGTACATCCTGGTGAGGCCTATTTGTATAAAATGCCTGTCACAGGTGGTCAAAAAATACAACTTACCAAAATGGAAGGTGGCAACTTCACTCTAATTTCTCCGGATGAAAAATCGCTTGCTATCAAATATTCTAATGCTAATACTCCGTGGGAGATATACATACAAAAAAACCAACCAGACGCTTTGCCTATAAAAATCACTGCTTCCACAACAGAAGCATTCAGATCATATCCATGGAGAATGCCTGAATTCGTATCTTTTAAAGCACGAGATGGCCATAAAGTCTATGCACGTGTCTATAAACCTGAAAAGTCCAATGGGAAGGGAGTTATTTTGTACATGGTGTCGGCTATTTGCAAAATGCTCATAAATGGTGGAGCAGTTATTATAGAGAGTATATGTTTCACAATCTTCTAGCAGACAAAGGTTATACTGTGATGGATATCGACTACAGAGCAAGTTCAGGATATGGCCGCGACACTAGAACTGGTATTTATAGGCATATGGGCGGCAAGGATCTTGACGATAATGTAGATGGAGCTAAGCTACTTGTATCTAAATACGGTGTACAGCCCGATAAAATCGGTATATATGGTGGATCTTATGGTGGCTTTATCACACTCATGGCTATGTTTACAGCACCTGATGTCTTTGCAGCAGGAGCGGCCTTGCGACCAGTTACTGACTGGGCAGCTTATAATCAGGGTTACACATCCAGGATTCTCAATGAGCCACAAAATGATTCCATTGCCTATAGACGTAGCTCACCCATCTTCTTTGCCGAAGGACTGAAAGGTAAATTGTTGATCTGTCATGGCCAGGTAGATGATAATGTACACATTCAAGATTCGTACAGACTAGCACAACGCTTGATAGAGTTGCGCAAAGAAAATTGGGAAATGGCCAGTTATCCAGCAGAAGATCATGGATTCATCTATCCTTCCTCGTGGATGGACGAGTACAAGCGTATTTTAAAGCTCTTCGAAAGTATGTAGCTCCATTAATTAGCCCATTTTCAGCACCCAATAGCCTATTTTTCATACACTTATCGTTATTGAAGAGATTTGGACTGTAACGAGCCTTGTTTAAGTTAAAAATCTGTACTAAACATACATATTACATAACGTTATATGTTAAAAAACATTCATTTGAAGCTAGAAGTATTGACAATATCAAAAAAATAGCTTAACTTACGATGTTTTTGGCAATTAACACGTGGATTTTGAACGAATTGCCATGAATAGGTGTTTTGATGTGAGTTTTGCTTGTTAATCTCATTACAATTTTAAACAGCTCATTTTAAGGGTATTTATGAATCTAACCAATAATTACAATACACTCATCCAAAAGCTGGACAAGTTCATCCGAAAGTATTATATCAATCAACTCATCCGAGGTAGCCTATATACTGTAGGAATTGTGCTGGCATTATTTATAGCTTTCAGTATAGCCGAATATTATTTCTATTTCAGTTCTGGCGTCAGAAAATTCTTGTTTTACAGTTTTCTTTTGACGACAATAGCTTGTTTTTTATGGTGGGTCATCAACCCGCTTGTACGATACTTTAAGCTAGGTAGCACGATCTCTCATGAAGATGCAGCAGTTATCATCGGCGATCATTTTGGTGATGTCAAAGACAAACTGCTGAATATACTACAACTCAAAAAACTGGAAAGCGACCAAAATTCTGATCTGCTCACGGCTAGTATTGAACAAAAAACAGAAGCCATACGGCTAGTGCCCTTCCAGGCTGCCATCGATTTGAATAAAAACAAAAAGTATTTAAAGTATGCGATGCCACCGCTGTTGCTTCTTGTCGTCATACTTTTTACAGCACCGAGTATGATTACTGATAGTACTGATAGAATTATCCATAATAACAAACACTTTGAAAAAGCAGCACCGTTTTCTTTTATTGTCGAGGAGTCTGCACTCAAAGTAGTTCAGTATCAAGACTATGACCTGGTGGTGAAAGTAGAAGGTGAAGTTTCTCCCAAAGAAGCTTTTATCAATATTGACAATTTTCAGTATAAAATGACCAGACAAGAAAACGGTCTTTTTACCTATACTTTTAAAAATGTACAAAAAAATCAGAAATTTTCATTTAGTTCCGGTACTGTTAATTCTACTCCATATACCTTACATGTGCTTGCAAAACCTAATTTGACTAATTTCAGCATTGATTTAAAATATCCTGCATATGTAGGTAGGAAAAACGAAACCATTCGAAACATCGGTGATGTGGTTGTGCCGGAAGGAACAAACATGTCATGGTTGATCGATGCCACCAATACCGATGACATTCAGCTCGTATTAGACAATTCAAAAGTACTAGAGGGTGACAAAAAATCTAAGAATCAATTTACATTTTCTCATAATATTCGCGAAGACATGGTGTATAAAATACTATTGTCCAACCGCAATCTTCCTTTGCCAGACAGTGTATTGTACAATATCAGTGTGATTAAAGACCAATATCCGGGCATCACTGCTGAAAAAATCATTGATAGCCTCGACAATACCTTGTTGTACTTTATAGGTAATGCTTCTGATGATTATGGACTTACTTCTTTGTCATTCAATTACACAATAACTAATGAAAATGGTACTACAAGTCCATTGCAAAAGGTTAAGCTTAAAAAAGATGATGGCAGAGAAATACAGTTCAGCCATATTTTTGATTTAAAGAAAATCAACGTTGCTCCTGGCGATAAAATAGCTTTCTACTTTGAAGTCACTGACAATGATGGTGTCAATGGCAGCAAGTCAGCTCGTACCTCGGTCATGACTTATGAAAAACCAACACTAGAGGAAATCAAGAAGATTGAAAACCAGAATGATGAATCTATCAAGGACGAACTTAAGGATGCGCTCCATAAAATGAGTAAACTTCAAGATGATATGCGCAAACTCCGCGAAAAACTCCTACAGAGCAAACAAATGGACTGGCAGGATAAAAAAGAAATGGAGAAAATGCTAGAAAATCAGAAAAATCTCCTTGAACAAATAGAAAAAGCAAAGCAAAAGCTAGACGAAAATGCTAAAAATCAAAAGGAGTTCAACACCATGCCTGAAGAATTGCAAGAAAAACAGGAGAAACTCCAGGAGCTTTTTGAAAAAGCCACAGATCCTGAGACCAAAGAGTTGATGGACAAAATACAAGAATTGCTCCAGGAGCTAGAAAAGGAAGATGCAATCCAGATGTTAGAACAGTTTGAGATGAGTTCTGACTCTAAGGAAAAAGAGATGAAGCGGATGCTGGAACTTTTCAAACAACTCGAAATGGAAAAAGACATCAAGGAACAAATCAAAAACCTTGAAAAGCTCGCAGACAAACAAGAGGAACTGGCTAATAAGACAGAAAAGAAAGAGCAGTCTGCTGAAGAACTCAAAAAGCAACAAGAAGAGCTCAATAAGAAAATGGAAGAGCTCTTAAAAAAACAAGAGGAACTGGAAAAAAAGAACAAAGCCTTGTCGCCACCAAAAAACATGGGTGATGACAATAAGGAACAAATGAAGGATGCCCAAAAGGATATGGAGGAAAGTAAAGAGCAGCTGGATAAAGGCAATAATGAGAAATCATCCAAATCACAGAAAAAAGCAGCTCAGAAGATGAAGAAACAAGCTCAGAAGATGAGTGAAAGTATGTCTGGTGGCAGTGCTCAACAGGCTACTGAAGATATCCAAACGATTCGTCAACTGCTTGAAAATCTCGTGAAAGTCTCTTTCGACCAGGAAGGATTGTTTACTGAAATCAGCCCTTATACCGTAAATTCACCTGCATATCCTGAAGCTATCCGTAAGCAGTTTAAGCTTCAAAATGATTTCAAAATTATAGAAGATACACTGGTGGCGCTTTCAAATCGCAATCCAGACATTGAGTCGTATGTTATGGACAAAGTAGCTGAGATCAAACTTAATATCAAAGAAAGTATAGGTCTCATGGAGGAACGACAGGTAGCAAAAAGTCAGGAAAAGCAGCGCAGAACGATGAAAAACCTCAATGATCTCGCCCTCATGATGAATGAATCACTGGACAAAGCACAGCAAAGCGCAGGTATGCCCAGCAGTGGATCTTGCGATAAACCAGGTGGCATGGGCAAAGGCAAAGGTAAAGTGCCTATGGACAAAATCACAGAAGGTCAGCGTGGCCTCTCTGAACAATTACAAGAAATGATTGACAAAATGAAAAACGGTGAAAAGCCGGGTCAAGAAGGTCAGAAAAAGGAAGGTGGCAAAGAAGGAAAAGATGGTAAAGATGGATTGTCTGCCAAAGATTATGCACAGGCAGCCGCCCAGCAAGCTGCTTTAAGAAAAGCACTTGAAGCCCTCCAAAATGAAAAGAAAGAACAAGGCGCTGGCTCTAAGTTGCTCGAAGAGATCATCAATAATATGGACAATATCGAAACAGAACTGGTCAATAAGCGGCTCAATAATGAGACCTTAAAAAGGATGAAAAATATTGAGACGCGCTTGCTAGAAGCTGAAAAAGCAGAAATGCAAAGAGAATTGGATAATAAGAGAAAATCTGAAACAGCAAAAGAGCGCAGAAATGAATTGCCGCCTGCTATACAGGAATATCTTAAAAAAAGACAGTCAGAAATAGATATGTATAAGAGTGTTTCACCATCGCTGAGGCCGTACTATAAATCTCTAGTGGATGATTATTATAAGTCACTAAAGGACAGTCAAGCTAAATAATTGTAAATAAAAAATAAATTCATTCAAAAATGTGGATGTCGGCACAGTATTTGGTTCAAAATTTAAAGTTAACTCATTTTTAAAATGAAAACCAAAATGTTAACTATCACATCTAATCCCAATAACATACTTAAAGTAGAGTCTTATCTAAAAATGCTGGATTTTGACCTTCAATTTGATGAGGATAAATACGCAGACATACTGATAAGCCTTACGGAAGCTGTCAATAATGCTATCATTCACGGCAACAAAAGAGATGAGTCAAAGAAAGTACACATCTACGTGCAAAGTAATGAAGATGGCATTACCTTCAAGGTTGAAGATGAAGGAGCAGGATTCAATCCGACAAAGGTTCCGGATCCTACTTGTCCAGAAAATATTGACTGCTGCGGAGGGAGAGGTGTGTATATTATGAAAGCACTTGCTGATGATATTTCATTCTACGATAATGGTCGAAGTGTAGAAATGTTTTTTAGCTTGAAGGCTTCAATTGTCAAGACCAATGAATGAAATTCATTTTTTTGGCGAAGATGAAACGACTGTTCCATTTGAAGGTAACGAGGATACTTATGCTTCCTGGCTTCAATCCATCGCTGAAGAAGAAGGTAAGTCCATAGAAAGTATTACCTATATATTTTGTTCTGATGACTATCTGCTCGAAATAAATCGTCAGTACCTCAATCACGATTTTTATACGGATATCATCACATTTCCCTATCAAGAAGGAGACACTCTTGAAAGCGATATTTTTATCAGTATCGATCGGGTCAAGGACAATGCCAATCAGTTTGGCGTATCATTTGAAATTGAACTAAGCAGAGTTATGGCACACGGATTGCTCCATCTGATCGGCTATGATGACACTACTGATGAACTTACAGCTCAAATGCGAACAAAAGAAAACTATTACTTATCCAAGTTGGCATAACCAGTAGCGATATACTGAAAATCTCCTATAAAATACAATATTCAAATCTTGCCGTATGGAATATTGATAATAATTATCTACATTTGAACTTGTATTTCATTCATATTATATTTATTGAATGAAGCCTTAAACAATTTGTTCAACCAAAATTCTTTTTCTGTAATGAATAAATTAAATCTATTCCTATTGATGGCCTTATTTTCACTAGGCATGATTACATCCGAATCAGTATCAGGACAGTCAAATTCCACCTCTCGCCCTGAATACGTTCTGGTGATACATGGAGGAGCTGGTGTCCTTGAATCTGCGCCTGCAGACATTCAGGCAAAGTATCACAATGGACTCAGAGAAGCTCTACTGGCAGGTGAGGCTGTATTGAAATCTGGCGGCAGTGCTATTGATGCTATTGTAGCTGCTATAACAAAAATGGAAGACAATCCACTTTTTAATGCCGGAAAAGGTGCAGTATATAACGAAGCCGGAGAGATAACTATGGACGCATCTATCATGGAGGGTAAAGAAGGCAGAGCTGGTGCTGTCGGTCTTGTAAAACATACTAAAAACCCCATCCTTGCTGCCAAAGCTATTATGGACGATGGGCGACATGTTTTTCTAGTTGGAGAAGGTGCTGAGATCTTCGCTCAAAAAGCAGGTGTAGAAATGGTAGAGCAGGATTATTTTTATACCCAACCACGATGGGATGCTTATGAACACACCCTCAAAACTAAACTTGAACGCGAATTTCACTTGAACTCAAAAGGTACCGTAGGTGCCGCAGCACTTGACAAACACGGCAATCTTGCTGCGGGTACATCTACAGGTGGCATGCATTTTAAGAGAGTAGGAAGATTAGGAGATTCTCCCGTCATTGGTGCAGGCACATGGGCCGATAATCAGAGTTGTGCAGTATCTGCAACTGGTCATGGCGAGTATTTCATTCGCAATAATGTAGCCTCAGATATCAGTGCAAGAATGAAGTATCTGGGAGAAACCCTACAAAAAGCCGCTGATTACGTCATCATGGATAAATTGATGAAGATTGAGGCCGAAGGCGGTATCATCGCAGTGGATAAAGATGGCAATATTGCTATGCCGTTTAATACCACCGGTATGTATCGTGGGTATGTAAAAGCAGGTGAAAAGCCCGTCACTAAGATTTATATCGGAGAGTAATTGACACCTATTCGTACTATTAACACAAAAAATCAGCAGTCGTAATTTTGCGGCTGCTGTTTTCATATTTCATAATAGCTTTAATTAAAAGGTCAGATTTTTGATTCATTAATACATGAGAGTAGCTGTAACAGGAGCAACAGGACATATAGGTTCAGCGGTCTGCAGGGCGTTGATACAACGACAATACTCGGTTGTTGCTCTTGTGAGAAATGAATCTGACGTACTCAGAGGATTACCCATCCAACAAATTTATGGAGACATTACAATACCGGAATCAATCGATAAGCTCACAGCACAATGCGATGCCATTATCCATACTGCAGGCCTGATTCGGCTAGGATACACATTTGATCAGGAAATCTACGACATCAACTTTGAAGGCACTAAGAATATTTTAAAATCAGCTCATAAAAATAATGTAAAAAGAATCGTACATTTCAGCTCTATTGAGGTATTTGATTTACAACAACATCAGGAAGTTATTAATGAAACATCAAGCTTTGTGTCGGATAATGCCTTATTTTATGCCAGATCAAAGCGCGATGCTCACATTTTAGCTCAAAAGGAAGCAAAGTCAGGGATGGACATCGTCATCGTCTGCCCTACTTCTGTGGTAGGTGCTCCAGATTACAAGCCTTCAAAAATCGGTAGAGCTATTCAAGATCTCTATAGAGGTAAGTTTCCAGCTGTAATGAAAGGTGGATTTAATTTTGTGGACTTAGAAGATGTAGCTCTAGGCGCTGTGCTTGCTTTAGAACGCGGTAGAGCAGGTGAAACCTACATTTTGGGAGGTACCTTCCATAGTATTAAAATGCTTGCAGATCTAGTACTAAAGGCCAGAGGAAGCAGACGAAAAATGCTTGAGCTTCCTATTTTTACAGCTATGATTGGTTTACCATTCATCCGTGCATACGCATATTTAACCCAAACCGAGCCGATTTACGACAAAGAATATTTAGACGTTTTGAAATCTGGAAATAAAAAAATTAGCTCCGAAAAAGCTATCCGAGAACTTAGTTTTTCGGCCAGGCCATTAAGCGAAACCATTGAAAATACCATCAGGTGGTTTAAAGACACCGGTGCACTCTAAAACCAATATGACATGAATCTAGAACAATATAATAACTTTATCTGGGCATGGATCATCCTAGCTGTCATCATTTTCTTTGTATTACTCTTTATCACTGCACCCTATGGTCGCCATGTTAAATCCACATGGGGTCCGCTCATTGATAATAAGATGGGCTGGATATTGATGGAAGTCTTTGTTGTTGTGGTACTATTTTATTTTGTATTTACCGGCAACAACACTCAATCAACCGCTAACATCATTATTTTGTCGTTTTTTGTATTTCATTATCTCAACAGAAGCCTCATATTTCCACTTCGATTGAAAACGCCAGGCAAAAAAATGCCGGTAACCATCATGCTGATGGGTATTGTTTTTAATCTCGTCAATGGTTTTATCATTGGTTATTATTTTGGTAATTTCAAAGTATATGACAGTACATGGCTCACCTCAGTTCCATTTATCGTAGGTGCTATTATTTTTATCATCGGAATGATCATCAACTGGCAAGCCGATTCTATACTCATAGGACTACGCAAGCCAGGTGAAATCGGGTATAAAATCCCTCGTGGAAAGATGTTTGAATACATCAGTTGTCCTAACTTTCGGTGAGACGGTAGAATGGGCTGGTTTTGCTATATTAACATGGAGTCTGCCTGGTCTGGCATTTTTTATCTGGACTTTTGCCAACTTAACGCCTAGAGCCATTTCACATCATAAATGGTATCAGAAGCATTTTGAAGATTATCCAAAGGAGCGTAAAGCAATTATTCCTTTTATCTATTAGTAAATAAAAAAGGCAGAAATTCATTCTGCCTTGATTAAGATTTTATTCATTGATAAGACCTATGCCCCATCGATTCATATCTGATTGCGCAAAATCGAGTTGATACTTTGCGGGAATTTCTCCTCTCACTAATGCACCTTTAGGCAAAGAAGGAAATATTTCTTCATAGGTTTGCATCTCATTTAAGGATACACGTCTATAAATATGGTGCCGAGTCAGATTCTTCATATCATCCAGCCCTGAAGCTCCCAGTATCTCTACAAAATTTTTGACTGTTCCGGCATGGTAATTTGCCAATCTAACTTTTTTATCTTCAACATCTAGTCCCACAGTCAGATTAGGGTCCTGAGTGGCTATACCTGTAGGGCACCTATTGGTATTACAAAGCAAGGCTTGAATACAACCAATGGCCATCATCATGGCTCGAGCTGAATTGCAAGTATCTGCTCCTAGAGCCATAGCACGTGCAATGTGGAAGGCAGATGTAATCTTTCCTGCAGCAATAATCTTGATGTGATGGCGAATATCCAATCCAACTAGCATGTTGTGAACAAAGGCCAGTCCGTCGATCATCGGTGCTCCTATATAATTAGAAAATTCTTGAGGCGCCGCACCTGTACCTCCTTCACCTCCATCTACTGTAATAAAATCAGGATAAATATCAAGGTGAATCATTGCCTTACATATAGATATAAACTCGGCTTTGTGACCTATACATATCTTAAATCCAACCGGTTTACCACCTGATAGTTCACGCAATTTATGTATGAATTGAATCATCTCTAAGGGCGTATTGAAAGCAGTGTGATATGGAGGAGAAGCTATTTTAGTATGAGGTTTTACGTGACGTATCCTTGCTATTTCCTCAGTATTTTTAGAAGCCGGCAATATACCACCATGACCAGGTTTGGCACCCTGCGAAAGCTTAAGCTCTATCATCTTCACTGTGGGCAAAGTAGCTTTTTCAGCAAATAAACCTGCATCAAAATTACCATGCTCATCGCGGCACCCAAAATATCCAGTTCCCACTTGCCAAATCAAGTCTCCACCATGTTTTAGGTGATAGTCACTTATTCCTCCTTCTCCTGTATTCTGAGCAAACCCACCGATTTTTGCACCACCATTCATTGCTTCAACTGCTTGAGGACTTAAAGAACCAAAACTCATAGCAGAAATATTAAACACACTAGCACTGTATGGTTGCTTACAATCTTTATTACCAAAAACCACTCTCGGATTTTGATTTAAAGTATCAAAAGCCTTAGGTGACACCGAATGACACATCCATTCATAACCTTCGGCATACACATCCAACTGAGTCCCAAATGGTATCGTCTCCAATTCTTTTTTGGCACGCTGATAAATTGTAGATCTGTCCACCCTATTGATTGGCCTTCCATCAATATCAGACTCTATAAAGTACTGATACATTTTCGGCCTTAATTCTTCAAGAATATATCTAAATCTACCAAATAAAGGAAAAATTCGCCGTACGGCATGCCTCTTCTGAAACATATCCTGATAGCCCAGAATGGTAAATATTAACACAATAGCAAATAGAACAAACCAGTTTTTGTCCAGAAATAGGGACATCGCTAGTGTTACAATGAGTATTAAAGTCGAATATATAACAAATGGTTTTCGCATGATGATAACCGAATCTTATAAATTTTAAAATAAAAGGCTTATAAACTAAAATTAAAGTAATTATATAATCACAAGCCTTGTGGTAAATCAAAGGCAAATTTACAAATTAATATAACATATTGCAACAAATAATGGACATACGAATGAAAAGAAAAATTGTCTGACACCAATTTCATTCATCAAATCTCATAAATCCAATATATATTTTGAAATCATTCTAAATAACGCCATTTATAAAATTTTATTCCTAATTTAGGTTCAATAAAAAAACAATTATCTTATTAAATTGTCTTGTATATGAAACCAATACAACAAATAAAAAATGAAACAGACCTTAGAAAAATTAAGCCAAATACAGGCTCCAGTATGTGTGACCATTGTTTTAAATACGCACAAGACACATCCTGAAAATCAAAAAGACGGTATCCATTTAAAAAATATGATTACCCAAGCAACTGAGCGATTGCAGAATGAGTTTGGTGTGGATTATGCAAGGCGATACACTGAGAAATTATTAAAACTTGGAGCTGAGATTGACCACAATTATAATGAGCTTGGATTGATGCTTTTTGTAAATGACGATATAGCAGAGTACCTCAGATTACCTATAAAGGTAAATGACCGAGTCATCATAGATAAAACATTTGCTACAAGGCCCATTGTACGATCGCTGAAGCAAGATACGGATTACTATGTACTTGTTCTGAACAAACAAAATGCAAGATTGATTGAAGCAAGTATGGATACCGTTGTTGATGAAATTAGATCAGAAGGTTTTCCATTTAAAGGAAAAGGTTCGCTGACTACTGATAAACATGAAACAGGTAATATCACTCAGGAATTTTTCAATAGTGTAGATAAAGCTATTAATGTCATCAGGAAAGCAAAGCCACTTCCGATTGTTATCTATGCTGAAGAAAATAATTACCATCAGTATCTAAAGGAAGCGGACTTTCCAAAGACCATTTTAGGACATGTCACTCTTCAAAACTTTGACGAAAGTCCTACAAGCATCCTTAGAACAATTTGGCCACTCATGGCAGAACTGACTATTGCAAAAAACAGAGCAAGAATTTCAGAACTAGAACAAGCTGTAGGTGTAGGAAAATATCTCGTAGATATTAATGAAATATGGAAAGCTATTCGTGAAGGTCGTGGTGACACTTTATTCCTGGAAGAAGGATATATTCAGTCAGTAAGAGAAGAAGCTGACGGTACGCTAACACCGATTGAATATAGCAAAATTTCCTCAAAAAATGATATCGACGATATCCTAGATGAAATGATTGAACAGACGCTGAAATTCGGAGGAGACGTTGTCTTTCTTGAGAAAGACAGCATGAAAGATTTTAATAAACTGGCATTAGTTACTAGATATTAATAATTAAGCAGTATAGTATAAAACTAATAATCCAATATATAAGGAGCAGGTAAGATGAAAATCTAGCTTGCTCTTTTTATATAACAATGGCTTAAATAGTAAAATGAAGAGGAAGAAGCCTCTATCATGTACAATCAGTTACTCTTAATTCCGTAATAATGATAATGGCGCTTTACAATATGACCATTAACATATGGTGGAATGCAAATATCGCCCTTTACATATAGAGTGTCTTTTACCAATTTAATCTTGTCAGCCAATCCGTACTCATACCAACCATCGTTATTCTTTCTGTCGGGTGTCAACACGCTAGTCGTATTCAGCGCTTCTGGATTGAATGATATATATATCGTATCCGCTACTTTTTTTACCCAATATTTTCGTTCCTCTACATTTGCATGATCAAGTTGCCAATGATTCATTGAATCCGGAATATAGCAATTACCTCCGATCGAATCATAACTATAATAGAGTCCGGTGTAAAAATCTACCTCACCGGAAGTCCAGAATGCTTTCATATCATCAGCTTCATTAGGAACAATATTCTCCTTTCGACAAGAAAGTGAAATGGTCAACAACAAACCAATCACTCCCATACTCAGTCTCAATCCAAACCTCATATCTTCAAAATATATTGAATTAGTAATCAGCTCACAACTATCGTACCTATTAATCGCTATCTATAAAAGTGATAAATAAATCCTATAATACTTAATTAACTTCAGGCAAAAATCCATACGTTTTTGAGTAATACAACATCTGCTCTTCGAAAGACTTCGGTTGACGTATGATATAATCTATTACCTCACCCTTATCGTTTTTTACCGGTTCTATGTATGGATTGACAAAACCCTTATATGGAGCTACATTAAATTTGGCATTGCGTTCTAGTACTTCTTTATGTAGTGCCTGATCAACTTTCACACCATAAGTCTCTACTAACTTTTGTGCAGCAGCATAATCTCCTTCTGACTTGATGCGTTGAGCTTCTCTCAACAATTGCCCGAACAATTCATGGAGTTTTGCGTAGTCATTAATATTAAAGTAGGTTTTGCCATCGCGTACCACTTTCTCAATCACGTGATCTTTTTGACCTTTCTCAAAAACCCAGGCGCTCACCCATTGGCGGTTTCTCATGTGCGCTTCCTCAATATCTGATCCTGGTTCCAATCTTACTAACTGCATCATCAATCCATTGCGGATATAATTATCATACGCTGCCATGCCTACTGATTTCCAGTCATCAACCAGGCCTAATTCCTGAAGTTTAGGATCATAAAGGTAGTACAAACCAACTAGATCTGCTCGGCCTTCTTCAAGGGTGGACGCATAACTTTTCAAGGTCTCCTTTGGTGTGCCCACACCAGGATTCAATTGTCCGGAAGCATGACCTATCACCTCATGTAATGCAGTATGCAATTTACTGGCCAGTTCTCCATATTTCTTATCAAGTTCTAGTTCTTCATCGTCATGTACAAATTCTTTCAACCTATCAGATCCGCCAGCTTTATTATAGGAATCAATGATATTGCCTAGTGAAATCGACTTTGAACCATGTTCAGCACGTATCCAGTCTGCATTGGGTAGATTCACACCTATCGGCGTACTAGGGGATGCATCTCCTGCTTCTGATGCAACAATAACAGTTTTATAAGTCACACCTACCACATTTTTCTTCTTATGAGCATCCATCAACGGTGAATTATCTTCAAACCACTGTGCATTTTTAGAAATAACACTCATTTTTTGTGACATATCAAAATCGTTGATTTGAACTACGCTTTCGTAGGAGCCTTTGTGTCCAAGTGGGTCGCTGTACACTTCTATAAATCCATTATTGTAATCAATATTACCTTCTGTTGCTTCTACCCATGCTATATTATAATCATCCCAGATTTTTAAGTCGCCGGTTTTATAGTACTCAATGAGTAACCCTAATGCGTCTGCTTGCTTTTGATTTTCAGCTACACCCTTTGCCTTTTCAAGCCAGTAGATGATTTTATCGATTGCCGGACCATACATACCTCCACTCTTCCACACTTTCTCAACAAGCTTGCCATTTTCCTTCACAAGTTTAGTATTAAGACCTATGGAAACAGGATGCTTAGGATCAGGGCTTTTCATACCACCGTAAAAAGTTTCTGCTTCCTTATCACTGATACTCTCACCATAGAAATTGACCGCAGAACCACTGACCAGTCCTTTTGAAATATCTAGATTGACTTTTTTATTGTCAATATCATTAAATAGAATATCAGCAATCGCAATATCGAGTTTTGTTCCAGTCTCTTCAAGTAAGGAATCAAAATATGAACGTGAAAAATCAGGCTTTATCTTGTCGTTCGAATAATGGTGGTGGATACCATTTGAAAACCATATTCTCTTGAGATAGACCACAAAATTTTTCCAGTCTTCGGTGTTTTTATCACCGTTATAATTCTGGTAGATATGCTCCAAAGCCTTTCTGATAGCTAGATTGTGTTTATAATTTTGATCCCAAATTATATCTCGACCTGAATAGCCTGCTTCACTCAGATAATATACCAGTTCCTTTTCTTTGAGCGTTAGGTTGTCCCATCCGGGTACTTGATATCTCAATACTTCTAGGTCTGCAAAACGATCCACACTGTATTGAAATTCTTCATTTTCAGCAGGTGCGGCTGTGGTTTCATTTTTGTTATTATTGCATGCCATCAACACGGCAACACTGATAAACATACTTACAATTGTTTTAAAATTCATGATATTTATATTGATTTGACCTACAAAATTAAAAATAATCTGTAGAATTACCGACTATAATTAAAGTCAAATCCAATTAATAGAAATTTAGGTTATGCTACTATGCCGCCGACGGGAGCGACTTCACTCCTTTAATTTTGTTCTTATGTTCCTTGTAAGGTCGTGATTTAGTGAGTAATATTTGCTTTGCTATACACGCAAATGGACGAGTAAAAAATACCTGCATCGGAGAAATGCCAGCACTAACCTTTTCAAAGTAGGTCTCAATATTGTCACGCCTAAAATGTAAAATTGCTTCCAATTGGTCACCATCTGCGTAGTACCCACAATGAAAATCGCCTGCAGCAAAGGCCTCTGCAGGGAATGAAAATCTACCTAAGCCATAAATTTTAAAAGAACGAGCTAGCAAATCTTTGTATAGGATTCTGCACTTTTCACCACCTCCGAGATTAAAAATCATACCTGTAAGCGATTCCTGATGATCAATGCTGTGCAAAAAGGCACGTGCAGTATCTTCAGGAGTTGTAATCTCCATCGGTGTATTCAGTGGCATCTCAAACATCAGGCCAGTAAGCTTATGATTACCGATACCCATGATGGCCGACAACCTAAATATACTCCAACGCAATGCACTTTTTCTTACTTGCTCTTCTGCTTGAATTTTAGACACAGCATAGTGATCTCCCTTACTCGGGTTGAGCTCATCTCCCACCTTTATATGGATCGCATCTAATCGATCACCATAAACAGCTACAGAAGAACTATAGACAAAAAAAGCGTCGGGCGAATACTGCTCAACATTTCGAATCAGATTACCTGTACCACCTACATTGATGCGGTGGGCTAATTCAGGTTTTTCATCAGCAGCGGGTGGTATTAATGCTGCAAGATGAATAATAACATCTTTTTGGGCAGCCGCCTCAATAGTAGCTTCCGGTAGAGTTATATCACCATAAATCACCCGTATATCGCTACCAAAAGGCTCAAATAATTGAGTACTCCTCGATGTTTTCAAATCAAATACGGTGATATCAAATCTTTCTTTTTGGGCTATCAGCTGTTTTAAAAGTTCATATCCTATATTTCCTGATGCGCCGGTAAGGAGAATTTTAGTCTTCATGACAGTAATTTATTTAGTTTATCAAATATCACTGTAACAATCAACAGCCATATTAAATTTAACTCTGGGTTAAATTTAACAAAACCTTAATTGACAGATGAAATATAATCTAAATTAAATCAAACGATTCTGTCAGGACAAGATAAGCGGATGTAATTCGTTGCAATTTTTGGATTTCTTACAGGCGAAATCGTATCCCATCTGCCACCATTCTGCCATTTTTTCTTTATCAAAAACCAATGAGTTGGCGGTCAGCACAGTAGGTGTATAGTAAAAATTAAGGCTTACATTTTTATTAGCAGCAATCAACTTACCTATTCGTATATTTTGACGTGAAATACGTTCAGCCATGTATAAATTGAGGTTGGACACCAATGAGAAAAAATTAGATGATCCTTTATGATGAGTGGACTCCATTTCAGTACTCAAAACTATGACATCAACGGTGGTAGCGCCTCTTTTTATGGCTTCTTCAATAGGAACGCGGGCGCCAAAACCTCCATCCGCATATTCACAATTATTCTTTTTAACTAGTGTCATGAATGGAATAAGGTTGCATGATATCCACACCCATTCACAGTATTCTTTATAGTCATAATCTTGAATGGATTTATACTCAATCTGATTGTCTGTTAAATTTGAAACGGTCACCACCACATCTTTACCCGATGCTTTCAGTTTGTCAAATTCCTCTTCAGTCAGTGTTTGTTCAATTAAATGTTTTAGATTATAACTTTCTCCAAAAGTCTTTCTACCCCTCAATATCTGACCCAAAACATTGAGATGATTAATTTTAATGTGCCGACAACCATCTTTGTCTGTCTTGACTATGAAAGGACAATTACTGAAAATAGCATCCTGATCGACTGAAGTATAGACATCTTTAATTTTGGCTGTTTCATTGAGTGCAAGATGAGAAACAAGGAGACTGCCGGTAGATGATCCTACAAAAATATCATAATGGGTTTTCAATTCACAAATTAAGTACTGGGCTACACCACCTGCAAATGCACCTTTACTGCCACCACCTGATATAACGAGTGCTCTCACTGTTGGGTTATAATTTTAATTTTAATTCTATCAAAAAATTCAACTACAATCTAGCCAAAATGTTTTACATTACAACACATTCATTTCTTTTTTATGATAATCTTCACACACCGCACCATCCAACTTTTTCTATAGAATTCTTGGAATTGAATGTGCTATTGAACCGTATAAATGTCTTTTCTGCAAGACAAATGACAGATTTAGGCATGAAGATTTAAGATTTCTATTTTAAAAATCTGTAATTTTGATACTTTATTGAGGAAAGATAGATATGAATAGAATAAAGGCAGTACTCGCAGCAATTTTTATTATATCCGGAGCATGCAGTGCCATCGGACAAAACTGCAGTGTGCCTTTTAATATCAGGTTCTCAAATAAAACAACTACTACTATTGATATATCATGGTCTGACATCAATAATAATCCAAAAGGCTGGGAACTTGAAATAGTCAAAAAAGGTACCTCGAAGACCGGAATGCCTAATTTGCCACTCGCCACTGAAAAATTTGTGTCGCTGACTCAACTAGCACCATCTACAACTTATGAGCTATTTATACGTACAGTGTGTAATGATGACAAAAGAAGCAACTGGAATGTAGCCATACCATTCACTACTGTCATTGAAATACCTACATCTTGTTTTGTAAATATCCCACTCAAAGATGATGGTACAGAAACCTTTCTAATTGATATACCAACTTCTGTGACCGGACCGGATGCAATCCTCGGCAAAAATATTTTTCTACAATCCGTTGACCTCATCATAGAGCATACTTGGCCGGCAGATTTAAAAATTATTCTCGAAAGTCCACAAGGCCAGCAACTAGTGTTATCAAATCATAACGGAACCGTCACCAATCACTTTGGAGATGTAGCAGATACTACCTGCAGTAGATTCACGACATTTTCAGTCGATGCTTGTGAGGAGTTAAAAAATCATCGACCACCATTCATCGGTCAGTTCAGACCCGATGGTGATATATCACTATGGAGACCTGATACCTTGAGCAAGGGCAACTGGAAACTGATTGTGTTCGACCGAGCATTGAAAGATTCAGGAACGCTAAAGTATCTAAATATTCATTTTACAAAAGAAGAGTGTCATGTACCTAAGAGCTTTACTGTCACTCATACAGATGTCAATTCAGTTGAACTCAGCTGGGATTATAAGCCGCCTTGTAATACAGTTGAAATCATTGTACTCGATGAAGGTTCACCTTTCGATACCATTTATGTCCCATGCAGTGAAAAGAAATTTATAGTCAAAAACTTGTTACCCAATCACCCTTATTCTTTTTCGATCAAATCTGCATGCTCTCTGACTACATTCTCTTCGCCCAGTTGCCAGGTTCTTGCTACCACAACCTGTGAGCCTGTATCGGTTTCAGAGAGTTTCGATGATTTAGCCTTATGTAATGAAGGCTGCTCATCTCGATGTCAAAATACCGGTGCATTGTGGATGAATACAGAAGAGGATGATGGGCAAGACTGGTTAATTTGGAAAAATCAAACAAGCACTGAAAATACAGGCCCTGACGGTGATATTAATCAATCAGGTCATTACATTTATATCGAAAACAACCCTCAGATTTGTGGTGAACAAAATGTTACAATTTTACAATCCACTTGTATGGACATTCAAAGCAACCCATCCGGATGCGATATGTCATTTTACTATCACATGAAGGGTTCGGATATCGAATCACTTCGACTTGAACTAAGTACAGATGGTGGGGCCACATGGCAACTACTATTTCAAAAAATAAGACAACAAGAAGATGTATGGAAGCGACACACACTTTCATTACAAGAATATGATGGAATGCAGGGTATTTTTAGATTTATCGGTGTATCAGGTAAAGGAGCTTTTGCAGATATGGCACTGGATCAGATTGAATTTTACAAGTCGATTCCGGTCACCAATATGAACACCTTCTATCGAGACAAAGACAATGATGGTTATGGTACAGAGGAAGATTTTATTCAGCTTTGCACTATACTACCTCCACCTGGCTATGTAATGGAAAAAGGCGATTGTGACGATAGCGATTCAACTATTCATCCAGGTGCGCATGAAATTCAATGTAATGCCATTGATGAAAATTGCAATGGCAATGAAGATGATCAGCCTGAATTCAATCCGATCGTTTTTACAGAATTGATTCAGCCTTCATCTTGTAATGGATCAAAGGATGGGTTTATCGAATTATCAGTATCAGGTGGTAATGCTCCATATAATATTTTGTGGAACAACGGAATGGAAGGCATCAAAGCTTCAGACCTGTCTTCCGGCATCTATCAAGCCACAATCACTGATATTGGAGGATGTATTATCAAAACCCCATTCTATAAACTTGATGCCACCTCCAATCTTAATGTGCTGGCCACAAGCATCAAACCGCCTTCATGTCTAGGTAAAAATGATGGAAGCATTGAAATAGCTCACAATAATGATGCGCCACCTTACACCTATCTTTGGTCTGATGGTCATGTGACTAAAAACATCAACCAGCTGCATGCCGGCAAATACAGTGTCACGGTCACTGATCGCAACAATTGTTTTGCAGTACTTGAAAATATAACTGTAGAAGCGAGGACATCAGTACTCTCCAACATAAAGACAAAATCAGACCCAACCTGCTTTGGTCAGTCTAACGGTCAAATTGATCTATTTACAACAGGTGGCACAGCTCCGTACACTTACAGATGGTCCACAGGCGATACATTATCAAATATCCATGCTGTTCCTGCCGGTACTTATACATGCACCATATCTGATCAGCAACAGTGCATTTATGTATTTTCGACTATATTAAAAAGCCCTCCAGAACTCAAGATTCAAATCATTAGCTCAGAGGACGTAAGATGTTATGGCGAAGCTAATGGATCTATAAAAACTGAAGCTACCGGCGGTACCCCTAATTATACTTACCTCTGGAGCAAATTGTCAGAACGGACAGATGACATTTTTAACCTTCCGGCAGGAGAATATATACTTACTGTCACAGATGCCAATGGCTGTATTCAAACCACTCCACCCATCCGTATTCACCAGCCACAAGCCTTTGTCGTACAGATTGATTCCATTCGATCTGCTTCGTGCATAGCTGGCAAAGACGGCTTTATAGCACTGAATGCCAGTGGTGGTAATGGCGATTACAGATATGTGTGGAATAATATCGAATATTTTGAACCTATACTGGATAGTATTGCCACAGGTGATTACAGTGTTACAGCTTATGATCAACTCGGCTGTAAGGCAGGCATACCTCATATCCATTTGCCGTACCTAAATATCCCTATTGCTGTACAAATAGATATCGTACAGGAAAATTTATGCTATAAGGGATCTGATGCCATTTTGTCATCTGAAATCTCAAATGGGCTCGGCCCTTATGATTACAACTGGAGTTATGGCAATCAATACTTCTACCTCGGGATGCTAGATACAGTATTTAACCTTCCTGCAGGTACATATTCTTTGTCAGTTACTGACCTCAATGGCTGTACAGGTATGTCTAATGTAATCCACCTTCCTGAAAAAGCGGAATATAACTATACTGTGGACAGTATCACTAATAACGTATGCAGTACAGACAGTCTAGGCAATATCAAAATAACAATTAACGGTGGTGAAAAGCCTTTTACTATTTTATGGAATGATGGTCTATATTCAGGGGCTACGATCGACAATTTGCCTTCCGGCGAATATAAAGGAATTATTACTGATAAACATGGCTGTATTCTGACCATTCAACCAGTATATATAGTTGCTGAATCCGAAATGAACGCCATCGCTGATATTACACCAATGACACAAGGACTCAACAACGGTGCCATCTGCTTATCTGTTTTCAACGGATTGCCTCCTTATCAGTATCAATGGAGCCATACTGAGGACAACAGCCCTTGTCAAAATCAACTCAATGCAGGGGCATATACCGTGACGTTAACGGATAGTGCAGGTTGCATACTCATTGTAGAGTTGACTGTAGAATCCGGATCTGCTACCACATCCGTAAACGATGACGGGATATATCTCTACCCTAACCCAACTGTCGATATTATCACCATTTACTCAAGTCGAGATATAGACCTTGTAAAAATTTTTTGATACAGAAGGAAGAACAATACGGCAGATACCAGGAAGTCAAAACATGCAAATTGACCTCAATATGCTACCTTCAGGTGTCTATCTTTTTAGCATTCAAACTGGTCAACGATGGATATTTAAAAAAGTAATCAAAATATAATCGTATTGCTACTCAAAAACATTTACAAAACCCAACATTACGTATGGTTACGTTTTCATGAAAAAACATATTAAATTTTTATAAAATATGTTAAATTGTAGCTAATTTTGCAGCAATGAAACCTGAGACTATTGACTATTACAAAAAATTGCTATATTTTATTGAAAATTTAAACCCATGATCATATTCACAATTGCCTTGATGATACTCATCATGTTTGGGGATCGTATTCTCAAAGAGGCATAAAACCGGATTCGATAGTAGATTTCTCCCCCCGAAATCTACTATTTTTACCACCTAAAAAGAAACTATACAAGTTAATAAAAGCAATAATAGGATTTTTAATACCTGTTTTAGGGAATTCGATATAATATATTGACGTGAACAATGTATATTCGGAATACTTCAATTGCACTGGCTATAGGTATCCATATTTTTACTGATTTATGTTGTGTATAAGAGATATGTGACAACGGAGATTCTGCAAAAAACATTGATCACAACCTCGGTGTACGTGTGAAACACTGCATAACTCATCACCATAAGCCGATTTAAAACATTAAGTTGCCACGTTTTTTTTCAAATCGTCCACTTCAAAATAACCTTGCTGCATCCCTACAATAATCATCACTCCAATCTGAAACATAATCTTATATTTGCCTCAATTAAGAGCAAAATACTTTATGAAATTATAAAGGTTAAAAAACATGAGTGCTACTATTATTATAATGACACTTGTTCTTCTTCTTACACTTTGCGCTCCATTTGGTGTGAAATATGCTGTGCATTTGGCAAGAATAAAAGATTATCCACATCACCGAAAAGCTCAAAATATCATCTTTGTGGTATGTATTTTGGGTGTATTGTTGCTGGAAGGCCTGATACAGTCTTCAGGAGGAAGTGGAAGTCTGGCTTCTCAAAGCAAATACTACCAAACCGCTTTCTTTAAGGTAACGCTCATCTCTCACATTTTTGTAGCTGTAATCTCCTACATTTTATGGACCCTACTGATCGTCATTTCCAATGTCAAATTCCGCAAGACACTTCCAGGAAAGTTTTCAGCACTACATAAAAAAATGGGGTATATGATCTTTGGTGGTCTCATTTATACTGCCATAACAGCACTCATGGTTTATATCATGAGCCTGAATTTAATTTAGAATTAATTTGGTTATAATTTCATTCATTAGTGGTCTTAATATTGGCACACCATTGCACCTCCTGCTAGACTCTATCAAGATTCATTTAACAGAAAAAAGTCATAATGCCATAAATAATAGCCACCATCTGGTTATAGACATAGTTCAAATGTCGATATAAAAGTGAGCGAGGTTAATCCAAAACCTCATGACTTATCTATTTTTGTCAATAGCAGATATTCTAAGATATAGGAAATCCAAAATTACAAATTTTTAATTAAAAAAAAATTCAATTCTTTAATTCAATAAATAAAATTATTGATTTTCAAAGTAAAAACCTTAATTTTATCCCAATTTATGCACAGCAACCCCCAATATTACAACTTGGCAACGTGGTTTACAGCTCAGAAATAAATTTTATGTTTTAATCAGGATGCGCGTTTTAGAATATGACTAAAAGGTATTAAAGTTTTCTTGAAAAAACATAAAAATTTTCCTTATTTCGGAATTATACCATTGACTAAGTCTGATTTTATACCATACAGTATTCGGCACAATTTTGGATGTAAGTTATGGTTAGAAATATAAATTTTTCGGATGACAAGATATTATAGTATTAATATATATATTAATTAAAATAAATCAATAAATTGTATCATAAGACAACACTTTATTGTCATTTTTAGATTTTTTTATAATGCAATTCGTCATAGAGTGATCCAATATTTAATTTTATTCATTCACCATTTTCTAACAAATTTCATCAAAATGAAAAAGAATCTTTTTTTATTTCTATTGATTTTTATCTGTCAGAATGCATATAGTCAGCAACTAAAATGGATATACAAAGTAGGCGGAACAGGTGCAGACGTAACTGAAGGTATCGCACAAGATCAAGACCAGAACCTCTATGATATTACTAATTTTATGGGGCAAGCATCCATAGGTTCTAATATAATTTATCAATCTAGAGGAACGGAAGGAGTATTGATTAGAAAGAGTACTTCTTTAGGAATCAGGCAGTGGGTTAAACAACTAGGCACTCCAAAATCTGTCAAAGCAGCCGACATCAATACTGATCAACAAAACAATATTTATATAACCGGTACTTTTGTTGATTCATTATATTATGGCAATGACTTTATACTTCCTGGCTCAGAAGAAGATACTTATTCATTCGTAATTAAAATAACAAGCTCAGGCAATCTGGTCTGGGCAAAACAATTTGCATCCAATGGCACTGTAATGGCTAAATCCATTTCCGTCACCCCAAATCAAGAAGTAGTTGTTTCAGGTAATTTTAATGGAGAAGCAGAATTTGATGACCGTTTTCTTGGATTTAGTGCAGGTGGAATGGATGTATTTACTTTGAAAATGGATGCCAATAGTGGTAATTTAATTTTCCTTAGAATATTGGGAGGCATCAATCATGAATTTCTCTATAAACACATTACTGATAATGATGGAAATATTTATCTAACAGGAGACTTCAGAGATACTTTAGATATTGATCCCGGAATGGGAGTCTCCTATATAGTACCAGTTGGTATGACTGATATATTTCTTGTTAAACTGACATCAATAGGAACTTTGGCCTGGGGAAAATCATTTGGTGGTATCGGACTCGACTATGGGCATGATCTGGTACTTGACAAAGACAAAAATATCATTTTGACTGGGCGATTTTCGGATACGGCGTCCTTTGGTGGAGTAGGAAAAACCGTAACCTCTCAAGGAGGAACAGATATTTTCTTAACCAAATTAAATCCACAAGGTGAATGTATTTGGGTCAATAGCTTCGGTGCCAACCTAAATGACCAAGGAAGTGTCGTCACTACCAATAGCAATGGTATCATATTTCTAGGAGGCTTTTTCAGAAGTAAGGTTGATTTCAACCCTTCCAGTCAATATAGTAATTTTAGTGACTCCAATGGCGGTGCTGACGGTTTTATTGCAACATATAATCATGATGGAACTTATAATGATCATATCACTCTAGGTGGAGTTGCTAATGAGGAAATCACTGATTTTGCATTGAAACCGAACGGCGAACTCGTTTCAACTGGAGCATTTGGTGCAATTGTAGATTTTGACCCTTCTTCCAGTAGTACCAATATATTCAGCAGTGGAGGTCTTGATGGCTTTATGTGGAATGTATTTATATGTATCAATCCCTATATCAAAAAATTATCTGTAGAGAAAAGCATCCTTTGTGCTGGTGATAAAGTACTGATAAAGGTTGAAGAAGGCTACCTCAACGATGCTACGCAATGGTCATGGCAAAGGGCAGATTGCAACAGCAATACTTTTGCTAGTGGCGATGAACTTAATATCAGAGTGGATACCAGTACGGTATTTTATGTCAAAGGTTGGGGAAATTGTGTAGTCAATGATGAGTGTAAAGAAATCCCTATCCAAGTGTTTAAGGATAGTCTGATATACCAAGATATTGACCTTTGTGAAGGTGATTCCCTAATTGTGGGTGATCACATTTATCAAACCACAGGAGCATATCTAGATACCTTACTCTCAGTTTCAGGATGTGATAGTATCGTTTTTACAGAACTGAATGTTCACCCTGAGTTTACCTTCACCCAAAATGTAAGTATCTGCAATGGCGATACAGTTACTGTAGGATCTAGTATTTATACTCAGCCAGGCAATTACACTGATATTCTACAGACAATCAACGGATGTGATAGTATTATTTCAACGGTTTTGACCGTACTGCCTTCAGTTATTGATAATGCAGAAGGCATAATATGCAAAGGCGACACTATAAGAATAGGTAATGAATCATACACAGAAGCTGGTGTCTATATTCAAACTTCTGAAGCTGAAAATGGTTGTACCAATTCACTTGTAGTTACAATCAATGTACTCGAAACTGAATTTACTTCCATCGCCTCAATTTGTGAAGGTGACAGTCTAAAGGTAGGCTATAGTGTTTATACTGAAGAGGGTATTTATACTGATCGATTGATTTCGTCATTTGGATGTGATAGCATAATCACTACTATTTTATCCGTATTTCCGCCTTCTTTCGTAGAGCAATCTATTGAAATCTGTGCCGGTGACAGTATAGTCGTTGGTTCAAATGTATATAAGACCTCCGGATTTTATTCTGATACACTGAGCAATGTATTTGGTTGTGATAGTGTGATTCACACCGGGCTGCAGGTCAATCCCCATTCTCCGATTACAGCCCAAGCATTTACAATTTGTGAAGGTGATTCCATTATTGTCGGTGGAAACAAATATATTATCCCCGGTTATTACACTGATACACTCACTAATAAAGTAGGATGTGATAGTATCGTAGAAACCACACTAAACGTTGTGCCTAAATATTATGAACGTGAAGAATTCATTTGTGAAGGGCAAAAAGTGACCGTAGGTGATTCAATATTCTCAGCCACAGGAACTTATGAAATAAGCTTTACAAATATCAATGGATGTGACAGTATCATATTACTTAACTTGACTGTGCACCCTACTTATAATTTGAAAAAAATATATAATATATGTCCTAGCGATAGTGTCATAATCGGCAACAACACTTATAAGCTTCCAGGTACATATATAGATACCCTCCAGACTTCAGCAGGATGTGATAGCGTTCTTACTACCACTATAAGATTCAACTCATCCTATTCTATATTAAATTTTGAAATCTGTGATGGCGAGAATATTACAGTCAACAACAAAAAATATTTCAGTCCTGGTATTTACAGTGACACCATTGTAAAACCTAATGGATGTGATAGCATATTGACCATTCATTTACAAGTACATCCAGT
The DNA here is from genome assembly GCA_001567255.1 of Bacteroidetes bacterium OLB9. Taxonomy (GTDB): domain Bacteria; phylum Bacteroidota; class Bacteroidia; order Chitinophagales; family Saprospiraceae; genus OLB9. The sequence continues at coordinate 33,488 of LNBW01000021.1, read as the reverse complement.
TTTTGCAAAAGATACAATTTTTGAAATATGTAAGGGAGAATTTGTCAAAGTAGGAAATACTTCTTATTACAATCCAGGTAAATATACTGAATATTTGAATACTAATTATGGATGTGATAGTATTATTCATTTTGAAATAAGAATCATCAACTTCTTACCTATCTTCAGTGTAGTACATGATACCCTTGTCACTGCCAATTTGCCAGATGTCACTTATCAATGGCTTATCTGTATCAATAATGAAAAAATTCCTGTTCTTGGTGCTACAGGTCATAAATTTGCAGTTCCTAAATCCGGTAGCTATGCGGTGGCTGCTACCTACAGAGGCTGTACATATATCAGTGAGTGTTTAGATGTTATCTTATCAGCATCCGAAGACACTGCATATCCTCAATCAGACTTTAACTTTTACCCTAATCCGGTCAGTGAAGATTTGACGATTGATGTTTCACATAGTGGCCAATTGAGGATAATGTCCATGACAGGCGAAACTAAATTTGTAGTCTTTATGGAACAAGGAACACATCTGCTGTCAGTAAGGGATTTATCATCAGCCCCATATATTATAGAATGGCATACCGGCAAATCCATAATGCGAAAGACATTTATAAAAATATAATTATTACTTTATCTTTGCTAATTTATAGATACATTTTACCACTTTTACATTTTTTTCGATTTGTAAAAGTGGTAATTTTTTTCTAGTGATGAAGGCCTCAGAATTTAAGTTCAAACAATTCATTATCAGACAGGACGCCTGTACCATGAAAATCAATACGGATGGAATTCTTCTCGGGGCATGGTCATCTGTAGAAGGCAAAAAAAAGGCACTGGACATCGGAACCGGCTCAGGAGTGATCGCGATCATGCTTGCACAGCGCTCACCTCATTTACTGATAGATGCTGTTGAGATAGAAGAATCTGCTGCCCGACAAGCACAAATTAATATGATGCGCAGTCCGTTTGCATCCAGATTAATTACCTACAATATGTCTATTCAGGAATTTACTAACATTGCTAAGCATCAATATGACTGTATCGTAACCAATCCTCCGTATTTTACAGGTGGCACCATCCCGTCCAATCTTCAAAAAGCAGGCGTCAGACATACGATATCATTGAGCCATGATGAACTCCTGTCCGTTTTCAGCAAATTGCTCACTACTGATGGTGCTGCCAATATCATTTTACCCTTCACAGAAGGACTTTCTTTTATTGAGAAAGCAGCGAGCCACCATCTTTCTCCTTCTCAAATTACTAAAGTCTATCCAAAGGTTGACAAACCTGTAGAAAGATTGCTCATACGATTGCAACCAAATTATTCAGGTCCGCCTATAGAGCACGAACTCATCATTCATAACAGCAATGACCCCAAAGACTATACTCCAGCATTTGCTACACTCGTTCGAGATTTCTATCTATTTATGTAGCTTTAGTTTTTATCGCAACAACACTACAAATTGGGCATTTTGACGGATCATGTCCACGTGCAGGACAATATTCTCTACCAAAAAAAATAATCTGAAGGTGCAACTTATTCCATATAGATTCAGGGAATAGTTTTTTAAGGTCTTTCTCAGTCTGTCCTACATTTTTACCTGTAGATAGCCCCCATCTTTGCGCCAACCTATGTATGTGTGTATCAACAGGAAAAGCAGGGACGCCAAAGGCCTGAGACATTACTACTGATGCTGTCTTATGTCCTACTCCTGGCAATGATTCTAAGGCATCAAATGAAGCTGGCACTTCACCATTATATTCTTGTACCAATATACTCGAGAGCGCATGAATAGCTTGACTTTTTCTTGGCGATAAACCACATGGTCTGATAATGTCTCGTATTGTTTCTACATCTTGAAGAGCCATATCTCTGGGATTATCAGCTAATGCAAATAAATCAGGTGTAATTTTATTGACTCTTTCATCTGTACACTGAGCTGAAAGGAGCACTGCAATAAGCAGTGTATATGGATCATGATGATGCAAAGGAATAGGTGTGACAGGATAAAGTTCTTCAAGCTTTCGCCTAATGAAAGCAACCTTCTCTTTTTTTGTCATGCGATTTCTGTATTTTTAATATACATAATTTCATCGTCTTTCAACTGCATGTTAGCTAAAAGCTTACCCGAAACATTAGGAGCTTTGAGTCCCGTACCTAAATCTTGACGAGTACGAATGACCACAGCCTGATGCCATAGGCCAGCATTGACAAATGAATTTAAAACTTCAGCACCACCTTCCACAATGATAGAAGAAATTCCTAGATTAAAAATCATTTTCATCATCTCTTTTATATCTTCCTTGCCTATATTGAGATACGTTATATGGCCTTCTTTTCCTTGTTTTAACGTATTTACTACCACTGTCGAATGACCATCAGAAAATATTTTCTTTTCATGAGGAATACTGAGCATGCTATCCAGAACTACTCTTATCGGATGAGCACCATTAAAATATCTTGCATCCAGGATAGGATCATCAACTATAGCTGTATTTTTGCCTATCAAGATAGCATCATACTCACTGCGTTGCCGATGGGTCAGCATCCGAGTCAGACTATTGCTTAACCATACTTGCTTACCTGCAACAGCCATCAAACCATCTACTGATTGAGCCCACTTAAGCATAATATATGGCAGACCCGAAAGATTAGCCTTGAATTTGTCAAGTAAGGCATCACAATCTTCACTCAAAACGGATTGAATAATACTGACACCGTGATGCTGAAGATACTTGATTCCGTTTCCGGCAACCTTAGGATTAGGATCTACACTTCCGATAACCACTTGTCGGATATTCTCAGTCACAATGCGATGAGCACATGGTGGTGTCTTACCAAAATGAGAACACGGCTCCAGAGTAACGTAGAGTGTGCTATCTTTAATCAATGATTTATCTGAATCTTTTACGGATTCAATAGCATTGATCTCAGCATGTTGTAACCCATAAAACTGATGATAACCTTCACCTATAATCGTTCCTTCATATACTAACATCGCACCGACCATAGGATTAGTGCGTGTAGTGCCAAATCCTCGCTTAGCCAGATCTATGCATCTTTGCATAAAGATTTCATGCTCAGGCGTGGCTTCCATCGTACATGTTGTTAAGCATGAACCTGATTACCGTGGCAATGCTTATATTTCTTACCACTGCCACAAGGACATGGATCGTTTCTACCTATTTTTTCTCCTGTGCGCTTAAATGTTTCAGGCTTTTCAGATTTACGTGAAACGCCTTCGGCTGCCTCTCTGATCGCCTCTTCTTCCTTACTCGTTCGTATTTTAGAAAGGTCTGTTTTCTGAACTTTTGCCTCTTTTAATTCCTGCTGAATCATGAGCTTACCATTGAGTAGATAAGCACTCACATCCCTATTGATTTTGTGGAAGAGTTCTTCAAATAAGTGATAAGCTTCAATCTTATACTTCACCAATGGATCCTTCTGCTCAAAAGATGCGGTTTGAACAGCATCCTTAAGTTCATCCATATTACGAAGATGTTCTTTCCAATGGTCATCAAGAATAGCAAGCGTAACCGTTTTTTCAATATCGCGCATGATGCTGGCTCCATTTGTATCCACAGCTGTCTTCAAATTGGCAGCTATAGGAAGTGGAGTACTTCTTCCATCTGTAAAAGGAATGGCAATACGAAGATATCTATGTCCTTCAGTCTCATAAACATGCTTTATAGTGGGCAACAATACATCTACCAACTGCTTTGACTTGTTATTATAGTGCGTAATGACTTTATCTGATAATTCATCAATTAAGTCATTTACTGAAGAATTATAAAAATGTTCTTCATCAAATTCAGGATCAATACCGAGAGAAGTCAAACATTCATTCCTGAAGTTGTCAAATTGTTTACCCACTTTGTTATTGGCAACTATATTTTCTACAGAACCGACAAACATATTCATGATTTCCACGCTGAGTCGCTCACCATGAAGCGCTGTTTCTCTTCGCTTATAGATGGCTTCACGCTGAATATTCATGACATCATCATATTCTAGCAATCGCTTACGAATCCCAAAGTTATTTTCTTCTACTTTCTTTTGTGCACGCTCAATAGATTTTGTAACCATACTATGCTGGATAACCTCTCCTTCTTTATGTCCCATTTTATCCATCAGCCCAGCAATTCTCTCTGACTGGAACAATCTCATCAGATTATCTTCAAGCGATACATAAAACTGAGATGACCCTGGATCACCCTGACGACCTGATCTACCTCGCAACTGTCTGTCCACACGTCTTGAATCATGGCGCTCTGTCGCTATGATGGCTAAACCGCCAGCTTGACGAACTTCCTCGCTGATTTTAATGTCGGTACCACGACCGGCCATATTGGTAGCAATAGTCACTGCGCCTGCTTTACCTGCCTCCGCCACAATTTCTGCTTCACGTTGATGTTGTTTAGCATTCAAAACATTGTGTTTGATGCCTCGTAAATTCAGCATCCGACTCAACAATTCAGATATCTCAACCGATGTCGTACCTACGAGGACTGGTCTGCCTTTTGAAGTCAAATTCACTATTTCATCTATAACTGTATTATACTTTTCTCTAGCTGTCTTATATACAAGGTCTTCCCTATCATCGCGGATGATGGGTTTGTTAGTCGGTATGACCACTACATCCAGCTTATAAATTTCCCAGAATTCTCCGGCCTCTGTTTCTGCTGTACCCGTCATCCCTGCCAATTTATGATACATACGGAAGTAGTTCTGCAGCGTGATGGTAGCATAGGTCTGAGTAATTTCTCCTACTTTTACACCCTCCTTTGCTTCGAGTGCTTGATGTAGTCCATCTGAATACCTACGGCCTTCCATCATCCGGCCTGTTTGCTCATCCACAATTTTCACTTCTTCATTGATGACCACATACTCCTGGTCTTTTTCGAATAGTGTATAAGCCTTGAGCAACTGACTGGTGGCATGCAGTCTCCTAGACTTTATAGAATAATCTTGAATCAATGCATCTTTTTCATTGTTCAGCTTAACGCCTTCCTTTTGCTCTCTATCAGTAATATCCTGAATCAGTTGGGTAATATCCGGCAAAATAAAGAAATTAGGATCGTTTTCACCTCGTGATAGGTATTCAATTCCCTTATCGGTAAGCTCAACATTCCTATTCTTTTCATCAATGGTAAAATAAAGTGGAGCATTGGCCAGATGCATGTTTCTGTTTTGCTCCTGCATATAGTAATTCTCAGTCTTTTGAAGGATTACTTTCACTCCTTCCTCACTTAGAAACTTAATTAATGGTCGATACTTAGGCAATGCTTGATACACACGGAATAGAGCTAATCCTCCTTCTCCTTCTTCATGGCCAGTACTACCTTCCTTAATCAATCGTTTTGCATCAGCTAGGAATTCTGCAGCTTGCTGACGCTGAATGTTATATAACTTTTCAATCTTAGGCTTTAGTTCTTCATATTCCTGCTCTTCCAAACCCTGAGGTACAGGACCGGATATGATGAGAGGAGTTCTAGCATCATCAATTAATACTGAATCCACCTCATCCACCATCGCAAAATGATGTTTTCTTTGCACGAGCTCATTGACATCACGCACCATATTATCTCTTAGGTAGTCAAAACCAAACTCATTATTAGTCCCATAAGTGATATCACATCTGTAAGCCTTAATGCGTTGTTCTGAATGAGGCTGGTATTTATCAATACAATCTACTGTAAGGAAAAGAAACTCAAAAATGGGGCCGACCCATTCGCTGTCTCTTTTTGCAAGGTAATCGTTAACAGTAATAACATGAACGCCTTCTCCAGAAAGGCCATTCAAGTAGGCAGGTAATGTAGCCACCAGAGTTTTACCTTCACCAGTCGCCATTTCTGCTATTTTACCATCATGCAGTACCATTCCTCCTATCAGTTGCACATCGTAATGAAGCATGTCCCATGTAATCATATTGCCTGCCGCTTCCCACGAATTTTTCCAGATAGCTTTATCACCATCTATCATCACATAATTCTTAAATGCGGCTATCTCTCTATCGTGTTCTGTAGCAGTTACTTCCAACGTTTCATTTTCTTTAAATCGTCGAGCCGTTTCCTTAATCACAGCAAATGCTTCCGGAAGTATTTCCTTGAGTATAACTTCTAGATGTTTATTTCTTTCCTTACGGATATTATCAATTTCATTGTAGTAATTTTCCTTTACTCTGAAGTCTTCTTCTGCTTCAATTTTTTCTTTCAACGCTGCAATATCGTTGTCTATGGTTGATAATCCTTCCTTGATTCTACTTCGAAATTCCAGTGTTTTATTTCTTAAAGCATCATTAGTCAATGTATGGTACTCATCATAAAACTTGTTGATTTCTCCTACCACCAAGCTGTATTTCTTGACATCCTTCTCGTGTTTGTTGCCAAAAATCCCTTTCAAAAAATTTATCATCGTAAATATTGATTTTTAAAATTTGTAAATATCTTGATAATCATCTGCATAAAGTCCAGCTTTTATTTTGACAATATATCAGGAGTTAAGAAATTATAAAGTACAAAGATACCGATACGTTCATATTTTGTAACCACAGTATATTACTATTTAACAAAATAATCACATATCTTACATTTCGGACGAAAATTATACCAAATACAAATATCAGACATTATGTCACGACACTTTGAGCTTAAATGAAATATTGACAGAATATATTGTATGGATTATGTCAAACTAACAATAAACTTAACCAAAATCTAACAACAATATCATCAATTTTGCTATTTGCGACAGCAACAAATAAAGGATCAAGCCTATTTCTCGATATATCCCACATAATTATGTGGTGTTATTTTCATCATTTCTTGTTTTACTTCCTCACGCACTGACAGTGAATGAATAAATGTATGAATATCTTCCTGCGTAATACCGGCTTTTCCTCTTGTTAGCTGCTTGAGCGCCTCATAAGGTTGATCATACATTTCTCGTCGCAATATATTCTGAATAGCTTCAGCAACAACAGCCCAGTTACCCTCGAGATCAGCAACCAGGGCTACCTCATTTAATATAATCTTGTGCAATCCTTTAAGTAGCGACCGAAGGGCAATCAATGTATGTCCGAATGGCACACCTAGGTTGCGTATAACAGTAGAATCTGTGAGATCACGTTGCAACCTTGACACTGGCAGTTTAGAAGCTAAAAACCCAAAAACTGCATTAGCCATACCAAGGTTTCCTTCTGCATTTTCAAAATCAATAGGATTCACCTTATGTGGCATCGCTGAGGAACCAACCTCACCTTCTTTGACTTTCTGTCTGAAATACTCCATCGATATATACGTCCACATATCTCTGCACAAATCAATGAGAATGGTGTTGATTCTCATCCAGCAGTGACTCACTGCTGCCACATCGTCGTAGTGTGCTATTTGTGTGGTGTACTTCGATCTGTGAAGTCCCATATTTGCAGTAAAATGATCAGCAAAAGCCACCCAATCTATGGATGGATATGCTACTTTGTGAGCATTGAAATTGCCCGTTGCGCCGCCAAATTTGCATTTAATCTTTATAGATTGAAGCGTACTCAATTCCTCCTCAAGTCGTTCAATAAACACCTTCAGTTCCTTACCCAGTGTTGTTGGCGAAGCCGGTTGTCCATGCGTACGTGCCAGCATTGGAATACCATGATACTCATCTGCTTTTATCCTGAGTAGATCCACTACTTCTGTTAATGCAGGAATCATTACTTGCTGCATCGCATCTTTCATCATCAGTGGAAAGGATGTATTGTTGATGTCTTGGGAGGTGAGTCCAAAATGAACAAACTCCTTATACTTGCCAAGGGCAATGTGCTCCAGAGCATCTTTAACAAAATATTCAACTGCCTTCACATCATGGTTAGTAATCTTTTCTTTATCCTTGATCTTTTGTGCATCATCTTCATTAAAAGTAGTTGATATATTTGTCAATAATGATAATATTTCCTCAGTATGTAAAGTTTCTAACTGTGGCAATGGCAGTCCTATCAATGCTTTTAGATACTCAACCTCTACAAAAACCCGATACTTAATCAGTCCGTATTCTGAAAAATAGCCTTTCAATGCTTGTGTTGCGCCAGCATATCTGCCATCTAAAGGTGAAAGTGAAGTCAGCATGATAGTTGTATATTAAAAATTTAAATTGAATCAAAAATTAAAGCTTCTTCTCGCCTCTTGATATAATAATAGGTTTCGATCTGGCTCCTTACAGCTATATCGTCCTTATTTTTCTTGTATTTATTACTCATCTTTTCATCCTGAATTCTGGCTTTTACATTATCGTTGAGCTGGATATTCATACATTCATAAATGGTATTGGCTAGCCTTTCATCGAGGATTGGAAAAAGCGTCTCTACCCTAAAATGTAGATTCCTGACCATCCAGTCTGCAGAAGAAAGATACACCTCACGCTTGCCATCATTATTAAAAATCAATACCCTGGAATGTTCTAGAAATCTGTCAACTATGGAGATAACCTCAATATTTTCACTCAGTCCCTTTTGCCCAGGCACCAGACAGCATATACCTCGGATAATCATTTTAATTTTTACTCCGGCTTTAGATGCTTCGTAGAGATAATTGATTATTTCTTCATCCTGCAGACTGTTCATTTTAATGATTATGCGCGCTTTCTTTCCAGCCTTAGCAAGGTCAATTTCTCTTTTTATAAGAGAAATACATTTTTCTTTAAGATTAAAAAGTCCTACACCCAGAACCTCAAAAGGCTGTGCAGGTCTTTGCTTAGTCTCTAGGAAAGTAAAAATTCGAGCCACTTCTGTGGTCAATCTTCTATCCTGAGTCAGCAAACCAAAATCAGTATATAGTTTTACTGTATCTTCGTGAAAATTACCAGTGCCGAGGTAAGTATATAAGACGGGTTTGCCTTCTTCAAGCCGACGTATCAAGGCCAGTTTGCTATGCACTTTAAATCCTGGCAAACTATAATAAACAGTCACTCCTGCTTTTTCCAGTTCTTCTCCCCACTGAAGATTCGATTCTTCATCAAAACGCGCCTTAACTTCTATAAAAGTACTGACTTGCTTTCCAGATTTTACTGCACTTTTGAGAGCAGCCATAATTCGAGACACCCGTGCCACCCTATATTGAATAATCTTGATATGGGTGACATTAGGATCGACAGCAGCATCTTCAAAAAATCTAATGACTGCTTCATAACTGTGAAACGGAGTATTAATCAGATAGTCCTTTTCTTTTATTTTATCAAAAACAGAGTCAGCGCTTTCTAGCTCAGTGATATGCACAGGTTTGAGCGGTTGATCCTTAAGATGGAACAAATCAAAATCAGGAAATGCAAAAAAATCGGAATTATTGTGGTATCTGCCTTCAGGAAGCAAGCCGAGTTCATCTATCTCAAAGACATCCATCAAATACTGCAAAAATCGTTTTGGCATAGTACGGTCATACACTAGTCTGGACACCATGCCAATACTCCGTTTCGTCAAACTTTTCTTAATTTTGGCTACCAGATCACCAGAATACTCATCATCGATGTACAACTCTGCATCTCTAGTTATTTTTATAGAGTAACTATCCATAATATTATATCCAGGAAATATGAGCCTGACACTATGGCGCACAGCATCATCCAGCATAAGGACATCTCGGTGTCCAGGCTTGGCTGCTGGTAATTCTAAAAATCTAGACAAATGATCAGACGGAATCTTTACAATAGCATATTCCGGTTCAGGCTTTTCTACATCCTTGCTTTCCAAATGTAATGCTAGGTACAACGCACCATTATTTAAAAATGGCTTGATCTTTTTTCCAACTAAAATAACCGGCTGGACAAAGGGCAGTAGATACTCATTAAAATAGGTATCAACAAAGGCGATTTGCTCCTTATTTAATTGATGCCAGGAGACGATGTTTATCCCATTTTTGCGTAGTTCGGGTATGATCTCTTTTTTAAAGATATTGCCAAATTCTTTTTGTTGTTTATTGGCAATCTTTAGTATATTTTTCAATACTTCATTTGGAGAAAAATCGATGTTTTTCAGTGTCGATTTATCAGTCTTGACCAGATATCGGTGACTAGCCACTCTAATTCTAAAGAACTCATCGAGGTTGGATGAATAAATAGCCAAGAATTTAATACGCTCCAGCAGTGGAACGGTAGTATCCTTAGCTTCTTGCAACACCCTATAGTTAAATGAAAGCCAACTAATATCTCTATGTATAAATCTGGTCATCAAACTGAATTATCAGAGGGCAAAAAATGCAATATTTCTCATGTAATTCATAATTAATTCGCTTTCAAATTATAAAGCCCCAGTATGATAATATTCAAATTGTATATATATAATTCAACATTTATTGCATTAAAAACAATTTTATTTATAATAATATAAATATAATTTTATATAAAATTTAACTATTCCGTTAGGTGATTAAACGTATGAATCGTTTCAAAAATGTACCCAATTGAGCAACAAATCCCCATATGAGTATATTGTGTAGAAGTATTTTAAGTGTTTAAATTCAAATATTATATGGTATATTTTCCGAAAAACCAATTACTGATAATCCTATTCAGTATGATATTTTTATTAACGGCATGGTCTCAGCCTATTGATCCTCAACTTAATCAGCACTTTACCAAATATGAGATTATAGAACTGTCTTCCGGCAATTGGTTAAGTACAATCCGACAATCAGAAGAGCATCCCATTCATCTTCAAGTCAAAGAATGGCAACTCAATCTTCAAAAATCACAGTTAATTTCTAATAATTATATCTGTATCAATGAAAAGGGAGAGACCTTCAACAATGTAAAAAAGGGCTTGATAGTCCCTATGAATGGTACTACTCAAAATGGTGCATTAGTGAGTCTTACTGTCGCGCCTGGATTTATTGAAGGTTTTATTCAGACTCAGCAAACCACATTTTATATACAACCATTGTCATACTTTTCTAAAGATGATGTCTATGATAAATATGTATTATATGATGTAAAAGACATTATTCCTGGCGAAGAAGGTACATGTGGTGTCAGTGATCAACATTTTAATCCTCACCGACAAAGAGAAAATACATCCGGTCAGAGAGGGGTACTTTCAGGAGGATGCATGGAGATCGAATATGCCATTGCTTCCGACTACTCTATGTACTCTAAATATGGAAGTGTTTCGGCTTTAGAAGCTGCTAATATTGCTGTTGTCAATGATATGCAGACCAATTATGATGACGAATTTAATGATGAGCTCAGATTTAATATCGTACAACAATTTATAGTGACGACATCCGGGGGTGATCCATGGTCTTCTTCTACGGACCCCAGTACTTTGCTTAATAGTTTTACATCTTGGGCGCCTAGCGGTTTTTCTGTCTCTCATGATTTAGGTACTTTATGGTCAAACAGAGATTTTAATGGTTCTACAGTAGGACTTGCATGGGTAGGAGCTGTATGTAGTTCACATCAATATAACATCCTTCAGGACTTTACCACAAATTCAAGTTATAAAAGAGTTTTGAATGCTCATGAAGTGGGACACAACTTTGATGCAGACCATGATGCCTCAGGTTCTCCATATATTATGGCACCTGCTGTTTCTAGCGCAACTGATTGGTCTTCAACCTCTGAATCTGCTATAAATACCTATTATTCAGGGACCTCTTGTTTAGGTACTTGCACACCATTAACGCCAGAGGTCAACTTCTTATCTGATAGTACCTATGTCGCTGAGTATGGTGAAACTTCCGGAAGTCAGTATTGCGGTAGCAGATACAGCATTATACAGATTCCCGTCAAATTATCCAAAAGCATTTCATCCTCAGCAGTATTTGCTGTAAGTGCATCCGCAGGATCAGCAACAGCGGGAAAGGATTTTGAATTAGTGACTACATCTCTAACTTTTCCTGCCGGACCCGCCATCACAATGAATGTAGAAGTACACATCATCGATGATGCCATACTAGAGAGTAGTGAGACATTTCAATTATCTCTGGCATTTGTCTCAGGACCTGCACAGGTTGGTAGCCAGGGTACTTGTGCAGTTATTATTAATGATGGATTTGACCTAGTCTCAGACGACTGTTGTAGCCCTGAGCGTTATGATGAGTACGGCTCCACCTATACCAATGGTTCAATGATACTAAGCGGAGATTATAATGATGCAAGAACAAGAGTACTATACCTTCCATCACACCTAACCGGTGCTGGTATTTCTGCTGAGTATATAACCGGTTTATCATTTTATATCAGCAGTAAAAATTCTACGCAGCCGTACAATAATTTTAGAATTGGAATGGCTAATGTCAGTTTCTCAGACTTGAATAATAATCCATGGGTGAGTACCACCACCGTGTATGAAGCAAATTTCACCTCATCAACCGGATGGAACTACTTTAGTTTTAGTCAACCATTCTACTGGGATGGTACATCTTCACTTTATATAGAATTTTGTTTTGATAATTCCACCGGTACAAATGAGGATTATCTTAATTTAGTAAAACCTTCAGGTGGCGGTATCTATAATGAAATGTACGTAAGCAATAGTAGCGGAAAAAATGGATGTACCCTAGGCTCTGGTGATACATATTTATACTTTCCAGGAAATCAAGATTTTCAGCCCAAAGTCAGATTTTATACGTACGATGGTGCAAAAATTGAAAACACCTTAAATAAAGAAGCCAAAAGTTATATAGCAGCAGGCCAAACAGCACATTTTTATTCAAATGATCAAAAAGTCATTGCTTCAGTCAAAAATTTAGGTAGTACCGATTTAGAATGTACAACTGCCAAGGTATCAACTTCTGGTGGAAATAAAGTTCCATTACCCTTTTATTCAAGCAAAAATTACAGTCAGAAAACCATACAAATTACATCTGATCAACAAGCTATGTATGCATTGACTCTTTATTATACTAATACACAAATGAATACATGGGGTACCAATAATGACCGGTTGAACATTATCAAATCAAATGTTCCGATCGCTTCAGCTAATGCAGGTAATGTAGAAATCATAAGACCTGATACCATTTTCAATAATCTCGGACAGGACAATGCTTATGCATATCGAGGAGTTTTCACAGGAAATGGCTATTTTGCTCTAACTGATTATAACGATATCTTATCCATAAAACAGAATAGCAATATCATCTTTGAAGAAGCAAATAAAGGTATTCTATTGACAAATCCAAGTGATGATACCTACCTCATCCATGTCACTAATGCAAACCAACTCATCGCCAATACGACAGCAAGCACTAATTACATTACTGATGTAACTGCTGATACTTACTATATCGATGCTGCTGGACAAGGTCTAATTTTAAAAGCACCCAATAATATTTACAAAAAAGTCACGATCAATAATAGCGGTACACTCTCTATAACCAATGCCGGAACACTACCTACAACAAACACAAAACAACAGTCCGGTAACCTTAGAATCAATACGACCAGTGGAGCAATTACATTGAAGAGTCCAGATGGTACCTGCTGGGCGCTGTTTGTCAACACATCCGGCCAGATTAGGACTGTCAAAGTACTTTGCCCTTAAAAATAAAAAAAATCGGGGCTATCTTCTGTCAAGATAGCCCCGAGAGACTCTGCCACCCTTAATTACAAGCAGATCATCCAAAAATTTCAGTTCCAGCAAAATGGAATGCACATTCTATCGCGGCATTCTCATCGCTATCAGAACCATGTATAGCGTTTTCGCCAATGCTTTTAGCAAATCTAGCCCTGATTGTGCCAGATGCTGCTTCAGCAGGATTAGTTGCGCCTATCAATTTTCTAAAATCTTCAACTGCATTATCTTTTTCAAGTATGGCTGCTACGATTGGACCTGATGACATAAACTCTACTAATTCTCCATAAAATGGTCTAGCTTTGTGAACAGCATAAAATTCACCTGCTTTTTCAGCTGATAATTTTGTGTACTTCATAGCTACAATTTTAAAGCCGGCTTCATTAATTTGTGCTAAAATTGCTCCAATGTGACCACCGGCAACTGCGTCCGGTTTAATCATTGTAAATGTTCTGTTTCCTGACATAATGATATTATTAATTTGTATATTTCAAAAACAGCCGCAAAATTATGAAATCAAATTTCATAAGTCATTAAAAAACAAAAAAATATTTTGATGATATTAAAAAAATCCTGACTTTTGCGCCCATAATGACAGAAGGAATCCAGGAACTAAAGCAACTTATCTCCTTTCCTAAGGAAGTAGTTATTATTTCTCACCGTAATCCGGATGGAGATGCCGTGGGTTCTGCTTGTGGTCTTGCCTTATATTTGCAAAAATTACATCACAATGTTAAGGTAATATTCCCAAGTGAATATACATCAAAGTATAATTTCATACAAGGCATACGCAATTCAATAGTTTTTGATCTGGACCCTAACGGTGCTCGACAAGCAGTAGATAAAGCCGAACTTATTTTCTGTGTGGATTTAAATGCCTTAGACAGAATCGACAAGTTAGGTGAAAATGTACAGTTTTCCAAAGCTAAAAAAGTCATGATCGACCATCATCTTGATCCAGAGCCTTTTGTTGATGTCATGATATCTGAAGTGGACGCCAGTAGTACTTGCGAACTGATTTTTAAAGTTATTGATGAGCTAGGCGACCGTCCTAAAATTGACCCTATCATTGGAGAGTGTTTGTTTACAGGTATCGTTTCTGACACCGGCTCCTTTAAGTATGCAACACGTTCATACACCTATGAAGTGGCTGCCATTCTTAAAGAAATAGGAGTAGATGACTACCAGCTTGCCGATCGCCTATTTAATCAACAGAAAGAAAAACATCTCCGACTTCTGGGATATTGCTTGGCTAATAGACTTGAAGTCATAAAGGAATATGGTGTAGGTATTATGTGGCTGAGTAAAGCAGACTATATGAAGTTTGACATTCAGCGTGGAGACACAGAAGGTATTGTCAATTATATCCTGATGATTGAAAATGTAAAAGTAGCCGCACTGGTGCTTGAACAACCTACTATTGTCAAAATTTCTTTGAGAAGCAAAGGCGACATTTCAGTCCAAGACATGGTATCAAAACACTTTAACGGTGGTGGTCATAAAAATGCTGCTGGAGGAAGTGCCTATGCCAGCTTAAAAGACGTACTTTCTAAATTTAGAAAAATTCTTCCTGAATACTTACCCAAAATAGATATTTAGGTTAAAAACACATACTCTATATTATTTCACAAAATCAAATAATGCATAAAAAATGAACTCGAAAATCTTTTATCTTTTTATAGGCTTTACCCTATTTATAGTAGCTTGTAAGCAAGAGCTAAAAACTCCAAGTGGTTTTAAATTTGAGGTTACAAAAGAAGGTACCGGAGATGAAGCCAAAATAGGTGATGTCGTATTTATAACCGCCAAAATTTTAACTGACAAAGACTCACTTGTCAATGAATTTACGGAAGGAGAAGAAATGCCAACAATCAAAGTAACTGAAAAATACAGTGAATATCCTAACATCAACCCATTTGAAGATATTTTTGTAGCTAAAAAACCTAAAGTGGGCTCTGCATACCGTATTTTCATGCCATTGGATTCCATTCCAGGTGGTGCAGAAACATTCAAAAATTCTAAAATGTTGTACTATGACATCCAGGTTTCCAAAATCATGTCTGAAGAAGAATTTCATGCAGAATTTGAACGAAGACAAAAGGAAGAAAATGAAAAAATTGCTGCCAATAAAGCTCGTGTTCCTGCTATCAAAGAGCTAGTTCAAACTACATTAAAAGATTATGGAGCCGGAAAACTGGATGTAAAGACCACTTTCTCAGGTCTTAAATATTACATCATTAAAGAAGGTGAGGGCGAAAAAGCAGTACCTGGAGATCTCGTTACTGCAAATTATTATGGCACATTAGTGGATGGTAATTCTTTTGATAATTCTTTTGATAGAGGTCGTGAATTTCAGTTTAAATTAGGATCAGGACAAGTAATTAAAGGTTGGGATGAAGGTTTTACCTTACTGAATAAAGGTTCAAAAGCATTCTTATTTGTACCAGCAGAATTAGGTTATGGTGAAGCCGGAAGTCCTCCAATGATTCCAGGCAACTCTGAGCTCGTATTCTATGTAGAACTGGAAGATATCCAAAAATAATAGATATCATATTAAACATTATTGCCGGATAAATGGTTAAATTACCTCTATCCGGTTTTTTTTATTTCTTAACTTTATAAACATGCAGGGCAATGACCACAGATCAGCTAGCTGACGTAAGGGCGCAATTGACATCGGTAAGGAGGTATCTTTGACGTCGATCAACGTATCATTCAAATAGAAGAACAAGAACAACTTTCCCTTAATCCCGATTTCTGGAAAGATCCGGAGAAAGCAGAATCGATATTAAAACAACTCAAAGACAATAAAAAGTGGGTCGAGAAATTCAATGCATTGGAACAAATTGCTGATGATGCTGAGGTGCTACTCGAATTTCAAAAAGAAGGAGAAGCTACTGAAGAAGAAGTAGAT
This sequence comes from Bacteroidetes bacterium OLB9, assembly GCA_001567255.1. Lineage (GTDB taxonomy): Bacteria > Bacteroidota > Bacteroidia > Chitinophagales > Saprospiraceae > OLB9. Next base: position 17,024 of record LNBW01000021.1, on the reverse strand, counting down.
GATAAATATAGAGAGATCCTTGCTGAACTAGATGAAATTGAATTCAGAACTACGCTTGACCAACCTGAAGATGCACTGGGTTGTGTTTTGGAAATCAATGCAGGAGCAGGTGGTACGGAAGCTTGCGACTGGGCTTCTATGTTGCACCGTATGTTTATCATGTGGGCAGATAAAAACGGATATAAGGCATCAGAAATTGACCGAATTGATGGCGATGTTGCAGGTATCAAATCCATCACCATTGAAATTGAAGGTGAGTATGCTTATGGTATGCTGAAGGGCGAAAATGGCGTTCATCGTTTAGTTAGAGTTAGCCCCTACAATGCACAAGGTAAAAGAATGACGTCTTTTGCTTCTGTTTTCGTCCATCCTATGGTGGATGATTCTATTGATATAGAAATTAACCCTGCTGATATAGAGTGGGACACATTTAGAGCTCAAGGTGCTGGTGGTCAAAATGTCAACAAAGTTGAAACCGCTGTAAGAATCCATCACATACCAACAGGTATAGCCATTCAGTGTCAGGAAGCAAGGTCTCAGCATGCTAACCGTGAGAAAGCATTACAAATGCTTAAATCACGTTTATACGAAATCGAACTTGAAAAACAACGAGCAGCTCGCGATCAAATAGAATCACAAAAGATGAAGAATGAATGGGGTTCTCAAATCCGGTCTTATGTGCTTGACGACCGTAGAGTCAAGGATCATCGCACTAATTTCGAAACCAGAAATACAGATGCTGTGCTCGACGGTGGATTGGATGGATTTATCAAAGCATTTTTGATGTGGAACGGAAATGCTGATAATTAAGTTGTAAACATAATATTGTGATTAAACTATGAAATGATGCTCATGATAGGGTTTTCATAGATTTCCTTATTATATCACCCATAGGGTCAAGTGGATTATAAAAAAAAGGTCCAGGCGGGGAGCCGTGGACCTGTAATTAATAAACCAATCTCACAAAGTTTATAAATAAAGACGAAAATCCAAGAGAATGAGCCTTCAAAAAGGCGTAAAATCCGCCTAATGACGGCGTTTTTCTGTGGATTCTATCATCTTCAGGTTGTATAATGAAAGGTCTTTACCTATTCAACCTCGATGAGATATGTCTTGAGTATTCACCTGCAACGAGTATGATAACATACCCGTTGCAGGTAGTAAAATTAGTTGTACTATTACTTCCTTAATCTATGTTGTCAAAAAGATATGAATTATTAGAAAACTGTATGCCGGATTCATCATCCATATTGACAGTATAGCTCGAATTCATGCGGCCTGACTGACGAACATCTTCATCTAAAGAGACCTTTCTTCTGGCATAAGCAGGCGTATTTTCCAGTTCTGAAATGATGCTCGGGTTATCTAATGGCTTACTATTTGATTCCCTCAGATTCTTTCGTCTGGCTGCCTCCATTTCATCATATTTTCTTTTCTCCTCAGTCTTCATTTTACTTCTTAATCCATTCTGATCAACTGGAATGCCTATGATTTCCTTTGTTCTTTGAATATCATCAGTATCAAAATCTATAACATTCATACTAGAAGAAGTGTCCTGATCAAAATCAAATGCCGGACTAACATCCACTACTGTATAATCTTCGTCAGCATAAACTGGCACGTCATCATTGAGTGACACTTTTATCTGCTGTGGTGTCTTTACTTCCTTTTCTTTGCTCGAGCCCTCTCTAAAACCAGTCGCAATAAGTGTAATCATAAGTTTATCACCAAGCGAAGGATCATAACAATTACCCCAAATCAAGTCAGTACCATATCCTGCCTCTTCCAGAACGTGCTCGGTAATCTCTGTAATTTCTTCCATTGTCACTTCCTTCGTTCCAGAACTTATGTTGAGCAAGATATGCTGTGCACCTCGGATATCATTATCTTCCAGTAGTGGTGAACTCAATGCTGCTTGAATAGCTTTTCTAGCCCTTTCATCACCTTCATCTATCCCGCTACCCATAATAGCCACACCACTATTCCGCATTACGGTATTGACATCTTCAAAATCCACATTAATATAACCTGGAACGGTGATAATTTCTGCAATACCTTTAGCTGCGGTGGTCAGTATCTCATCCGCCTCTCCAAAGGCAGCACTTAGTGCCAGGTTGCTATGCATCATCCGTAACTTATCGTTTGAAATCACAAGAAGGGCATCTACATTCTTTTTAAGCTGTTCCATTCCTTCATGTGCCTGTCGCTGTCTCCTTAATCCTTCAAATTTAAAAGGAAGCGTGACAATAGCTACAGTAAGGATACCCATTTCTTTGGCAGCTTTGGCAATGATGGGCGCTGCACCTGTACCCGTACCACCACCCATACCTGCAGTGATAAAGAGCATTTTGGTATCATCAGAGAGCCACTTACGAATCTCGTCTATCGACTCAATACAAGATTCTTTACCGACTTCCGGAAGCGATCCGGCACCTCTACCTTCTGTGCGATTTGGGCCTAAAGCAATTTTAGTTGGTACTGGACTGCTTTCAAGTGCCTGCGCATCCGTATTACAAATCGCAAAGTCCACGCCAGTGATACCCTGTCGAAACATGTGGCCAACTGCATTACCGCCACCACCACCTACTCCTACTACTTTGATGATGGATTTTTCTTTTATTGGTATATCAAAATTCATATCTCTATTTTTCTAAAGTTAACAATTGAGTTTAAAATTCAGAATCCGGAACTTGCTCAAAAAATTCTTTCGTCAAAGTAAATAGTCTTCCTAAAATGCCCTGTTTCTTTTCTCCACCCTCTTCCTTTTCTGGCGTATCATCTTCCTCATCGACACCATCTGGACCAGCAGAGCCCGAACCTCCTATTATACCGCTTTCACCTTGATGTATAGGTGTCCCATTCTGAGGTGACTCCTTTTCATTTTCAGTGATTACATACTTTGTATTCTGGCTATAATTATCAATAGTGTGCTTTAATAATCCAATGGCTGTAGAGAATATAGGGCTCGCTAATTGGCTAGAATATCCATGTGCCAGATGTTCTACGGGTTGTCCTACTCTACAAGGCAATCCGGTATGATATTCTGCAAGCAGATCTATATGTCTAAGCAAAGCACCTCCGCCCGTCAGCACTATCCCTGCTATCAGTTGATTTTCAAATCCTGATCTGCGGATTTCCCACAATACATAATCCAAAATCTCCTCAACTCTAGCCTGAATAATCCGTGCTAGGTTCTTCTCTGAGATTTCTTTTGGTTCTCTGCCTTTTAAACCAGGAATGGTTATCGTTCTATTGTCCACAATTTCTTCAGCTAAAGCAGAGCCAAACTTCACCTTCAGTTTTTCAGCCTGTTCACCGAGCACGCTGCATCCTTCTCTGATATCTTTAGTGACTACATTACCTCCAAATGGAATGACACAAGTATGCCTGATGATACCATCTTTGAAAATGGTAATATCCGTTGTGCCTCCGCCTATGTCAACAAGAGCAACTCCGGCTTCTTTCTCTTCATCACCTAGCACTGAAGTAGCGGAGGCTATCGGCTCAAGAGTAATATCAGCTACCTCTAGATTAGCTCTTTCCACACATCGCATAATATTTCTGCTAGCAGAAATCTGACCAGTGATGATGTGGAAGTTGGCTTCCAGTCTTACCCCCGACATACCTATTGGATCAAATATATCCTTTTCATCATCCACAGTAAATTCCTGAGGCACAACGTGAAGAATCTTATCTCCGGGAGGTAGGACAAGCTTATGCATATCTCTAATCAATCTATCAATATCAGCCTGGCTGATTTCTGAATTAGAGTCATGCCTTACAAGCAATCCATGGTGGTGTAGGCTTTTAATATGCTGACCAGCAATACCGAGATGCACTACTTTAAATTTGCAATGGGCATTTTTCTCAGCAATTTCTACAGCTTCTCTGATAGCCTTGACGGTCTTGTCTATATTAGAGACTACACCACGCGAAACACCTTCAGAGCGTACCACCCCTAAACCGACTATTTCCAGCTTATCGTACTCGTTAAGCCGACCTGCTATAGCACAGACCTTTGTGGTTCCGATGTCCAGCGCTACAGCGATGTTATTGTTTTTGACCTTATTGTTCATAGTACAACTTATTTAATTGTGAATACTTTGCTTATTATCAGTTACTTCTGCCGTGAGGGAATCTTTCATCACAGGCATTACCCTATGTGCCATTTCCGGATTAGCTAGCATACCTAAAACTTGTTTTGAATACTTCAAATTCAGTGTTTTATACCTACTCCACCCCAGTTTAGGCATTCCATCACGGTAAAATATTTTTAAATTATCAAATTTTGCTTCAATATTATTCGCATCACCAAAGATTACTTTTTCTCTACCTACCTTTGGTACCAGCACAATATCTTGTTCGTCATCAGCTTCAATATGCGCTTGCTCAATAAGCGCACTTAAAAACAAATCACCGAAAACATACTTCATTACTTGAAAGACATCCTTGAGTCGTGAAGGCTTATTGGACTGCATTATACCAGAGTAAAAAGTATCTCTTACACCAGTTATAATAGGAACTCTCACTGCACTACCTATGGTAACCGGAATCTGGTTTCCTGATTGGTCAATATAATACTCACTACCTGAGATCTCCTTAACCCTCATTACCGGTTTTTTTTGGATAACCCACACTCTCAATACATCATTTGAATCAAAATACAAATCGGCACGTTCGATACGTTTATCCTTATTGAGTTTTGCCTCCAGCTTACGCAAATTGAGGGTTTTTATGTTGGCTTTAGTAATACTTTTACCAGCGGCAAGTTGCAATATTTGCTTCACTTCCTTTTCGCTGATTAAGTATTCTTTGCCATTAATGGCTTCAATTGTGATCTCCATGCCCTGTATTTCAGCATTGGCCTTACGATGAATAGCAAAGAAGAGCACCACCGCAATGCCGGCTATCAAAGTCAGCCAAATGATGGCATCTCTGACTCTCTTCATATTAATTTTTTTGCTATCCATTATAATCGTTTGATGTTTAAACTTTAATTTATTTGTTAAAAAATGCTTTTAATTTAGGTACAAAAGTGTCAATGTCTCCGGCGCCGAAAGTAATCAGCACTTCAGGTTGATATTCTTTAATAACATCCATCAGTGTCGCCTTTGTAGCAAGTCGCTTGTTAGGGTTTTTCATCATTTCAAAGATTAACTCAGAACTAACTCCTTCGATCGGCAACTCTCTGGCTGGGTAGATGTCCATTAGAATAATCTCATCCAGTCTATCCAGCGTTTCGGCAAAATCCTCTGCAAAATCTCTCGTTCTGGTATATAAATGTGGTTGAAAAATACCGGTCAACTTCTTCCCAGAATACATCATCCTCGCAGCATCAATCGCTGCACTCAATTCTCCCGGATGATGCGCATAATCATCAATATACACCATATCTTCTCTGTCAATAATCCGCTCAAATCTGCGATGCACGCCTTTAAATCCTTTAAGAGCCGCTCTAATATCTTGCTCCACAACACCGAGAATCAATCCGATTGTTATCGCCACACAAGCATTCTCAACATTATGTTGCCCAGGCATATTTAATGCCATGCCTTCTAGATGATGTCCAATCCCTGAATAATCAAAGACAAATTTGCCATCCTTTACTCTAATGTTTTGAACCCGAATATCTGCTGCTGCTTCCTGGCCATACTCATAGATGGTTATATTTTTACTTCGAATGGATACCCTTTCTTCTTTAGTAAACTTATCTAGCAATCCATATCTAATGATGAGAAAACCACCATCCTTAATCTGCATAATATAATCTCTAAACCCTTCTATAAAATGACTTCTGTCACCATAAATATCCAGATGATCAGGATCAACCGATGAAACACTTGCAATAAAAGGTGTCAACCTCAGAAATGAATGATCATATTCGTCAGCTTCTACAACAATGACATTGCTGTGACCAATGAGTACATTTGTTTCATAATCGACCATGATACCACCTAAAAATGCAGAGATATCCAGACCGCCACTTCTCAACACATGCGTTACCATAGAGCTGGTTGTGGTCTTACCATGGGTACCTGCCACGCCTATCAGCTCCATATCATTGCCTATCAAGCCCAAAGCTTCTGAGCGCTTCAACATTTGAATCCCTTTATCTCGCAGATAGTTATACTCATTATGATTCTTTGGTATCGCCGGTGTGTAAATCACCAGGTCTATGTCTCCAGGGATGAGGTCTATATTGTCCTCATAGTGGATATTCATACCTTCTTCTTGAAGATGGCCTGTCAATACTGTATGAGTCCTGTCATATCCTGAAACACGTTTACCCTTTTTCAGCAAGTATCTGGCAATCGCACTCATGCCAATGCCGCCGATACCAAGAAAATACACATGTCGTGGATCATCAAGTTTCATGACTTCACTTTTGCACAAACTTTCAATATTTCAGCTGCGATCTGTATCGCTGCCTGAGGTCTGGAAAAATACTTAATATTGTTCTCCAGCCCAGATCTTTTATTATCATCCGACAATAACACCTCCAGTGTTTTGTATAGATCAGCACTTGCGTCTTTGTCTTTCAACATTATGGCTGCGCCTTTGTCTGCAAGTGACTGAGCATTGACAGTCTGGTGATCTTCAGCAACATTTGGCGAAGGAATGAGTATTGCGGCCTTGCCTAGAACTGCCAGTTCTGATATGGTTAGCGCTCCAGCCCTGCATACTACCACATCTGCTGCACTATAAGCCACATCCATATCTTCTATGAAAGGTAGAATCCGCACTTCTGACCTGTCACTAATCTTACAATCTTTGTATTGATTGTAGTAAATCTTGCCTACTTGCCAGATGATGTTAATGTCAAATTTTTCTAGTAAAGGATTGGCGTTGGCCAGAACAGCTTCATTAATTGTTCTGGCCCCCAGACTACCTCCAAAGATTAAAACTGTTTTCTTATTTTGATCTAATCCTAAAGTCTTCAGAGCCTCACCTTTATTTATTTTGTTCTCCAGTATGCCTTTGCGCACCGGATTGCCTGTAAATACAATTCTGTCTTTTGGAAAGAATCGTTCCATATTGTCATAGGCCACACAAATCCTTTCTGCTTTAGCAGCTAGAATTCTGTTTGTCACGCCTGCATAGGAGTTTTGTTCTTGCAGGACTGTGGGTACACCCATAGTACCTGCCGTCCTCAGCACGGGCCCACTAGCATAACCACCAACACCGACAGCTACATCCGGCCTAAACCGTCTAACTATACCAAGTGCCTTGAACATACTTCCCATCAATTTGAAAGGGAAAATCAAGTTTTTAAGCGTCAGGCTGCGCTGAAATCCTACAACATTTAACCCTTCTATTTTGTATCCCGCTTTCGGGACCTTTTCCATCTCAATCTTTCCGTTTGCTCCGACAAAGAGTATCTCTGTATCGGGCGCCTGTTCCATTATTGCGTCTGCAATTGCAATAGCAGGAAACACATGTCCTCCGGTGCCACCTCCGCTAATGATCACTCTGTACATCTGTTTCCATTTTTTCCAATTGCTTCTTCTCCAATGCTGCCTGTTCTACATATCGACTCACACTCAGTATGATGCCAAAGGACAGACAAGTAAAGAGAAATGATGTACCACCCATACTGATCATTGGCAATGTCAACCCTGTGGCTGGAACCAATTGTACCGAAACTGCAATATTAGCAAAAGCAGTGATCACAATGTTCAGGGTAAGCCCAATCACGAGCATCGCTCCAAACGTTTTAGGACATCTGGTCACAATACTAACAGCCCTAAACAATAACCAGAGATAAATCAATACAATAGTGACTCCGCCGATAAAACCATACTCTTCACAGATGATTGCATATATGAAATCTGCATAAGCATACGGCAATATATTCCTTTGAATACTATTGCCAGGCCCTAAACCTATTAAACCTCCTTCCGCTATAGCAATTTTAGATTGTATCACTTGAAACTGCCCATCCGAGTATAAAAATCCATTGATCCGCTTCCACCAAGTCTCTACCCGAACATACTCCGGAAAATACTCTCCCACAATAAATATCGCAGCAAATACAGCCACACCTAGTAGCATTAATAATACCACATATTTCAAAGATATCCTACCTATGAATAACATCAAGAATGTCGTAATAAAAAGTAATGCAGCTGTAGATAGATTAGACGGTGCAATCAGTGCGCAAAACAAAATGATGGGCGCTATAAGTGGCAAAAATGCATCTTTAAAACTTTTGATGTAATCCTGCTTCATAGCCATTGATCTAGCAATAAAGAGAATCAACGCAATCTTTGCAAAGTCTGAAGTCTGAAAAGACAAATCAAGAATCGGAATCTTTATCCATCGTGATGCATCATTTAACTCTGAACCAAATAATGCTGTATAAAACAGTAGCGGCAAAGCAATTACCATCATTATCGGCGCAAGTTTTGCATAGACCATATAGTGCAATTTATACGCAGTATAAGCCAGCAATAAGCCTGATACTATAAATAACATCTGCCTGATGAGAAAGTACTCCGTGCCATGACTAGTATTATATTTATACACCTGACTGCCCGATGTACTATACACAATCAGCAGTGAAAAAAAGCGACAACAGTGTCACTATCAGCCAAACCGACCGGTCACCTTTCAGATTGTAATATGCATTTTGTAGGCTCACTGTTATTTATTTTTACTTTTTATCTTCATTTACTCGTCGTGCCAGCTCACTCACCGCTGCTTTGAACTGATCTCCACGATCCATATAATTCTTAAATAAATCAAAGCTGGCACATGCCGGTGATAGCAACACCACATCACCTGCTTCCGCCAATTTAAGGCCTAATTCCACTGCTTCAGACGCTTGCTTTGTCTCAACTATAGCCTGAATATGGCCCCTAAAAAATGTTTTCAATTTTGAATTATCCACACCTAAACAAATCAGGGCATTGACTTTTTCCTCTACAAATGGCAACAAAACTTCATAATCATTACCCTTGTCTGTTCCACCAGCTATCCAAACCACCGGTTTCTCCATTGCTTCAAGCGCATAATAGACAGCATCCACATTAGTAGCTTTACTATCATTAATAAACTCTACTCCAGATATCATCCCACAACTTTCTAATCGATGTGGTAGATTAACAAAGGTCTTCAAACCTCGAGCTATCTCTTGCTCACTTAAACCGGTCACTCTGCACGCTTCAACTACTGTGGCTGCATTCAAGAGATTGTGTGTACCCTTGATTGTTAATTCAAAATTTCCGCTTCCATCCTTTGACGGAATGCCATTTATATAATCGCTCCTCGTGATAGCCAATTGATGCGCCTTCACTTCATAGGACTTTAACTCTTCAATAATTACCGGGTCGTCACCATTATATATAAAGTAATCGTCCGGAGTCTGATTCTCAGTTATCCTGAACTTTGCATGAGCATATTTTTGCATACTATGGTCATATCTGTCCAAATGATCTGGTGTGATATTCAACAAAATAGCAACATGCGGTCGAAAATGCTCTATATCATCTAGCTGAAAACTAGACACTTCAAGCACTATCATTTCAGGACTTCCCTCTGCAAGAATTCTTGCGAAACTCTTACCATAATTACCACCTAGTGCTACTTGTTTACCTGCTGAATATAAAAGGTGATATAAAAGTCCCGATGCCGTAGTCTTACCATTTGAGCCCGTCACTGCGAGTGTAAAACCCTCATAAAATAGAAATCCAAATTCGATTTCAGAAATGATTTTAACACCGCTTTCCTTTAGTCTGCCTATCACCGATGCATGGTTAGGTACACCGGGACTTTTAATAACCAAATCTGTTGATAACAACCTTTCAATATCATGTCCACCTTCTTCAAAGTGGATGTCATTGTCTAATAACTCCTTTTTGTATTTGTCATCAATACTACCAAAATCACTCACAAAAACCTCTATGCCTCGACTTTTGGCAAGTAAAGCTGCTCCAATTCCACTTTCTCCTGCTCCTATAACAGCTACTTTTTTCATTATCTGATTTTCAAAGTGATGACAGATACAAGTGCCAACATGACTCCTATAATCCAGAATCGTGTGACAATTTTTGCTTCATGCATACCCATTTTTTGAAAATGGTGATGCAATGGAGACATTAAAAATATCCTTCGGCCTTCGCCATATTTTTTCTTAGTATATTTAAAATAACCTACTTGCAACATAACTGACAGGTTTTCTGCTACGAAAATACCACACAATACCGGTATCAATAATTCCTTACGCAGGAGGATCGCCAGTACAGCTATGATGCCTCCAATCGTTAAACTGCCCGTATCTCCCATAAATATCCGCGCCGGATAGGAATTATGCCATAAAAATCCGATACACGCACCCAGAAAACAAGCTGAAAAAATCACCAGTTCTGCTGAATTCGGAATATAGAAGACATTGAGGTAGTCAGCTATGATATTATTACCAGATACATAAGCAAAGATGCCCAGGGTAGCTGCTATGACTGCCGATGTGCCAGCTGCTAATCCGTCAATGCCATCCGTCAGATTGGCTGCATTGGAAACCGCCGTTACTATAAAGATGACAACCAGCGTAAACACTATAGAAAGCCATAAATCCACATTATCTCCTACAAAAGGTACCAGATATTGATAATCAAAATTATTGTTTTTCAAAAATGGTACATTTGTTAGCGTTGTCTTTACATACGCCATATCGGTCATTCGAGTGATATCATTAACTTTAGGCAATGGTAGTTGATATTCCTTCACTATTTTATAACCTCCTGCCTGTGCATCCTTTAGTGGCATTCGGATCACAACATCATTAGACAAAAGCATGGTGATACCGACTACCAGACCTAAAATGACTTGCCCAAATATTTTAGTCTTACCACTAAGACCTTCTTTATTCTTTAAAAAAACTTTAATATAATCATCTGCACCACCTATCAATCCCAACCAAACTGTCGTGAATATCATCAGCCAGATATAAATATTGTCAAGCTTAGCTAGTAAAAGACATGGAATAAGTATCGCCATAATAATGATAATCCCACCCATAGTAGGTGTACCTTCCTTAGCTTTCTGTCCGTCCAAGCCTAAGTCTCTTACTGTCTCGCCTATCTGCTTTTTGCGGAGCAAGTCAATGATTTTACCTCCAAAAACAAGCGAAATAATCAGCGACAATATGATAGCAAACGCTGCACGAAATGAAATATACTGAAACAGTCCCGATCCCGGAAGATTGAAGTGTTTATCAATATATTCAAAAAAGTGGTACAACATTTGTATTATATAATTTGACTGTTTAAATTTTTAATTGATCTTAATTTTCCTTTTGGTATAACCAGAAGTACGGACCTCAAGCTAAATTTTAACAGTGCAGTGAGCAGTTTGAAACTTTTTCCAAAAAGATCCCACTGCAACTGTTAAACCAACCTGAGAATGTTAATAGAACCTAAATCTTTGATATTTCAAGGTATCTGACACGAGATAGTTTTCAACCTACTTGCCAAATGGCAATACTATCCCAGATACTCTTGTAATATCTTTTTATCGTCAAAAGGAAACTTTTTCCCTTTTATTTCTTGATAATCTTCATGACCTTTACCGGCAACAAGAATAATATCACCTTGTTGTGCCATCATCACTGCTGTTTTAATCGCCTGTCGTCTGTCGGTGATGCGAATCGTGCTCGCCCTATGTGCCTCGTCCACTCCTGCCTCCATATCGTCAAGTATGGAATCCGGATCTTCTGATCGTGGATTATCACTAGTCAAAACCACTTTATCGCTCAACTCACAAGCTTCTTTTGCCATCTCCGGACGTTTTGACTTATCCCTATCTCCTCCACAACCTATGACTACGATCACTTGGCTACTTGTATGCTTTACTTTCTGTATGGTCTGGAGGACATTCTTCAATGCATCTGGTGTATGTGCATAGTCAACAATACCAAACTTTGCTCCATCACTGCTGATGACCTGCTCAAATCTACCTACCGCACCTCTCAAACCACTAAGTAGTGCCAGAATCTCATCTTTCTCAATGCCTAATTCTACAGCAGTGCCATAAACCGCCGTTATATTATACGCATTAAAATCGCCAATCATCCTAAAAAATGCTTCCCTATCGTTGATCCTAAGATGCAAGCCATGAACGGTATTTTCTATGATCTTTGCTTTATAATCGGCCATAGTATGCATAGCATAAGTCAGTTTACGAGCCTTTGTGTTTTGAAGCATGACTGACCCGTTTTTATCATCAACATTGACGAGTGCAAAAGCATCAGAAGGCAAATTGTCAAAAAATGATTTCTTTGCTATGATGTAATTCAGCATTGTACCATGATAATCCAAGTGATCATGAGTCAAATTAGTAAAAATCGCTCCATCAAACTTCAGTCCAGCTACCCGTTTTTGATCTAATGCATGAGAACTTACCTCCATGAATACATATTCACATTGCTCCAGCTTCATTTCAGCTAGAAGCTTATGAAGACTGATTACATCTGGTGTAGTACGCTCTGCAGGCAATACCCTATCTATGATACGATTTTCGACCGTAGAAATAAGACCGCACTTATAACCCAGACCTGATAACAACTGATACAGCAAGGTAGCTACGGTAGTTTTACCATTAGTACCAGTCACACCTATCAGTCGCAGTGAATCCGAAGCAAATCCATAAAAGGCATGGGCTAATTCACCCATATATCCTCTTACATCATCACACTCTATGTATGTTATGCCATCTTGTTTAGATGCACACTGCTCACAAACAATACAGACTGCACCTGATGTGATAGCTTGAGGAATAAACTGATGACCATCTACTACAGATCCTTTAAAGGCAGCATAGATAAATCCATTTTGCACTGTACGAGAATCTATAGTCATACCACTGATTAGGACATCGACCTTGCCTGTGATTTTGGCATTAAAACTTGCCGGTAATATGTCAAACAACTTTTTATTCATGTACTAACTGAATCATTTTATCAGTTTAGATATAAAACTATATGCTGCCCTTTGGCAGCTGCACCTGGAGGTACAGATTGCTTCCTAACTCTTCCTACTCCGGCTAAAGTTACTTTAAGCCCTGCATTCTCCAGAAGATATATTGCATCTCTAGCACCCATATCTTTTACATTAGGCACCGTCGATCTTTTAATGTTTCTCTCTTCGAGCAATACTGCATTGGCGGATGGATCTAAAATTGAAAAAGGCTGCCCTGACTCATCTTTGTAATTGATATTTAAATAATCAAGAACGAACTTGATATCAGGTGTATAACCGGCAGCAGGTCCAGGCACGCTCGTCGCAGCATAAATCGACTCATTTAAAGATCTAACTTGCTTTGTTTTGAGTGAATAAACTCGTTCAGCTATATTTTTAAATACCGGTCCTGCTACATAGCCACCATAGAAAACACCCTTTGGGTCATAAACAACCACAATCAGTGAATACATTGGATGTTCAGCAGGAAAGTATCCGCAAAAACTTGCATTATACCTGGCATAATCTGTCTTATTAGCATAATTAGTACGTGCTGTTCCTGTTTTTCCAGCCATGGTCACAAATTCTGATGCTATATTCCTGGCTGTACCTCTAAGCACAACACCTTCCAATAATTGTTGAGCTCTCTTAATGTTTTCAGGTTTTGCAATCTGATTTTTCAACACCACCGGCTCAAACTTCTTCACCACTTCATCTCCCTTACGAATCTCACTCACAAGGTATGGTTTCATCATTTTACCATCATTGGCCACCGCATTATAAAAATTAAGAATTTGTAGAGGTGTTTCCATGAGTTCATAACCATGTGCCATCCAAGGTATAGTTGTTCCGTACCATTTCTGCTTATCTTTGATAGGGTCTTTGATCTTCGGACTAGCTTCACCTATCACATCGATTCCAGTTGTTTCATTTAATCCAAATTGTTTCAATCTCTTTACCCACAAATTTCGACCATCACGTGAGTTATATAGATCATTTGCGATGGTAGCTACACCAACATTGGATGACATTTCAAATAATTGCGCCATTGTTGCTACCTTTCGACCATGCATTTCCGAATCTCTTATGATTCTATCAGCAAATCGCTTCACTCCGTAATTTAAGTCTATCACCGTATCCAGATTGGTCATACCATCTTCCATCGCTGCTAACATGGTGGCCAATTTCATCGTCGAACCCGGCTCACTCAATCTTCCTATACCCATATTGTACATCTCGTAGTAAGAACTATCTGCTGCTCTGGTCAAGTTAGTCATTGCTTTGATGGCGCCTGTTCCTACTTCCATAAGAATAGCCACTCCACCCTCAGCATTATGCTTCTTTAATACTTTCAGCAATTCATTATGTACAATGTCTTGCATATCAATATTGATAGTAGTGTAGATATCGTCACCAGTTTTTATGCCATTTTCTGATGGATCAAACACAGGAACCCATACGTCCTTTTCACCAAAATTATTTGGCAAACGTTTCATCAACCTCTGGTCTCTCTCTCCTCTTAAAAAACGGTCAAAATAACCTTCTAATCCAACATTATCTGCATTTTCTCTGTCCACACCAATGGTTCTAGATGCCAGTTCACCATAAGGTTTAATCCTTTTACCATATCTATCCTTAACTAGACCTCCTTTATACTGTCCTAATCGAAGGATTGGAGCCATTTTTAACCTATTATAAGCATCTATATCTAGGCTTCTTGCTATAAAGAAATAGCGATTCTCCTTCTTTCTGGCAGATTTCAAATCTTTGATCCATTGATCTTTCGTTTTTTTACGGATATACCTCTCATCAAAATTTGCCAAAAAATACGCCAGTGAATCTACGCCATCGTTGAAATCTTTGTCACTGATCACTTTCATGTCCATCCTAACCTCAAAGAACTGCAATGATGTGGATAATAGGTTGCCCTCTTCAGCATAAATATTGCCCCTATCCGCATCGACGACTTTCCACTTTACATTCACTTCACCCTTCTGCCGCCATTTATCTCTTTCGATAAAACTAATCTTGAAAACCTTGAAAAGAATCGCTCCTGTGGCTACCACAAAGAAAAACATCACCAAATACGCACGCCAAAGCAACTCTTTTTTCCTGTCCATGAGACTTATTGTCTGGTCATTTTACTGTTTTTTCTGCCACAATTTTGTAAGGCGGAGTAGTGGATGGCAGTAAACCACTGTCCTTAACTTGTCGTTCAATTTGCGATTGTATGCTACCTTGCATGACCTCCTGCTTTAGATTCATTGCTCTCCATTTAATGTCTTTCACTTCCTGCTTGAGCGCTTCAGTTCTTCTTACTGCTTTTTCAGAAGCATGCGCATTGGAAATATAAATCACTCCTAGCAACACCAGATAGCATACAAAAGGCAAATTGACAAAAATCCATTCGACCCATTTCAGTCTAAAAAGTGTAGCTTTCTTATCCTGGAAATTAGCCATAAATATGAATTTACTCTTTTATATTACTTTTATTAATAACCTTTCGTCCTTGCACATTCCTTATTTTCACTTTATCCGATACTGCCCCTCATTTTAACCTTGCCTTGCCGTCATTACAACTTTTCCACTACTCTGAGTTTTGCGCTCCGTGACCTGACATTATTCTTTTGCTCTTCATAACTTGCTGTGATAACTTTTTTCTCTACCATAGTAAATGGTCGGTAGATATTACCGTAATGATCCTTGTCAGCAATGCCATCAAAATTACCAGTTTTGAAAAAATTCTTCACCAGCCTATCTTCAATACTGTGAAATGTAATGACAACAAACCTTCCACCATTCTTCAATACACTCAGTCCATCCTGCAACATATCTTTCAATGCACCTATCTCATCGTTGACTTCAATACGCAGCGCTTGATACACCTGAGAAAGATACTTCATTTTCGGACCCATCGCATACTGATCCAGCAAGCCATTCAAATCAAAGGTAGTCCTGATTGCTGACAATTTCCGGTGCTGAACAATAGCAAGTGCAAGTGTTTTTGCATTGCGCACCTCACCATAAGCACTCAATACTCTAATGAGTTCGACCTCATCATATGTTCTAAGTACATCAGCTGCTGTGAGATCAGATAAGGGATTCATACGCATATCAAGTGGTGCATCAAACCGGTAGGAAAACCCACGTTCGGGCATGTCTAACTGGTGAGATGAAACACCGAGATCTGCAATGATACCATCCACACTTTCTACTCCTTCAAGCCTAAGAAACCGTCTGAGGTATCTAAAATTAGACCTTATAAGTTCAAAACGCATATCATCCGGCACATTAGCTACAGCATCAGGGTCCTGGTCAAAAGCATACAAACGCCCTTTGGCATTTAGCTTGGTTAAAATCGTCCTGGAATGTCCTCCGGCTCCAAATGTCACATCAACATAAGTACCTTCGGGTCGGATTTTGAGATTGTTTATACTTTCATTCAGCAATACAGATACATGATACTGACTCATAGCTACTCCTGATTAGGATTCAAAGGTGTATGTCCACTTTTGAAAACCTCTTCCATCAATTCACTAAATCTTTCCGGCTCATTATTGGTCATCTTTTCATACTCTTCTTTAGCCCAGATTTCGATTTGATTCTGATAAGTATTCAAAACCACATCCTTTTCGATGCCGGCATACTCCATCAATGATTGCGGCAGGTTAATACGTTCTGAAGCATCAAGCTCCAGCTCTGTCGCTCCACGATAAAAATACCGTATAGCATTACGATGACTAGTAATGTAAATGTTTAACTGATTGATTTCCTTCGTCTTCATTTCCCAAACGTCATTGGGATACAACATCAAGTGCTTTTCGAATCCCCTATTGATTGTAAACTTGAGATTTCCGTCACTACCCATCCGCTTTAGAAGTGCACTAGGCAATCTAAGCCGACCTTTAGCATCAAGCTTACAGTCATATTCTCCGGTGAATCGATAATCTTTCACACTTTCAGTTGGTTGATAATGCAAATATAGAGACGATTCCCACTTTTCTCCACTTTTTCCCAAAAAAACAATTTAAAATCAACAAAATATATGATATATTTTATAATTTGTAATTA
>LNBW01000020.1 GCA_001567255.1 Bacteroidetes bacterium OLB9 | reverse complement strand
TTCGGGGAATGGACCCTGCAGGACCTGCACGACCTGTTCCTGGTCAACGCCCACCAGCCCTTCCTGCTGGCCGCAGGCTCTGGTGGACCGGCTGAGCGGGCGATGCCTCCCGGCCACGTGGTGAACATCGGCAGCATGGGCGGGGTGCAGGGCAGCGCCAAATTCCCCGGCCTCGCGGGCTACAGCGCCTCCAAGATGGCCCTGGCCGGGCTCACCGAATGCATGGCCGAGGAACTGCGTGAGCGGGGCGTGCGATGCAATTGCCTGGCCCTCGGCGCCGTGGATACCGCCATGCTCCGCGAGGCCTTCCCGGGATACCAAGCACCGGTCACCGCCGAGGCCATGGGTGCCGAGGTGGCCCGCTTTTTATTGGAGGGCCATAAGTACTTCAACGGCAAGGTGTTGCCCATGGCCCTAAGCACACCCTGAGACCGCTCGGGAAAATTTTTCATCCGTGAGTTGCACGGATCGGAAAACTCCCTACATTTGCAGCCGCTTTCGAGCAAACGTTCTTTCGATCGTACCCCTCAGGGGCTGTAAGTGGCGCCTGGCGCGGGTTGTTCAAAAAACTTTCGCCTGTTCGTTGGTGGTGATCATCGAACACTTACTTTTGCCCTCCCTCTCGCGGAAATGTCCGCGGACCACAAGGGGTTGATGACGTCTGAGTACCGGGCCTCGGCCCGGAACCCATAAACGTTCTTTGAAGTATTGTCCATTCTGAGAACAGCAGAAGGTCCTCCTGATCATAGATCGGGAAGAAGGGCCACGTCGAGACCAAGATCGAACGATCTTTTACAACGGAGAGTTTGATCCTGGCTCAGGATGAACGCTAGCGGCAGGCTTAACACATGCAAGTCGAGGGGCAGCGCGATGTAGCAATACATTGGCGGCGACCGGCGCACGGGTGCGTAACACGTATGGAATCTGCCCTGTACTGGGGAATAGCCCTCCGAAAGGAGGATTAATGTCCCGTAATAGCTTGGGTGGCATCACCCGGGTTTGAAAGCTCCGGCGGTACAGGATGACCATGCGCACGATTAGCTAGTTGGTGAGGTAATGGCTCACCAAGGCGATGATCGTTAGGGGGCCTGAGAGGGTTATCCCCCACACTGGTACTGAGACACGGACCAGACTCCTACGGGAGGCAGCAGTGAGGAATATTGCGCAATGGAGGCAACTCTGACGCAGCCATGCCGCGTGCAGGAAGACGGCCCTACGGGTTGTAAACTGCTTTTATCCGGGAAGAAACCCCAGGACGTGTCCTGGGTTGACGGTACCGGAGGAATAAGCACCGGCTAACTCCGTGCCAGCAGCCGCGGTAATACGGAGGGTGCAAGCGTTATCCGGATTCATTGGGTTTAAAGGGTGCGTAGGCGGGGTGGTAAGTCAGTGGTGAAAGCCTGCAGCTTAACTGTAGAATTGCCATTGATACTGCCACTCTTGAGTGCGCTTGAAGTGGGCGGAATGTGCCGTGTAGCGGTGAAATGCTTAGATATGGCACAGAACACCAATTGCGAAGGCAGCTCACTAAGGCGATACTGACGCTGAGGCACGAAAGCGTGGGGATCGAACAGGATTAGATACCCTGGTAGTCCACGCCGTAAACGATGATCACTCGTGATTGGCGATATACGGTCAGTCACCTAGCGAAAGCGTTAAGTGATCCACCTGGGGAGTACGGCCGCAAGGCTGAAACTCAAAGGAATTGACGGGGGCCCGCACAAGCGGTGGAGCATGTGGTTTAATTCGATGATACGCGAGGAACCTTACCAGGCTCGAACGCACGACGACAGGGGCGGAAACGTCCTCTTCTTCGGACGGCGTGCGAGGTGCTGCATGGCTGTCGTCAGCTCGTGCCGTGAGGTGTCGGGTTAAGTCCCATAACGAGCGCAACCCCCATCTCTAGTTGCCAGCGGGTAATGCCGGGGACTCTAGAGAAACTGCCCGTGTAAACGGTGAGGAAGGTGGGGACGACGTCAAGTCATCACGGCCCTTACGTCCTGGGCTACACACGTGCTACAATGGCGAGGAACAAAGGGAAGCTACCGCGCGAGCGGATGCCGATCTCCAAAACTCGTCTCAGTTCGGATCGGAGTCTGCAACCCGACTCCGTGAAGCTGGAATCGCTAGTAATCGCATATCAGCCATGATGCGGTGAATACGTTCCCGGGCCTTGTACACACCGCCCGTCAAGCCATGGAAGCCGGGGGTGCCTGAAGTCGGTGACCGCAAGGAGCTGCCTAGGGCAAAACCGGTGACTGGGGCTAAGTCGTAACAAGGTAGCCGTACCGGAAGGTGCGGCTGGAACATCTCCTTTTTAGAGCGATCGCTCGACAAGCCCTTCGTTCCCTCATATCCTTATGAGGGTCCGACCTTCGCTGTCTCAGATGGATGATATTTTTAACGGTGCCACTTCCGTGACCATCTCCTAGTCCTGTAGCTCAGCTGGTTAGAGCGCTACACTGATAATGTAGAGGTCCGCAGTTCAAATCTGCGCAGGACTACCAGGGATAGGGAACGGGGAATTAGCTCAGCTGGCCAGAGCGCCTGCTTTGCAAGCAGGAGGTCATCGGTTCGACTCCGATATTCTCCACTGTGCCCCGAATTCGCCAGCCCCCCCACGGGGCGAACGACCACGGGCGGCCCACCCAGGGCACTGTTCTTTGACGTGTTTGTTAGACCGACCAAAACAGACCGAGAGATCGGTCCACCGAGCATAACCTCGAAGGTTGAAAAGTTACTAAGGGCGTACGGTGGATGCCTTGGCTCTCAGAGGCGATGAAGGACGCGATAGGCTGCGATAAGCCGTGGGGAGGAGCATAATATCCTGTGATCCGCGGATCTCCGAATGGGGAAACCCATCCAGTTGAAGACTGGATATCCGCCGCAAGGCGGAAGCGAACCCAGGGAACTGAAACATCTAAGTACCTGGAGGAAAAGAAATCAAGTAGAGATCCCCCGAGTAGTGGCGAGCGAAAAGGGGACAGCCCAAACCGGGGGCGTTTCGGCGCAACCGGGGTTGTAGGACCACGCCGTGGAAGCCGTATTCATAGTGGAACCCTTCTGGAAAGTTGGACCATAGCGGGTGATAGTCCCGTACACGACATGAATGCGGTACCTAGTGGTATCCTGAGTAAGGCGGGACACGTGAGATCCTGTCTGAATCCGCCAGAACCATCTGGCAAGGCTAAATACTTCTGAGAGACCGATAGCGAACCAGTACTGCGAAGGAAAGGTGAAAAGCACCTCGAACAGAGGAGTGAAATAGTCCCTGAAACCGTACGCTTACAAGCGGTCGGAGTCCCTCCGGGGATGACGGCGTGCCTTTTGCATAATGAGCCTACGAGTTGCTCGTCACTGGCAAGGTTAAGGGCTTCAGGCCCGTAGCCGAAGCGAAAGCAAGTCTTAACAGGGCGCATAGTCAGTGGCGGCAGACGCGAAACCTGAGTGATCTAACCATGGCCAGGATGAAGTCCCGGTAACACGGGATGGAGGTCCGAACTGGTAGACGTTGAAAAGTCTTCGGATGAGCTGTGGTTAGGGGTGAAAGGCTTATCAAACTGGGAGATAGCTCGTACTCTCCGAAATGCCTTTTGGGGCAGCCTCGGACGTATTGTTGTGGAGGTAGAGCTACTGATCGGGCTAGGGGCTTCACCGCCTACCAAACCCGGACAAACTCCGAATGCCACAACATCAATATCCGGGAGTGAGCGCGCGGGTGCTAAGGTCCGTGCGCGAAAGGGAAATAACCCAGACCATCGGCTAAGGTCCCCAAATGCATGCTAAGTTGATCTAACGAGGTCGGACTGCATTGACAGCTAGGATGTTGGCTTGGAAGCAGCCATCCATTTAAAGAGTGCGTAACAGCTCACTAGTCGAGCGGTCCGGCGTGGATAATGATCGGGCATCAAGCATGCTACCGAAGCTGTGGGCCCGCCGCAAGGCGGGCGGTAGGAGAGCATTCCGGTCTGCGTCGAAGGCGTGTCGTGAGGCATGCTGGAGCGTCCGGAAACGAAAATGTAGGCATAAGTAACGATAAGGCAGGTGAAAAACCTGCCCGCCGATAGACCAAGGGTTCCTGATCAACGTTAATCGGATCAGGGTTAGTCGGGACCTAAGGCGTAGCCGAACGGCGAAGCTGATGGACAGCAGGTCAATATTCCTGCACCGACTTGCATTGCGACGGGGTGACGAAGGAGTGAAAGGTCCGCGCACGAACGGTATGTGCGTTGAAGGGCGTAGGTATAGGGCTGGTAGGCAAATCCGCCGGTCCTGCTGAAACCTGACAGTACCACGAGCCCTCGGGCAAGTGGATAGTGACCCTAAGCAGACTTCCGAGAAAAACCTCTAAGCTTCAGATGCAAGCCGCCCGTACCGCAAACCGACACAGGTGGTCAAGGAGAGGATCCTGAGGCGCTCGAGTGATCCGTGGCTAAGGAACTAGGCAAACTAACCGCGTAACTTCGGAATAAGCGGTACCCTGCGCAAGTAGGGTCTCAGTGAAATGGCTCAGGCGACTGTTTAACAAAAACACATGGCTCTGCAAAATCGAAAGATGATGTATAGGGCCTGACACCTGCCCGGTGCTGGAAGGTTAAGAGGAGAGGTCAGCCGCAAGGCAAAGCTTTGAATCGAAGCCCCAGTAAACGGCGGCCGTAACTATAACGGTCCTAAGGTAGCGAAATTCCTTGTCGGGTAAGTTCCGACCTGCACGAATGGTGTAACGATCTGAGCACTGTCTCAGCCACGAGCTCGGTGAAATTGTAGTCTCGGTGAAGATGCCGGGTACTCGCAACGGGACGGAAAGACCCCGTGCACCTTTACTATAGCTTCACATTGACATCGGCTGCCCGATGTGTAGGATAGGTGGGAGACTTTGAAGCGGTGTCGCTAGGCATCGTGGAGTCAACGTTGAAATACCACCCTTCGTTCATCTGATGTCTAATCCCTGCGAAACAGGGAAACAGTGTGTGGTGGGTAGTTTGACTGGGGTGGTCGCCTCCAAAAAAGTATCGGAGGCTTTCAAAGGTACCCTCAGCACGCTTGGTAACCGTGCGTTGAGTATATTGGCAAAAGGGTGCTTGACTGTGAGACCGACAAGTCGAACAGGTACGAAAGTAGGACAAAGTGATCCGGTGGTTCCATATGGAAGGGCCATCGCTCATAGGATAAAAGGTACGCCGGGGATAACAGGCTGATCATTCCCAAGAGCTCATATCGACGGAATGGTTTGGCACCTCGATGTCGGCTCGTCACATCCTGGGGCTGGAGAAGGTCCCAAGGGTTCGGCTGTTCGCCGATTAAAGTGGCACGTGAGCTGGGTTCAGAACGTCGTGAGACAGTTCGGTCCCTATCTGTTGCGAGCGTTAGAAGTTTGAGGGGAGCTACCATTAGTACGAGAGGACCGTGGTGGACGAACCGCTAGTGTACCAGTTGTGGCGCCAGCTGCATCGCTGGGTAGCTATGTTCGGACGGGATAAGCGCTGAAAGCATCTAAGCACGAAGCCCACCTCAAGATGAGACTTCTTCATAAGGGTCGTGGAAGACTACCACGTTGATAGGCCGCAGGTGTAAAGTCAGCAATGGCAAAGCCGAGCGGTACTAATTACCCGTAAACTTTGACCCGAACGGTGATGTCGTGGAACGATCTCCGTCTGTTCTGGTCCGGTCTAACAACACGTTGAGATCGTACTTACGATTTCAGGTGACTATTGCGGTGAGGTCCACCTCTTCCCATTCCGAACAGAGAAGTTAAGCTCACCAGCGCAGATGGTACTGGGCCAAAAGCCCGGGAGAGTATGTCGTCGCCGATCTGAACCCCGCCACGCAAGTGGCGGGGTTCTTTTTATCCTTGCC
>LNBW01000019.1 GCA_001567255.1 Bacteroidetes bacterium OLB9 | reverse complement strand
CTATAAAATTTGGACTTTCTCAATTTATTTTCGTACCTTGTCAAAGCGTTTTAAGCGATTAGCTTTGAAAACAAGTTTTCAGCAAATCTTTTTTGCAAGCTTTGGACCAAAATTTTCTTTTGGTTGCTAACAATACTCCAATCCTTTTGGAACTATTTATTTGTGATTTGGATGCGCAATTTGCTTACAACATTTGTATATACGACATATGGCGTATATTTTCCGTGTAAATCTAATCTCTTTTTTTCAAATATCCAAACTATCCAATTGACTTTTTATATTTCTTCTCCACTTATCTGTAATGTGCGTAGATATTTCTGTTGTCTTTAGTGAGTTGTGCCCCAAAAGTTCTTGTACGATACGGATATCTGTCCCATATAGTATTAGATGGGTCTTCTTATATTTTCACAGAGAGCACTACCAGCTTACTTTTCAAAATTCATCCATTTTAAGGCTGTAATCGAATAGCTTAAAGGCCACTTTTTGGCTATTCTGTCATTACCGGATAACAAGAGTTTTAATAGAAGTAAGAAAAATATTCCCGGTAATACTCCAGCTTACACTAAGTCTTTGATTTTCGTAAAAATCATGCTAAGTTTAAATTTTGATTGACAGTGTAAGTTCATTTAATGAATGGATCTAAGTATGGTGAAACGGGTTTGAGTTTAAAAATCTAATTTATGGTTATTCATGTTTTACAATTATCATAACTGAGAATATTTTAATATCTTGTGCCATAATTCAGATACGAATGACAGGTTTTTTTAACTGGGATTTTACAGTATTTAAATGGATCAATACCGGATTATCTTCGGACATCCTCGATGCTGTACTACCCTGGATGCGTGAGCCATTATTCTGGGTGCCACTTTACGTTTTTATATTGGCCTTTATGTTTTTTTAACTATGGCAAGCGTGCTTACTGGGTTTTAGTATTTGTATTGCTAACGGTAGGAACGTCTGATATGACGAGTTCGCATTTAATCAAAAAAGAACGTGCAGCGCTTAAGGCCGTGCAATGATACAGAAGTGCCTGTTGTCAGAAGGGTACGATGTGGTGGTGGGTATAGTTTTACATCATCTCATGCCACTAATCACTTTGCGATCGCGTCATTTTTTGCTTTCACCATAGGGTTGTATTTTAGACGCATTCGACCTTGGTTGTGGTTATGGGCTTTTATCATATCATTTTCTCAGGTGTATGTTGGAGTTCATTACCCATTTGACATATTAGTAGGCGGTATTTTGGGCATATTGATTGGTCGATTTTGGGCCGCAGTATTCAATAAATACCACGGTGAAATATTTAAACCTAAACTCATTCTAACATGACGAAGGAAGCCATTTATTCCATTCTGGAGGCGGTGACAGACCCTGAGATCCCGGTTATCACCATAGCTGAATTAGGTATATTGCGTGATGTGGCAATCGATGAGGCACAACAGACCATAACTGTGTATATCACACCTACATACAATGGGTGTCCGGCTACGGATGTGATTGCACACACCGTGAGAAAGACCCTGGAAGATGCAGGGTATGATAAAGTAAAAGTTGTCAGCCTGATAGACCCTGCTTGGACTACTGACTGGATCACGGCTGAAGGGCGACAAAAACTATTGGAGTATGGTATTGCACCACCAGCCGAAAGTACCACAGATGCTTCCTTTTTATCGGGCAAATCACCGGTGGTTCACTGTCCTCAATGTGGATCTGATCAGACTGAACTCGTGAGTAGATTTGGCTCTACACCTTGCAAAGCATTGTACAAATGCAATACTTGTCACGAGCCTTTTGATTATTTTAAATGTCATTAATCATTAAAAGAACATAAATATTATGTCCAATATCTCTTATTCTGTATCCGATGGTGTGGCCACCATTTTATTAGACAGGCCTGAAAAGTACAATAGTTTTATCCGACCTATGGCGTTGGCCATGCAGAAGATATTAGACGGTCTTGCTGCTGATGAAAATGTTAGGTGTATTGTCATCACCGGCAATGGCAAAGCATTTAGTGCTGGTCAGGATTTGCAGGAAGCTACAGATCCAGATGGTCCACCACTTACAAAGATTGTAAGCGAACATTATAATCCACTCATCATGAGGCTGCGCAATATTCCGAAACCCATCATTGCTGCTGTAAATGGCGTCGCAGCCGGTGCCGGCGCTAATATTGCATTGGCTTGTGATATTGTAGTAGCAACAGAATCTGCATCATTTATTCAAGCATTTAGCAAAATTGGATTGATTCCGGATAGTGGCGGAACATTTACATTGCCTAGGCTAATCGGCTTCCAGCGCGCATCGGCACTGATGATGATGGGCGATAAAGTTACAGCTAGGCAGGCGTTAGACATGGGTATGATTTATAAGTGCTTTCCTGATGACCAATTTACTGAAGAGGTGCGAAAAATAGCCCTTTACCTGGCTACCATGCCTACCTATGGACTGGCATTGACTAAGCAGGCCTTAAATCAGAGCTACGGCAATAATCTTTTAGAACAGTTGGCATTGGAAGATGAATTGCAGACTTTGGCTGGAAATAGTGAAGATTATCAAGAAGGAACAGCTGCATTTTTGGAAAAAAGGATACCGTCTTTCAAAGGTAGATAGGTGGCTTTTATGAATATTTGAAATAGGTGATGAATGCTAAGGGCTTTAATAGGTCTCGATTTATTGACCATGCAAAAATTAATTGACAACAAGGATCAGGTATTGAAGTGTCGTTAAGAAAGTAAAGTATCGAACCATCGGTAGTGAATGGTAGTATTAATTATTTTCATTAATCAATCTGTATTCTCCTTGAGTGTAGTATATTTGCGATGTACTTGATGAGCTCATCAGTAGTGATCGCTTAATGAATTTAATAATTATTGACCTGCATTTTTTAATAATATTGATCCATCCATTCACAACACAGATTCAAAAATTGGATGAAGAGAATGAAGGTGGATTAGCCAAATGAATGAAAAGTTTTATATCATTTTAAAGTTTTAGCTCAGGATGATGACTTGTTGATTTTGATATGCAAAGGCGGAAGTTTGAATTTGAGATTAGGATTGCTCCTCCATTAAATTGGAGTTTATATAATGCTAAACTATATGAAAAATAAGGGTATTTTTTACAATTATCAATATGCGACATCATTTGTCAGGTCAGATAAGGCCCTACTGGAGGAAAGGTTTACTTTGACGTCATTTGCTTTCAGCCCCAGAAGCGTCAAAGACTATATCTTAGCCTTTCTGCTTCAGGGATTTTATTTGCTCAAGCACTGGAATCAATATCAAATTATCGTTTCCCAAATCGCATCTTATCATACATTTTTGCCCTCTGTGTTGAGTAAATTAGGACTTAAGAAGCATGTGATCCTATTGCATGGGACAGACTGTAATGTCATAGAGGAGATTCAATATGGCAATCTAAGAAAATGGCCTCTTAGGTGGTTTACAGAAAGATCTATAAATATGGCATCTTTATTATTGCCTGTAAGCGCTCAATTAATTCATAGTAAAAGTAAATATCTTGAAGAAGGAAAAGCTAAAATGGGGCTGAGCAAAAGCCTGCCTAAGTTGAAGACAAAATATAAGGTGGTTTATAATGGGTTTAATACTTCTGTATTTAGAATTACTTCTTCAGACAGAAAACCTAAAAGTTTTTTAACAGCGGCATTAAGCCTCGATAAACGTAGGAATTTCTTGCTCAAAGGCATTGATTTGTTTTTAAATCTTGCAAAAAATCATCCTGACTACCATTTTACAATCGTTGGATCGTCAACATTGTACCCATTTATGGAAATACCTAAAAATGTTCAGATCATAGATAAAGTTGATGCTGATGAATTAGTCAATATCTATAACAGACATCAATTTTATATGCAATTATCAATGTCTGAAACTTTTGGGCTTTCTTTGTGTGAATCAATTCTTTGTGGATGTATTCCTATAGTTAGCGATGTAGGTATGAATGGAGAAATTGTGAGTAACATCGGATATATACTGCCAACTAAAGATCAAGAAATGCTAGAAGCGCTCGTTCAAAAAGCAATAATGGATAGTGACAATGATAACCTTGAGGATCAAATGAGAAGAGCTGATGCTATTAAAAGTAGATATCCGCTGGCTGCGCGAAAGCAGAATTTATATGACGCTTTGGAACCATTGTTTCATTCTAATGAAAACTAAAGTGTATCAAATCTGAATATTGATTAATATATGTAATTAAAATATATGTAATAATCACATAATTAGAATAATAGATTTTATTGATTGATCTAGGAAACACTTGATACCATTTTTAATAAATGTCAATATCAGTGGTCGAGTTAAAAGTTCGTTTTTGTTGTGTCATTTATAATGGAAGATGGACTATAGTGTACACCAATTTTTTTTGTGAATTCATTTTTTCAGTATCCTGTTTTTTTAATTTATCAATGATTTTACTAGTTTGTATGGATTGTAATTCTAGGTCATAGGCAGTGCGTCAAAGCGATATTGAGAAATGTAAAGATGGTAGTAATGAATGTGAAACAAGAACCGATAACTTTGATGTTGAATAGGGTGCTGAATTTACATATCAATATCAAGATGTTATAAATAAAAAAATATTCGTAATATTACGGCTTCATTTAATATTTAAGTATGAAAGTTGATGCTAAAATTTTGCAGAAATATTTACTTCCTGTCTTAGTAATACTCTTGGTTAATGTATTCTATTTTATGCCTCAGTTTCAAGGTAAGGTAGTGAAACAAGGAGATATTATCCAATTTGTAGGAATGTCTAAGGAAGCAGTGGACTATCGTGAAAAAACAGGTGAAGAAGCCCTCTGGACTAATAGTATGTTTGGAGGTATGCCTACGTACCAGATTTCTGCCCAGCCTCGCAATAATTTGTTGAAATATGTTGAGTCCGCATTCACATTATTTGTACCACGTCCTGCCGGATACTTTATAGCCGGTATGCTAGGGTTTTACTTGCTGATGTTGCTACTGGGAGTCAACCCTTGGCTGAGCATGATGGGCGCTTTGTTTTTTGGATTGACGACCAATAATATGATTTTATTTGAGGCAGGCCACAATTCAAAGGTCATGGCCATTATGACCAGTGCTCCGGTGATAGCAGGCGTACTTTTAGTTTTAAGGGAAAAATACCTAATAGGTGCTGCTGTTTTTGGCGTGGCACTGGGTCTAAATATCAGGGCAAACCATCCTCAGATGACCTATTATCTGGCGATATGCCTAGGGATATTAGTGGTCATTCATCTCATCAATGCCGTGAAAGACAAAAAGATACCTCAATTTTTGAAATCTTTAGGTATCATGGCTGCGGTGGCGATACTAGCATTAGGCTCATCGGCATCTAAACTGTGGACGACCTACGAATACACACAGGAAACGATGAGAGGTGGTCAGATTTTGAAAGAAGATGCAAGTACGCCACACAATGCGGATCCAAAAGGTGGGCTGGAATGGGATTATGCGATGCAATGGAGCAACGGTACCGGAGATTTACTGGCATCATTTATTCCTAAAGTAGTAGGTGGTGGCTCCGGTGAATGGCTTGATGGCTCATCAAGGATTGGTAAAGCAGTAGGCCAAAGACAACCTTTTCAGATCGGAACTTATTTTGGAGATTTGCCTTTCACTTCTGGGCCTGCGTATTTTGGTGTGATTGCTTTTTTCTTATTTTTCTTAGGACTATTTGTGGTCAAAGGAGAAGTCAAATGGTGGCTGGGTATTGCCGTGGGTTTGACAATGTTGATGTCTATGGGCAAGCATTTTGCAGTACTCAACAACCTATTTTTTGATTATCTACCGCTGTATAATAAATTCAGGGCGCCGAGTTCGATTTTGAGCATTACTGCGATTTTTATACCGATATTAGCGGTGCTCACTTTGGTGGAAATGATTAAAACAAAGGATAAAAAGAAATTAGAACAACCATTATGGATAGCCGGAGGTATTCTAGCAGCTGTGAGTTTGCTGATATGGATGCTAGGTCCATCTTTGATCGATGTGACAACGCCTTCAGATGATCAGTATGGTGATCTAAAAAACGAACTTTTGGATCAAAGAGCAGACATGATGAAGGCGTCAGCGTTTAGAAGTCTAGTATTGATATTGATGGCAATGGGTACTTTGTATTTATTTCTCAAGGATAAGATCAAATCCTCGGTTTTAATCGCTATTATCACAGTGCTGGGTGTATTTGATTTGGTACAGATAGACAGAGGTTACTTGACGAATAGAGATTTTGTAAGCAAAAGAAATTATAAATCTGAGTTCGAGCCACGGCAGGTGGACAAACAAATTCTTGAAGATAAAGATCCTAACTTTAGAGTCTTTGACAGTACTATTAATACCTTCAATTCAGCTTCCACATCTTATTTTCACAAGACAATTGGTGGATATAGTGCAGTCAAAATGCAAAGGTTTCAGGATTTGATTGACCATCAAATTTCTAATGGCAATCCGGTAGTGTTTAATATGCTCAATACAAAGTATTTTATTATTAAAGGTCAAGACGGTCAACCTTTGGTACAGCGTAATCCGGCAGCGCTAGGCAATGCATGGTTTATCAACGATATTGTAATGGTGGACAATGCCAATGCTGAAATGGATTCGCTGACTCATTTTGATCCTGCAGGAGAAGCTATTATCAACAAGGAATTTTCAGCATACCTAGGAGGAAATACAACCTTCCAAAAAAATGGATCTATTTTACTTAAGGAGTATTCGCCCAATAAATTGACTTATGAAAGCGATACTCAAGGCGATCAGTTTGCAGTCTTCTCTGAAATCTGGTATGGGCCCAACAAAGGATGGCAGACATATATTGATGGCAGCCCTGTAGATCATATCCGTGTGGATTACTTGTTGCGAGGGATGAAAGTGCCTTCTGGCAAGCACACCATTGTATTTGAGTTTAAACCTAAGTCTTACTATCTGGGCGAGACCATCAGTCTGATTAGTTCAGTATTATTGCTGCTCTTTCTGGTATTTGCTACTTATACTTTTGTAAAAAATAAAGAATCACTGCTATCAGTGACAGATTAATGAAGCTTAAAAGAGTCCTCATCATAACATATTACTGGCCTCCTGCAGGTGGTGGCGGTGTGCAGCGATGGGTCAAATTTGTAAAGTATTTGAGAGATTTTGGCTGGGAACCTATCGTTTTTACAGCTAAGAATGCAGAATATCCCATTATCGACACCACATTAGCTAATGAAATACCTCCTGATGTAGAAGTATTGAAGGTCCCGGTCATTGAACCTTATCAACTGTACAAAAGATTTGTTGGTAAAGATAAAAATGAGCGGATAGATGCTAATTTTCTGTCTCAAGGCAAGAAGTTGGGGTGGAAAGACAGACTTGCGGTTTGGATAAGAGGCAATTTGTTTATTCCGGATGCAAGATCTTTTTGGATCAATCCTTCAGTAAGATTCCTAGACAGATATCTGATATCTAATAGGGTTGACGCTATGATCAGTACTGGTCCGCCACATAGTTGCCACATGATTGCTCTAGGAGTCAGAAGGAGGCACGCTCTTCCGTGGATAGTGGACTATCGTGACCCATGGACGCAAATAGATTATTTTGATGATCTCCGATTGACCTCTTGGGCGCGAAATCTACATTACAAAATGGAAAAACAGGTGCTGGATACTTGCGATACC
Organism: Bacteroidetes bacterium OLB9; assembly: GCA_001567255.1. Classification (GTDB taxonomy): domain Bacteria; phylum Bacteroidota; class Bacteroidia; order Chitinophagales; family Saprospiraceae; genus OLB9. Next base: position 54,956 of record LNBW01000019.1, on the reverse strand, counting down.
GTGGTCACTGTGGGTAAAACAATGGCTCATGATCTTAATGCGCTTACTACAACACCTAAGAAAGTCATCACCAATGGATTTGATGAAGCAGACAGAAACGAAGATGAAAATAACGTAAGTAGCGACTTTTCTATCGTTTATATTGGCACTATGAATGATAGCCGTAATCCATTGGTACTCTGGAAAGCATTGTCTGAACTAAACGAGGAGAATCACCCTATTATTCAACGACTTCGGGTCAAACTTGTAGGAAAACCTGAAGCGGTCGTCAGAGAAAGCGTCATACAGCACGATGTTCAGGATTTGGTGGAGTTTGTAGGGTATGTTTCTCATCAAGAAGCTATTGAATATCAAAACAAAGCATCGGTTTTACTCCTGATCATCAATCATACTTCTAATAATAAGTCCATTTTGACCGGAAAGATATTCGAATATCTTGCATCTGGACGTCCTATTCTGTGCATCGGACCAGAAGATGGTGATGCTGCTGACATTTTGCATTCGAGTGGTCACCAAGCAGTTTTTGACTATGAAGATGTAAAAGGTGTCAAATCCTGGTTGGTTATTCAATTTGAAAAGGTAGGCGATGAACATACAGAAAGCCGACCTTTACAGCCGGAAGTACTTCAATACTCCAGAAAAAATCTGACTGAAAAGCTGGCAGCATTGCTCGACGAATTAACCCTTAAAAAATGCGGTTCATGAAGTTAGTTACCATTGTAGGGGCAAGACCTCAGTTTATCAAAGCATCAGCATTGAGTAGAGCGCTAGCGTCTTATCCTGATATCGAAGAAGTGATTATACATACAGGACAGCATTTTGATGAAAATATGAGTGCTGTGTTTTTTGAAGAAATGGACATTCCTGCGCCTAAGTACAATCTAGATATACATTCTCTGGGGCATGGAGCCATGACTGGCCGAATGCTTGAAGAAATTGAAAAAATTTTGGTGGTAGAGCGACCTGATTTTGTAGTGGTCTATGGTGATACTAATTCCACACTAGCCGGTGCATTGGCGGCTAAAAAGCTCCATATTCAGGTGGTACATATAGAGGCCGGCTTGAGATCTTTTAATATGGATATGCCTGAAGAGGTCAATAGAATCCTGACAGATCGAATATCTGATATTTTATTTTGCCCAACAATGACAGCTGTGCAAAATTTAAAAATGGAAGGTTTTGAAGCTTTTGATTCAAAGGTGTACAACAGTGGCGATATTATGTACGATGCAGCACTCTTTTTTAAAGATAAAGCAGCAAATAAAGCGTCGATTTATTCCGGTATGGATTTAAAAGAGAATGAATTTATCCTCGCCACCATTCACAGACAGGAAAACACAGATAATCAAGCCAGACTTAGGAGTATTATCAATGCGTTAAATAGCATACACCGCAGCAAGCCGGTCATTGTGCCACTCCATCCACGCACACAGTCGATACTGAAAAAGCTTAACATTCAGCCCGAATTTCGAGTCATCGAGCCAGTAGGTTACTTAGATATGATTGCACTTACAAGCCACGCTTATTTGGTACTCACGGATAGCGGTGGACTGCAAAAGGAAGCCTATTTTTTTGGAAAATATTGCATCACGTTGAGAGATCAGACTGAATGGGTGGAATTAGTGAATCATGGATTGAATCAGCTCACCGGTGCTGATGAAGATAAAATATGGGAGGCATATCAGTCTGTTGATTATTCCGTCTTAAATTTTGATGTACAATTATATGGTGATGGCCAGGCCGCTCAATTTATAATTGAAAAGCTACGTGCGCAGCATAAAGTTATAGAGTGAAGCCGTACTATTGATTAGTGTGGATAAATTTGAAATCTTTGCCTGATGGTCGCTGATAGATTTCAAGATCAAAAAATCGTGCTGCTGCAAATAAATGATCAAAAATATCGGATTGTATAGCCTCATATTCTTCCCAAACCGTCGTAGAAGTGAAACAGTATATTTCAAGTGGTACCCCAAATTCATCAGGCTTAACTGCCTGACAACTACAGATGTATCTTTGCGAATGCCTGGGTGGTATTCTAGATAATTGCGCACATATTTTCTGAATACTCCGATATTCGTCATCCTACGGCCATTTATCAGTACTTCAGTATTGATATCATGTTTTTCGTTAAATCTTTCTATGTCCGATTGCCGTTCTTCGATAAAATTGCTGATTAAGTTAAAGGTTTTGAATTGGTTCAATAATTCAGCATCCACAAATCTGATGCTACTTAAAGAAATTCTAAGTTCTCTTTTGATGCGTCTGGCATTGCTTTCCTCTACACCTCGCCAGTTTTTAAAACTTTCAGTAGTGAGGTAGTAGGTAGGAATAGTTGAAATGGTTTTATCCGTATTGCGTATTTTGACTGTAGTAAGGTTGAGTGCAATGACATCTCCTTCGGCATTGAATTTAGGCATTTCGACGTAATCACCTATTCTGATGATATCATTGACAGTAATCTGGACACTAGTCACAAATCCCAAGATGGTATCTTTGAAGATGAGTAATAGGATAGCGGTCATAGCACCTAATGTGCCCAAAAAATACATGGGAGATTTACTCATGAGAATGGAAAAGCTTAGTATGATAGCGATGATAATCATAATCAATCGCAAGAGTTGAAAGTAACTTGCTAGCGGTTTTTCTTGGAAAATTTGAGATTGAGAAAGTATCTCTTCAATAACTCTCAGCGTGACATTGATGATGCGAATGACAACAAAAACCAGAAAGATATTGGTGAGCTTTTCTGCAATGATCAGCCCATGATCCATACCTTCAAAGAGTAGAGGAACACTGATTTTTAAAATGATGACAGCTAGGATAAGTGATATTGCATTTAATACTTTTTTATTAGCAAGGGCGTCATCCCAAATATTTGTTGTGGTATGGGCTATTTTGCCCACAGTTTTGTATAGAATCCTACGAGTGATATATACTGCGGAAAGTAGTAATATTACTGTTGCAAGAAAGAGCACAATGAAAATAATTAATGACTCAAGTTCTTGATTGAGTGTATAGTCCATCATAATGGATTCTAACCACGATTTTAATGATTTCATAACAAGTGTCTAACTGTAAGTAACGAGGTGCAAGGTAAGGAGATTTTGGAATTTCTATGATGTGTCAATATATAATATATACATAGACACTCAGTGATATTTTATTTTACCATTGCCATTAATCAGGAACATTTTTATATTAAAAAAGCCGATTAATAACGAGGCATTTATGTTAAAGTATGTTTAGCTGAGCCAATAGTGGAGAACGAAACTCTTTTCTGATGGCTATGGTTTGTAATGGTCGATCACTGCTTTGCTTATGAAAAATGAAATACATCCACTCAGATTCTTTACTTTGTAGATAGGGAATAAATTGATTAAGTCGTTTATAATATATTGTAAAGTCATAAGGTGTAAATAGATTTTACTATTTTATTTTGTGTGTAAGAGAAAGTCAATTAATTTAATATATATATTGCAATGTATTATATAATAAATTTGTTTAAAATAATCTATTATTAATAAATTGTAGTACTTTTGGTTGAATTTTAGGTCGATATTTTTAAAGACAATAAAATGAAGAGATTAAATTTAGTATTTTTTTTGAGTTGTTTAGCAGTTATGCTGCAAGCACAGTTTATCAATAATGGTGGTACAGTTACCATTCAGAATGGAGCTACACTCAGTGTTGAGGGCAACCTAACCAACAACAGTGGCGGCACTATTACCAATGATGGCACCATCGAAGTAATGAATGATTTTGTCAACAGTGGATCTATCGCTTCAGGAGCTAGTTCCCTCATTCGGTTCATCGGGTCTGCTAATTCAAATATAACTTCTGGTGGCGCTTTGTTTAAAAATGCAGAAATGGCCAAAACAGCATCTACCATCACACTGCAGGATGCTATGAATGTTTCAGGCACTTTTACTTTTGCACAAGCCAATAATCAAGTAATGCTGGGTAATAACAATCTGACCATCAAACAGGGTGGGAGTGTGGCCTCTGCTGGTAGTGACCGATTTTTTAATACGAATGGTATCGGCAAGTTGCTTAAGGAACTGAATGCCAATGGAGCACTGACTTTTGAGGTAGGTAATGGCACTCAGTATAGCCCTATATCGTGCAATGTAACAGGTTCAGCCTTCGCATCAGCTTCAGTTGGTGGTAGAGTTTATACTTCAGGACTTACTACAAAATATTCGGAAAGCACAGATTATATTACAAGAGAATGGGATATTTCTGCTACAGGTATCACCGATTATGATAATCAAATGACCGGTACTTATGCTGATGGTGATGTAACGGGGACCGAAAATCTTATCAAAGGAAGTTACTACACCACTGACTGGCACTTTGATGGCTCAGCCGGTGATAATGTGAATAATACGGTCACAGCTCAGACCGATAATACCAGCGTGAAGCTTACCGGTATGAATTTCTTTGGTAAAGCTAATCTGAAGGCATTTTTATCTGGTGCGTTGTCCGGGTCCAGCATGACAACAACTTTGAATACGGCAGGTGTCATTCCTCTGACTACACCTTATACTGTTGCTCCTTTTAATGCGCCCACTGTGACGGCATCCTCAATTCCGGCAAATGCAACAGACTGGATTCTTGTTGAAGTAAGAGATAGTGGCGATCCTTCTACGGTTATCTCAAAGACCAGTGCATTTATAATGAGCGATGGTAGTATTGTGAATTTTGATAATGAACCCTTGAGATTAAAAAATGCTACTACTAATGGTTATATAGCTTTGCGACATCGGAATCATTTAGGTATTAGGACTAATACCACTTTAGATTTAGTCAATCCTACATTGCATGATTTTACTACAGGAACTGGTCAGGCTTATACAAATCCATCTATTACCTCTAATGCTAATATGAGAAATATGAGTGGAAACTACGCCATGTGGGGTGGAAATAGTAGTACTTCATTAACACATAGTAATCCTTATAAAGTGAGTTATGCTGGTCCTGGCAATGATAATAGTGCTTTATTAATAGCTCTAGGATCAAACAAGAGTACCGTTTTGGGCAATCCTCCGCCTTATGTTTATAACCAGGCTGATTTGAATCTGAATGGCAATGTAAGATATGCTGGGCCTCAAAATGATAATGCCGTCATTCTGCAAAATTTGAGCAATAATAAAGCAAATGTTATTTTTGAACACAATTAAGTAAGAGATATGAGAAAGTTTATATATCCGATTTTATTAATTTCCTTATTTTTTAACTTCCACCTTTCTGCACAGATTACAGCTGATGAGCTTATTCAGGGAACTGTTAGGGTCGAATCTCCGATGGTAGCGTCTATTTATTATACTGCTATTGAAAACATACCACATCTTGCCAACGCTTCTAATGTTATTACATTAAATATTTCGATTACTGTGGACAGAAAGGGAAGAGATGTAAGTCAAGCGCCTTCTGTTACCTATAGTACTTTTGATATATTTGCTCCATTAGGTATTACACCTATTGCATATCTCCCTTATATCGAAGGTGATCGATTTGTCTATACTTTTGTTGTATCAGGAGATGTAAACCCAGTAGTGTGGAATAAGGATGAGGAAAAGCACGTTTTTGATTTAGTATTTAGTGAACCTGTATTTACAAATAATAATTATCCTCGCTTACAAGATGATCAAACAGGTGGAACTGGAGCGCAATCCTACTTTTATGTAGAGTTTAATGGGATTGATGTAACTAATTATCCGGATAAATTTTATGGCGGCACTGAAGGTAGTACACCTCATGATTATGTAGAATCATTGTCACCACTTCCGGTGCAGTTAACTACATTTATGGCAGAGAAATTTAATGCTAACTCATCCCGACTCAACTGGACCACTTCTTCAGAGATCAACAGTGATTACTTCCTTATTGAGCGCAGTACAGATGCTAAAAACTGGACCGCACTGACAAAAGTACCTGCTGCTGGCAATAGTTATACAGAACGTGGTTATGAGTACTATGACCGCAATATTACTTTGAATAGGTCTGCAGATAATATTTTTTATTACCGACTCAAGATGACCGACCTGGATGGAAAGTATCAATACTCTGATGTACGTGGCGTGAATTTTGGTCGTCAGGTAGCGATTGACAACATATCCCTCTATCCTAATCCTGCTGCTCATATGATCAATGTTGATGTCTCAGCCTTAGATTCAGATGCTGGAGTTATAAGGTTGAATGTATTTGATATGTCAGGGCAGATGGTGCTCAGTAAAGAGGTGATAGGCACAGGCATTGAGTTGGTAGATGTGACGCACTTTGCAAACGGCACCTATCAAGTTATACTAACACAGGGCGATAAGACTTATAAAGAAAGATTTATCAAGATCGATTAGGCAGCTGGTCTGCCACTCAATTTAAAAACAGAAGGATGGCTGCACCTAAAAGTGGCCATCCTTTTTTATACTGTGTTTGTATTAATTTGATGTTTATGAAGTGAAGGAAAACAAAAAAAAAATAGCCCACGTATGGTGGGCTATTTTTTTTAAAAGTTATCAACTTTAATTTAATTGTTATCCTTATTTCCTTTAGGATTTTCTAAAAGCGCTTTTCTGGAAAGTCTGAGTTTTCCTGTCTTTGGATCGGTACCGATAATTTTTACTTTTACCTTATCTCCGACTTTCAGAACGGTGCTCACATCTTCGATTCTTCTATGTTCAATTTCTGATACGTGCAGTAGTCCGCTCTGACCAAAGAATTTGACAAAGGCGCCATAAGGCATGATTGATTCTACTTCTGCCTCATAAATTTCACCTTCTTTAGGGACAAACGCTATGCGATCAATGGCAGCCTTAGCTTCTCTCAGTCCTTCAGCATTGGTACTTGCTATAGTGACAATTCCTTTGTCACCCACTTCTTCAATGTTGATGATAGTACCGGTACGAGCTTGAATCTCCTGAATAACCTTACCACCGGGTCCGATTACAGCTCCGATAAAGGATTTGTCGATTGTCATTTCGACCATTCTTGGTGCGTGTGGCTTAAGATCATCCGCTGGCTTGCTGATTACCTTATTCATCTCTCCTAGTATGTGGAGACGACCTTCTTTAGCCTGCATCAGCGCTTTTTCAAGGGTTTCGTAAGAAAGTCCATCTACTTTGATGTCCATCTGACAGCCTGTAATACCGTTTTTAGTACCGGTCACCTTAAAGTCCATATCGCCGAGTGCATCTTCATCACCGAGGATATCAGAAAGAATTACAGATCTACCACCTTCAGAGATCATACCCATTGCAATACCTGACACCGCTTCTTTAATCTGAATACCACCATCCATCAGTGCCAGTGACCCAGCACATACTGTGGCCATTGACGAACTACCATTTGATTCTAAGATATCCGAAACTAGTCTTACTGTGTATGGAAGATCCGATGGCATTACTTTTTTTAATGATCTACCGGCAAGATTAGCGTGTCCTACTTCTCTACGTCCTGGTCCACGATTAGGTTTCACTTCTCCTACTGACAGTCCAGGAAAGTTGTAATGGAGAATGAACTTCTCATAATAATTTTCTAAAGCATTGTCAATCATTAACTGGTCTAATTTAGTACCTAGGGTCAGCGATGTCAGCGATTGAGTCTCTCCTCTGTTGAAGATAGAACTTCCATGTGCAGAAGGTAGATAATTGACTTCACACCAAATTGGTCTAATTTCGGTGGTTTTTCTACCGTCAAGTCTGATTCCTGTATCAAGTACCATTTGGCGGATCAGGTGCTTCTTCAGTTTGTCGAAGATAGCACTGATTTCAGAAGCATTTTCTTCAGCATATTCTTCGCCTTTTTGTTCTGTTATACTTTCAACAACAGACTTAGCTAGTTCTTTAAAACCATTTTTTCTAGAATTCTTATCTAGAGCAGCAGAAGAAATTCTCATAATTTCAGCAGAACTAAGCGAAGTGACTAAATCTACTAATTCAGTATTTTCTACAGGAACTTCTAATTCTCTTTTGATTAGTGCCTTATCACCTACTTTTTGAGCTAATGCCAGTTGAGCTTCGCATTGCACCTTGATGGCATCATGAGCTACCTTGATGGCTTCAATCAATTCTGATTCTTGACATTCGCTGGCTTCACCTTCTACCATCATGACATCTTTAAGTGATGCAGCTACTATGAGGTCAAGTGTTGCTTCGGCTAGTCGGTCTCTTTCCGGATTGATGACATACTCACCATCTATTTTCGCTACACGTACTTCCGATATAGGGCCATCAAACGGTATGTCGGAAACCGCTAAGGCTGCTGAAGCTGCTAGTGCTGCATAAGCATCAGGCATATTTTTTTGATCACCTGAAATGAGATAAAGGATGATCTGAGTCTCATTTAAAAAATGATCAGGGAAAAGTGGTCTTACCGCTCTATCCACTAATCTGGAAATCAGTACTTCATAATCTGAAAGTTTGCTTTCCCTTCTGAAGAAGTTGCCAGGAATACGTCCTGCTGAAGCAAATTTTTCTTGATAATCTACTGACAGCGGAAAAAAAGATTGATCTGGCTTTGCATCAGGGCTGGCAACCACAGTAGCAAGTAGCATAGTATTTTCCACTTTTACTACAACCGATCCGTGTGCCTGAGTGGCTAACTTGCCGGTTTCTAAGGTGACTTCTTTACCATCAGGCAATCTGAATGATGTAGAAGTAGGAATAATGTTTCCCATAAATTATTAAGTATTTTGTGATATAATATAAAACATGTATAATATTCAATACGTCCGTCCTCATTGCATACATTGCATCAGAGGTTTTAGGAATAGTGAATTTTTGAGATACAAATATCAGAATGGGAGGCGATATTCTGAATCTTTGCTAATTTATGCCTGCAAAGATACGGATATATTTAAATTAATATTGATATTTAAAAAAAAGAGCGGTTTACCGCTCTTTTTTTTTATTTTCTGATTCCTAATTTTTCAATCAGCGCTCTGTAGCCCTGAATGTCTTTATTCATCAGGTATCTAAGCAATTTCTTTCTTTTACCTACCAAAGTTAACATTGACCTCTTGCAAGAGTTATCCTTTTTGTTTTCTTTTAGGTGGTTAGAAAGTGCTTTGATTCTGTAAGTAAAAAGCGCTACCTGAGCTTCAACAGATCCGGTATTCTTTGCAGAGCCACCGTACTCAGTAAAAATTTCATTCTTTTTTTCTTCAGTTAAATAACTTGCCATTTTTAATTTTTTAATGGTTACCAATGATACAAATTACTAAAATTTGTAAATAGCGGCGCAAAGATAATAGTATTCCTGCTATTAATCACTACTATTTGTGAAATAATTCTAAGATTTAAGTTACATAGCTTACTTGTAGTCTCTCTCTTACCTATATTTTTATTCACCTGAATGAGATGCCCTAAATTGGTATAATTATTGTATTAAACATTTTAATTATATGTAAATTTATTTTTTTTAAGTCATATACGCTTTATTAATTATTAATATATAAATAGTTGAAGCAGTTTTTTTACATATTGGTTGTTTTGGTTGGAGTGGTTACTTCAGGCTATCTGTTTATTCATCAACAGGCAGCTGCGCCTTCAGCTATTTATGTATATGCTGGCCCTGATCAGACTATTTGTTATAATGAGGAGCTGCAGATGGACACCCTACATGCAAGTATCACCGGTGATGTCACTGATGGTGATTGGTTGACATTTGGCGATGGCAAGTTTATGCCAGTAAATTCAAATACAGTCCGCTTCAGTACTACACAATCTCAGCAGATTACCTATGTACCCGGTCCTAATGACCTAGCCTTGGGTTATTATAGAATGATGCTCTTGTCGGATGCTCCTGTTGGCAATCCACTAGAGCGAGTGACGGATGAAGTGAGAGTTAATTTTCAGGTAGCTCCGCCTATTGTATGTTCTGGAAATTTTAGTATCTCCTTAAATGAATCTTGTACTCAGAAAATTGATGTTTCGCTGCTTATTTCTAATCCTGTAGCACCATTTACTAATTACACAGTGGAGTTGTATGATGATAAGGGCAATATCATTCCAAATAATACAGTGACTAAAAAGCATATCAATACCGAAGTTTCATTTAAGTTGGGTCACAGATGCACAGGTAATATATGCTGGGGCAAGTTTACGGTGGTTGATTTCTTCCCACCGATTTTTGTTTGTAAAAATGATACGATCCCTTGTACTCAGTCGACGATGCCTGATAGTTTGGGTTTTCCGATACCTAAAGGTGCTTATATTGACACGATCATTAATAATAAATATGTTGTTAAAGACTGGGATAAGTGCTCAGATGTCACACTGGAATATTCAGATGAAACTTCACCTATGAATTGCGCAAACGGTGAAGACAGAAAAATCACCAGAAAATGGAAGGCAACGGACGCTCAAGGCAATAGTTCCACATGTAATCAGTTAATTGTGGTTAAGACTATTTCCCTGAAAAATATAACATTTCCGGTCAATTTTGATGGTACTGCTGCTCCTTCATTTGAGTGTGGAGATACTTTCCCTCATTTAGCAAGTGGATTTCCATCACCAGATACTACTGGTGTGCCTTTTACCGGATTATGCGATCACTTACAGTTTCAGTATAGCGACCTTTCTTTTGATATGTGTGGAAGTGGCTACAAAGTGGTGCGCAACTGGTTTATTATCAATTGGTGTAATAGCCTAAGTATAGATCATAACCAGATAATAACCGTGAGAGACAGCAAAGCACCAGTTATCGTATGTCAAGATACAGTCTATCTGGAAGCAAGTCCATATGGTTGTCATACCGATAAAGTAAAATTGCCATTACTCACTTCTGCGTCAGATTGCTCTGATTTTGAAATAAGTTATCGGCTCACAGATTCTACCGGACTTGATTATAGTCAATTTATTACAAAGGAGAATGGTGTTTATTATTTTGACCATTTGCCAGTCAATAATTATTACTTGAATTATTCTGCTACTGATGTGTGTAATAATTCATCGGTTTGTACGACACAAATTTTAGTACGAGACTTGATTGCTCCATTTCCTGCTTGTGATGGACATACAAAGGTAGCTCTGGATGACCATGGACGTGCGCGCGTTTTTGCTGTTACATTTGATGATAAGAGCACGGATAACTGTGGTATAGCTGGTTTCAGTGCTCGGAGGATGACCGATCTTTGTGGAACTGGAACTGAATGGGGTGATTTTGTAGAGTTCTGTTGTGCTGATATCGGTACCACCCAGATGGTGGCCTTGGAAATAACTGATATCCATGGCAATAAAAATACCTGCATGGTCGAAGTTAATGTAGAAGATAAAATCAAGCCGACAATTATATGTCCACCTGATATCACTCTAGAATGCACAGATAATTACGACTTTGAGCACCTGGACATTTTCGGCACTGTGGTCAGTGACCCTGCAAAGAGAAAGGAAATAATTATTAATAATTACTACCATCAAGGAGTAGTAGGTCTGGATGGACTTGCTACAGATAACTGTTCTGTCGAGGTAACCTCACACTATACCACAGATATAGAATGCCATATCGGGTATATATACAGAACATTTATTGCTACTGACAAAGGAGGACGACAAGATTCTTGTGTACAAACCATCACAATTTTAAATCCGCAGCCATTTTCAGAAGAAGATATAACCTGGCCTGATCATTTTGATGGAATAGGGTGTGGCTCTAACAATGCAGACCCGTCTGTCACAGGTTATCCGATTTTTGATAATACATCATGCGCCAATGTAGCCTATACATATACTGATCAGCTATTCTTACTAGCTGACGGAGCTTGTGTCAAAATCTTGCGAACGTGGGATGTTATCGACTGGTGTCAGTTTAACTATGACAACAAAACAGGAAAATACGGTCCTTATGTTCAGATTATCAAACTTACAGATGGCAATGCTCCGATATTTACATCCTCATTGAAGGATACGACCTATTGTCTATATACACTAGACTGTAGTGCGACTGAAATTCAACTTAGTGCTTCGGCAGTTGACTCATGTACAGATTCCGCAGCTTTGGTATGGACGTATCAGCTGGATATTAACAATGATAGTGTCATCGACAAGGCAGGAAGTACTTCTGCTTTTACCGAATTAATACCAGTAGGACAGCACGCTGTACGATGGACAGTATCTGATCAATGCGGTAATGTATCTTCGAGCGTTCAGCATTTCAGTGTTGTCGATTGCAAAAAACCTACACCTTATTGTATCGAATTTTTGAGTGTTTCACTCGACGAGGTCAAAGGATTTTCAGAAATATGGGCAAAAGATTTTGATAAAGGCAGTCATGATAATTGTACAGACGACACACACCTCGTTTTTACCTTTAATGAAGCCCATCCGGTTAAAGATTCAATAGACAGAACACACTATTTTAAAGGAAATGGTGAACTGGCAACGGTTGCAGAATATTTTTCAGGTGATGCACAACTTTGGAATCCAGACATGAATTCTTCCGGTATGTACTTTGATTGCAGCCATATTCCCAATGGAAAACTGGATACTGTAGTACTAAATATGACTGTGACAGACCTGATAGGCAATGCTGATTACTGCACGGTGCAATTACTCATACAGGATAATTATGATTTATGTCCAGATTTGATCACATCAGCATCTGTTTCGGGTCGAATCATGACAGAAAATGGAAAGGTACCGACCAATGTGTTAATTTATGCAGAGGCTGGTGAATACCAGGATTCAGCATTGATTAATAAAGATGGTACTTACTATATCCAGGATTTGCCATTGAATAATGAATATGTTATCAGGCCTCACCTTGATGAAGATCCATTAGCAGGAGTCACAGCGCTCGATTTAGTGCTCATTCAAAAGCACATTCTGGGGCTTGCGCCATTTACAAGCCCATACCAGTTCATAGCTGCCGACGCTAATAAAACAAAGTCAGTGACAGCCGCCGACATATCAGAAATCAGGAAGCTGATACTAGGTGTGACAAATACATTTCCAAAAGACATTCCCGCATGGCTTTTTGTGGATGCTAAAAGTATTGAAAATCCGACACATCCATATAATTTTAGATCGTATGTTGAAACAGGAGTGTTGACGGAAGATATGATCGATCAAGATTTCGTAGCTGTTAAGATGGGCGATATTAATAGGTCGGCTATCACAAATCTGCATGAAGGCTGGGATGCTCGCACCATATCTGCACCTTATACATTCTATTACAAAACAGTGACAGGGATCGAGGGGCCACAAGTGGTTATCACTGCTGGTGAGGATATAGATATGGATGCATTGACTGTGAAGCTATCACAATTGGAGGATATTGAGTTTAAGAGTATTGAATGGGGCGAAACGGTTAAAAACATGGAGGCAGATTATGTTGCTATCAATGATCATTTGAACTTTATACTATATAATTATCAACCAGCCACGATTAAAAAGGGCGATATCATATGCCGAATCAATGTAGCACATTTAGACGAGTTCAATTTAAACCCTGGAGCAGGCTCTGAAATTATCTCTGATATGGAATCGCGCCACATTCGTTTTGTTCCTGGTTCAGCTAAAAAAGCATACAAACTCCTAGTCAATCCAGTTGTACATCAACTCATCTTATCAATTGACAGCCCTGAAAATGACCTTAGCAACTATGAAATCATCAATTCCGATGGCAAGACATTTGGATCTGGTGTGATCGATATGGTATCGGGGTTAAATGATTACTATATTGACTTATCGGCAAATATGCGACCTGGCAGTTACTTTATTCGTCTTCACTCTGGTGATGATGCTGCTATACTCAAGTTCATAAAGCTGGATTAATTTTACCTATTATTGAGCCTTTGGCCTCTTACGCAGCAAGTCATAACTACTCATTGATGATTAGCTAATCGGGCCATTTTTATTCATTACCCATTTAAAAGTATCAGCACAACGAAGATCACTAAATAAGGGCTTGACTAGCATGTTTTAGTGTAAAATGTTGTATTACAATAATTTATAATTTTGGCATTCCATCTGACACAGTGGGGAAACACTTCGTTCCACTGTGTTTTTTTGTTTTTCATAAGGGTGATTCGAATAATTTAAAAAATGGTAAAAAATTTTTTTAAAAAAAATGTAGTGGTAGTTTCAGTAGGATAGAATTGATAAATAGAATAATAGATATTACCAAAATATTTAATGTCAGAGTCATATTAAAAATGATGATAATGCAATAGCAAATTTGGTCTGAAATTTGGATTTTATGAAAGATGAAAGGAGAATTTATGTCCATTTGATTACAAAAATGTGCATTTACTCCATGGATGATAATCGAAAATACACAAATAAAAACAGCTAATCCAAAGGGATGCTGCAGATTAGAAAAGAGAGAATTTTTAGCAATTACGAATTTTATAAAATCCATCAATCGATGAAGAACCCATTACTTAAACACTTTCAATTCCGGATTTCCAGATTCGGATCAATGACTCTAGGTGTCACGATGTTATTATCATTGTTGTACACTGGAGTGATGACGGGACAGGTCAACTTGCAGAAAACCGAGTGTACTTGTCTTAATAATGCCACCACAGCCACTAATGGGCAGTACCTGGATGAGTTTCACTTCGATGGTACTCCTGGTGATGATTGGAGAATCGTAGGCCCGATTATCGGGTTTTATCACCCAGCATCATACAATCCACCTGCTGCCCCTATCCTTTATCCATCCGGTACAAAAATCCCAGAGATTGCTCCTGGTAGATTTAGAATAGAGGGTAAACGTATTTCTGGTCAAGGATGGTCTGTTGAGCTGAGGAACTATACGACAGGCGAAACGGGACATGTGGAGTCTGTACAACATTGTTCTTATCCTAATCATCCACCAGTTGTCGAACTAGCAGGTGATGCTAATGTCTGTGCTTCTGCTTCAGAACTCTACACACTAGGACCTAACCCACCTTATTTATCAGGTAATTTCAGTGGGTTGAGTTGGTCACTTTTAGATGGAGGCGGAACCATCACGCCGGGAGCACCTAGTACAGCTACTGTAAACTGGGGATCAGTCTATGGAACTTATCGTGTAAATGCAAGTGGCGTAGTCAGAAGCTATGCAGGACAGCCGGTTGGTTGTAATTTTAGTGTTGAAAAGTCAGTTAATATAGTTGACCCAGCACCTTTTACCACCATTAAAGGTGATTTTGGCAATTGTATAAGCGATACTGAGATATATACCGTCGATGCTTCGATCAGTCAACTGCATATTTCTACTACCTGGGGCGTTTATCTGGATCCCGGAGCAACAGTGCCAGCACCTGGTGTAACGGTTACAACTATTGCAACAAACCGCGTTTCAATCCAGTGGCCTTCATCACCTGGAATTTTTTATATTGCTGTCCGAGGGCAGTTTAGAGTGGATGGTGCTTCAGATTATTGCGCTTTTGAAGATATTAAAAGAGTAGATATCGTAAGCGAAGGCGTTACTCAGCTAGCTTGTAATAATGATGTTCAGATCACCATGGGCCATGATTGTCTGCTTTCATTCAGTATTGACAAATTCCTGACTGCTCCTACTTATCCTTTATCATCATATGATATAATGTTGAGAGATATCGAAGCAGATACTATCATTCCTAATGGAACACTTGGCTATAATTATGTTGGCAAAACAATAGAGGTCAAGATTATTCATGAATGTTCAGGCAATTCTTGTTGGGGATATGCACGCATTGAGGATAAGTCGATTCCAGAGTTAACTTGTCCTGCAGATGTAACCATCAATTGTGATGAAATTGGTGATTATTCAGCAGCTGAGTTTCCAATCATGCCTGCTGGTGCTGTAATTAGTCCAGTGGCCGGACAACGCAATACTTGGGTTGTTTCAGGATATGATAAGTGTAGCCTAGTTACATTAATATTAGATGACGATGTGGCTGATACAAACTGCTCAGGGCCTTATTCATCCATTATTACTCGTAGATGGACCATTAGAGATAATTATAATAATGAATCAACCTGTTCTCAGCGTTTTTTCATCAATGCAGCGTCTATAGATGATGTACTTCCTCCTCATAATTATGATGATATTACTGGGCCTAATGGATCACTTGAAGCGTGTGATAATTTTCTAAAAGTCCCTTATTTAGTTAACGGTATAGAGCAGACATATATAGAAGATGGAGTGGTCAAAGTGGATTCAGTTCCATCGCCTGTATTTACCGGTTATCCTTTGGGTACACTATGTTTGAAATCATCAGTAACCTATACAGATAAGAAAATACTATTATGTGGAGATAACAGAAATGCATACAAATTAGTACGAAAGTGGACAGTAGTTGACCTTTGTGCCACTACAAATAATATAAGAGAGTTTAATCAGTTGATTACAGTGATGGACACTCGGTCTCCTATCGTAGTTTGTACAGATGAAGATATTATTGTAGGTACAAAACCACACGAATGTGTAGCGGACTGGGATGTGGTCCCACCACTATCAATTTCAGATTGTGTAGAGACCTCGTGGCTTGTAGAGTTTATTTTACCGGATGCAGATGGAAATCCAACGCCTGGCAATGGATGGGTAAACATTGATGGAGCCACTCGGGTAGTTCCGGTATTTGGTGGATTCAAGATCATTAATGTGCCACAAGGTATAACGCGTATCAGATATTCAGTAACCGATATATGTGGAAATGTGGCTTATTGCTACTCGCAGATTAAAGTGGTCGATAATGAGGCACCGATTCCTGTCTGTGATAAACACAGTGTGATTGCCATTGGTTCTAACAGCGAAGGATGGGCAGGAGTACTGACATTTGACGATGGTAGCCATGATAACTGTGCTATAACATGTATGAAGATTAGAAGAATGGACAATCCAGTCAGTTGGTCATATATTTCTTGTGATAATCAGTTAAGATTTACTTGTGATGATATAGGTCCGGGTAAAACTGTAACCGTTGAACTGGGTGTATGGGATAAAGAAGGATTGTTTAATTCTTGTATGGTAGAAGCCAAGGTTCAAGACAATATTTATCCTGTTGTCATTCCGCCTGTAGATACCACTGCCAATTGTTATGAAGACTTCACAAACCTCTCAAGATTTGGTAATGCTACGGTTACGGATAATTGTACAGCTACACTTGTAGAGACTCGGATAGACAGCCTGAATGAGTGTGGACTCGGCACGATTGTGAGGGTATTTACCGCAACGGATGTATCAGGTAATGTGACTACAGCAAGACAGGTAATAACGGTAGGCAATGATAGGTTATTTAGAGGAGAAGATATTGTTTGGCCTAGTGACTACCTCACCAGTGCAAGTTGCTTGTCTAATATTGCACCTTCTGATTTGCCTGCTGATTATGCTGAGCCTAGATTTATTAGAAACACCGACTGCTCTAGAGTAGTAGCTAGTTACGAAGATATTGTATTTAATTTTGCTGATAACGTCTGTGTGAAAGTACTCAGAAAATGGACAGTTGTAGATTGGTGTCAACATCATCCATTTGCGCCTGGTGTAGGAGAATGGGTACACACTCAGTTGATAATGATTAATAATGTTAATCCACCTACTATTCAATCTGGTTGTTCAAGTAATGATTTGACTATCACTCAGGTGGGCGATTGTCTGGCTAATGTTAAAGTAACAGGTGTAGCTATTGATGACTGTACACCGGAAAACAAGCTGTCATGGACTTACACTATTGATTACCACAATGATGGGTCTATTGATGTCACAGGATCAGGTGATAAAATAGACAGAGTGATGCCTTATGGAACACATAAACTAGTATGGTCAGTAAAGGATGGATGTGACAATGTCTCTACTTGTACTAATGTATTTACAATAGTTGACGACAAGAAGCCTTCACCATATTGTATTACTGAAATAGGTACGGTCATCATGCCGTCAGCTGGTGAAGTGTCTATCTGGGCTTCAGACTTTGATAGAGGAAGCACAGATAACTGTTCACTTCCTGAAGAAATAGTTGCATCTTTTTCACCGATAGATATAACCCAAACCTCTCGAGTGATCAAGTGTAGCGATATGGATAGTCTGACTTTCAAGAAGTTTGAATTCAATGTATATTTTATTGACAAAGCAGGCAATAGCGATTTCTGTACGGTGTATCTCAATGTACAAGACAACGAAAGTGTTTGTCTTAAGCCACAAACGCAAACTCGTGCCAGTGTAAAAGGAAATATATATACTGAAGCAGAGCAGCCTGTTGAGGATGTCAGTGTGGAATTGATGAGCAGTCAACCTGAGTTTCCACTGTCAGTTGCAACAGATTTGACAGGAAAATTTATCTTCTCTGACCTGACAGTTCACCAGGATTATAGGCTGACACCGGCCAAAAATGATGATATACTGAATGGTGTATCTACACTGGATTTAGTGTACATTCAAAGACATATTCTTGGGCTTGAAGCACTGAATTCGCCGTATAAGATGATTGCAGCAGATGTCAATAATTCATCAAGCATCACAGCCGCAGACTTGAGCGAACTCAGAAAGGTCATATTAGGTCTTCAAGATCATTTTGACAATAATCAGTCATGGAGATTTATTGACAGTAAACACAAATTCCTTGATGTGCGTCATCCAGGTATTTTCCCTGAAGATATCGAGCTTGAAAATGTTGATAGCAATATTACAGAAAATGACTTTATCGCTGTCAAAGTAGGTGATGTCAATGAATCTGCAGCTACATCAAGTGCTCAAGGTAATGCTATTGAAAGCAGAAGTACAGCGGTATTAAGCCAAAATTTGATTAATGGTAAAGCAGGAACTTATGTTCTTGTCCATATCAAAGCATCCGAGCTGAAGAGCATTACAGGTATGCAATGGTCCATGTCTTTTGACAAACATATTGCCGAACTAGTAGATGTTTATTCAGGAATACTGGATGTTTCAGAGGATAACTTCAATTTCAATAATACTGCTGATGGATTAATTCACTTTAGTTGGAATAATGCTCAACCAATGGAAATCGCTGATGGTGATTTGATAACGCTGAAATTCATATTATTAAACGATGCCCATAATGTTTCACTGATGAGGATATATGATGCAGGTGTACGGCCAGAAGTGTATGTTAGTGAAGGTGGCAAATTCATAGCATATAACCTGAAAGTTGTAAATAGATCAACTGTCGGTGAAATGGCGGATAAGTTTGAATTATTCCAGAATATACCGAACCCATTTAATGCAACTACAGTAATAGGATTTAATCTACCTGAATCGACGGATGTCACACTCAAGGTATATGATATTACTGGTAAGGTTGTTCAGGAGCAGTCTGGTTATTATAAGAAAGGATATAATTCCATTCAATTAGATGCCACAACTTTGAACAGTACAGGTGTCTTGTATTATCAGCTTGAAGCTTCTAATCATTCAGCTACCCGTAAAATGATAATTATTAAATAAATAAGAATGCCAATATAGATACAAGGTCTGAAAAGACGAAAACACCAGACCTTGTATCTTCTAAACCCAAAACAGATTTATAGAATTTTACAAAAATTAAAATTTTCATACAATGAAAAGACCCATTTTTACACTAATTAATTTTCTGAATGGTGTTTCAGAAAGATTAAGCTTAAACACAAGGGCATTCTCAATAACAATAACCTTATTCATATTATTTTCAGGCAATTTAATCGCTCAGCCTTGGGATTGTAATGTCAATATTTCATGTTTAGGAGGTGTTCAGATAACACTCGATGAAAATTGTCAGGAGATTATCCAGCCAGATATGGTCATGGATGGACATGAATACCCAAACGAGGCTTATGATGTTTTTGCACGCATTGTTGGCGGTCCGACTTTACCTGAGCTCAATTATGGCTTGGATGGTAATGGAGACACTATCAAGAGAGTGCAAGTAAATAAAGACCACATCAATAAATTTCTCGAAGTCAAAATTAAGTTGCGAGGATGTGGCATTTCTTGCTGGTCAACAGTAAAGATTGAAGATAAACTAGCTCCTGAAGTGGTGACAGCACCATGCCCAGAAATCTTGACTTCATTTACAGGTCACATTGATATTGATGACCCAGTGTATGATAGATCTTCAGATGTAGTGGGCTGTCCTGTGACTCCAGCTGTTGGAGTTAGGTTTGAAGCAAGAAACTTTGCATTGGATGTTAATGGTATAGTAGATATCACATTGACTAATCCTAATCTCAGACTTGCACTATACGGTGGGCCGTTTAATCCAGCAAGTCCTTGTACTAACCTACTTTTAACTGATTTTAGCAGTTTTTCAAGTAACCTTTTAGCAGGTGTGGACTATACGCTGGTCGTCAGTTCATTGACCAATGCTGTTCCTCCGGGAGGTACCGATTATTTTGTGGCCATCAGAAATCGATCTGGTCTTATCAAAACTTCAGTTGATGCAGTACCATGTATTTTTGACTGCAATGAAGAAAGTGTTTATTTAAATCAGACATCTGCTAATGCTACACATCAACCGACTTTTGATGATGCTTGTTATGATGATCTTACATTGAATAAAATTGATGAAGTCATCATACAATCGTGTTCTGATACTTTCAATAGTATCATCAAGAGAACATGGACTGCCACTGACGGTAGTGGCAATATATCCGATTCTATTGTGCAGTTTTTCTATTTTACCAGACCTGTGCTGGCAGATGTCATTTGTCCTGCTGATACATCATTAAATTGTACTGATAAATTCTCAAAGCTACCTAATGGAGCACCTACTCCTGATGTAAGTGGATGGCCTCAGAATATTGCTTGTAAGAATATGCAGATTTATTATGAAGATATTATTTTCCCTCTTTGTGGTGCCGGCATCAAGGTAAACAGAAGATGGTTAATTATAGATTGGTGTACAGGAGAAGATCGTGAATGTAGTCAGATCATTAAAGTTGAAGACAAAATCAACCCTTCAGTGGTCTGTGCACATGATATTACTGAACCTGATTATGAACTTTTAGCTTTAGTTCCGGTATCTTCAGAATCATGTACGGCTAACTGGCCGGTGCTTCCACCATCTGCAGTAGATTGTTCTGATGTCACTTGGGATGTTGCTTTCAAGAAGGCTAATAATAGTGGACATTTTGATCCATTGGCTCCTTTTGTTAAAATTCAGGGCACTACCATTGTTCAAGGTACTAGACCTGCTTATGCACCATCAATCTCAGCTAGTGAACGACCATATACAATTAGAGGTTTAGAACTCGGAAGATATAGAATCCAATACACGGTTATAGATGAATGTGGCAATAGTTCATCATGTGTACAAGAAATTGAAGTGGTAGATAATACGCCACCGACAGCCATTTGTGGCGAGCACACAGTAGTATCTATTGATGATTCTGGGTGGGGTGAATTATTCGCAACATCACTGGATGATCATAGTATAGATAATTGTGGTCCTATAGTAAAATATGAAGTAAGACGTAAAACCACTCATTGTCCAGGACATGAATCTGATCTTCAATTTGGCCCGAAAGTGAGTTTTTGCTGTTCTGATATCACTTCACCTACATCTTATGTTGATGTTATCCTTAGAGTATATGACGCAGCTGGTAACTGGAATCAATGTGAAGCAAGGGTACGAGTGCAGAATAAGAGACCACCTTTATTGACATGTCCCGGTGATAGAACACTTACATGTGGCGACCCTAGGATTGCTGCATGGGCGAGTGGATCAGATGACTTCGATGAAGTATTCTTTGGAAGACCTACAGTAAGTGGTGTTTGTGCAACAAATGGTATATCCAGCAGAATAGTAAGTAACAACTTAGACACAAAGTGTAATGCCGGTACAGTAGTAAGAGAATGGTACCTTACGGCAAATCCTAATGTATATTGTCGTCAGACTTTGACAGTGACTTCACCACCATTTTCTAACAGTGATGTCATCTGGCCATCAGATACGATTCTGGCTACTTGTGATCTGTCGAAGGTTACACCCGATGCCCTCAATAGTCGTCCTAAAGTCATTGATCAAGGTTGTAGGGATATCGCTATTACATATTCTGATCAATATTTTGAGTTCGAAGATGTATGTGTAAAGATATTAAGAACATGGAAGGTAGCAGACTGGTGTAATTTTAATAAGGGTACTTATCTCCTTGAAAGAACACAAGTGATTAAATTGACAGGTTCCGGGGGCGCTGTATTCGCTGATTGCAATGATAAGACGTTTAAAGGTGATGAGGGTTCATGCAGTAAAGAGTTGACACTTAACGCCAATGCTTCTGATGAATGTACTGCCGTTGATAAATTGAATATTAGCTGGAGTGTGGACATTGAAAATGACGGAACTATAGACTGGAGCGGTTTAGGCGCAAGCTTTACAAGAACATTTCCTGTCGGCAAACATAGGGTAACATTTACAGCTATCAATAGATGCCGTACAGAAACATCATGTTCATATACAGTGACCATTACTGGTACTAAAAAACCAACACCTGTATGTTACAGAGAGCTTGCTACGGTTATTGATTCTGATGGAAAGGCAGAAATTTGGGCTAGTGACTTTAACCTTAAGAGCCAGAATAATTGTGGAGTTGATGGAGATCTTTATTATGCTTTCAATGCAGAAGGAACTGAACTCAGTAAGTCTTTTACCTGTGCCGATATACCAAATGGCCAAGCGGCTAGAATCCCTTTGAAAATGTATGCAATTGATCAAAATGGCAGTTATGACTTTTGTGAGGTTATATTGGTGCTGCAGGATTCACCGCTGACAAATGCTTGTGCTGATAATGCAGACTTACTTCCTTCGATCTCCGGTATTATCACTACTGAAACCAATGAAGGTGTTGAAGGTGCTGAGGTTGCAATGCAAAATTTAACACAATCTACGGAGCGCAAGTTTACAACTCAAGGCAATGGAGAATATAAGTTTTCAGGTGTGAATGTTTTTGATTTTAAATCTATTTTTGTAAATGATGATGTAGAACATCTCAATGGTGTTTCCACACTTGATGTGGTGATGATTCAAAGACATGTTTTGGGATTACAAAAGCTAGATAGCCCATATAAACTACTTGCTGCAGATGTTAATAACTCTAAGAATATTACTTCTAGTGACATGTCTGCTTTGAGAAAGTTGATATTAGGATTGGATGATCATTTTGAGAATAATACTTCATGGAAGTTTATCCCTACTCACTATCAGTTTGCTGACCCTGAATATCCGTATGATTATAGTGCGTCTATTGTAGTAGATTCGATTTATGAAGATATGAATGATGCTAATTTTATAGCAGTTAAGGTCGGTGATGTTAATAATAGTGCAAAAGTGAATGCGCGTTCTAATTCTATAGAAACTCGAGGCTCTAATGCACTCTTTGTGATGGATGACAAGACTTTTGAAGCAGGAAAACTGTTTAGGCTGGAAATTAAAGCCGGTGATGTAATGAAAATTATGGGTACGCAGTTTACACTTGGCTTTGATGCTGATCAGTTGGAGTTTTCGACTATGCATAGTGGATTATTGCCGGTTAAGTCATATAATGCTAATTTGAATGGAGTAGCTGGAGGAAGAATATCTTTCAGTATAGATGTGGCTGAAGGTGTGCAGTTGAATCCAGGTGATGTATTGTTTACCATCGATTTCCGAACTAAAGGTAATGGTCATACAGGTATGTTCAAAATACTACCGGATGGATTAAGTCCTGAAGTTTATGAAATGGATGCCACGGTGAGACATCTGGATCTTCAGGTTAGAAATGGCCATACTACCGAGGCACAAACGATTCTTTATCAGAATCAGCCTAACCCATTCAAAGATTATACAACCCTATCTTTTGAAATGGCTGAAGCAGGACAAGGTGTGATCAAAATTATGGATGTAACTGGAAAGTTAGTCTTTAGATTTGAAGATGCTTTCAATAAAGGTTATAATTCTATTAATATCTCCAATAACCAGTTGAGTGGCACCGGAGTGTATTATTATCAGCTGGAAACGAGCAATTTTTCAGCTACACGTAAGATGATTCTAATTGAATGATGTGTTTATAAAAATGATTCTGGGTTTTTTCAAGCCGGTTGTGACAACACAACCGGCTTTTTTATGTTCTTATTGTACTTAATTTAGTACTTATGCGGGCTTATATTGTCAGCCAGATTAATGAAAAACCAAAGTTGATTGAAATGGATGTTCCTCAACCTACGGAGCATCAAGTTTTGATTAATATTAAGGCATCAGCTTTTAACCATCGCGATATTTGGATTACTAAAGGGCTCTATCCAGGCATTCGCTTAGGCGCTGTGATGGGAGCTGATGGTGTCGGCATAGACGGAGAAGGCCGAAAGGTTGTAATCAACCCAGGACTCGATTGGGGCAATAACCAAAACTGTCAGTCCCGCCAGTTTAGAGTATTAGGCGTACCGGATGACGGTACATTTGCTGATTATATCATGATCGATAAGAAATATGTTTATCCATTGCCTGATCATCTAGACTTTGTGCATGGAGCGGCCATTCCATTAGCTGGAGTAACTGCTTTTCGAGCACTGGTCAAAAAGGCAAATGTCCAGTCTGGTGACAAAGTGTTAATTTCAGGTATAGGTGGAGGCGTTGCTATGATGGCAATGCAATTTGCACTAGCTATGCAATGCGAAGTGTTTGTTACTTCAGGTAGTGAAGAAAAGATTGAAAATGCAATCCGTTTAGGTGCTAAAGCTGGTTATAATTACAAAGATGATAGCTGGGCTAAACAATTTCAATCAGAACACGGTGGTGTCGATGTGATTATTGATAGCGCTTGTGGCACTGGATTTCATCATTTTGTTAATATTGCTAATCCAGGAGGAAGAATTGCTTTTTATGGAGGTACTCATGGTGAGATTAGCGGATTGAATCCTCAGAAAGTATTCTGGAAACAACTGTCTATTATGGGCTCAACAATGGGTTCAGACCAGGATTTTAGAGATATGTTAGCTTTTGTAGAGCAATACAAGGTGCAACCTATCGTGAGTCGTATAGTTGATTTTGATCACTTTATGGATGGTTTTGATTTTTTGGCTCAAGGGCAGCAAATGGGCAAAGTGGTGATGCAGCATACATTGTAAGGTGCTCTAAGCATTATCTTACAATGATTACTTTTTTTACAGTGATGTTATGTGCAGTTTTGGTATGAATGAAATTCAAACCCTTAGGTAGGGATTCGGGAAGTAAATTGTATCTTCCATTGTGCAACTCCATGAGCGTCTGCCCTTGGATATTTTTTAATGTAATTTTTGCATCAGCATCAGGATGATAAACGAAAATTTCATCGCTAGCAGGGTTAGGGTAGAGGATCAATTCAGCAGCTACACTTGATGCATCGTGTACAGATGAAGTGCCATCTACTTTGAAAATAGTATTAAAAAATGCCAACCCGCCACGTTCATTACCTACTAACATTTCGTAATAGCCGTCATTATCAATATCAGCTAGAGCCGGTACGACTTTTCGACCTTCATGAATATGACCGGTAAAGTCATCAATGAGTGCATAATCGTTGAGCAAGTGATCGTTGATTCGGTATGTTTTGATATTTCCAGCTTCTGTACCCAGTAGCAGTATGTATTGACTTTCTTCAGTACGAATATAATAGGGTGCTCCATTTTGAGTGTAATAGTCATTGCCTGTAAATATTTTACCTAATTGTCTGATGTTTGGTGTTGCTGATGGATTTGGATCGAAATATGGCTCGGAGCTTGTTCCCTGATTTTTGAAAAAATTCAACTCATTATTTTTCTTTCCTAAAATGATGTCCATCAATCCATCGCCATCTGCATCCACCACAAAGGGCTTAGCATTTTGTCCGGCAAAAATATCCATGTAAGGATAAATGGGTTCATCAAATTGGTAAGGGCGATGGGCACCACCCGTATTTTTTAAATAGTACAATTGCCCCGAGCTATCGCCTATGAGTAGGTCGTTGTCACCATCTCCATCCATATCAGCAAAAAACGGTGCAAATCTTCCGGTAAACTGCTTGAATCGGGAAAAATTTAACCAGTCTTCATCAGCTACTTCATAGGAAGGGCTCGTAGCAGTGCCGGTATTGAGCAGCAAAATCAATCTATTTTCAAGCACTACATTTTTTTTGATGATGTTACTAATGCCGACGACGATATCCATAAGTCCATCGCCATTGACATCGGTAAATACTGGGTGGCTACCTCCATAGAAAAAAGGCATTTGATCGATAAGGAAGTCCTTTTTGATCAACACAAAATTAGGATGTTCATTGCTGCCGGTATTTTTGTATAACCATATATGATTGGAGTTTTCTCCTGCGCTGATGTCATTGGGTACTACGATGAGGTCTTTTATTTGATCACCATCTGCATCGACATAAAAAGCTGATAAAAATATATCCAGATCAGCTGGATCGTCGGTAGATGGAAATGTTTTTGTAATGCTTTTCATCCATGCATTTTCAGCAGTTCCTCCATTGGTGAGAAGGGCAAGGCGAGAACTGCCGATATCGCCTAATACTAAGTCCAACAGGCCATCGCCATTGGAATCAAAAATGGTCAGCGTAGAGCCTGAATGTCTCAAACCTGTTTGGCCATTTTCTTTTAAAAAAGAAGCGCAGCCAAAGGCATTGTCACTGATTTTTAATGAATCATTATATTGGTTTTCTGAAAATTTGCCCCAGCAAGGGTCAGTTCTTACGAATTTAAAGGTATCCAGTCCGAGCCCTTCATCTATAGCTACATTTTGGTAAAAGGAAGCATAGCTGCCATCCGGTTCAAATGATATGATGTCTAAGTCTCCATCACCATCAACATCCTTGATTGCCGGCAAATCAATTGGGGATACGTAGATATTTGCACTGCTATTGCCTAAGTGAAATTGAAGTATTTCTCTAAATGGCAAACCTTTGAATGTTACCAGTCGGTAGCTCAATGTGCCATCCTGGTTTCTACTTCCACGCCACACTTCAACACAACAATTGGGCCATACAGATGAGCTCGTGAAGATGTCGGGTACACCATCGCCATTGAAATCCTCAAGCAGTGCCCATGCTTGTAGCTTAGGAAATTGTTCAATATATTCAGGAGCATATCGATAATCCAATGAACCGGTACTTCCGATTTTTACTAGAGGAATGATGACATCACCATTTCTGTCAAAAATAAAAAGATCAGCTATTCCATCGCCGTTAAAATCAATATTTGAAAATTGAGGAGCTTTTAATCCACCTACATTCAGCAGTGTTAGGTCGCTACCATTATTTTTTATTGGAATATTCAGTTTGTCAAAATTTTGACTCCATCCATATTTCAATGTAAATAAAAGACCTAAAACTACGAAAATATATTGCTTCATATCCATTTCACTGAATACTGGTGTGTGAATGATTACAACAATGGAGGTGGGAATTTAGTTGTTATGCTTTCTGATGATATTAAGCATCTCATCCATAGGTAGGTCATCATTGGTGTGTTGTTTCATCAACTCAATGAATTCTCTTGTCATACTTTCTGAGAATCCCAGTTTGAAAGCTAGTTTGTAAAGCGTTATTTCTTCGCTTTTTTCAACTAAGTTGTCTGCATTCATTATGAATAGTGCATGGTACAAAAAGCCCATTCTACCTTCTTCTGTATCTGGCAAAATTTCATTAATAGGCTTATCTGAAATGAGCAATGATCTAATTTTTTCAGGGTCAATATTTAGATTATTACAGATATGGATAAGATAAGTGAATTCTTCGGGGCTAATATGTCCATCCACAGCAGATACGTGTACCAGTACCCTAAGTAATACTTCGTTTTTTTCTTGAATAGTGAGTATATCCCAAATCATTTTTATCTGTTTTGCGCCATAAATATATCAAAGTATTAGGTACTTAAGATTTTTTATTTAATTTTATCCAAAATTTAGTACATCAAAATAAAACAGATTCATACATGAGAACAAAAATTGCCGGTATCGGACATTATGTCCCAGACAATGTCATCACTAATGATTATCTGGCGCAATATATGGATACCTCTGACGAATGGATTCAAGAACGCACAGGGATTAAGGAAAGAAGATATGCCACTAAACATAAAGAATCCACCACATCAATGGGCGCTGAGGCTGCTCGTATCGCTATGAAAAATGCCGGTATTAAAGCTGAAGATATTGACTTTATCATTTTTGCGACCTTGAGTCCGGACTATTATTTTCCGGGCTGTGGTGTATTGCTTCAACGTGAACTAGGAATAACATCTAGTGAAGCAGGTGCATTGGATATACGAAACCAGTGTTCGGGTTTTGTTTATGGGCTTTCAGTGGCTGATCAGTTTATAAAAACTGGAATGTATAAGAATATCTTGCTCGTAGGTGCTGAGATGCACTCTATGGGACTAGATTTTTCTGATGAAGGCCGGTCTGTAACGGTGATCTTTGGGGATGGCGCTGGGGCAGTAGTGTTACAACCAACAGAAAAAGAAGATCAGGGTGTCTTGACTACTTGTCTGCATTCAGATGGTACACATGCAGAAGAACTTGCCATGATTAATCCGGGATCTCACGGTGGGTATCATCTAGGTACCGAAAAATATGGTTATCCGGATCCGGACACTCCTGGTGGCGTTTTTATCACTCAAAAGATGGTAGATGATAACCTTTTAGCACCGAATATGACTGGTCAATTGGTTTTTAAAACGGCAGTAGTCAAATTTCCTGAAGTGATTAATGAAGCATTGCAGAAAACAGGATTGTCGAAAGCAGATATTGATATTTTTGTTCCACATCAAGCCAATTTGAGAATCAGTCAGTTTGTACAGCGTACGCTTGGACTTCCTGATGAAAAAGTGGTCAATAATATTCAGAAATACGGTAATACTACAGCGGCATCAATTCCGATTGCACTCTCAGAAGCATGGCATGATGGGCGGATCAAAGACGGTGACTTAGTATGTCTAGCTGCTTTCGGCAGTGGTTTTACATGGGGTAGTGCTCTGATTAGATGGTAATACTCAAGTAATATCTGTTTTGCAGAAGCAAGGATAGATTTGAATGTATATTTATGGAAGCTTTATAGGTGAAATGTCTTTTACCTATTGATTGTCATAATTTTACAAATATCGATTTAGTATAATATTGTTATGGTGCAAATTGTGACCATTGATGATATAACCATAGGCACGAGCAGTCACTGGGCTACCATTAACTGTTCCCTCAAATTGTAACATCTCCTCGTCCATTTGCTTGTACAGCAATACACTTGAAAGACGTACCAGTTTATATTCTTCTACCAATGTTGTAAAATCAACAGTTTTGTTTTTAAGATTATCCGTATATAAATCCTGATCGAAACCGGGGAGCGGAGTGCTATCCATACGGGACAATCTTAATGCACGACAGGCAAAAATGCGCTCACAATCAATGATATGTCTGAGTACTTCGGCTATGGTCCATTTACCTGGCGCATAGGCATAATTTCGTTTGCTTGAGGGTATTTTATCCACAAGCATCATCGTCTCATCCATACTGAATTGCAATCCTGTGACTATATCAGGCATACTCACAAGATCTATATAAGCATGGAAGTATGGTGGTGTTTCATGATAAATTTGTTCAGCTAGCATCATGTCAAGCGAAATTATTCTTCTTCACCTTCGCGCATCATCTCATTTTCGATTTCATCCATAAATACAAATTCTATGGATTCTTCAATAGTGGGAACGATATTCAGTATAGCTTCTAATCGGGATATTTCTATCAGTTTTTTTTACAGAACTATGCGTAGCACCTGTAACCACAAAACAACCATAATCTTTCCAGAGCCTATTGGCTGTCAAAATGGCACTCAAACCTGACGAATCAACATACTTTATATTCGACATATCAAAAATGAGATTGCGTACGCCTTCATTATTCAAAAGTACAAATTCAGACTTCAGATCAGGTGCCAGAAGCGAATTTAGATTTTCTTCATCCAGTCTGAATAGTGTATATTTTTCCTGCTTATCTATGGTAAACTTCATCTTGACTTTTCTTTAAAAACTTTGGTTTGTTATTTTTGTTTTCAGGGAGGCAAATTTACATTAAGAATCTATAATTATCAATTATTGTCCAAAATTTAAGATAAATTTACAAAATAACTCCATTCATAAAAATTTTATTTTAGTGATAAGTAAAAAAATTGAAGCGTGATTAGGAACATTAATGAATAAAAGTGTGTTTAAACATCGTTAGTTTCCAAGAGTAGGTAGAAAAAGTAACTATATTTTAGAAAACGTTAATGTTTTCTCAAAAATATCATCAGATTATATATATTTTAGATATTAAATGTATTTTTGATAAAAAATTGATGTATGTTTGCATAGGCATTCGTACCATAGATTGTTAATGACTGACATAATAGCATATTTATTTGAATGGCACAGTTTTGTTAATAATTTATTGGACGAAAGTGTCGATGATGCATTTTTGGTTGTATTAGAGTAAGTTTTAAGAATTTTGAAGTTCATATGAATAGCAGAAAATTTTCACCGAAAGTAAAGAAAATTATCCAGGTCAGCAGAGAAGAAGCTGTGCGACTTGGACATGATTACATTGGGACAGAGCACTTTTTATTAGGCTTACTTCAGGAGGGAGAAAGTCTGCCTATAAAGGTTCTGGACTCACTTGAGGTTGATATAGAAGAGTTAAAACATAAGATAGAAAAGACGCATGCCGTAAAGCAAGATACGGTCACCGGATATAATTACGGGAGTCTTCCGCTCAATAAACATGCTGAAAAGGTGTTGAAGGTAACTTCATTGGAAGCAAAACTTTATAAAAGTGACGAAATCAAACCTGAACATTTGATGTTGTCTATACTTAAGCATGAAGATAATGCGGCTAGTAAGATTCTCAATGAATTTGATGTAGACTATGATGTGTTCAGATCAGAAATGGAATATGTAAAACAGGAAATGGATTCCGGTTATCAGGAGATTACTGGTCATGCACCTTCTGATTCAGATGTCCCGATGGATGATGATGACGATCAATTTAGCACAGTGAGAAAATCTCCTTCCAAGTCTCGTACGCCAGTGTTGGATAATTTTGGTAGAGATGTGACTAGGCTTGCAGAAGAAGATAAACTAGATCCGATTATAGGTAGAGATACAGAGATTGAGCGCGTATCGCAGATTTTATCCCGACGTAAAAAGAATAATCCTATTCTGATAGGTGAGCCGGGAGTGGGCAAGACTGCCGTAGTAGAAGGACTTGCATTGCGTATTCATCAGAAAAAAGTGTCCCGAACTCTCTTTAATAAGCGGGTGGTGATGCTAGATCTTGCAGCACTTGTTGCAGGTACAAAATACAGAGGCCAGTTTGAAGAGCGAATGAAAGCCATTATGAATGAGCTGGAAAAAGCACGTGACATCATCTTATTTATTGATGAGATTCATACTATCGTGGGTGCAGGTGGCGCCACTGGTTCACTGGATGCTTCCAATATCTTTAAACCCGCACTGGCCCGTGGAGAGTTACAGGCGATCGGTGCTTGCACACTGGATGAATACCGTCAGTATATAGAGAAGGATGGCGCATTGGACAGAAGATTCCAGAAAGTAATTGTGGATCCTCCTTCAGCTGAAGAAACCATTCATATCTTGCACAACATTAAGGGCAATTATGAGGAATTCCATAATGTATCGTATTCTGATGATGCCATAGAAGCGTGTGTAAAACTCAGTGATCGGTATATTTCTGACCGTTTCTTCCCTGATAAAGCCATTGACGTGATGGATGAAGTAGGGGCAAGAACCCACTTGAAAAATATTCATGTACCAAAGTATATAGAAGATCTGGAAAAGGAGATTGAGTCCCTTAAAGAGAAAAAGAACCAGGCTGTAAAAGGTCAGCAATATGAACTCGCTGCAGACTTGCGTGATCAAGAGTCTAAATTGTTGCGTAAGTTGGAGCAAAATAAAGAAGAATGGGAAGAAGAAGCCAAGACACGGCGATACCCAGTCAATGAAGATGATATTGCTGAAGTCGTATCCATGATGACAGGAATTCCAGTCAGAAGGGTGGCACAGAGCGAATCTAATAAACTGGTCAAAATGACGGAAGACCTTCAGGGGATGATTATCGGTCAGGACGAAGCCATCATTAAAGTGACCAAAGCAATACAGCGCAATAGAGTAGGTCTTAAAAATCCGGCAAAGCCGATTGGTTCTTTCATTTTCTTAGGACCAACAGGTGTAGGAAAAACAGAACTAGCTAAAGCTCTTGCACGATATATCTTTGATTCAGAAGATGCACTTATCAGAATTGACATGTCAGAATACATGGAGAAATTCAGTATCTCACGATTGATAGGAGCGCCTCCGGGATATGTAGGATACGAAGAAGGTGGTCAGCTGACTGAAAAGGTCAGGCGTAAACCTTATTCTGTGATTTTGCTGGACGAAATTGAAAAAGCACATCCGGATGTTTATAACATCCTGTTGCAGGTATTGGACGATGGTCAGTTGACAGACGGGTTAGGTAGAAAAGTGGATTTTAAAAACACGCTGATTATCATGACGTCTAATATTGGAGTCCGTCAGCTGAAGGATTTTGGTCAAGGATTAGGATTTGCTACCAGTGCCAGAGTTGAGAATGCTGAAGAAAACTCTAAGGCAGTAATTCAAGGAGCGTTGAAGAAAACCTTTTCACCTGAGTTCTTGAATAGAATCGATGACGTAGTGATTTTCAATAGTCTGGAAAAAGAAGATATTTTCAAAATTATTGATATCAATTTAAAGCATTTATTTCAGCGCATGAATAATCTGGAGTTTGACTTGACACTAACAGATGAAGCTAAGGATTTTGTAGCAGAAAAGGGCTTTGATCCTCAGTTTGGAGCAAGACCACTCAATAGAGCTATTCAAAAGTACATTGAAGATCCTCTGGCTGAGTTTATTCTCAATGAAAATCCGGATAAAGGCACTAAATTAAAAGCTGATTTGAATAAGGAAAAGGACGGTATAGTCATATCATTATTAGCCAAAAAAGGAGCTCATGATGTTAAATAATGGAAAGCTGAGTTCCGAACAAAATAGAATGTATGACATATTGACTTTTGATGAAAAATAATTTTTAAGTGCATTAATTGTATATGATTAATGCACTTTTATTTTAAATTTGCGCACACATTTATTCACTAAAATAAAAAAACATTTGGCAAGAGGTAAAATTCAAACACAAAAGGTACAGGATGACAAGTACAATTATAGAACTAATCGAGATATCCGAGTACCTAAAGTAAGACTGGTAGGTGACAATCTGGACGAAGTAAGCGAGGTAGCAGGAAAAACTATTGATACAGGCGTCTATTATACAAATCAAGTATTACAATGGGCTGAAGAGCTCGAAATGGATCTTGTTGAGATAAGTCCTAAAGCAGATCCACCAGTTTGCCGTATTATTGACTATAAAAAATTTGTTTACGATCGTAAGAAAAAGGAAAAAGAACTAAAGGCTAAAACTGCTAAAACGGTTATCAAAGAGATCAGATTTGGTCCTAATACTGATGACCACGATTTTGCGTTTAAGTTAAAGCATGCTATCAAATTTCTGGAAGATGGCGAAAAAATTAAAGCCTATGTACATTTTCGAGGACGCGCCATTGTGTTTAAAGACCGAGGAGAGTTACTGCTACTTAGGTTTTTAAAGGAATTGGAAGAGTATGGAGCTGCTGAAGAATTGCCAAAGCTAGAAGGCAAAAGAATGATTGTGATGATCTCACCTAAGAAGAAAAAATAAGGAGTTGAAAAGAGGATGTGATTTTTATTGCAAATTCTTTTCATAAAAACTTTATTAATTATATAGAAACTTTATATCTTTGCGGCCTTAAAAGAATTTTGTTATGCCTAAGATGAAAACCCATTCAAGTGCTAAGAAGCGTTATAGCTTTACTGGTTCTGGTGAAATCAAGAGATTTCAGGCTTTTACCAGTCACTTGATGAGAAAAAAATCCAACAAAGCTAAAACGAGATTGCGTGGTAGCGCGTTGGTAAGTGATGCAGATTATGCAAGAGTCAAAAGACTTCTTTGTAAGTAATTTTATTTTTTAACGAGAATACAGGAATAAAGTATCTAAAGATCCCTGTATTGAACTAAATCAAAATATTATGCCTAGATCAGTTAATGCAGTAGCGTCAAGAGCGAGAAGGAAAAAAATCCTTAAAGCTGCTAAGGGTTACTACGGAGCAAGAAGTAAAGTCTATACTGTAGCAAAGAATGCAGTAGAAAAAGGACTTCAATATGCTTATAGAGATAGAAAAAACAAAAAGCGCGCATTCAGAAGATTGTGGATTACAAGAATTAATGCTGCCACAAGGATGTACGGTATGTCTTACTCTAAGTTTATCCATGCTTTAAATCAAAAAGAAATAGGATTGAACAGAAAAGTTCTAGCAGATCTTGCGATGAATCACCCTGATGCATTTAAATCAGTGGTTGACGCCGTTAAGTAGTAAAAATCTAAGTAAAGTAATAAAATAGCCTGAAGATCGTTTGATTTTCAGGCTATTTTGTTTTTAGCCTATTTCTCAGCACTATTTGACCTAAAATGTTTGACCACATTGCGTTAAATATGTGAGAAAAGTGTAATTTTGAAGATCAAAATAAACTTCCTTGATTGATGAAGATCAGATTAATGTTTGGAATGGTATTTACCTTGGTGCTGAGTTCATGCCATCATTACCTTCCGCAAGTAGAACCTAAGCCAGTGTATCCGGTGCCTAATCAGCGGCAACTAGCGTGGCACGACATGGAGATGTATGCATTTATCCATTTTTCTATCAATACATTCACAGATAAAGAATGGGGATATGGTGATGAGCGTCCTGAACTGTTTAATCCATCTGAATTCAATGCAGAACAATGGGCCATCGAACTCAAAAATGCAGGTATGCAAGGCATCATTTTGACGGCTAAGCATCATGATGGATTCTGTTTATGGCCGGGCAAATTTACTGAACATAGTGTCAAAAATAGCCCATATAAAAATGGAAATGGTGATATAGTTAGAGAAGTAGTAGAGGCTTGTCATAAGTATAATTTGAAAGTGGGCATTTATCTTTCTCCATGGGATAGGAACCATCCGGATTATGGTACGGAAGCATACATCCAGTATTATCGCAATCAACTGAAGGAGCTGGTCATGGAGTATGGTCCATTTTTTGAAATTTGGCTCGATGGTGCCAATGGTGGTGATGGATGGTATGGAGGACGAGATACGACGATTACAATAGATGGACGGACTTATTACGATTGGCCTATAACCATCAGCTTGATAAGAAGTCTTATGCCGAATGTTTTGTTTTTTAGTGATGCAGGCCCGGATATTCGATGGGTTGGTAATGAGAATGGAAGGATAGGTGAGACCAATTGGAATTTTTTATCTATTGATACTCTATATGCAGGTCAAGCCGGAATCAATGAATTGCTGTACACTGGCAGTGAAGATGGTAAAAAATGGGTTGGTGCTGAAGCAGATGTATCCATTCGACCTGGATGGTTTTATCATCCTGGTGAAAACTCAAAAGTAAAAAGCGCAGAAGAATTATTTGACATCTATCTTACGTCGGTCGGAAGAGGAGGTAATCTTTTGCTCAATATTCCACCTGACCGCAGAGGTTTACTACATGAAGCAGATGTGGACCAATTAAGAGCATTTGACGCACTATTGAAAAGCAGATTTTCAAATAATCTTGCAAAGCGTGCTAAAATGTATATTCCTGGTATGGAGAAAGGACGAATTGATATAAAAACCGTCA
Source organism: Bacteroidetes bacterium OLB9 (assembly GCA_001567255.1). Taxonomy (GTDB): domain Bacteria; phylum Bacteroidota; class Bacteroidia; order Chitinophagales; family Saprospiraceae; genus OLB9. Next base: position 19,274 of record LNBW01000019.1, on the reverse strand, counting down.
CTGATGGAGATAGATCAACATTCTGGACAGCACAGGAAGCAAGTTCCGTAGTGGAATTACAACTAAATAAAAAACAACCTATCCACTATATCTCCTTGATGGAAAATATCGCTCTGGGTCAGCGCGTACGCGCATTTGAAATTGAAGCTATGATCGATGGACGATGGACAAGAATAGGTGTAGGTACAACCATAGGTCATAAGCGTATTCTTTCTATAAATCCAGTGAGTACAGATCTCATTAGAATCCATTTTATGGAATGCCGTGCGCCAGTGGTTCTAGCGGAGATAGGTGTGTATTGATTACATTTTATAGTTGAAAGTTAGTAGATGTATATATTGGGGGTCAGTTGATTGGCACCTTTCAAATATTTATGCTGCAATATTGAACTCTAGAACAGCCTTTTATAGTACTATACTGATAGTTATATGCAAAAATCGGTGTTTTATGAAAAGTAATAATGACCTGATTTGTTTTTAATCAGAATTAGAGAAAAGTATGTATAAACACAAACATAATTTGGATTTAGACCAAAATATTTGAATCTCCTTTGATTTACCTAAAGTTTTAAAATCAGTAACTATTTTAATTGAGTTTGCATAAGCAGTAATTTATCAATTAATTTTCAATTATATAACATGTTCTTTGTTGTAGATTAAGTCGAGCATTGGAAAATCACGACAGTATTTAGATTGAAAATAGTGTTTGCTTAAATTTTTATTCCAAACTTTTCCAGTTTTTTCAACGATTTATATGCTCTAATTAACGCTTGTTCTTTTATTCCATCCTTTTTTGATAAAGAAGTTTGCGCTGCCTTTACATTAGCCAGTTCAAGATTATCAAATATTTTTGTCTGGCTGGCTAAGTCAATAATACGTTTCCAATCGTCTTTTGAAACCAATAAAAGTTTGTCGTAGATAAATTTCACTTCAATAATTTCTTTGTCTTCCAATTTCGACAATGCTTTTACTTCGTCAATAAGTGCTGAATTTTCCTGAACATAGTTCAACACTTTTTTGCCAAAGGTAATTTCTCGTGATGTCAGATTTTTGTTTTTGGAAAGTCTGCTTACTATATCAAAAGCTATTGCCCAATCAAAGCCGTCAGGTTTATTGGTGTCAATGTAAATTCTGAAACCGTCCCAGAATTTTAATCCCATTTTCTGAATTTCGCTAATTAAAAATCCAGTATCTTCAATGTCGTTTGTGTCAATTTCTTTTTCGTTTTCTCGCTGTTTTTTATCTTCTTCTGAAATTATATAGAAACATGTGCTTTCGGGCCGTAATTAATACTTGTAGCATAAATATCCAGTACCTGACGACAAAAAACCTTTGTTAATGTATTCAATCATGCGTATGGTTGCTTAAATTTTAAATTGTGTAGGTACTTTGAATGGACACGATAATCCAATGAAATTATCATATCAAGATTATAGCGCTTGGAGTCGTATTTTTTACTGTCTGAGGCAGTTCGTAAGCATTTCTTACTAACCGAATTTTACTGTAATTCTCCTTCTGCTAAAGTGTTTTTATGAGTTATGTTATGCCAGGCTGTTATTCTCCAAAAAGCAATGCTAACTGGTCTTGGGTAAGCCAAACATCTTGCTCGTCCAAACGAATATCTACAGAAATTTTTTTTGTCTTCAGTTTTGAAAATTATAAATTGAGAATTGGTGTATTGTATTGGTTTAAATTTTTACATTTCAGCAATCAACAAATCCAAAACTTCTATTTCTGCACTACAATCATCTATTTTTGAAACTACTCTTCCAACTAATTCAGGTAAATTGTCATTAGGTAAAATCAAAAACTCTTTAATATCACCAAGTTGAAGAATTAGATAATAAAACCCATTTTTGATGAATAGTTTATCATTTTCAATTTCCGAATTTATATTCAACTGAAACGACAAGCCCTTTTTGTCCATCAAATTGAAATAAGTTGCAAACAGATTGAAATTTGCTTTACTTGGAATTTTAGTTTTAGTAATAATTTCCTGGCGTGTTTCGTCTTTTGTCCAATAATTCGGCTTCATTTTTAAATTGTTTTAAATCCAATATCCTTTAAATAATTAAAAGTAGAATCATAAAACTCTGGTTGTCTTGTATGGTCTTCTTTACTTCCTTCTGGTATAACAATTACCATTCCTTGTCTTGCTCTTGTGAGCAAAACTCTGTATGCGTTAATCAGGTATTTTCTTCTTACTTCCTTGTGGATGTTTTGCCACCTGTTTCCAACAAAAGAAAATGTTTTCCAACCGTCTTTTGTAAATCGCAAATCACCGTCCCACGTTATGCAAGCCCAATCTAACTCTAATCCTTGTACCTGAAATTCAGTAGCAACATCTTCCAGAAAGTACGATGAACGAATATCATCTTTACCGTCCAAAAACCAATTAACGTGATTGATTTGTGTTTTTACATCAATGGCTAACGGCTTTAAACGATATGCTTGCGAAGAAACAACAATGCCGTATCTTTCACTGCCTCTTGCTTTTTCTTTAAGCCATTTCTTCGCTTTTTCAATGTTTCTGGTTAATACAATTGGATATTTATCCTGTAATTGGTTTAGCGTATTTTTTGCATTGTCATCAATATCCAAAATTTCTTTAATCAATTTCGATAGAGATTCAGCTCTAAAAGAACGCATTGAAACTGCCAAATGAAGGTTGTCATTAAAAACAACATCACTATTTTGTTTTAAATCTTTAATAGCTGCTTGTGCAGCATACTCTGTATCAAACAAGTTGGGTGAAATTCTTGTTTCCCAATCTGAAAATTGATTTTTAATTGCAGCTAACCATTCAGAAATTCCTGCTTCACCCGTATTTATTTCTTGTCCACCACCAACTAAACAAACTACAACTGCCCAATCCTGATGTCTGTTTAAACAGGAAATTAAAAATTCAGGTTCGGAATACTGAAAGTTTGCAATTCCCTTTTTCTGATGCATAAACTTAACAGTCTGTTCTTTTGTCCAAGCTCGCTGAGCTTCATCAAAAATTGCAACGTGGTCATAAGGTGCTTTGGAGTCTCTCAAATATTCATCACGATAATGGTGTATAATTTGAATAAATGCTTTTACACTTTCTCTTGCCTGCTTTTTTGTTAGTTTATTTCCTTTGGTTTTTTCCTGTACAATTTTGTCTCTTGCAAGTGCTTCCTGTAAAATATCTACCAATGGTTTATTTCCCGATAAGAAAACACTTGTGTTGCCTTTTTCTTTATCAAGATGTTCAGTTGCAACTTTTAATCCTACAAGCGTTTTGCCAGCACCGGGAACGCCTGTGACAAAACAAATAATTTTCTTATTGTTGTTTTTGGCGTAATCAATAGTTTCAGAAATGTATTTTGTTGTAATTTTCAGATTGGTTGCATCCGCATCACTCCTTGTAATTTCTTCAACATTGTGATTATTATACAAGCTAATTGCGGCTTCAATAATAGTTGGTGTTGGAGAATAACTTCCTTCAACATAATTTCTACTATTTATATACTCGCCCTCCTGAAAAAAGGAAATAACTTGGTCAATTGTATTTTCTAAATTCTCTGCATTTGTTTTTAATGGATTTACTAAATTGTCGTTATGACTTGACGATATAATTTCTATCTGACTTGTTTTAGCGTGTGTTGCCACTAAAATTGGAACGAGCAAAAGATTATGACTTGGCTTGTGAAAGTTTTTTAAATCCAAAGCATAATCCCAAACCTGTTCTATATTTTGATTTATAAATTCTTTCTCGCCAACCTTAAATTCAATAACAAATACTATGTTTTTGATAATGAGTAAGCAATCAACCCTTTTGCCCATTCTTGGAATTGAAAACTCAAAGAACAAATGTCCTTCGTGTTTTTGTAAGATTTCATTCAGAAGTGTTATTTGAAATTCCCAAGCATACAATTCTGTATTTATATGTCCTAATCTCCCATTAACTGAAATTTCTCCAATAACTGTTTCTGGCAATTTTTGAAGGAAGTCCGATATTTTATCTGAGTAATAATAATTAAGCATGTTTTAATTGAAATTTCTAATTCTAAAAAAAAACAGGATAAGCTGCTCTTGTTCTTAAAGTATCACAAGCATCTTTGTTCATTTCCACATGAGCAATTGGAGTGAATCCAGCACGGATGAATCCTTCTGAAAGTCCGCCAGCACCAGCAAATAAATCTATAAAGTTGAATTTATTCATATTTGATCTACAAATTATTTTTTAGTAAAGTTCAATGAATATTCAAAATCAGATAGCCCCAAAATTAGAATAAGTATATAATATAAAAAACTAAATTTGCTAACTTCAATTTTTTTAAACCTATTCTGAATTCTAAAGCAGTAACTACAAATAAAATTTTCTTTGCTTTCTATTCTCGCTAACATAAACCTATTTTTTAATTTACAATACAAAAAGAAGTTCCCCACGTCCTATGCAGCAAACATTTTCAGTTGTCAAACATATACTTGTTATAACTTCTTGTATATTTTTATTTTGTTTAAAGTTAATTTTTTGCTTATTTAGGTTTTCAATCTTTCCATTTGTTTTTGAATAGTCTCCTTTATCAATAATAGTTAGATGGTCAATACCCAAAGGCATTTCACTATCGATAAAATTTTGGTCGCCCGACAAAACAAAATTTATTGGTGATATGGAAAGATACTTATTCAAAGCTTTATTGTTAGCTCTTGATGTTATTTTAACATGCTTCTGTACTTCTATAACAACATTAAGTTGGTCTAGGTTTTCGTGTGGTAATGGTGTGTTAAACTTAGCTAATTGTCCAATTTTCATTGGTCCCATTTTATTGTATTATTGCTTAGTTTGTAGCATTACTCATGCTGAGCGAATATTTAAAATGTCAAATGTATGTTACAGATGATTTTAACTGTGGCTCGTTATATACGTAAACATTGGAAAAAAAGCTTAATTCCATACCGAGTATTCGTAGGAAATAGCCTAAGATGAACACCATGTTACGCCTATTGCTGATCAGCTCCTTGTCCATTTTTCGGTATTAAAATGTATCAATTTTAAGGATATAACTAAAAAAGGCATCCCCAATAAGAAGATGCCTTTTTTTAATTTGGGAGGTAGATGGGACTTGAACCCACGGCCCTCGGAACCACAATCCGATGCTCTAACCAACTGAGCTACAACCTCCGTTTTTCAAAATGTGTGACAAAAGTATAAAATTATTTAATGCAGCAAACCAAAATCAAAGAAAAATTTTACCAATTTTACTTTTGCATACCTTAATTGAAATCATTCCTCTGATGTTCAACAGGTTATATGGACTCACAAAGCATGCATATTCAAATTACATTATATAGCTAATAGGATGGTTTTTTAACTACCTAATGAATGAGATGACATAATATTATTTACATCAAACTCCAGCTTTTCGCCTAAGATCTGTATTGATTATTTTTTTGACAATAATATTACATTTCGAGTTCTAGGTTGACTTTTGCATTATTCAACTCCGAAACTGCGTGAAAATCCTTTTGGCGTGCCGCTACTTTGATTCCTTCCTCATAGATTTGCAATGCTTTTTCATATTCCTCCATCTCTTCATATACCTTGGCAAGGTGATAGTACAAGCCTACATAGTCCGGATCTACTGACTTTAACTCCACGTAATGCTGCAAAGCCTTATTGATATCACCTAGTTTTTCATACTCTTTGGCCAGTGCAAAACGTACAAAACTATCCTCAGGATCTTCATTATACATAGATAGCAGCGTATTTAGCCTGTCTGTATTCATTTATTTAACTCAGAGTTTAATATTTTAATATAAATCGCTTAACTTTGTGGCGTATCCCAGCAAAAAACATTTGCCGATACATTATTAACGCGTTTTAACTAAACAACCTTTAATACATATTGTTAGAAATTTTAAAAATATATTTTGTCAAATGGATATTTTAGTATGTATAAGTAAGACTCCTGATACCACGGCAAAGATATCATTTAAAAATAATGATACGGAATATAATACAGATGGTGTCAACTTTATAATGAACCCTTATGACGAGTGGTACGCATTGGTAAGGGCGATTGAACTGACAGAGCAGTTGGGTGGATCCGTTACAGTATTAAACGTAGGCCCGTCATCTAATGACATCATCATCCGTAAGGCTCTGGCTGTAGGTGGTGCAGGTGCTGTCCGCATAGATACTGATGCGACAGATTCTTACACCGTCGCAGCTAATATTGCAGAATATGCGAAATCTAAGCATTACGATATGATTTTCCTTGGTAAAGAAACGATCGATTACAATGGTTCTGAGGTAGGTGCAATGGTAGCAGAGCTGCTTGATCTGCCATTTATATCTTATGCGATTCAGATGGAAAGCGATGGCAATTCATCCACAATAACAAGAGAAATAGAGGGTGGTGTAGAAGTATGCAAGGTGGAAGGACCAGCTGTAATTTCTGCTGCTCCCGGGCTAGCTCAGCAACGTATTCCTAATATGAAAGGAATCATGATGGCCAAGTCAAAACCACTTACCGTCGTTCCGGCGATACTCCAGGACCCAAAGGTGAGTACTGTTAAATATCAACTTCCTCCTGCAAAATCAGGTGTAAAACTCGTTGATCCTGAAAATATGGATGAATTAGTGAGATTGCTCCATGAAGAAGCAAGAGTTATTTAATTGAATCATTAAAATGAAGATAAAATGTCAGTATTAGTATATGTTGAAAGTCCGGATGGACATTTTAAAAAGACAGGATTTGAAGTAGCTAGTTATGCTTCAAAATTGGCAGCTACTATGAATACCGATGCCATAGCCTTAGTCATCGGCAAAGCTGATCAAGCTGGAGACCTAGGAAAATATGGTGTATCTCAAGTTATTCATGTCAATAGTAATGATAATATTGGGTTTGATTCACAAGCTTTGAGCCGGATAATTGCAGACACTGCTAAGGAAGTCAATGCTAACGTCGTTATATTGACACATTCTTCCAGTGGCAAAGCATTAGCTGGAAGGATAGCTGTAAGAATGGATGCCGGATTGGCCAGTGGAGTCAATGCACTCCCGGATGTTTCGGATGGATTTAAAGTGACAAGATCTGTATATTCCGGAAAAGCAGTAGCGACAGTCAGCATCAATACGCCCAATAAGGTTGTCTCTGTTATGGGAAATAGCATCTCTGTAGATGCAAGTGGCAGTGCAGTCACTCCTGATAATAAATCCGTCTCATTACCGGCAACTAAATTGCAAGTCATTGAAAAGAAAGTGGTATCAGGAAGTGTACCACTACCTGAAGCCGAACTCGTTGTATCAGCAGGTCGTGGTATGAAAGGCCCTGAAAATTGGGGTATTATTGAAGATTTAGCAGCTGCATTAGGAGCGGCTACAGCTTGTTCAAGACCTGTGTCAGATGCAGACTGGCGGCCTCACTCAGAACACGTAGGACAGACAGGTATTGCTATCAGACCTAATCTTTATATTGCAATCGGTATTTCAGGTGCCATACAGCATCTGGCAGGTGTTAATAACAGCAAGACGATTGTGGTTATCAATAAAGATCCGGAGGCACCTTTCTTTAAAGCAGCAGACTATGGTGTTGTAGGTGATCTTTTTGAAGTCGTCCCTCGACTCACTGAAGCCGTCAAGAAATTTAAAAATCAGTAAATTTAAACTTATAACTCAAAGGGAGAATGTCAGCGATATTCTCCCTTTTTTATGTGCTCCCAAAATACTTATCAGGTTTAGTGTCTAGGTTGTAACATCATTTCATGGCATTTTTCCTATCTTTGCCATAATCTAAAATCTGTTGCCATGCTGATTACTAACATCAAATTCCTGGTCAATGTCCGTGATACTTTTCATAAACTCAGGGGTGCCGATCTAGCGGTTCTCCCCGTTGTAGAAGATACCTGGCTTCGTATCAAGGATGGGGAAATCGACTCATGGGGCAGTATGTCAACCTTGCACATTGTTGGTCATGAAGAAGTTTACGATGCTAATGGAGGAACGGTATTGCCGACATGGTGCGATAGTCATACTCATATTGTTTTTGCAGCTCCACGTGAGTCTGAGTTTGTAGATAAGATCAGAGGATTATCCTATGCAGAGATTGCAGCAAAAGGTGGTGGTATCCTCAATTCTGCTCGAAAATTAGCAGCAACGGATGAAGAAGTCCTTTTTGAATTGGCAAAGCAACGCATTATTAATTTAATCCGACTAGGTACAGGAGCATTGGAAGTTAAAAGCGGTTATGGGCTCAGGATAGATGCAGAGTTGAAAATGCTGCGTGTGATTAGACGACTAAAAGAGTGGTCTCCTATTCCGATTAAAGCCACTTTTTTAGGAGCTCATGCCATACCTATGGAGTATAAAGATAATCGACGCAAATATATAGATATGGTCATAGACGAGATGTTGCCTTTGGTTAGTGCTGAAAACCTCGCAGACTATATTGATGTGTTTTGTGAGCAAGGGTTCTTTAGCCAGTCAGAGACAGAAGAAATCTGTAACGCAGGAATAAAACATGGGCTGAAAGCTAAGATTCACGCTAATCAACTCAATGTATCGGGTGGTGTGCAAGCAGGATATAATGTGGGAGCAGTATCAGTCGATCACCTGGAGACCATGTCGGATGTAGAAGTAGAAATTTTATCTCGAGCTGATGCTCCTATGGCGACATTGCTGCCGACAGCTGCTTATTTTTTGCGGATGGGATTTCCTCCTGCTAGACAACTCATTGAGAATAATGCTGCATTAGTCCTGGCAAGTGATTATAATCCGGGATCTTCTCCTTCTGGCAATATGAATGTAGTTGTTTCTATGAGTTGTATCCAGATGAAGATGCTTCCAGAAGAAGCCATCAATGCAGCTACGCTTAATGGGGCTTATGCTATTGAACTGGAAGATGAAGTGGGAAGTATCACGCCAGGTAAGCGAGCTAATCTCATTATTACCCAACGGATTCCTTCTATTGCCTATATACCATATAGCTTTGGCGAAAATCTGATTGATAAGGTAATGATCAATGGCCGGTTTTTTGAATAATTGACATCTGATATTCAGCTAATTGGGATATATAGTCCTTAAAATGCCTTGAGATAAGATATTAACTCTGTAGGCTTGCGCGCTTCTTTGATTTTGCAATTCCAGAAACACCTTTGTGACTCTGGAAATGACCAAAACCGCCTTCCATAAGGTAGCCGATGGACATTTTCCACTAGTGACGGCTTGTCAATCCAAGCTACAAAATAGGTCTTTTCTTTGTAAGCTCTAGCTAGGAATGCATCGTAGAGATAATCAAAATTTCGACTGTTGATGTCAATCTGCTGAGCTTTAAGCCATCTGTCCTTAGATTCGCGTTTGTGGTCGTAATAGATTTGGAGGTGAATATCTCCCCGTAACTCTTCTATTTCACTGTTGCCACGTCTGATGAGTTTAATGTCCCTTTTTTTGATGACATTTTCGAGAGTAGCATCGTGGTCAGGGACGAGAGAGGTCTTGAGTTCGATGTTTTTGCCTTTGTATAGAAAATCAATATCAATCACTTCATCTTCAGGAAGCATATTCGTTTTTTCAAAATGTATATTATGACTCCTAAGCCATTTGGTGATGCAATATTCTCCAAGATATCCACGCAAAAGGCTGTCAAATTGTACATTTACATGTCGATGCCTTAAATTGTCGAGTTGAGCAATAACTAGTTTGTCCGAGACTTTGACCATCACGGCTTTGATTTCGTCCTCGGTCAGAGGTATCCTGATGATGTCTCGAACTGTCAGTAGGCTCATTTTTTTAATAATTTTTTGTAAACGTCCAAAATGACCTTTGGAATTGGATCGATTCGGATGTTTTTCCAGTCTATAAATTTTTTCTTTTCCGTGGGATGGTTGTCTGCGGATAGATAATATAGTATTTTTTCACCTTCAAAGGTGCCCATCTTGTGTTTTAATTGTTGCAACGCTCCATCAGAAAGGTGGTGGAGGACGGCCATGGTACGTTGACCTTCTTGAAATATGGAGTAATTTTGATTCGTTTCAATAGACTGGAAAATGCCCTCTTTAATACAAAGTAAATCGACGGATTTGTTGCCAAAATCATTGGCAAGGGCAACCTTATCTTTGGTGTCTTCAATAAAAGTTGTTCTGAAGTATTTTAAGTTTCCTGTCAGACCTTCTATCCACTTTCCTTTCAAGTTTGTATAACCATACACTGCGCTGTAAATCCGCTTGTAGGTTACTTCTTCACAGATATTGTTTTCGTTATTGGTACAAAGTATAAACCTACGATGACCACCATCTTTTGCATTGACTTTGAGCACTGCATGGCCTGTTGTACCCGATCCGGCAAAGAAGTCAAGTACCGTGATATCCTTTTGTGGCATCAACCGGATGCAAAACTCTACGACGCTTGTTGGTTTTGGAAATTTAAAAATACTATTTGGCACAATATTGCTTAATTCAAGACTACCTTCCGAATTTAAAAATTGTATGAGTGCCCGATGGGGCAACTTTCGTACTCTGAGCCTATTCTGATTGTCCACATATTGGTACTGCTTAATGTACACTTTCCATCGGTCATTGACTTTTTTAAATACGATGAAATTATTGTCAATGCCCCACTGGAGTTTTGCGTGGCTCCATCTCCAGGTATTAGGCTTGCCAAATTTACCACCCGCATAAATCTGGGTGTTGTCCGGTGTGGTGATAGGGTAGTCACCTGATTCGCTGTATGAGCCTTTATAATCTAGATCTCTTAGATAATATTTCCCTCTGAAATCTACAAATTCGTCTTCAAGTTTATACTTTTTATCATGTTCGACGTCAAGCCTTTCTTTTTCAAAGATCACTGCGGATTTGTTTTTGGCAAAGCACAGCATATAATCAAATTCAATGGCTATCTGACCACTGTCATGCCCGGCACCGGCTTTATTTTTGCGGATAAATTGGGCGACGAAATTTTCTTCACCGAATATTTTATTACACAAGAGTTTTAATTGCGCAATTTCATTGTCATCAATAGCAATGAAAATCACTCCTGCTTCACTTAACAAGTCTCTAGCCAGTTCTAATCTGCGATTCATAAATGATAACCACTTGCTATGGCGATATCCATCGTTGATATCTACGTATTTGTCATTGTAGAGAAAATCTTCAGTTTTTCCTGTATTATACGGTGGATCGATATAGATGAGATCAATTTTATTATGATGGGTAAAGTTGAGTACGGACAAGGCGTGATAATTATCGCCCTCAATAAGAATATGTGTCGGCTGCTTCGAATCAGTTGAGAATCCGCGCTTTTTATCTTCAGTCAGTACAGGAAATTTATGCCTACAGTCCAGGACTACCTGCTCCGTTTCGCTTTCTTCATCCCAGACTAGACCATCTCTTTTGCGATGTTCTAATTTTTCGATGATTTGGATCAACTGATCTTTGGTGAGCTTATTGTAATCCGTTTTTGCCATATATCTGTCAACTGCTGTTCCTAGATTTGAATTGCCAAACTTAGGAGAATTTTTTATTTTTTTAATGATAATGTTGGTTGAAAATATTTTTATTAAAAATTTTGACGAGGGAATCATGCGTTTAATCCCTTGCAAAATGGCCTATGGTGCAGATTCAAATCATTGATAATGATTGCATATTGAGTAATGATTCGGCTATGAGCCTATCATAATATTTTAAATTTTTGTTACAAGATGAGTAGATTAGCTTAAGCCAATGAATTTTACTACCTTTGCGCCGCTTTTTAAACAAATATATAAAAATAATCATATATGGGTCTTCAGTGTGGTATCGTTGGACTGCCTAACGTAGGAAAATCTACTCTTTTCAATGCATTGACATCAGCCAAAGCACTTGCTGCTAATTATCCATTTGCTACTAAGGAACCTAATCTAGGAGTAATTGTCGTGCCTGATGAAAGGTTAGATATGTTAGAATCATTAGTGCATCCACAAAAGGTCTTGCCGACGAGTGTGGAGATTTTGGATATTGCCGGATTGATCAAAGGAGCCAGCAAAGGCGAAGGTTTAGGCAATCAATTTCTTGCCAATATACGAGAAGTGGATGCTATCATTCATGTAGTGCGTTGCTTTGATGATGATAATGTCATTCATGTGGACGGTAGTGTTGATCCTGTGCGAGACAAAGAAATTATAGATCTCGAATTGATCTTTAAGGACATTGATACAATGGAAAAGCGGATAGACAAGCTCAAAAAACAAGCTAAGTCTGGTGCTAAAGACGATCAGGCTAATGTGGAATGGGCAGAACAATTGTTAAAACATCTGGAATCCGAGAAGCCTGCGAGAAGTTTTGAGGTGGACGAGGCCTACGAAGAACTATATAAGGATATTAGTTTACTAACTGCAAAGCCAATACTCTATGTCTGCAATGTTGATGAAAGTGCGGTCATCAGTGGTAATGCTCACACTCAGAGATTTAAAGAAGCAGTCAAAAATGAAGCAGCTGAGGTACTATTGATATGTGCTGGTATTGAAGCCGAAATAGCTGAGTTGGACAGCAAGGAAGAAAGGATGGAATTTATTGAATCTATGGGATTGTCAGAACCGGGAGTGAATCGAATCATCCGCGCAGCTTATAAATTGCTTAATCTTTCTACTTATTTTACAGCTGGAGTGAAAGAAGTACGAGCATGGACCATCAAAAAGGGCTGGAAAGCACCACAGGCAGCTGGCGTTATTCACACAGACTTTGAAAAAGGTTTTATCCGTGCAGAAGTTATCAAATACGACGACTTTGTCAAATATGGCTCAGAAAGTGCTGTCAAAGATGCAGGTAAAATGGGAGTGGAAGGTAAGGAATATGTTGTACAAGATGGAGATATCATGCATTTCCGCTTTAATGTTTAATTACTAAATCCATAGCATCATCGCTACAAAATATTCATATTATATATTCTATAAACCTTACAACGTTCTCAATCAGTTCTCTAAGGAGCATCCTGAGCATATCACTCTTGCTGACTTTCTTAAGGTAGAGAAGGATGTTTATCCAGTAGGTAGGCTAGACAAAGACTCTGAAGGCTTACTCATCCTCACGAATGATAAAAAGCTCAACGAGGTACTGCTGCATCCATCGCGAAGACATAAACGTACTTACATAGTGCAACTAGATGATGACATTACTGACAAAGCTATCCGTCAGGTAGCTACAGGTGTTGATATCAAACTCAATAATGGTATTTACCACACTCAGCCATGTGAAGTAAGAAAACTATTTAAGCCACCTGTGTTGCCTGATAGAAATCCTCCTGTGCGATTTCGTAAAGAAATACCTACTTCATGGGCACTGATTGAATTGACCGAAGGCAAAAACCGACAGGTGCGTAGGATGTTTGCCGGTGTAGGTTTTCCTGTACTTCGACTGATACGTGTGCAGATAGAAGATGTAAAGTTAAATAAAATGCAACCGGGCGAATATATCTCCGTTAGTAAAGAAGCGTTGATGCGCTTACTTCATCTTGATGCTGCTGATCTTGTACCGAAACATAAAATAAAGCCTACTCCGAAAGTATTGCTCAAAACATTAAAAAAACCTACGACTCGACGAAGTGGCATGAAAAAGAAAACAGATAAACCTTCAGCAAAAACCTCCGTTCATCACCGTAAAAAGTAGATAATAATTCCCATTTTTAATTTGCAAAGAGTCATCATCGACTATTTCAATCGGTTCTGAGTGCTGAAATGGATTTTGAATGACAACAAAATGGTTTGTTGTTCGACCTGATGCGTTAAACTTTGTATTATAGATATAAAAAATCATAATATATATAACTATAAAATCATTTCATTGCTTAACTTTGTCTTTCAATCAGACGATAACTTAACAGACCATGTCAAAAAAAGGTAAAAAGCAAACAGATCCTTCACACCATCAACGCAAAGTAGAAAAGCTGGATCAAACTGTAAATAATACGCAACGCTCTTGGAAACCAGCCTTGATAGCGATAGCCGTAACCTGCTTGTGTTTTCTTCCATCACTCAATAATGAGTTTGTCAACTGGGATGATGATAAAAATTTTTATGAAAATCCATTAATTCAAAATGTAACCAGTGACAATTTTTGGGCTACGACAAAAGAGATATTCTCATCAGGGGTTATCGGCAACTATAATCCGTTGAGTATATGGACCTTTGCTATCGAAAAGGTTTGGTTTGGCTTTGATCAGCCATTCAATTGGCATTTGGATAATTTATTATTGCATCTGATAGCTGTTTTTTTGATTTATCGAATTGTGATTTTTCTTGGAGTAGGGTGGCGAGGAGCGCTCTTGGCTGCCTTGCTATTTGGTATTCATCCTATGCGGGTAGAGTCTGTTGCCTGGGTGACTGAGCGAAAAGACGTGCTTTTCGGCGTGTTTTATTTAGGTGCCTTGTTACAATATATTAAATATAAAAGCGATCATAAAAAGATAAGATGGCTGTGGATGACGTTACTTTTTGTCTTGTCGTTATTCTCCAAGATTCAAGCTGTTTCATTGCCACTGAGTATGCTTGCGGTCGATTATTACTTAGACAAGCAGATGTATTGGAAAGAATTGGTAAACGCAACGATTAGAAAATTACCTTTTTTTGCGCTTTCATTATTGTTTGGTATATTAGGAATCAAGTTTTTACATTCTTACGGGTCACTGGCAACAGTCGATGATCAAACCCATTTTAACTTTATCCAACGCCTCTTTTTAGGTGCATATAGTTTTGGGATTTATATCATTAAAGCTATAATTCCATTCAGAATGTCACCATTATATCCTTATCCTCATGAGTTTCCATGGTATTTTTACACATCTATTGTTGTGGTAGCACTGGTGCTAGGCTTATTGTGGTGGGCCTACAAAAAGGATAAGAAGCCAGTCTTTTTCGGCATGATGTTTTTTATCTTAAATATCATCTTCTTGTTGCAGATATTAGGAGCAGGTCAGGGATTTTTAGCAGATCGTTTTACTTATATTGCCTATTTTGGGTTGTTTTTCATACCTGCTTATTACTTAGATGACCTCTGGGCTAAGAAGCCGCAGAAGACGACTATAATGGCAGTTATAGTTGGTGCATTTTTGTTGATGTATGCCGTGATGACCTTTCAGCAATGTAAAGTATGGCAAAATAGTGGCACGCTTTGGTCACATGTATTAAAATATTATCAAAACACCACATTGCCGTATGGCAATAGAGCTAATTATTATAGAGATCAAAAAATGTACAAAGCAGCACTGGCAGATTATGCTGCAGCACTGAAGCTTAAAGATCAACAGCCACAAACATATAACAGCCGCGCCAGACTCTATTTTGATGTGGCAAAAGACAGAGATACGCTCTTGCTTGCACTGGCAGATTACAATAAAGCCATTGAGTACAAGTCAGATGATGGAGAGTTTTTTGTAAATCGTGGTGCTACTTATGCTCGCTTAGGTGAATTGGATAAGGCACTCGCCGACATGACACGTGGACTGGAACTCAAGCCGGATCATGCAGTAGGTTACCTTAATCGATCTATCATGTACCAACAAATAGGAAAGCTGGATCTCGCACTCAATGATATAAAATCCTATCTTGAGCTCAATCCGGGCAATGGTGATCTATGGTATGAAAAAGGCAATGTTTTGAATAAATTAGGTCGTCATGAGGAGCTATCGCTGCATTTAATGAAGCACTTATACGAAAGAATAGTAACCCTGGTCTAATCTATTATCAACGCTCTCAGACTCATCATTTCCTGAAACATATGAATGAGGCCAAAGCAGATCTGCAAAAGTCAATAGAACTGGGCTTTGGTAAAATTGATCCAAATTATCGAAAGCAACTGGGATTGTGACAAATAGATTAAAGCAGAATTTTATTAAGTTGTCGGGTGACGAGAAGGCCAATGTGATAACACATGCTACAGGGTGGTTGCTCACTTTTGTGTTTTCCCCTTTACTCATCCTGAGTGCGTCTAACGCCATTCAAACTTTGGCTTTTGTTGTATTTTGTACTGGCTTGCTATGGATGTTTTCCTGCTCAGTGATATATCACTATGTCACTGGTACTCATGCAAAAGGGTTTTGGCAATTGATGGATCACATTTCAATATTTATCCTAATCGCAGTTTCCTACACCGCTTTCATTATGTTGTATTTCAATACACCCTTTGGACGTAATTTTCTACTTGTTCACTGGTTGATTGCTTTGGCTGGCATTGGTTTTAAACTGTTTTTTGGTACTAGATTTGAATGGATATCCTTAAGCTTTTACCTTGTTCTGGGTTGGATGGTGACATTAGTATTTCACCAGATTACAGCAACAATGCCTGTTACCGTCATTTATCTCATCATTGCAGGAGGATTATCTTACACAGTAGGCGTATTATTTTTCATTTTTGACAGAAAATACTTCTTCCATGCAGTGTGGCATGTCTTCGTCATAGGTGGGTGTGCTAGTCACTTTGCTGCATTGGCCCTTTCCGGTTGAACCCATATTTCTCATTAGACTTGGGTAACGATGGGAGAGGATACAAAATAGCTATGAGACTTGGAGTTTTTATTCCGTAGGCACAGTTTTACTATGTGGAGGCCAGAAAAACAAGTACCGAATTAGATATGAAGTAGGATTTTCATGGAGTCATTTTCTAACGCATAATTTGGGTAAAAAAAAGACACTATTAATTAAAGTCCAAATAGTACACGTCTAGATTATTTCGAGTGATGAATGGGATATGAAAACCTCCTGATTCAGGGATAATTTCTATGAGATCAAAAATTGTACAAGAATCAGGAAGACCTGAAAATATTAAGGAGAATCCATAGTTCTCAAAAGGAGGAATAGGAGTCCATTTGGGATAAACACTGATTCTCTCAAAGTGAACTAGTTCGCTTTTATGGGCAGAATTGTGATCAAAAAGATAGGTTGTTGGCCATATTCTGATGTAAGTACCAGAAAATCCTCCGCTACATATTCCATGTATGACAACTTGACCAGCATCAGCTTCAAATGACTCCAACATTTTCAGCAGTATTGGTTCGATGGTAACACTTGGGGCTTCTATAATGGATGCCATTCTAACAATGTAGTTTGATTAATATTTAATTTGATACGCTAATTGTGTATAAAGTTATAGTTTTTTTTTCTTGTGGAACCAACTTTTTGTTGAAAAATTTCAATAAAATCTTTTCAAGTACTATCCAAAATAAAAAAAGCTTGTCTGATTTTACTCTGACAAGCTTGCTTTGTAGCGGGAGCAGGACTCGAACCTACGACCTTCGGGTTATGAGCCCGACGAGCTACCAACTGCTCCATCCCGCGATATAGACACTGCTAAAACATAGTGCTTTTTGCAATGGACTGCAAAGATAAGTTGAATTTATTACTTTACAAAATATTTTAATAAAAAAATGATGTAGTATTTTTATTTGAAACTAGGTATAGATTAATATGGTTGTGGTAAAATTTATTTATTCTAGACCAAACAATGATAAACAGAGGTAAAATACCATTGCAATTAATGCACTAACCGGAATGGTTAGTATCCATGCCCATAATAAATTTATGGTAACTCCCCAACGAACAGCAGAAAGTCTTTTGGTTGCACCAACACCAATAATGGAACCAGTGATGGTATGAGTTGTAGAGACCGGTATTTTTAAATATTCAGTGAGGAACAAAGTTATAGCACTGGCTGTATCAGCAGCAACACCTTCAAATGGTGTGATTTTAGTGATACGAGTACCCATCGTTTTGATAATCTTCCAGCCACCGCTCAGTGTACCTAGGGCTATTGCAGTATAACAAGCAATGGGAATCCACCATAACATGTGGTCCAGTGTATAAATTCTTGGATCGTATGCCACCATGGCTGCCATAATGATACCCATGACTTTTTGTGCGTCATTACCACCGTGACCTATACTAAGTACTGCTGTAGAAAGTAGTTGCATTCGCTTAAACCATCGCTCCGCTTGTAAAAAGTAGAGGGAGTTTAAAAATAAGGTAAATAAAGCCATGGCAAACACCACAAAAGCAACAATTATGAGCTTGAAATTATGACCGTCAAAAACTACATTTGCTAAATAGCTGCTATATCCACCTCTCAACTTTTCCGGATCAGTGACCAGTGCATACTTCATAAAGACTAGGAGTGCAATGATTACTCCTACAGAAAGTAGTTTAGGATACACGTTTTTCTTAAAGGAATGTAGAAACCATAACGAAATTAAAAAGGCAACAAACATACCTATGGCAGGTGCCAAAACAATAAAACTTGCTATCTCTAATATTTTAATTGTATTGATAGATTCAAAGCCGGTATGAGCAATAGCGGCACCTGCAAATCCACCGATCAAGGTGTGAGACGAAGAGGATGGAATGCCAAACCACCATGTCAATAGATTCCATAAGATAGCAGCCAATACACCTGCCAGTATCACTGTCAAGGTAATATAATGTACTCCTGCCGCATTTGTACCTTCATTGACTGTTTTGGCTATTGTATTAGCGACGCCATGATCTTTGAAAATAAAGTAAGCTGAAAAATTGAAAAATGCAGCCCAAGCGACGGCCTGAATCGGTGTTAATGCCTTGGTAGAAACAACTGTAGCAATAGAATTGGCTGCATCGTGAAAACCATTGATATAATCAAAAATAAGCGCTAGTACAATGATGGTTATCAGTAATGTCATGCCTTAATTGAATATTTTGATTCCTTGCAATTACGCATATTTAATCAGTATGGTTTCAATGATGTCTGCTGCATCTTCACACTTATCTGAAATCACTTCCAGATCTTCGTATATATCTTTGAGCTTGATAACTTGTATTGGATTTTGGCTCATATCTGAAAATAAATGGATAATAGCATTGTCTAGGGTTTCATCTGCTGCGTTTTCAAGACTATTTATGGCTACACATTCTTGCTTGATGAGGCTCACATTTTTCATATTTCGCAATTTTGTTACCGCATTTGCAAGTGCTTTAATTGCTTTGTGATTCGTTTCAGCCATATCCTTCATATAATCATCCATCTCCACAATGTTGTAATGTAGGATTTTTCTAGATGAATTGTATATGTAGTCAGCAATGTCATCGAGCGAAGTAGCCAGAGAATGTACATCTTCTCGGTCAAATGGGGTGATGAAGTTTTTGCTTAATTCTACAAAGATCTGGTGTGTGTATTCATCATTTTTATGCTCACCATTTTCTAGGGTCTTAAGCATACTAATCCGTTTTTCATTGATCAGTTTCATTGATTGCTTTTTTTTTGAGTAGCCCCCATCTCTTTGAGGTTTAGCAGCGATATTTTCAAAAAATATCA